>JBFXFM010000002.1:0-214087 GCA_050179035.1 Draconibacterium sp. | reverse complement strand
ACCTGCAATTGTATTTGGATGAGTTTTGCTACAAACTCAATCGCCGATATTTCGGAGAAAAATTATTCGACAGGCTAACTATTGCTGTCGCTGGAAATTACTGGTATAATAACGGATGAGCAATAAAATTAATTAAAAGTATGCCACAGATTCACAAATTAAAAATTTAAAGTTAAACGAATCATTTATTTTCTTGTCAACTGATTTGTACAAACCCTGTTAATTTCTATTCTTTCAAAATCAGTGAATCTGTGGCTTAATTTTCACATCCCGACGAACTAAGTTGTCGGAATTCCTGCCTACCGTCAGGCAGGCGTTCAACCAACATATTTCAGTTTACTTCGTTCCTGAAAACCGGGTTTCATGAAAAAGGCCAGGCAACAGCCCGGCCAAAATCATATGGGGTATGATGCTTTTTGTTAGAAAAGCCTTTTGAATCCGATAACCTCTTTTACTTCCTGCAGTGTACGAACAGCTGATTCACGTGCTTTTTCGGCACCCAGTTTTGCCACTTTGCCAAGGTACGCCTCATTTTTCAGATTTTCAATAATCCGCTCGCGAATGGGCGCTGTGTAAGCAATAATATCTTCGGCCAATTGTTTTTTAAGGTCGCCGTAACGAATTTCGCAATTGTTGTACAACGCATCGAAATGCGCTACCGTGTCGGGTGTTGACACAATTTTCAGCAAAGTAAACAGATTTTCAACCGGTTCGGTTTTTGGCTGGTTGGGTTCTGTTGGCCCCGAATCGGTAACCGCCCGCATCACTTTTTTGCGGATATCTTTTGGGTCTTCGTAAAGGTTAATCGCGTTACCTTCCGATTTCCCCATTTTCCCGCTGCCATCCAATCCGGGTACTTTTATCATGTCTTTTCCATCGAAAGTATATGGTTTCGGAAGTGGAAAAACTTCGGTTTTGTACATGTAATTAAAACGCTGCGCAAATTTTCGTGCCATTTCAAGGTTTTGCTCCTGGTCCTTACCCACCGGCACAAAATTGGCTTTGTGAATCAGGATATCGGCGGCCATCAGCACCGGGTAAGTCAACAAACCTGCATTTACGTTGTCGGGCTGCTGACGGGCTTTGTCTTTAAACGAAGTGGTGCGCTCCAGTTCACCCAAATAAGCATTCATATTCAGAAAAGCATACAATTCCGAAACTTCGGGCACGTCACTCTGGATAAAAATAGTCGCTTTTTCGGGGTCTATTCCGCAGGCAAGATACTCGGCCAGAACCTGTTTCACACCGGCTTGCAGGTTTTCGGGAGTCGGGTGGGTTGTGAGCGAATGAATATCGGCAATAAAAAAGAAGCAGTTGTAATCGTACTGCATTTTTACAAAACTGCGTACTGCACCAAAATAGTTGCCGAGGTGCAAAAACCCTGTGGGGCGAATTCCGCTTAAAACGGTTTGTTTGTTCATCTTAAATTTCTGTTTTTAAACAAGCTGCAAAAATAGGTATTCAAACCGAATGACAAAATCAGTTTTTAAATCACATGATTTGATTTGGCTGAAAAAAAATTATCATTAGTTTTACGAACTGAACTTAAGACAGATATGTACAAAGAGCCTTTATACGGAAAAGAATGGAGCTGGCGCAACGTGAAAATGGAAGCGCGAGAACAACATATTGTTTTGCGGTCGTGAGGCCGGGAAAAGGGATTTGCTGCGTGTATGCGGGAAGTCCCTTTTTCTGTTTAGAGACTTTGAGATTTGAGCACTGAGTATTGAAACAAAAAATAATAAATCATTAACCAAAAATTACAAATCATGACAAGAATAAAGAAGATTTTTCTCGATGAGTCGGAGATGCCAAAACAATGGTACAACCTTTCGCCCGATCTGCCAACCCCGTTAAACCCGCCGCTGGGACCCGGCGGAGTGCCTGTAACACCCGAAATGCTGGCACCTGTTTTCCCTATGAACCTGATAGAGCAGGAAGTTAGCCAGGAACGTTGGATAGATATTCCAACTCCAATCAGCGATATTTTAAAACAGTGGCGCCCAAGTCCGCTGATTCGTGCATACGAACTGGAAGCAGCGCTGGGAACACCGGCAAAAATCTACTACAAAAACGAAAGTGTTTCTCCTGCGGGAAGTCACAAACCCAATACAGCCGTGGCACAGGCATGGTATAATAAAGAATTTGGCATAAAAAAACTGACTACCGAAACCGGCGCCGGACAGTGGGGTTCGGCCCTTTCGTATGCCTGCGCACAATTGGGCGGAATAGAATGTAAAGTATTCATGGTTCGCGTAAGTTTCGACCAGAAACCGTTCCGTAAAATGATGATGGAAACCTGGGGCGGAACATGTATTGCCAGCCCAAGCAGGGAAACACAGGCCGGACGCGATATTCTTGCTCATTTCCCCGATACTCCCGGAAGCTTGGGAATTGCCATTTCGGAAGCTGTTGAAGCTGCCGTTACCGACCCAACCGGTGGAACCCGTTATTCGCTGGGTTCGGTGTTGAACCACGTGATGTTGCACCAGACAATTATTGGTTTGGAAGCCAAAAAACAGCTGGCAAAAGTGGGTATTAAAAACCCCGACATAGTAATTGGCTGCTGCGGTGGTGGCAGTAACTTTGCCGGTATTTCGTTCCCGTTTATGTACGAAAAAATTCACGGTGCAAACATTCAGATTATTGGTGCCGAACCGTTTAGCTGCCCCACATTAACCAAAGCGCCATTTATTTACGACCACGGTGATGTGGCTCAAATGACACCACTTTTGGCAATGAACAGTTTGGGACATAATTTTGTACCTGCACCTATTCATGCCGGTGGATTACGTTACCACGGAATGGCGCCATTAGTAAGTGCCGCCCTGCGCGACGGATTAATGGAAGCCCAGGCAATTCACCAAAGCGAGTGTTTCGAAGCCGGTCTTTTATTCTCGAAAACCGAAGGTATTATTCCAGCGCCTGAAACAACACACGCCATTGCAGTTGCCATTCGCGAAGCAAAAAAGGCAAAGGAAGAAGGCAAGGAAAAAGTAATTCTTTTCAACTTTAGCGGACATGGTTTGATGGATTTGGTTGGCTACAACAAATACCTGAATGGAGAATTAAATGACTACGAATATCCGGAAGAAGAAATTGCAAAGAATTTGAAGAAACTAGAAGGATATCCGATGCCAAAGTAATATTGGAAGATTAGAATCTTGAAGATTAGAATAAAACGTGCTGCAAATTTGGGTTTGCGGCACGTTTTTGTTATGTATCGTAAGCTTCAGACTTGAATATATTTGCACACTTACTATCAGAAAAAGGAATAAAAAATTTGATTTTCTGCATCAGAAAAAATTTTCTTTAGCTCATTAAAACTATGCCTTATTAGTAGATTTTTCCGCACCAATTCTGATTGAATCGCTGAAAAATACTCTCCTCCAATCTCTGCCTCCACAATCACCCCTTTTTCAACCACCAGCCGAATTGAAAGCAGTTTTCCATCAATTACCACTTCATTTCTGAAAGTATATTTTGGCGAATAACCAAAATTCCATTCCCAGGTACGAAATTTTTCAACGGCCAGTTTTTCAACGATCTGAATATCATTTTCATTCAGATGATATAAACTGTTTCCCTGAATTTCAAGCTGAACAACCAGCAAAAACTGAATGAATTCAATGGTTGTCATCGTTGTTTTCAGAAACTGCGAAATGTTGGCCACCGGACTGCGATTGGATTGTACAGCTTTCCCTTCGTATTTTCCGGGAGTAACTTTTATGGCTTGTCCGAGGTTTTTGAGGTCGGAACAGAAAAGCAGCGTGCCGTGGTGCAAAACCCTGTTTTTATAAACATGCTCGGCGTTTCCAGAGATTTTAAGCCCGTCAATCAGCAAATCGTTGCGCCCGGAAGTTGTGGCTTCAATTCCAAGTTTTGCCAGCGCTTCAACCACTGGGGCAGTGAACACTTTAAAACTGATTTCAGCCGGACTTTTAACATTTTTAATAAACGAGAAATTTACGTTTCCCGCATCGTGAAAAACTGTTCCACCACCCGAAATCCGGCGGCAAACGGCAATGTTGTTTTTGTGTACAAACCGGTGGTTGATTTCGGCCATCGCATTCTGGTGTTTGCCCAGTACCACCGCGTTTTCGCTTTGCCAGAGCATAAAAATATCATCCTCAAAATTCTTCAGCAGGTATTCTTCGGCTGCAAGGCAGAAATACGGGTCGGTATTTTTAAGATGGATACAAAGCATTATTCGATTCGTAAAATGTAAGTTACAAATTGCGATTTACAAATTGTAAATTACAAATTGCGAAATTCATTCCTAAAAAACGATGAGCTGCAAATGCCGGATTAAAGCAAAAAAAAATCTGAAATCGTTTCATGACCATTAACTGGTCGTAATTCATAATAAAATATCAATTGTGAATTACATCAGAAACGATTTCAGACCTATAAATTTCAACCGTTTATTAAAGCGGATTTGCTTTGATAACAACCGGTACTTTAATTTTAATTACATGATTTACATCGAAGCTGGCGTTTCCGCTGACATCAAATTTATAAGATGCCTTCATGTTTTGCTTCAAAGTGCTAATCAGGCTGTTAATCCAGGCTACATCTGTAATCGAAATTACTCCATTGTTTGCTGTAATGGGTGTGGTAAGATTTAAAGCAGTGGTTCCGGCTGTCGGGGAAATTCCGTATTTCAGCAGGCATGAATTAATTGAACCATCAGCAGGTACACCATTTATCTGAATTGAAGCTACACCATCCACAATAATATCGTCGATGTTATTGATATAATCTGATAAATCTTCGTTTTCAGCAAGTGAAAAAGTGGCTGTACCACCATACAAAAAGGCATTAATTCCTGCATCGGCCGATTTGGTTGCATTTGAATTACCTGTCGTGGTAATCGGTATTTCAACTTCCAAATCGGTTTCAATTTCAACTGTTGTTGCATCTTTTATTTTGTCGCACGATGCTAAAAGCAGAAAAATCATTCCAAGTGTAAGCAAATAGTAGTTTTTCATTTTTAAAAATTTAGTTTTTAATATGTTTTTTCAAGATTTCTATGCCAAATTACGAAATTAAGCTAAGATTATCTTTATTTATTTAAGACTTTTTCATCATTTATGAATTAGTTTAAATTTGAAATCAGAAAAACCAATAAATTTAAACTATATGAAAATCAGAAAACATTCTTTGTACGTTTTATTTTTAATTCTGTTTTACTACAATATTGTATCTGCACAACATTGTCCTACCGACCCAAAAGCCACACCTGAAACCATAAAACTGTACCAAAACCTGGCCAAATTGAAAGATAAGGGTCTCATGTTTGGTCACCAGGATGCACTTGCTTATGGTGAAGGCTGGGTTTACGAAGTAGGTAGATCGGACGTGAAAGATGTTTGCGGCGATTTCCCGGCGGTTTATGGCTGGGAACTTGGTCATATCGAACTGGGCGATGCTTACAGTCTCGATTCGGTGCATTTTGATAAAATTAAGGATTGGATAAAAACAGTTTATGACCGTGGCGGAATAAACACCATCAGCTGGCACCTGCGCAACCCGTTAACCGGCGGTTCTTCGTGGGACGTTTCGTCAAAAGAAGTGGTAAAATCAATTTTGCCAGGCGGAACAAAACACGAGGTTTTCAAACATTATCTCGATAAACTTGCTGATTTTCTTTTAACCCTGAAATCGGATGACGGAACTTACATTCCGATTCTCTTCCGGCCATTTCACGAACATACCGGGAGTTGGTTCTGGTGGGGAAAAAATCTTTGTACAATTGACGAATACAAAGCACTCTGGCGGTTCACGGTAAATTATTTACAAACTGAAAAAAACATCCATCATCTGATTTACACTTATTCAACCGACCGTTTTAAAACCGGAACAGAATATTTGGAAAGATACCCCGGTGATGAAATTATTGATGTTCTCGGCTTCGATTTGTACGACCGCGGACCTGATTATGCGGAAGTGCTGAAAAACTGCGCTGCCGCAGTTTCGAAGCTGGCAAAGGAAAAGAAGAAAATCGCCACTATAAGCGAATCGGGCGGACCTGTTGCCACCAACATCACGTGGTGGACGATGGTTCTGGAAACCATCAGTCCTTATGATTTATCGTATTTTTTGGTTTGGCGAAATCCCTGGCAACCAGCTGGTCACGGCGCTTTTGCACCTTACAAGGGAAGCCCGGATTCAGAAGATTTTATTAAGTTTTATAACGATGAGAAAACTATGTTTCAGAAAGAAGTGACAAAAGAAAAGCTATATAAATAAAAAAGGCTTGAAAATCAAATGATTTTCAAGCCTTCTCAGTACCCGGGGCGGGAATCGAACCCGCACTTTCTTGCGAAAACTGGATTTTGAATCCAGCGCGTCTACCAATTCCGCCACCTGGGCTTTTTGCAAATTGGTTCGCAAAACTAAAAATTAAACCCGAATTACCAAAACGCTTTGATAAACTATTTTTCCTACTTTAGTCTGACCAATTCAACATAAACTGTATGAACCTGACGGATGAAAGGGAAATTTTTGGTTGGATAAAAAAAGGTGATGAAAAAGCTTTTGAATCATTGTTTCACAAATATTATGGTTTGTTGTGTGCTTTTGCTGCAAAAATTATTAACGACAAAGATGCAGCTGAAGAACTCGTGCAGGATTTCTTTGTAAAACTTTGGGAGAAACGAGAACAACTTTCGGTTGAAACTTCGGTAAACAACTACCTCTTCCGATCGGTTAAAAATCATTGTTTCAATTATATACAACACAATAAAATCAAATTGAAATATGCCCGTTCGGTTACTGAGAATACCGAAAGCCAGACAACTGAAGAATTTGATTTCCCGGAATCCGATATTTTTGAGAAAATTGAAATCAGTATCAACGCGCTTCCTGAAAAAAGACGGGAAATTTTCAGATTAAGTCGTCGCGATGGATTAAAATACCACCAGATTGCCGAAAAACTTCAGATTTCGGTTAAAACTGTGGAGACTCAAATGAGCCTCGCATTCAAAACGTTACGCGAGCAATTGCGAAACACGAATTTCTTTTTTACTTTTTTATTATAAAAAACTACAACCTGCTTTCAGGGTAAAACAAATCAGCATTGTCATTTAATCAACATGAAAAACGAAAAGAACATAACAATTTTTGATCGGGAGTTATTGGCCAAATACCTCAGTAACGAGGTGAATCCCTTTGAAAAATCGGAAGTGGAAGCCTGGATAAACCTATCGGAAGAAAACCGGGAAGAACTGGAGCAAAGCCGGAAAATGCTCGACTCTGTTGATGCTTTTTACAAAGCTGACGATTTTAATTCGGTTGCGGCCTGGCAAAAAGTGCAGTCGAAAATGCACAGGCCCCAACTCAGGGTAGTACAAAAAAACAACGTAAGAAAGGAGGTAATTTCACGCTTTTACAAAGTTGCAGCCATTGTGGTATTTGCAGTTTTATTAGGTTCGGCTGGTTACTATTTTGGATTCAGAAACAAGGTTACCGAGGTTTACAGCGAAATTATTTCGGCTGAAAAACAAGTGATCGGCGAATACATTTTGCCCGACGGATCGGTGGTTGCGCTAAACAGCAATTCGAAACTTGTATTTCCGAGCAATTTTAAAGGCAATACCCGCGAAGTAACCATTTATGGTGAAGCATTTTTCGATGTAAAACCCGACGCCTCAAAGCCATTTATTATTAATGCCGGAAACGCACAGGTAAAAGTTCTGGGTACATCGTTTAATGTAAAAGCCTATCCCGAAAACGAAACTGTTGAGGTGGTGGTTGCCACCGGCAAAGTTCAGGTATCGGGTAAAACTGGCAGCGAAGTAAATGATAACCTTCCGATTCTGCTGGTTCCGGGCGAAAAAGGAATTGTTACAAACAACGGCAGCATGCCTGCAAAAATGGAAAACACAAATCCGAATTATCTGGCCTGGAAAACCCACGATTTTGTATTTAACGAAATTCCGCTGCGCGATGTAATTAGCTGTCTTGAAAAAACATATCACGTTGATATTGAGGTTGCCCAACCCGAATTAAATGATTTAAAACTTACTGCTCATTTTGAAAACAAACCGATTGATTTCGTATTAAATGTAGTGCGGCTCACATTTAATCTCAACCTCTCGGAAGAAAATGAACAGTTTATATTCTCGGACCGCAGTAAAAATTAATAAAAAACAAAGCCATGAAAACAAGTTTTTTAAATATCAAATCAATTCTTATTTCAGCATTATTCCTGTTGCTGATTATTCCAAAGATGAATTCTGCCCAGGAGAAAAAAACCGAAGCACTCGACCAAAACATAAGCATTTTTGTTGAAGATGAATCAATTACCGATGTTATAAAAAAAATATGCGGGTACCTGAATCTTGATTATAAGTACAATTCGGAAATGCTTTCCGATAAAAAAATCAGCCTCAATATTTCGAATAAACCCGTAAAATTTGTACTTGATAAGCTAATGAAGGATTACTACCTGCTTTTCGAAATTGAAGACAATATTCTGGTGGTACGCGATTATGTTCCGCTTGATAAAAGCATGGATTATGCACAGGATGCCAACCAATACCTTGCCAGTAATCGCGGTTTTCTGTTCGATAATCCTAAGAAAAAATCGATTACAATTCCATTCAAATCATCGAGTAACCTGATAATTATTCCTGTAACAATTAATAACAGCGATACGCTGAATTTTATTCTCGACACAGGTGTGAGGTACCCGATAATTACAGAACTTCCGTTTATAAACAAGCTCGATTTAAATTATCTGATGCCGGTACCGGTACGGGGTTTGGGCGAAGGTATTGAGCTCACAGCATACCGCTCGGCAAACAACACCATGCAAATCAGCGGATTAACTGCTAACAACCAGGAAGTTCAGATGATAATCGACGAAAAATTTCAGATTTCGCATATCCTCGGAATTCCGGTTCACGGACTTATCGGATTCAATCTTTTCAAAGATTATATTGTTGAAATCGATTACATCAATGAAAAAATAACGCTCAATAAACCTGAGTATTACAAATACCGCGACCGCAGTAAAGACATTGTAATGCCATTGCTTTTCGATGGCAACAAACCATTTGTAAATACTTCAATTCAGACCGAAGATTCTACTAAAATACCGGTAAAACTGCTTGTAGATACAGGCGCAAGTGATGCAATCTGGCTTTCTGAAAAGTCGGATGAGCGTATTAACTACCCTAAAAATCATATCGAAACATTTATCGGACGTGGTTTGGGTGGCGATTTATACGGAATCAAAGGCCGTATCGACGCTATTTGGGTTGGCCCGCTGGTGCTGCCACAACCGATAGTAGCTTTCCCAAATTCTGAAATGGTTGACCAATTGATTTCCTCGGGTAACCGTAATGGAACTCTTGGCGCCGAGATTTTGCGCCGTTTCCATGTTACCATCGACTACCGGAACAGCCGGTTAACCCTGCGGCCAAACCACAAGGTGAAGGATGATTTCAATTACAATATGAGCGGAATGGAAATTATAAACCCGATGCCCGGATTGCCTATTTTCACAATTACCAACATCAGGGAAAACTCTCCTGCCTTTTTAGCCGGACTGCACGAAAACGACCAGATTATTTCGATTAACAACACTAATCATAAATCGATGGAGTTAAACGACATTAATCTGCTGCTTCAAAGCAAGGAAAACAAAAAAATAAAAGTGAAGTACTTACGTGATGGTCAGGAATTTGAAACAGCATTCGAATTGAAAAAGCTGTTTTAATGTTTCGCCGGTTAACAATACTTTTTTTAGCCATTCTGCTGCTGCCAGCCTTTACAAAGGCGCAACAGCAGAATGGCTCTGTTCTTGAAAACCGTATTTCAGTTAACCTTAAAGACCAGCCACTGAACACGATACTTGACCAAATCAGCTGGCAGGCCGGCGTATATTTTTCATACGATTCATCGGTACTCAATACCAGCCAGCAATACAGTGTCGAGGCCGAGGATAAATCGTTATATACAATTTTAAATCAATTATTTAGCCCCGATAAGTTTAAATTACTTGAACTCGAAAACCAGGTTATCATCACAAAAAACAACGAAACAAAATTGCCTGTTGAAATTCCGGCCGATTCAATTGAAGTAAAGTACTTTTTTCTTTCAGGAAAAATTATCGATGGCAGAAAAGAAGACCCTATTAAATATGCATCGGTTTCGGTACTCAACAAGCCAATTGGGACCATATCAAATTTCGATGGCAATTTTTTGCTCAAAATACACCCCGATCTGATTCGCGATACAATCGTTATTTCGTGCTTGGGTTACGGTCAGGTGTTCATGCCAGCATGGAAAATTCTGGACGATGATTTAATTGTAATGAACCAGATACCAATCAGGTTAAAAGAAATAAAAGTGGTGGCCACAACACCTGATAAACTTTTGAATAATATTCGCGAAAATCTATCAGTAAACTATAGTGAAGATGCTAAGCTGATGACCGGATTTTATCGCGAAACAATCAGACAGGACGATAATTATATCAATGTTTCAGAGGCAGTTGTTGAAATTTTAAAAGCTCCGTATCAAATCGAAACCCGCAATGATGATGTAAAAATCGTAAAAGGACGCCGGAGCCCTGATGTTAAGCCTTTTCAATGGATAAATTTCAAGCTGCAGGGAGGCCCGTTTACCATTACCCGACTCGATGTGGTAAAAACGCTCGAATCGTTTATCGATCCTGAATACCAACACTTTTACAACTATCAGGTGAGTAAAACAATTTGGTATAACGGAAATCCGGTATTTGTACTTGAGTTTAAACCAACTGCCGAAAATACCGAAATGAGTTTCATTGGTGAGATGTTCGTTCACAGCGAATCGTTTGCTATCATTCACATTAATTTTCATTTTAGCAAAACCGGGTTAAAGAACGCTGAAAGTGTAATGATTAAAAAGAAACCCAAAGGTGTAAAAGCAAAACTTGCCGACACCGATTACAGTGTCAATTACCAGTTTTACAAAGGGAAATGGCATCTTTCAACTCTAAAAGCTTCAGTAAAATTCAGGGTGAAAAGCCGTTTCGACAAAATAAATTCGGAGTATCACAGTGTTTCCGACTTGCTGATAACCGATATTCAAAATACTGATTTGAAAAAATTCGACCGCAGTGAATCATTTACACAGCGCGATATTTTTGTTGAAATGATTGATAATTACGACCAGCGATTCTGGGAAAACTACAACATTATTAAACCCGACGAAGACCTGCAAAACGCATTTAAAAAGCAAAATCTCAAATAAATTCTATTCTGCACCATTCGGGCAGCTCTTTCATGCTTTTTGCGTAATTTTGGCCATTATTTTCGAATTAAAAATTTGCCCGATGGAAGAACAACTGAGTACCCGACAACAAAAAATCTCAAAACTGATTCACCGCGAAATGGCCGATATGTTGTTGAAAATTAACAAAACCCAGTTTGCCGGAAAGCTGATTAGCGTTACCGTAGTCAGGGTTACCAAAGACCTTGGTATTGCCCGTATTTATCTGAGCATTTTTCCATCGGAATTTGGTGCCCAGATTTTAAAAGAAATTGAGCTGATGCACAAACCTTTACGTGGCGAATTAGGGCGAAAATTAGGTAAATCGCTCAGGGTTATTCCCGAACTCGAATTTTACATCGATGATAGTCTCGACTACATCGAAAAAATCGACAAGTTGCTGCATACCTGATACCAGCCTGTTTTATAAAACATTAGCAAAATTGAAATTATCACTTTTTATCGCCGGCCGATACCTTGTTTCGAAAAAGAAACAAAACATCATCAACATAATTTCTGCCATTTCGATGGGAGGAATTATTGTAGGAACACTGGCGCTGGTAATTGTACTTTCAGTTTTTAACGGCTTTTCAGACCTCATAACTTCGTTTTTCAGTCGCTTCGACCCCGATTTAAAAATCACTCCGGCCGAAGGGAAAATGTTCGACCCACAACAACAGGAAATTCAGCGTATTAAAAATCATCCCGATGTAATTCATTATGCCGAAATAATTGAAGACGTGGTTCTGCTCAAGTACGGCAACCAGGTTTATCCTGCAATTATGAAAGGTGTTCCCGATAATTACAGGCAATACACATCCATCGACAGCCTGATTGTCGATGGTGAGTTTTTTCTGGAAAAAGATGGAATTAACTACGTAGCTGTTGGACAAGGAGTTGCATTTTACCTTGGCTTGAGTCCCCGGTTTCCTGAACCGCTCCAGGTTTATGTACCAAAAAAAGGCAACCAAGTGCTCATCAATCCCGCCCGCGCAGTAAGCCAGGGTTTGGTTTATCCTTCGGGAGTTTTTGCTGTTCTTGAGGAAGTTGACTCAAAATACATCATTGTTTATCAGCCATTTGCAGCCCGTTTATTCGAGAGCGGAACACAGATTTCATCAATTGAACTGGGCATAAAACCCGATGCAAACATCAAAAAAATTCAAAAAGAGATAAAGAAAAATCTGGGCAATGTATTTCACGTGAAAACCAAATACCAGCAGCACGACCTGGTTTATAAAACCATGCAATCGGAAAAATGGGCCGCTTACCTGATTCTTATTTTCATTTTGATAATTGCTTCGTTTAACATTCTTGGGAGCCTTTCAATGCTGATAATCGATAAAAAAGAAGATATTATGATTCTTCAAAGCATGGGCGCAACCTCAAAAACCATTCGCATGATTTTTCTTTTCGAAGGCTGGCTGATTTCATTGGTCGGCGCAGTTACAGGCACTTTGCTGGGGCTGTTGTTATGTTGGGTTCAAATAACTTTCGGCATTATTTCATTGCCAAGTAACGGGTCGTTTTTAATTTCGGCCTACCCGGTCAGGGTGGTTTTCAGCGACATTTTAATCATTCTTGTTGTGGTTCTTTTTATCGGATTTCTTGCGTCCTGGTATCCGGTTAAATACATTTCGAAGAAAAGTTTTTCGGAAAATAATCTGTAACAATTTTTACCGAATTGTTCTTTTCTGTTTTTTAATCATCTTTATTTCAATTATTTAGCCTCATTATTTCAATTCTAATTCCTGATTTTAGTTATAATTTACGGTTTCAATTTATATTAACTTGCCCACTTTAAAACTTGAAAAGTGAAAGCAATTGTAAAAAGTAAACCCGAAAAGGGGATTTGGATGGAAGATGTTCCAATGCCACAGGTTGGCCCGAACGATGTTCTGATTAAAGTAAAAAAATCGGCCATTTGCGGTACCGACCTCCACATTTACAAATGGGACGAGTGGGCACAACAAGCCATTAAACCACCGCTTACCATTGGCCATGAATTTATGGGAACCGTTGTTGAAGTTGGCTCAGAGGTTGACCGTGTTGCTGTTGGCGAACGTGTTACTGTTGAAGGACATATTGCCTGTGGATTTTGCAGGAATTGTCGCCGCGGACGTCAACATATTTGCGACCATACTATTGGCATTGGTGTGAGCAAAAATGGTGGTTTTGCTGAATATGTTTCTGTTCCGGCAAAAAATGTTTTACATATTGATGACAGGATATCAGATGAAATGATGTCGATAATGGACCCATTTGGAAATGCCACACATACTGCTCTTTCATTCCCGTTGTTGGGTGAAGATGTGTTAATTACAGGCATCGGCGGGCCAATTGGGGCGATGGCTGCTGCTATTTGCCGTTTTTCGGGAGCACGCAATATTATTGGCACCGATTTAAGTCCGTACCGGCGCGAACTGGCACGCCAGCTTGGTGCCACCGAAGTTATCGACCCAACAAAGCAAAGTTTGAAAGAAGTTATGGCTAAACACGAAATGGTTGGAGGTTTCGATATTGGTCTTGAATGTTCGGGCTCACCAGCCGCTTTTAACGATATGGTCAACCACATGTACAACGGCGGAAAGATCAGCTTGTTAGGTTTGTTACCGCAACATACACAAATCAATTGGAGTAAACTCATTTTCAAAGGATTAACACTTAAGGGAATTTATGGTCGCGAAATGTACGAAACCTGGTACCAGATGGAAATGATGCTGACCTCGGGCCTGAATATTTCACCGGTGATTACGCATCGATTTAACGCTGATGATTTTCAAAAGGCATTCGAAATCATGGAAGATGGTAATTGTGGCAAAATAATTCTGAACTGGGAATAACCAGCTTAATCAATCAATCCGATACAATCTGTCCGGGTATTGGTTTCACGTGAAAACCGATATCCGGATTTTCATTTTAATCGGTTGAAATGGCTACTTTTGCATCAAACATTATTATTTTGAAAGAAGGATTAGTAATAAAATCGACTGGAAGCTGGTTTACCGTTGAAAGTGATAACGGCGAGAAATTTGATTGCAAAATCAAAGGAAACTTCAGGTTAAAAGGAATTAAAAGTACAAATCCGGTTGCAGTTGGCGATCGCGTAAAATTCAGTGTTCAAGCTAATTCAGGTTCACATTCGCAAAACGCAGTTGGTTTGATTTCGGCAATCGAAGAACGAAAAAATTACATTATCCGCCGGTCACAGAATCTTTCAAAACAATCGCATATTATTGCAGCCAACATCGATCAGGCTGTTTTAGTTGTAACGCTGGCATCGCCGGTTACCACAACCACGTTTATCGACCGCTACCTTGCTTCAGCCGAAGCATACAGAATTCCGGTTTTACTCGTTTTCAACAAAACCGATTTGTTAAACGTGGAACAAATGGCTGAATTAAATGCACTTACCGAAGTTTACACCAAAATCGGGTATTCGTGTATTCATACTTCGGCAAACAACAATTCGGGTATTGATGCGCTGAAAGAAGCGCTGAAGGACAAAATAAACGTGGTAAACGGGCACAGCGGCGTTGGCAAATCGACCTTGATCAATATCATTGAACCTGGACTCAGTTTAAAAACCGGCGATATTTCTGATGTTCATAACACAGGGAAACACACAACAACTTATTCGGCCCTTTACAAATTGAATTTTGGTGGATATATTATCGATACTCCCGGAATTAAAGCTTTTGGAATGCTTGAAATGGAACCCTGGGAAATTTCGCATTATTTTCCTGAAATTTTCAAAATCTCCGACAATTGCCAGTACAACAATTGTTCGCATACCCACGAACCGGGTTGCGCGGTTAAGTCGGCTGTTGAAAATGGCGAAATTGCAGTTTCTCGTTTTGTGAGTTATTTGGGATTATTGGAAAACGACGAAAAATACCGTCAGGCATTTTAACTATTCCGACCATTCAATAAAACCTCCTCCAACCAAACGCGCCCCATCATAAAAAACAGCCGTTTGCCCGTTTGCAATCATCGCTTCAGGTTTTAACAGATGTACCTCTGCCCTGCCCTCTTCCTGAATATTTAAACCACACGGGGTTAAACCACGCCTGTAATGGACTTTTAAATCATATATTACATCAGGCTTTATCTCTTGAATATCTGCAAATTGAACATTATTAATTCTGACTTTTGTCCGATATAAATTGTTGTATTCTGCTAATACAATTTCGTTCACATCTGGACGAATTTCGGCAACAAAAACCGGAAAATTGAGATTAATACTCAATCCACGGCGTTGGCCAATGGTGTAATTTGTAATTCCGAGGTGTTGGCCCAAAATTTCACCTTTTGGAGTTACAAAGTTTCCGGGTTCAGAAATTACACCCACACTTTTCAAAAAATCACGGTAATCTGTTCCTTCAGTAAAACAAATTCCCAGACTGTCCTTCTTTTCTGATAATGGTAAAAAACCATTTTCGACAGCAATTTTTCTGATTTGCGTTTTTGTAAATTCTCCAAGCGGCAAGATAAGTTTCTGTAATAACGCTGAATTCAATCCCCATAGAAAAAACGACTGATCCTTGTCAGGATCGACTCCTTTGTAAATAAAGGATATGCCATTCATTTGTTTTATCTGCGCATAATGTCCGGTCGAAATAAAATCACACCCATTGATTTCAGCATATTTCTCAAGAGCAGAAAATTTCATTTCAGGATTGCACTTTGCACATGGAAAAGGGGTACGTCCAGCCTGGTATTCATTAATAAAATAGGTGATTATTTTCTGATTAAACTCTTGCCTCAAATCAATAGTAGAATGATTGATTTTTAGTTTTCCGGCCAATTGTCGCGCATCGTTAAATTGCTGTTCCGATTCAGTATCATTTCCAAAAAACCGAAAAGAAATACCGGTAACGTCATAACCTTTCTCCTGCAAAATCATTGCAGCCACGGAACTGTCAACACCGCCGCTCATGCCCAATAAAACGCGTGGCTTCATATTTATTTATTGAAATAGGCAAACACGATTGAGGCTTTTGCCTGCCCGATACTTTTACTCAACGCTTCCATCGATTTTGCTTTAATTGATTTTACTGATTTAAAATCCTTGAGTAATTTTTGAGTGGTTTGCTCCCCTATTCCTTTTATTGAAGTAAGTTCTGATGTTATAAATGTTTTTGACCTTTTATCTCTGTGAAATGTGATTCCAAACCGGTGTGCCTCATCGCGCAGGTGTTGAATAACTCTAAGTGTTTGAGAACTTTTACTGATATAAATGGGAACAGAATCACCTGGAAAATAAATTTCCTCCAATTTTTTCGCAATACCTATTATGGCAATTTTACCACGCAACCCAAGTTTTTCGAGTGCCGAAACCGCCGATGAAAGCTGGCCTTTTCCCCCATCGATAACGACTAATTGTGGTAATGATTTTTTCTCTTCCAATAACCTGCTGTAACGGCGATATACAACCTCCTCCATCGATGCAAAATCGTTTGGACCCTCAACGGTTTTTATATTAAAATGTCTGTATTCTTTGGGCGCAGGTTTTCCATATTTAAAAACCACGCAGGCAGCAACAGGTTCAGTTCCCTGCAGGTTACTATTATCGAAACATTCAATGTGTACCGGGTTTTCGGCCAATTGCAAGTCCTTTTTTATGGTGGCCAAAAGTAAATCTTCCTTTATTTTCGGGTTTTTCAGCACAATTTGTTTTTCCTTTTCCATCCTGAAATATTTCGCATTGCGTTGCGACAATTCGAGTAACTGCTTTTTATCGCCTTTCTGCGGAATTCGAAATACAACATTCTCCAAACTGTAATCCATTTTTAGGGGAACAAGAATTTCTTTTGCATTACTGAATATTTTCTGCCTTATTTCCACTATTCCTGAAAGTAAAAGTTCTTCGGTTGACTCATTTAAAACCTTCTTTATTTCAAGTGTGAAAGTTTGAATAATTGCGCCTTTTATTACTTTCAGATAATTGATGTACGCAAATTTTTCATCTTCATCAATCGAAAAAACATCAACATCGGTTATGGTTGGCGAAACGATTGTTGAGCGGCTTTGAAAGCGCTGCAATGAGTCGTACTTCAGTTTTATTTTAGCGGCTTCCTCAAAATCCATTTCTTCCGAGACTTCAGCCATTTTGTCTTTCAGATGTTTTATTACTCCTGAAACATTTCCCTTCAGAATATTTGAAATATCAGTAATTCCCTCATTGTACTTTTCTTCAGAAATAAGTCCCTCGCAAGGTGCTGTGCAATTTCCGATGTGGTATTCTAAACAAGCTTTAAATTTCCGGTTATTGATATTATCCGGCGTAAGATTATAATTACACGTTCGTAATTTATATTCTGCTTTAAACAATTCGAGCAATGTGCGAACGGTATAAATTGATGTGTAAGGACCAAAATATTTTGAGCCGTCTTTTACCAGTTCGCGTGTTTTAAAAACCCTTGGAAATGGCTCGTTTTTGATACAAATCCAGGGAAAAGATTTGTCATCTTTGAGTTGTATGTTATAACGGGGTTGGTATTTCTTTATAAGATTATTCTCCAATAAAAGTGCATCCTGTTCGGTTTGCACAACCATGTGTCTGATGTCGGCAATATTTCTTACAAGTAGTGCTGTTTTCCGGTGGTCGTGTTCCCTGGCAAAATAGGTTGATACGCGTTTTTTGAGGTCCTTTGCCTTTCCGATGTAAATAATTGTGCCTGCATCATCAAAAAACTGATAAATGCCCGGTTGATTTGGTAAAACCGCAACCAGCGATTTCAAGTAATCGGTTTTGGTATTTACGGTTTGGTATTTCAACTACTGGTACTTTACTAAGACCTGCGTTTTGTGCTTCATTAATTCCTTTTTCAATGGAGTGTCAATGAATTCAAGGTCGCACAAAAAACTAAAATAAATTTTTTCCACACCCAGCTTTTTCACCATTTGCAAAGCGGCGAAAGCTGTACCTCCTGTAGCCAGCAAATCGTCATGAATAAGTACAACATCATTTTTATTTAAACTGTCAACATGTATTTCAATCCGGTCTTCACCATATTCCAATTGATATGATTCGGTAATAACCCCTGAAGGCAGTTTTCCCTTTTTCCTGACCGGCACAAATCCGGCATTTAATTTTGCTGCAATCGCACCACCAAAAATAAAACCACGTGCTTCAAGACCAACCACCTTTGTAATTCCATCGTTAATGAATTCCCCTTCAACCAATTCAACAACCTTGTTAAAAGCAACAGGATTTTTAATCAGCGTGGTAATATCCTTAAAATTTATTCCCACTTTCGGATAGTCAGGTATTTCTCTTATCTCGTTCTTTAAATTCATATTTTCTCTTTTGTTTCACGTGAAACACTATCTTCCCAATAATATCAATAATACATTTATATCGGCCGGTGATACACCGGAAATTCTTTTTGCCTGACCAATTGTTTTTGGATTTATCTTTTCCAGTTTTTGTCTGGCCTCGGTTGAAATAGACTTAATTTCACTATAATTAAACCTGTTCTCAATATTCAGGTTTTCCAGTTTGTCCTGTTTCTCGGCGAGCTGTTTTTCCCTGTTAATATAACCTTCATACTTAATAATGATTTCGGCTCCTTCAAGTATTTCCATTCTTCTGTTCTCAGGAAGTATTTCAAGAAAAGTTTTAAACGGGGTAAGCGGTTCTATTAAATCAAATATTGAAATCTGAGGCCTTAAAATAATATCAAATAATTTGACACTTTGTTTCAATTCTGTCGAACCTTTCTCTATAAGTAATTGATTTATAAATCGTTGCTTGACACTAAACTTTTTTGCAAACGAAATTATTTCAGCAATTAAATGCACTTTTTCGTGGAGAAGATTCATTCTTTCCAAAGATGCCAAACCCAATTTGTGCGATTTTTCAGTTAACCGTAAATCAGCATTATCCTGACGTAACAAAATCCTGTATTCCGCCCTGCTCGTAAACATTCTGTAAGGTTCATCAACGCCCTTGGTTACAAGGTCATCAATTAAAACTCCTATGTATGCCTCATCTCGTTTCAGTATAAATTGTTCTCCTGATTTGTGACAGTTTAGATGTGCATTAATACCTGCCATAATTCCCTGAGCACCTGCTTCTTCGTATCCGGTTGTACCATTAATTTGCCCGGCAAAAAACAGGTTTTTTATGATTTTTGTTTCGAGGGTATGATGCAACTGAGTTGGTTCAAAATAATCATACTCTATGGCATAACCCGGTCTGAAAATTTTAACATTCTCCAATCCGTGTATTTTTTGCAAGCCACGGTATTGAACATCCCATGGGAGTGATGAAGAAAATCCGTTCAGATAATATTCAATCGTTGTTTCTCCTTCGGGTTCCAGAAATAACTGGTGCGTATTTTTCTCAGCAAAAGTTACAAGTTTTGATTCAATACTCGGACAATATCTCGGACCTGTTCCCTGAATCGTTCCATCGAACATTGGTGAGTCATCAAATCCAGCTTCCAACTCGTTGTGCACATCAATGTTTGTATAAGTGATCCAGCACGACCGCTGTTTCAGTTTACTTTCGGTACCCGGCAAATACGAAAATTTATAGTATCCTTCATCACCTTTTTGTTCTGTTAAAGCAGTAAAATCAATTGTTCTTCCATCAATTCTGACAGGAGTTCCTGTTTTCAATCGTCCGGTTTTAAAACCTGCATCAACCAGTTGTTCTGTCAGATTATAGGATGCTCCCTCTCCTATTCTACCACCTTTTATTTGAGCAGAACCAATATGCATCAATCCATTTAAAAAAGTTCCATTGGTAAGTACTACTGTTTTCGATTTAAACTCAATCCCTATTTTTGTTTTTACTCCTTCAACAATTCCATTATTTATAATGAGTTGTGTAACAGCGTCCTGCCATAAATCAAGGTTTTCTATGTTTTCAAGCGTTTCTCTCCAAAGCTCCGAAAACCGGAATCTGTCGTTTTGCGCACGCGGGCTCCACATGGCCGGGCCTTTTGATTTATTCAGCATTCTGAACTGAATGGTTGACTTGTCAGAAATAATTCCAGAGTATCCACCGAGAGCATCAATCTCACGCACAATCTGGCCTTTTGCAATTCCACCCATAGCCGGGTTACAAGACATTTGCCCATACTTAGTCATATCCATTGTTATCAATAATGTTTTCGACCCTAAGTTGGCTGCTGCTGCTGCTGCTTCGCAACCGGCATGTCCACCGCCAACAACAATAACATCATAAATTGGCATCATAATTCTATCTCACTTAAATCAACACCACTTAAATAAAAATTCTCCTTCTCGCGCATTAATTGCTGATCGGGAATAGTTTTGTCTTTATAACCGGCTAAATGTAATACGCCGTGAAAAACAACCCGCATTAATTCGTTTAAAAAAGTTGCGTTAAACTTTTTCGCATTGTCTTTAACCCTGTCAATACTTATAAACAAATCACCTGAGATTACATCATTTTCAACATAATCGAAAGTAATGATATCTGTAAAATAATCATGCTCAAGGTATTTCCTATTCATTTCGAGCAGATAATTGTCGGAACAAAAAACAATAGTTATGTTTCCAGTCTCTTTTAATTCATTACTAATCAATGATATAATATGTTTCTTAATAACAGATTTTCTAAGTTTTATTGGTTTGGTTTCTTCAAAGAATATGTCAATTTTACTCACTGCAATTTATTTTAAACTGAATACAGTTTCCTTTTTCGTTAAACTCTATATTTTCAGTAATGGTTTTAATAATAAAAATCCCCCTTCCCGACTCCTTTCTGATATTTTCTCCCACAGTTGGATTTTGAAGTTGGCTACTGTCAAAACCATCTCCTTCATCTTCAATCCATACCGTTAATTCATTTGCCAAACAACTTATTTTTACAGTAATTGTTTTTAATAAATCGTTTTTATTTCCGTGTTTAACAGCATTAATAACAGCCTCACTAACACATAAATACAATTTATTGAAATTCTTTTTCGACAAATTATACCGTGTGAAAATATCTTCTAAAAAATATTCCACCTTTTTTAACTCTGATGTATCAGATTTTATCTCAAGTATTTCAGGAGGCCTGTTTACCACTACTTCGTTTCTATATTCTTTAAATACTGTTTGTACTTATTATTGTAAAAGTTGTGCAATTTATGCGAATTGCGGTTTAAATACTCAATACTATAATTTTCCTTCTCTTTATACTCGAAAAATTTCACGGGGTTACTATAGAATTCATCGGCTGTCTGCGACTCACGTTTGTCTTCAAAATCGCGTTCTAACTCAGCTTTTTCGGCTTCAAGTAATCGCGTTGTGATTTGATTTTGGCGCGCTAAAGTTTGTGCATTTATCGACTTGTTCATCAGTTCTTTACGATTTTGTTCAAGCATATTATCAATCTGCTGAAGTTGCTTTTTAGCATCGCTTCCAACACTTCCGTTATTCATCATTTCCCGCAGCATTTGCTGCATCATTTCATGTTGCATCAGCGACTGCCCCATTTGTTGCCCCATTTGTTGTGAGTTTCCGTTTTTCATCTGCTCAATCATTTGCTGCAACTGCTGTTTTATACTTTCCGATTGCTGTTGTAATGAACTCATTCCCGGCTTTTTTCCACTACCCGGCTTTTCACATTCCTGGTCGCCTGGTTGTGCGTTTGCCATTTGCTCTTCAAGATTTTCAAGTGCTTCATTTAACATCAGCGCCAGGTTATTTAACGATGTTACTGCAAATTGCTGACTTACCCGGGCATTCGGGAATAGTCCTTCCTGCATTTCTTCGGTAGCCTTTTTAATGTTCATTTCCATTGCAAGCAACTCGTTGTTTACCATACTTGTAATTTGTGGCGTACGCATGGCAAGGCTGTACAATGAATCTTTTACAATTTGTGTTTGCTCAAGTATTTTCTTCTGATCGCGGTTTAACTGAATTAATGCCGGGTCTTTATCGGCAATTCCGTTTAATCCGGTAACCAGCTTTTCCTGCGAAAATGATAAGAAAATAAGGTTGCTGAGAATTTGTTTCAGGTTCTCAATATTCTCCATATTTTCTTCTTTCGTATTCATATCAAGCATTTGTTGCATTGAAAATGCAAGATTTTGCAACTTTTCTTTACTGTTTTTTATGCTTTCACCAGACTTTTTCCTGTTTTTCTTATTCAGTTCGTTTTTGCTTTCCTCAAAACTACTGTCCACATCTTTAAATTCATCCTTAAACTCATCAAAATTCATGGGCTTTTTCATCTCCTCATTCAACTTCAATGCATCATCAAGGTTCTTTTGTAAATCTTTTGTTTGTTCCTGGTGCTTAGTAACTTCTTGCTGAAGTTGTTCAAAATTTTTGCTCTCCTCTAATTGCTTTTCAAGTGCTTCCTCTTCTTTTGCAATCCGGTTTACCTGGTCGATAATATCCTGCAATTTCTGTTCAACCTTCATTTTTTTAAGCATTTCCAAATTCCGCTCCAATTGCTTTTCAAGGTCTTCAAATGTAAGGTTCATATCTTCAGTTAACTCATTCATTTTTTGACTGTTAAACTCATCAGCGAGTTTATTAAACTCTTCCATCAGTTTTTTCAATTCATCGGTAAAAACTTCTTCCAGCAACTCTTCAATCTGCTTTTGTTTCTCCTGAATTTCAGCGCTTTGATTATTAAATGAATTTAAATAGTTATTCAGATTTTCATTATCCTGTTTTATCTGATTGTACAACTGTTCGAGTTTGTTTTGTTTCGAAATAATATCACTAACCATCTGTGATTTTTCCCATTCCGACAGGTTTGTATCCATATTTTTCATCTGCAGATTATTCAAATCTTTTTGAATCTCCTGCGAAAGTTTACGGCTTTTTTCAAGATTAGCTTCCAGCGCATCAAACTGTTCCTTATCATTTTTCAAAATCTCATCGCGATTAGGAAATTGAAAGATAAAATTATTGGAAGTTGTTGTTTTATAATTATTTACAACATCATTGTCGGTAACAGAGAAATAATAGGATATAATACCTTCTTTCTTATCCAAATCGTTAAAATCGAAACTGAAATAAAACTCCTGATCGGAGAGCAGCGGAACAACAGGAATTGAGATAGCAGAATCAGCGTTTTCAATATTAAAATGAAATTTAAGGTTTGAAAATCCATAATCGTCACTCACAATTCCTTTAAAGAAAAATCTGGTAAGTTGCAGTGAATCTTTTACTTCGGTAACTTCAATTTCCGGGAAAAGATCGGGGACAACTTGAATAGCATATGACAATGCCAGCTCAGGTTGCGTAATACTGTTTTGAATAAAAACATTGTATCCGGCTGATTTATAAAATGTTGAATTAACTATAAATGTTTCACCCTCTTTTCGGGCATTAAACCGTGTGGAATCCTGCAGAACAATAAATACCGAGTCGATGTCAATTCCGCTAAAACTCCATTCAACCCTTGTACCAACCGGAACCTGCAAATCGCCTAAATTATCAATCACCTGATTTTGAATTCCTGTGTAAGCCGGCGGATAAACAGTTGTTTTAAATTGAGTGATTCCAGGTTTTGGTAACAATTGTAAATTAAATTGTTCAGAATTAAACTTTAAATCGGTAAAGTAAAACCTCACCGGGTTGATAACGGAAATAAGTTCATATTCAAAATTACCTGCTTCAACCGATTTCATCAGGTAATTATTACCTTCAATATTAATATACACTATTTCGGGTATTTCAGTGCCTTCAACTTTTACTTTTACAGTAAACGAATCTCCCTTTTTAACCTGTAACGAATTGTTTTCGATGACAAAATTAAACGGCGCAGGTTTTAAAAAAGTTGTATTAAAATGTACTAATCTGTTTGTCGATTCTAAAAATACATTCTTGTTGGCCACAAATATCCCAGTCGAAATTAAAACACTAACTATCAGATAAATAAATACATATCGTATATTTTTAAATTGAACAGCTTCATTAAAATCAAATATTTTAAGTTGTTCAATTTTCTGGTCGATACTTGCCAATACAAGTTCGTTTGAATATTGTCCGGTTTGTAAATCGTGTAATTCAATAATATTTAAAAGCTTATCATCGATACCCGAAAAATGTCGCTGAATTATTTGCGTTACCGATTTTAAATCCATTGCGCTTATTATATTTAAAATTTTAAGCAACGGAATAAACAGAAACTGTATCAGCAGTAAAATGGTGAAAATAAGAAATCCAAAAAAAACTGTTTTTCGTACAGAAGGACTTAAATAAACAAAATATTCAGTAATTGAAATGGCTGTGTAAACTGTAAGAATAATAAAAAGCGATACAATCAGTCCACGAAGCAATTGGTAGGTGTAGTATTTCGCTTTAAACGAATTGAGTTTTTCAACAAGTATGTTAAAATTATTATTCATTAAAATTAATTTATTTATTTTCAGCTATTTATAATTAACCGTATTGTTAATAAACCTTCGCTAAACTGCTGAAAAAACAAAAGTAATCTTTTAAAACAAAATTTGCATTCTTCAAAAGTTTATACATATATCCTTAAAAGTTTAAAAACATCTATTCTTTATAAGTATTTAAAACCAAAATATTCACAGTTTACACACTTGTTAAAAGCTAAAAAACTCAGATAAAAATAACTATTAACAGGTGTTTAAAACTTTAATCAAATACTTACATTATAACAAATTAAACATCAAAAAAGATGTTTACAACAGTGTAAAAAAAGTGTTCAATTCAATTTCATAAAAAATGAAAAATAGAAATTAACAACTATCAACAGTGTATAATAACCAATATTAGATTTTATATTTGTTTAAGAAAATTAATTAATAATATAGTTTGTGAAAATCCTGCTTGTAGAAGACAACCTGATGAACCAAAAGGTGGTGATGTTTAACCTTAAAAAATTAGACTGTGAAATTTTGGCTGCTGTTACCGGTTCTCAAGCCGTAAATCTTTTTAAAAATAACGTCTTCGATCTGGTTTTAATGGATATTATGCTTCCCGAAATGGATGGATATGAAATTACCGGGGTAATCAGAAAAATTGAAAAGGAAAATAATGTTGAAAATCCGGTACCAATAATTGCTTTAACAGCAAATACTTACGATAACGATAAGGAAAAATGTTTTAATGCAGGAATGAACGACTATATTTCTAAACCTTTTAATGCCAGGCAGTTAATTGAAATGATTGAAAAATACATGCCACAGGCTTCAGAATAAAATGCAGCAAGATTTAGACATAAGAGGGGAAAATTATTCTGATAACGAAAAAGAGCTCGATAAAAAACTTCGGCCACTTCAATTTAACGATTTCAGCGGACAAAATCAGATTGTTGAAAACCTGAGAATATTTGTAAAAGCCGCAAAAATGCGTGGCGAAGCCCTTGACCATGTTCTTTTACATGGCCCGCCCGGATTGGGAAAAACCACACTTTCTAACATTATTTCAAACGAAATGGGGGTTGGTTTCAAAATTACCTCAGGACCTGTACTTGATAAACCCGGCGATTTGGCCGGATTACTCACGAACCTTGAAACAAACGATGTACTTTTTATCGACGAAATTCATCGTTTATCGCCCATTGTTGAAGAATACCTGTATTCGGCAATGGAAGATTTCAGAATCGACATCATGATTGACAAGGGTCCGAGTGCCCGGTCGATTCAACTTGAATTAAACCCGTTTACACTGATTGGTGCCACCACGCGGTCTGGTCTTTTAACATCGCCGCTGCGTGCACGTTTTGGTATAAATGCACACTTGGAATATTACGATGTGGATGTGTTAACAGGTATTGTAAAACGTTCGGCCGGAATTCTTGATGTGAAAATTGTTGATGATGCAGCGCGAGAAATAGCTTTCCGCAGCCGTGGTACACCACGAATTGTAAATTCACTTTTACGTCGGGTTCGCGATTTTGCCCAGGTAAAAGGCAACGGCAGTATCGATATGGAAATTACAAAGCATGCACTCAAAGCTTTGAATATTGATGAATACGGACTCGATGAAATGGACAACCGTATTTTGCTTTGTATCATCGATAAATTTAAAGGGGGTCCGGTTGGAATTACAACGATTGCCACAGCAGTAGGAGAGGACAGCGGTACTATTGAAGAAGTTTATGAACCATTTCTGATAAAAGAGGGTTTTTTAAAAAGAACGCCCCGCGGAAGAGAAGCTACCGAATTGGCATATAAACATTTGGGAAGAATAAAGTACGGTGAAAACCTTTCGTTATTTTGAAGGTATCAGTTTTATTTCGAACATTTTTGGCCAGTATTTTCCGGTTACAAACAGGTTTCCGGTGGCCTTATTAAAAGCAATTCCGTTTAAATAGTCAATTTTTTCTCCCGGTTTTTTGTACATATCTAAAATTCCCGAAAGGTTGATTTCTGAAATTACTTTTCCTGTTTCCGGATCAATCTGAACTATAACATCGGTGGTATAAATGTTGGCGTAAATGGTTCCGTTTACATATTCAAGTTCGTTTAAATTTGTCATTAATCCACGGTTATTGGCAACCTGTATGGTTTTTACCACCGAAAAATCAACAGGGTTTATCCAGGTTAGTAATTGAGTTCCGTCGCTCATTATCAGGTTTTTACCGTCGTTTGTTAAACCCCATCCTTCAGCCGAGCGAAAAGTAAAAGTATCAATCAGTGCAAAATCAGAAAGCTGGTAAACAAAACCCGTTTTGTTTTTGTAGGTAAGCTGATAAATTTTATCGTTTAAAATAGTAATACCTTCTCCAAAATACTGTTTATCAAGCATTAATGTTTTATCAATACCACCAGTTTCGAAACGTTTTTTGAATAATCCCGATGTGCCGTATTCACCGGTTCCTTCATACAATGTGTTGTTATAAAATTCGAGTCCTTGCGTATAATGTTCTTTTGCGTGCGGATAGTTTTTAATAACCTGGTAAGTATATTTTTGGGCAGGTTCGTTTGAAAAAACACTGATTACCTGTGTTCTCGAATTCTTTTGTCCATCGGTTTTTACTGCTTCAACAGTAAAAGTGCTGTTGCCAAGTATTTTAAGTTCAACATCCGAAACTGTAAAATCAAATTCTTTACTTTCTTTCAGTAACTGACCATTCAGAAAGAGTTTTACCGATTCAATTTCGCCACCTTTAATTTTTGTTTTAACATTTACCGATATTTTGTCGCCAAAAACATAGTTGTTTTTCTGTGGAGTTATTGCAACAGTACTTACCGGTTTACGCGATTTCGATGATTTATTGGAACAAGAAAAAAACGTGACAAACAAACTGAACACAAGAATTAATGGGAAAGTGACGGGTTTCATCAGACAATGAATTAAATTGTTTTTGTGCAAAATTAAAATAAAAAGCTTTAAACAGAATTTCAATAATAAAAACGTAAATGGGTGATTATGTTGTTATGATTTGAATTTTATCTTTGCTCAAAAATACCATCAATTTTGAGTACTTATAAAAAACTGGCAGGCGACACGGCTATTTACGGTTTAAGCAGCATTCTGGGCCGGGTGCTGAACTGGTTTCTAACCCCCTATTATTCCTACATTTTTCTTACAGGCGAATTTGGTGTAATGACCAATCTGTACTCATATGTAGCTATTTTACTTGTGATTTTAACCTACGGAATGGAAACCTCTTTTTTCAGATATGCCTCGAAAAGTGACAACCCGGGAAAGGTTTATTCCACCGCACTTATTTCAGTTTTTACCACTTCCGTACTCTTTTTGGTTGCATTTATTTTGCTGAAAAATCCGGTCGCATCAATTATTCAGTACCCCGAACATCCCGAATATATTGTTTGGTTTGCTATCATTCTGGCCATCGATGCGTTTACCGCCATTCCATTTGCATGGATTCGGATTGAAAAACGACCCATTAAATTTGCCTTTATCAAACTGGTAAGCATTGCCTTTAATATTGGTTTTAATCTTTTCTTTTTAACACTTTGTCCGTGGCTCATTGAAAACAATCCAGGCTCATGGGTAAATCACATTTATTCGCCCGAAATTGGAGTGGGGTACGTTTTTATTTCCAACCTGCTGGCCTCATTTATTACTTTGTTTTTGTTGATTCCCGACATGTTTAAAATTCATTTTCAGTTTGATAAAGCCATTCTTAAAAAGCTGCTGAATTATGGTTTTCCTATTCTGATTGTGGGTATTGCAGGAATGATGAGCCAGGGAATCGATAAAATTCTGATACCATTTCTGATTCCCGAATCGCAGCAACCCATGGAACAACTGGGTATTTATGGAGCTAATTTTAAACTGGCGGTTTTAATGAACATGTTTATACAGGCTTTCAGGTACGCGTTTGAGCCGTTCTTTTTTGCCCGCGGAAATTCAAAGGAAGATCCGCTGATGTACGCCAAAATTATGAAATACTTCGTCATTTTCGGTTTGTTGATTTTCCTCGGAATGACAGTTTATATCGATTTTCTGAAAATTCTCATTGAAAAAGAATATCATTCAGGATTGAAAGTTGTACCTATAATTCTGATTGCCAACCTTATTTACGGAATGTATTTTACACAATCGCTTTGGTATAAAATTACCGACCGCACACGATATGGAGCCTGGCAAAGCATTATTGAAATGTTGGTTGCCGTTTCGCTCAATTTTCTGCTTATTCCGTTTTATGGATACATGGGTTCTGCGGTGGCGCTGCTTGCAAGCTACATGGTTGTGCTCACCATTTCGTATTTTTTAGGTCAAAAATATTACCCGGTACCCTACAACCTGAAACGAATAGGACTCTATTTCGCGGCGGCGCTGGCACTTTATTTTGTTTCAATGCTGTTTATTTCGATGCACCCGATAATAAAATATGGAATTGGAACTGTGCTGATTGGCTTGTTTGCCGCGCTGGTTTTTGTTTTCGAAAAAAATGATTTAGAAGGCTTATTTAAAACGAATAAAAAGAGATAAGTACCAAAAAGTATTAATTTTGTGATGATGGAAAATTTAAAAGATAAAGTGATTGCTGTTGCATGTGACCATGCAGGTTTTGAGAGAAAACAAGCCGTGCTTGCCTGGTTAACCGAAAAAGGATTTGCATACCACGATTTTGGTTGTTTTTCGGCTGAAAGTGTTGATTACACTGTGTATGCACACGCCATTGGCGATGCCATCGATAAAGGTGAATACGAAATCGGAATCACTTTTTGTGGAAGTGGTCAGGGAATAAGCATTGCTGCAAACAAACACCAGAACGTACGCTCGGCAACCTGCTGGATTCCTGAAATTGCCGCGCTGGCCAAACAGCATAACAATGCCAACATTTGCGCCATTCCGGGTCGTTTTACCACCAACGAACAAGCCATTGCCATTGTTGAGGCTTATTTAAATGCCGGATTCGAAGGTGGCCGGCATGCACTGCGGGTGGCCAATATTCCTTTACAAAAGTAAATGTCGAAACTAAAAGACATATTTATTGAAGATTCGAAAATCGCTTTCGACCGGAAACACCGGAAAACAATAAACTTTAATATTTCAAGGTACGACGAATCGGTTGCAAAAGGCAAACAGCGTTATCAGAACCTTGACTTAGCCAAAAAAAGAGCCTCGTTTGTAAAAGATACGGTGGTTGCTAATCTGGCAGAACATCTCGAAACCTTTGAGAAAAATGCGCTGAAGAACAACATTCAGGTAATTTGGGCGCGAAACGGAGAGGAAGCTGTGGCCGAAATTATTCGGGTGTCGAAAGAAGCTGGTGCTGAAATGCTTGTTAAAAGCAAATCGATGATTTCGGAAGAGCTTGAGCTCAACGAAAACCTCGAAAAAAATCATATCGAACCCGTTGAAACCGATTTGGGCGAATTTATTGTTCAGGTTGCCGGCGAAAAACCTTACCACATTCTTACACCTGCCATGCACAAATCGAAAGAAGATGTGGCGGAGCTTTTTGCCCGGAAGTTTAACATGAAACCCGGGTCAACACCGCAGGAAATCACACTTTTTGTGCGGAAAGTTTTACGCGAAAAATTTACTTCGGCTGAAGTGGGTATCTCGGGAGCCAATTTTCTGGTGGCCGACGTGGGTGGAATTCTGCTTACTGAAAACGAAGGAAACGGTTTTATGTCGGTAGCATTTCCGAAAGTACACATTGCCATTGCCGGAATCGAAAAAATATTGCCGTCGATAAAACATTTGCCATTGTTTTTACCACTGCTTGCCGCGCTTGGAACCGGTCAGCAGCTCACGGTTTACAACTCGCTGATTACCGGGCCCCGAAAACCCGGTGAAGCCAACGGTCCCGAAAAAATGGTGGTGGTTTTACTCGATAACAACCGCTCAACTATCGCAGCCGAAGAAGAACATTACAAAGCGCTGAAATGCATTCGTTGCGGCGCCTGTTTGAATGCCTGCCCCATTTACAAAAATGTGGGCGGATACACTTACAACACCACTTACAGCGGTCCCATCGGATCGGTGATTACCCCTTTTCTGAAAGGATTTGAAGATTACAATCACCTCAGTTTTGCCTGCACCGTTTGCGGCGCATGTACTGAAGTTTGTCCGGTAAAAATTCCGTTGCACGATTTGCTGTTGCTGAACCGTAAAAAAGCAGTTGAACAAAACCCGGGTGATTTTAGTTGGAATGCTGGAATGAAAGCGATGGGGTGGGCGCTGAAAAAAAGACAAAACCTCGATATTGTAAATGGAACGTTGAAAAACAAACTGGCAAAACTAAACCCCTCGATTTTAGGGAAGGAGAAAGAGTTTCCGCAGTTTGCACAATACTCATTCAGCGAAACCTGGAAAATAAATTTAAAAAAATAGTAATATGTTGTCGAACACCTGTAAGTATGCGCTCAGAGCACTCATTTATCTCGGAAAATATTCGGAGCAAGACAACCGTATCGGGATTAAAAAGATTTCGGAAGACCTTGGTTTATCGTCGCCTTTCCTGGGTAAAATTCTGCAAAATTTAGTAAAACAGAAATTATTGGTTTCAACAAAAGGACCAAACGGCGGGTTTTCGTTGGGCAAAAAGCCCGAAAACATTACACTTTGGGACATTGTAACCAAAGTTGATGGCGAAGAGTTTTTTACCAACTGCCTTATTACGCTGGAGCCGTGCAAAACCCACGACCCTTCGAAACCGTTATGCCCGGTTCACTCACAGTACGATAAACTGCGCAAAGAAATTTGTTCGTTTTACAAAGACACCACGCTGGCCATTGTAAGCAGCGACATTGATAAATACGAGGATTTTATAAAACTTTAAAAGAGTTTTTCCCATTGGCGGTTTACAACAAACAGCCTGAAAAACAAAGTGGCTGCAAGTACGCCGGTGGCATTGGCAAGAAAATCGTAAAAATCGCTGGCACGCGACGGAGTTACAATTCGCTGACTGAATTCGAGCAACGCACTCAACGCAACAGAAATAGCCGGGGCCCAGAAATAAAATGAAGTTTTCAGCTTTTTTAAAGGGCGTAAAAGGAAAACACAGAATACAAAAAACAGCGTAAAATGAACCATTTTGTCGAAGTGAGGAATGTTCAGAAATGGTTTCACCGGAAGGTCGCTGGCTGGAATAAAAAGCGCATAACAGATGAGCGCCAGCCATAAAAAAGGTTTCCAAAAATAAAACAGTTTCATTTTTTTGTTTTTCTGTGAGCCCGGAATGCTGTAAAACATTGAGGTTTCAAGCGCCGTGCGCCGCAATATTACGCTTTTTTAACGACACATCAGAATGACAACTGTTACTTAAAAATTACAATGGCAGGTATTTACATTCATATTCCATTTTGCCGGCAAAAGTGTTATTACTGCGATTTTTACAAAACGGTAAACACTTCGTTGCTAGGCAGATACCTGCAGGCGCTGAAAACCGAAATACTGCTTCGCACAAATTATCTCGGCGGCGAAACAGTGGAAACGCTCTATTTCGGAGGAGGAACACCTTCAGTACTTGCAGAACAGGATTTAAGCGAAATCATTGGTTTTGTTCGCGGTCACTTTCCAATTTCATCAGGACTTGAAATCACGCTCGAAGCCAACCCCGACGACCTTACAACAAGCTATTTACAACAGATTTACAACGCCGGAGTCCGCCGGTTGAGCATCGGAATTCAGTCGTTTCAGGATGAACAGCTCAAAAAAATGAACCGCCGCCACGATTCCGGTCAGGCGGTTGAAGCCATTGAGAATGCAGTAAACACAGGTTTTAACGATATCAGTGTCGATTTTATTTACGGGTTGCCCGGGTTAACCAACCAGCAATGGAAAGCCGATTTGCAAAAGGTTTTCAGCCTGCCGGTTACACATCTTTCGGCCTACCACCTAACCTACCACGAGGGGACACCGTTCAACACCTGGCTGAAAAAAGGCACATTGAAACAGCTTACTGAAACCGAAAGCATCAGTCAGTTTGAAACGCTTGTGGCTTTGGCCCGTGAAAACGGTTTTGAGCATTACGAAATATCGAATTTTGCCCGTAAAGGCATGTATTCGAAACACAATACTTCGTACTGGACTGGCAAAAAATACCTTGGTCTCGGGCCGTCGGCACACTCGTTTAACGGGTATTCGCGAAGATGGAACGTGGCCCACACCGAAAAATACATCAAAGCCATCGCACTAAACGAAGCTTTTTCAGAAGAAGAAATACTTACCGATGCCAACCGCTACAACGAGTACGTATTAACGCGCATCCGTACAATTTGGGGCGTTTCGGTTGGCGAAATTCAAAACCAATTCGGGGAGGAGAAAGCTGCTTATTTTCACGAGAATATCGAAAAATACCTGCGTTCGGGGCTGGCGGTTCAAACCGGCGAAACGGTTACACTCACGCCAAAAGGCTGGTTTGTTTCCGACGAAATTTCGGCGAGCCTGATGTTTGTATAAACAGCCGATTTGAGAACAGAATCACAAGTCATTACGTTTTTTTAATTTTCAATCTATCTATATTTCAATATCTTTGCGGTTCTCAAAAATTTGGACTGTTCAATGGAAATTAAAATAGTAAACAAATCGGATAACGAATTGCCGGCATATAGTACAAAACTTTCGGCAGGGATGGATCTCAGGGCAAGTTTAAACGCACCGGTGGTTTTAAAACCGATGGAGCGAAAACTCATTCCCACAGGGCTTTACATTGAGCTTCCAGAAGGTTACGAGGCACAAATCAGGCCCCGTAGCGGACTGGCTTTGAAAAAGGGAATTACAGTGCTCAACTCGCCGGGAACCATCGATGCCGATTACCGGGGCGAAATAGGTATCATTTTAATTAACCTTTCAGCCGAAGAGTTTGTTATTGAAAACGGAGAGCGGATTTGCCAGATGGTTGTTGCCTCGCACGAAACTGTGCAGTGGAACCTGGTGGAGAAACTCGAAGATACAGCCAGAGGTGAAGGCGGATTTGGCCACACCGGGAAAAAGTAAAAAATGATGAAGATTACAAACAAAATATTTGGAGCAGCGGTAATGGCTGCCATGCTTATTTCGTGCGGGGGAAGTAAAAAAATTACTGAACAACAAGTGGTTGCAGCCGCTGTTGATCAGCAACAACAAGTAAACAGCGAGAAAAAGCAAATGGAATTTGACTTTCTGTTTTCTGAAGCTTTAAAACAGCGCATGTTGGGCAATCCGCAAAATGCAGTACAACTGTTATCAAGTTGTCTTGAAATCGATCCGAAATCATCGACTGCAATGTACGAGTTGGCCGATATTCATGCCACAAACAAAGATTTTACAAGCGCATCGTTGCTGCTCGAAAAAGCCATCGGAATCAACCCCGGAAACAGCTGGTACAAACAGCTGCTTGCCCAGATTTATCAGCAAACCCGCAAGTTCGACGAAGCGGCAGTGCTTTATACTGAACTTGTAAAATCGGACCCCGAAAATCTCGAATTCCTTTACTCGAAAGCGCTGATGCTTACCAACTCTCAAAAATATCCCGAAGCCATCGAAGCTTACAGGCAATTAGAGGCAAAAACAGGAATCAACGACCAGATTTCGGTGGCCATTCAGGAGTTGTACGTGCTGAACAAACAACCCGAAAAAGCTTTTGCCGAAATTGAAAAACTCATTCAGCACGACCCCACTGAACCTCGTTATTACGGGCTGATGGCCGACTTGTACCAAAGTGTGGGTGACAATGAAAATGCACTGAAATATTATAATAAAATACTCGAAATTGACCCAGAAAGCGGGTTTGTACATTTTTCGCTGGCCAATTACTACCTTGAAAATAACGATGCTGAAAAGTCGTTTGCCGAAACAAAAAAGGGTTTCGAAAGCAAAAACGTGGAGCTGCAAACCAAAATGCAGTTGTACATGATGCTGGTCTCGAACCGCGACGAAGCGAAACTGACAGATGAACGCGAAGCAGAACTGATTCAGGTTTTGCTCGAAAATCATCCCGGTGACCCGATGGTTTATACCATTCAGGCCGATTACCTGCTCAGAAAAGGTCAGCTGAAAGAGGGTAGGGACGCGCTGTTGAACGCCATCGAAAGCGGCAATAACGATTTTATGCTTTGGGAACGTCTGCTGTTTATCGACAATGATTTACAGGACTGGCAGGCGTTGCACGAACACGGACAAAAAGCAGCCGGTTTATACCCCAACCAGCCCAGCGTTTACCTACTTGACGGTGTGGCCTGTATTCAGCTTGAAAAATACAATGATGCCATTGTGATTTTAGACGAGGGAATGGATTTTATTGTGGATAACCAGCCTTTAAAAGGCCAGTTTCTGATGCTGAAAGGTGAGGCGCTGTACAAACTAAACCAGGTTGATGAAGCTTTTAAACTCTTCGACCGCTCGGTAGAACTCAGCCCCGACAATTATGTGGGGCTCAACAACTACGCCTATTACCTTTCGCTTGTAGGCCGCGACCTCGATAAAGCCGAACGCATGAGCGGAAAAGTAATCGAACGTTTTCCCGATAATGCAACTTACCTCGATACTTATGCCTGGGTTTTGTTTAAAAAAGGCAACTACACACTGGCAAAATTTTACATGGAATCGGCCATAAAATACAGCACCGAAACCAGCGCCGTGATGTTTGAACATTATGGCGATATACTTTTTATGCTCAACAAACTCGATGAAGCAAAACAGTATTGGGAAAAGGCGATGAACAACGGAGGTACATCGGAAGTGCTGAAACGCAAAATTAAAGAACAGAAATACATTGCAGAATAAGAACAATGGGGAAGGGAGTTGTATCGAAAATACTTGTAGCCGTTTTTTTGTTGGCGACAGCACTTTCGTCGTGTAAAGCGCCACGCGAAATTAAAACCGCAAACATAAAACCCATTGGCGCTGCCAAACTGCTTAAAAACATTGAGAATACAGGACTTTCGTATGATTACCTGAACATCGGGCGTATCAACTGCCAGTTTTCGAATAGCCAGACACGCGCCTCATTCCGCATCAGTATAAAAGCAGTCAGAGACGAAAAAATACTAGCCTCAATTACAAAGCTGAACATTCCCGTTGGCCGTGTTTTACTAACGCCCGACAGCGTGATTTATGTAAACTACATCGACAGGAATTATTTTGTGGATGATTACACCTATCTCAGCCGTTTTCTGAATATCGACCTTGATTTTGCCACCATACAGTCTATACTTTCAAACAGTGCATTTTCATATCGCAACGACGAGAAAGATAAGGATTTCAAAACCTTTGTCTCTTCGGTTGAAGAAGGGATGTATGTTTTACAGTCGGAGCGCGAGCGAAAAGTGATGAGGCTCGAACAAAAGGCAAAACCCAACAAAATTGAACGTCGGTTAAAACGACTGGATGATAATGCGCTGATTCTTCAGAAAATGTATTTCAACCCGGGTAATTTTGCACTTACACGGCTGATTATTGCCGACAAAACCAACAACCGCAAAATGCAGATGAACTTTGGCGATTTTGTAATGCTGGAAGGTAAAAATTATCCCGGCGCTATTGATATGAAACTTGAATCCGAAGACGAAAATGTGGAGTTAAACGTGCGCATGAGTAGCTTTTCGACAGGAAAACCTGAACCGTTCCACCTCAGTATTCCCGAAAAATATGAACAGATTAAAGTAAACTAACCGCTAAACTGTTACTTTCGCAAAAACAATTCAATGGCTGTCAGAATGAGAGTACTACTGCTTACCGGTTTCTGTATCATTCTCTTTTCCAGCGTTTTTTCCCAATCGGTTGAAGAACTGAAAAAGAAGAAACAGGAAGCCGAGAACCAGATAAAATATACCAGTAAGTTGCTGAACGAAGTTCAGAAAAGCCAGAGTACCTCGCTAAACAAAGTAAGGTTGTTAAACAAACAAATTGAACAGCGCAACTCAGTCATTACCACAATCAGCGGCGAAATTAGTATCTACCAGCAGCTTATCGAAAACAATACACTGGCAATAAGATTAATAAAATCTGATTTAACAAGCCTGAAAAAGGAATACGCAGATATGATAAGGCTCGCGTACCGCAACCGGAATGCCTACGACCAGGTTTTGTTCCTGCTTTCGGCCGACAATGTTAACCAGGCCTATCGTCGCTACCTGTATATGAAGCATTACACTACGTACAGGCAAAATCAGGCAGCAGTTATCGAAACCATTCAATCGTTGTTAGACGAAAAAATGAAAAAGCTGGAAGAGCAGAAACTGATAAAACTGCAACTGGTAAACGATACAAAAAAGGAAGCAGTTCAACTCTCCCAGGAGAAACTACAGAAAAATGCCGAACTGCAAAAACTAAAGAAGGAGCAGAAGTCGTTGAGGAAAAAGCTTGAACAACAGCAAAAAACCGAACAACAGCTTGAGCGCGAAATCGAGCGCATCATTGCCGAAGAGGCAAAGAAAAGCGCCAAACCCGGCACCACGGGGCTTTCGCTTACACCCGAGCAAAAACTGGTGGGCGATAATTTTGCACAAAACAAAGGCCGCCTCCCCTGGCCGGTTGAACGTGGTGTGATAACCGAACATTTCGGCATTAACCAGCACCCTGTACTTACCAACGTGCAAACCCGCAACAACGGTATTAACATTACCACCGAAAAAGGAGCTAAAGCGCGTGCTGTGTTTAACGGCGAGGTAACCCGCGTATTTGGTATTACCGGGGGAAATACAGCAGTTATCATCCGGCATGGCAAATACCTCAGCGTGTATTCAAACCTGCGCGAGGTGACTGTAAAAATGGGCGACAAGGTAAAAACCAAACAGGAAATTGGCACTGTTTTTACTGATACCGACGACAGCAACAAAACCATTCTTAAATTTCAGGTTTGGCTCGAAAATCAGAAACTCAATCCTGAACAGTGGATTGGCAGGTAGGCGGATAATCGATACTGGATTTTGGAATTTGATACTGGATACAGAAATTGATACTGGATTTGGGATACTGGAATTTGATGCTTGAGATTTGGAATTTGATACTGGTATTTAATACTGGATTAACTACCTTCAATTAGTTTCGAAGGGACTGAATCTGAAGAACCCCACTCCCGGGCACAAGTTGATGCCCACATACTTCTACTTTGAACCACAGACGTTCTGATACGGCGAACGTACCGAAGAATCATCCAGCTCCTCCTATTCTTTTATAAATTTTAAGGTTGAATGCTGGTTGTTCTGAATTACTCTCAGCAGATAAATTCCCGGTACAAGTGTTTCAGTATTCAGTTGTAATTGATTAACAAACCCGGGTTTTGCGTGTAAAACCTTTTTTCCTGTAACCGAAAACACCATCACTTCTGAGAAATTTTCAGCCGCCAAAATATTGATTTCGTTTTGTGCCGGATTTGGATAAACCCTGATTTCACTTTGTTTCATTTCGGTTTTGTTTTCAGTTACCACATGCGGGTCGTCAAATTTCCGGGTTGAATACAGCCTGTATTCTCCCGGTGCAAGTGGCATCGATTGACTGGCTGTACTGATTTCAACCGAATCGCGGCTGAAAAACTCATACCATTTTCCGATGGTTGGAAAAGTTACACTGGCTGATTTTTCGATAATATCGAAGTTCCCAACAGCTAAAACATGATTGGTTCCGGAGGTAAGCTTGAACCATTTTACAGCACCGGTTAATTCGGTCGAAAAGCTTTCGGGACTAAACTCGGGGTAAGTTTGTTTTAACTCGTTCAGTTTTGCCATTACATGAAAAAGTGAAATTCTGTCGGGGTTATCGAGGTATTGCCAATAGGGAGGTTTTGGCGATAACCTGCAATCGTTGCTGATAGTTCCGTTTTCGCAACGGTTAATCGACTGGTCGTAGCCGCGTTCGCCAAACTGCCAAATCATTTTCGGGCCGGGTAGTGGAATATGAAAAAAGGCATTCAGTTCAATTCGTTTCAGCGCGGTTGTCTGGTTTTTTATGTTGTAGGTGTCATTGCTCAGTCCGGTTTGTTTTATGGTGTACATTATCCGTTCCTCGTCGTGGCTTTCGGGGTACGAAACCAGGTTAGGTGAGTTCCAGCCACGGTTGCTGTAAACAGCCCACGAAAGGTTTGAATTTGCTGCATTTCCGCGGGCAGCTTCGTTGTAACTACCGTGCATGTTACCCCAAAGCATAATTCCTGAATTGGCTAATTCGGTTTCTTCCGAATTGTCGGCCAGATGTTCAAAAATCACAAAAGCATCGGCATTTCTTTTCCAAATTTCAGTAGTCATGCGTTTCAGGTTGGCGATACGTGGCGCATCGTATTCACTTCCCCAACTCGATGAACTGTAGGGTGTATTCGAAAAGCCTTTTGTAAAGTCGAACCTGAAACCATCCACTTTGTACTCATTCATCCAGAAAGCATTCACACTGTCAACCAGTTCGCGGGTGGCAAGGCTTTCGTGGTTAAAATCAAAACCCCACTGCAAACTGGTGTTCTGAAAGTTGCTTTGCTGGTTGTACCAGGGGTTGTCTGCAGTAATCGTCCAGTTGTCCATGTACATCTGTACAAACGGGCTTTGACCATAGCTATGATTCAAAACCATATCGATAACCACAGCAATTCCGCGTTTATGGCATTCGTCAATCAGTTTTTTCAGGTCGTTTTTCGGGCCGTAATACTTGTCGGGGGCAAAATAAAACGATGGGTTGTAACCCCAGCTGCTGTTGCCTTCAAACTCGTTAACCGGCATCAGCTCTAAAACGTTTACCCGCAAATCTTCGAGATAATCGAGTTTTTCGATTACTGAATTGTAACTGTGTTCAGTCATAAAATCGCGAACCAGCATTTCGTAAATCACAAGTTTTTCTTTTGCAGGAGCTTGAAAGTTGTTTACCTCCCAGGCGTATTCCTGCTGTCCGGGTTGAAGAACAGAGGCGATTCCTTCCGTTTTTCCTGTTGGGTAAGCAATTAAATCAGGGTAAACTGTTGCCGGAATGTACTGGTCATTCCAGGGGTCTGATATTTTTTCGGTGTAGGGGTCGGCAATTTTAATATTTCCATCGATCAGGTATTGAAAAATGTACTCTTTACCGGGTTCGAGATTATTGATTTCGAGCCAGAAAAAGTCGCCGTCTTTTTTCATCATAAAATTGTTGTCGGGTTGCCAGTTGTTAAAATCGCTCAGAACATACACAAATTCCTTGTTTGGCGCCCACAATACAAGTGCTGCTGAACTGGCAGACGGATAATTGATACCTTTCTGGTAAGCCACTGGTTTGGGTTGATTTTCAACATCGTTTCTTACAAATATTTTTGCCGAATCGCGTTCGGTTTTACTGTTTGCCGAAGCTTCGGCAATAATCCAGAAGCTGCCGCTTCCGGTAAAAGTATAGTTTGCTGAAATTGAGGTTCCGGTATTTTGTGTTAACAATGTTTCACCAACAAAAAGTTTCTGGGTGGCGGTTTCTGATGAGGTTGCCGAAATGGTAATTGCCTGGTTTATTGCAACAATTGCATTGTTGGCTGGCTGGCCAATTTCGATGACCAAACCTTCGGAATATACATTTACAAAAAGGTCGTTGGTTTGTTTTGTGCCGTCGGAAGAACGAAAAACAAAAGCCATTTTCTGCACTTTTTCGCCGGCAGTAACCGAATAAAACTGATTTACATCGGGAGAAATTTCGAGTTCATAAATTCCGTTGCCCTTGTTTGTAAGTTTGGGTTGGGTGGTATTGTTTCCCCAGCTTTCAATCACATGTTGCCAGTCGGTTTTCCCTTCGATAATAACTCCTGTATGGGCATACAAATCACCGGTAAAATAGCCCAGCCTGCTTTCTTTCGATGAGTCGAAAGTGATGGTGACTTTTTGTGTTGCCACAGGCAGTTCGGGTACGGTTGTGATTTGCGCAACAGCAAAAAATTGCAGAATAATAAATGCGAAGAGAAAACTTAATTTTGAAAACATGATGTGTAATATTTAAAAACAAAGGGGCCGCCCGGAACGTTCCGGACAAGCCCCCTGTTTATCTAACTAAACTTAATTCTTTTTGATTTCGTAGGCATAACCTGCTACTTCGAGGTTGAGCGTTACAGTATAACTACCGGCTGCAGCCACAGGAATGTCAGCGCCGCCTTCTTCCATTGTCCCGTCGAAATCGTTATCGCCATAGTTTAAATCCCATGCATCGTTGGCACGGAATTTCACTTTGCCGGCATTCAGATTTACCGTAACAGTCCATGTTTTTGTAGCTGTATCATAAGTCATGTTGGTATCAGCATCCCAGCCACCGGGTGTTGCATCGCCTATTAAACCCCAGTCGGTTTTCATGATTGAATAGGTAAGCGCGGTAATGTCGGCTTTAATACGGTAGTAACCAGGTTCTGCAACCGGAATATCAGCACCATTGGGTTCAAGCGTGCCGTTAAAAGCATCATCGCCCCAGTTAACATCCCAGTTGGGTTCGTCGGTAAATTTGAATTTGATACCGCTTCCGGCCATATTCACATAACCTTCGTATTTGTTGTTTGATTTTACTGAATAAATCTGCTGTGCGAGATTCGGACTCCAGTCGGAACCGTAGCCGCTTGCTGCCTGGTAACTTCCCGGCAGGTAAAGTGATGGGTAAATGATAACCACTTTGTATGGCAGAATATTCATTACCGGAGTATTCGATGGTAGCACCTGTGCATAGTCGCTGACTTTGGCAACCACTCGAACTTCGAAAGCTGTTGGTACATTGGTTTTTGCACCCATCGCCAGTAATTTCTGGTTGATGGCACCCACAGTAATACTTGCAGTAGTTGCAGTGGTGTTGGCCAATTCAACAGCAGTTGCAAAGCTTTTTCCGGCAAAATCAATCTGAACCGAATAGGTGGTAGCCGATTGAAAGCCGTAGTCAGCTTCCGACCAGGTAAAGGTTTTAAAAACATCGCCGGCTGTTTCTTCGGTTAAAACATATTCGCCTGCAACGTCGTCCATTACCGGAGCTTTAAATACCCCGATTACCGGATCAACTGCCTCGTTTTTGTATAAACACGACTGGAAGATGAATCCGAATGCTAATAATATGATGATTATTTTTTTCATGTTCACTTGTTTTTAAAGTTGAAATTAATAACCTGTGTTTTGTGTCAGATTTGGATTAGCAATTACATCGGCTGCCGGAATCGGGTAAATGTTAAATTTGGCATCGGTTGTTTTTCCTTCTTTCACAGCTCCTTTCCAGGTCCAGATGTAATCTCCGCCCGAGAATTTTCCAAAACGGATAAGGTCGGTACGGCGGGTTGCTTCCCAGTATAATTCACGTGCTCTTTCATCGAGGATGAAATCGAGATTCAGTTCAGCTGAAGTAATATTTCCACCGGTGTCTCCATAAGCTCTTGTACGTAACTGGTTTACATAGTTTAATGCAGTTCCTGCATCGCCGCCGCTACCACCGCGCAATACTGCTTCGGCGTACATCAGGTAAACATCGCCCAAACGGAACATCGGGAAATCGGTGTCGGTGTGAGTCAGGTCTGAGCCTGTTACGCCAGCCGAAGTAACGTTTTTCCATTTACCAATTGCATAACCATGGGTAAATTCGAACAGGTTATCGATTTCAATCTGTTGTCCATCGGTGTAGAACATCGGACGGCCATCGGAACTGAATTTTTCTACAGTGTAAGTATAATCAGGTGTTCCGAGTTTCATGATGATTTTGTATTTACCAGCCTCTGCAATCGCAATGTTGTCGGCACCGTACTCAAGTGTTCCGTTTGCGCCGGCATCGCCAAAGTTGATATCCCAACCATCGTTTGCACGGAATTTAAACGAACCTTTTTTAAGTTCGATAATCAGACTCCATTCTTTAGTTACAGGGTCGAAATCCATGTTTGTATCGCTGTCCCATCCGGTTGGAGTGGCATCGCCAATGATTCCCCAGTCGGTTTTAACTGAAGTTACAAGATAATCGTTAAGATTTACATTGATTTTGTACAACCCTGTAGCCGGGGCTTTCAGGTTGGCTCCACCCGATTCGAGTGTACCATCAGCACCATTGTCGCCCCAGTTTACATCCCAGTTCGGGCCTTGGGTAAATTTGTACTCATCGCCTTCTTTCGAGAAATAAATGTAGCCTTCGTAATTGTTATCAGAATTTACCGATGCCAGGTTCGGAGCATCAGCCGGCGACCAGTCGCCTTCGCTGTATCCTGCAGCTTTCTGGTATCCACCGGGTACATAAATCATCGGGTAATCTTTTGCACTTTTTGTTTTTACAGCGCTTTTCAAACCATCGATGTTCATGAATTTGCTTACAAATTCTTTGGTTGTGCGTAAACCGCCCCATCCACCGTTAACACCATAATCAGCCGGGTTCATGCTTCCACCTACTGCGGCGTGAATGATGAAAGTAGTTCCACCCCAGGTTTGTGTTTTTAAACCGTCCTGCGTGATTGCAAAAATAACTTCATCTGAGTTATGGTTATCAGCCAAAAACAGGTTCTGATAGTTGCTTTCGAGAGCGAATCCTGCATCGATTACTTTTTTACTGTATGTTAAACTTTCAGTGTATTTTTTCTGGCCGGTATAAACTTCGGCATTCAAATACAACTTGGCAAGCAGCGTCCACACAGCAGCTTTGCTGGCACGGCCATATTCAGCCTGCGAAGCATCCTGCAAACTGTTTTCAATGGCCAGCAATTCCGATTCAACATAGGCAAAAAGGTCGGCACGCGAAATCTGTTCAGGATTAAATGCGCCTACTTTATCTTCTTCGGTTACAAACGGAACGTTTCCAAACATATCGAGTGCGTGCCAGTAGCTGAGAGCACGCAGAAAGCGGGCTTCTTCGCGGTACAAACCAATCTCGGCACGGTTTGTTTCAGGAATACCACGGTCGGCAAGTTTTTCAGCAGAGCTTTCGCGGATAAATTCGTTGCAAAGCGCAATCTGGTAAAAAACACGGTAGTACATGTTCGAGATGAACTCGTTGTTTGATGTCCAGTCCATATCGTGATAATCGCGCAGGTTACCATCGTTCCAGCCAATTACGGCTTCGTCGGTTGGTAATTCCTGTGCATACCAGTAGGCACGCAGGTATTGGCCGAAACCTTCGTCCAACCCGCTGAGGTCGTTCATCCCGGCAGGTCCCTGCTGGCCGCTCACTGCTAAACCAGCATATAATTTTGCCAGAACGTGTATGTAGTTGTCGGGATTTGAATAAACATCCTCCGAAGTAATCACATCTTTGTCAAGAGGCAAGGTATCCAGATCCTTCACACACGCAGTAAATGCCACGAGTAGTGCGGCAAATACACTTATTAATTTTAATTTCCTTGTATTCATCGTTACTTACTTTTTACGATTAAAAATCAACATTTACACCAAACATGAAAGTGCGCGGACGTGGATACGAGTTGTTGTCGATGCCACCTGCAATTTCCGGATCAAGTCCTTCGTATTCGGTTAAAGTGAATAAATTCTGAGCTGTACCATACAACCTGATTTTCATCCGGCTGTTGTAAAAGTTGGTGAATGTATAACCAATATTCAGGTTGTCTAACTTCAGGAACGAAGCGTGCTGAACATAGTAATCGGAGAAATATTTCGGGTTTTCGAACCCGGTATAAAGTGCACTTTCGTGAACATTATTAAGTACGCCGGTTGACTGGTAAACATACGCTGTTGACTGACCAGACCAAATGTTGTTATATACATAGTTGCCAAGGCTAATCCTTCCGTTAAATCCAAAATCCCAGTTTTTGTAATTCAGTTTTGATGAGAAACCCATAAAAACGTCGGCAGCAGGTTTGTTGTAACGGTAGCGGTCGTCGTTGGTTATTACTTTGTCGCCGTTACGGTCAACAAAAAGTCCTTCAATTGGTTTTCCTGCATCGTCGTAAACCTGCTCATAAACAAAGAATGAGTTTGGTGCATAACCAACAGAGTGAATCTGAATGGTATTACCAACAGCTCCCGAAATACCTCCAACCTGAACACCAATATAAGTTGGGTCTTCGTTGGCAGTAAGTTTGGTAATTTCGGTTTCCTGATAAGTGGCGTTTAAGCCGATTTCCCAGGTTAAATCTTTTGTAGAAACAGGAATTGTGTTGATGGTAAATTCAACCCCGCGGTTTTCAAGATTACCAACATTGGTAAGTATGTAGTTGGTAAGGTTTGTACCTGCCGGAACCGGGATAAAGTTGATAAGGTCGTTGGTGTTGCGCTGATAAAAATCGATGGCACCATTAATTCTGTTATCCACAAAACCGTAATCCAACCCAATGTTATAAGTGGTAGTTTCTTCCCATTTGATGTTGGCATCATAACCTTCCGGTCGAATTGTTGTATAAAAAGTATCACCGAACTGGTATTGTGCAGTTGGTTCACCATATGTATAATTAGGCATGTACGGATAATCATTGTCATTGGTAATGTTTTGCTGACCGGTAACACCGTAACCCAAACGCAATTTCAAATCAGAAAGCACTTTTGAATCGCGGAGAAATGATTCTTCCTTGATTTTCCAGGCAAACGCAGCTGATGGGAAAAGACTCCAGCGGGTTTCGGGCGAAAAGCGTGAAGAACCGTCATTACGCAAAGTAAAAGTCAACAAGTATCTATCCATCAATGAATAGTTGAAACGTCCGAAAAATGAAACCAAGTAACTTTCGGTTTCAAAATCGAGGTCAGAATAAACAACTGTACCTTTTACGTTTGTGCTGCGCGATTCGTTAGCTCTCCAGAAATGTTGCCATGAATAACCGGCCATTAAATCGAATTTGCTTTTAATCGATTCAACATCTTTTACATAGTTGAGATAGAAATCTAACAGGGTGTTCTTTTTATCCTGTGAGTAAACTGAACTGTTCCCGCCACCTTTTAGTTTATCATACGACCAGGGAGCATTTTCAGGGGTGTTGCCTGTTCCTTCACTTTTTGAAATATCGTAACCCATATTCAGGTTGGCACGCAGGTCGGGGAGGAAATGAAAGCGATAATCAAACTGAATATTTCCAAGACTGCGTTGTACATTGGCCCTGTCGTCAACCATATTTAATTGAGCTACAGGGTTGTAGGTGGTCGGTGTAATCGGGTCGCCGTTGGGTTGTTTCCAATAAAAATAGCCGCCAAAATTGTTTGATTCGTTCACCGATTGTGTAGGGTCGAATCCAACTGCTGAACCAATAGCACCGCGATTGGCAAATTCGTTGTCAATCAACATTCCTTTCAGGTTGATATTCACGCGTAAATGATCTTCTAAAAACGATGGGTTAAATCCAAGCGAACCTGTCCAGCGACCCATCCAGTCGGTTTTCAGAATACCATCCTGGTTGGTGTAACCAACAGAAGCACGGAATGGCTGATTGAAAATATTTCCGGTTAGACCGAGATTGTGGTCAATTCCGATAGCAGTCTGGTAGATTTCGTCCTGCCAGTTGGTGTTGGAATTCCCCAACAGTTTCATTGCATTCTCATTATCTCCGTGTAAGTCGGTAACCAGTGTACGGAACTCATCGGCATTTAAAACCGGAACCTGGTTAATCGGACTGCTGATTGCAAAATACTGGTTGTAATTAATTTTCAGCGGATTGCCTTTCTGTCCTTTTTTAGTAGTGATAATCACAACGCCGTTTGATGCGCGCGAACCGTAAATTGCGGTTGCCGAAGCATCTTTCAACACGGTGAAAGTTTCTATATCATTTGCGTTGATTGTGCTTAACGGGTTTTTCATTCCCGAAATACCGTCGTTATCAACCGGAACGCCGTCGATTACAAAAAGCGGATCGTTACTTGCCGAAAGCGAAGAACCTCCCCTGATGCGGATGGTTGCACCTTCACCGGGCGAACCACCGCCGTTGGTAATCTGAACTCCGGCAATTTTTCCGGTAATTAAAGCTTCGGGAGTTACAATGGCTCCAGGGTTAAAATCTTCAGAAGTTACTGCCTGAACCGAACCTGTGGCATCTTCTTTTTTAACCGATCCATAACCAATTACCACAACTTCTTCGAGACTTTCGATTGATTGTGCTAACTGTACATTAACCACATTTCCGCTGCCAACCACCACTTCTTGCGGGGTGTAGCCAATGAATGAAAAAAGAAGAGTCTGGTTTGCTTCAACATCGAGTTTAAACTCACCGTCAAAGTTTGTCGCAGTTCCTTTGGTAGTTCCTTTTATAACTACACTCACACCGGGCAGCGCTTCACCGTTGCCTGAATCGGTAACTTTTCCGCTAATTGTTTTTACCTGCGCGTAACCTGTGGTTGAGATTATTAACGCAGCCATAAACAATAAAACCTTAAGTTGTTTAAGAATGATTCTCATTTTTTAAAGTTATTAGTTTATAATCCTTAATACGATTGTTAAAAATTTAACTGTCTCAAAATCGGCAAATTATCAACAGAAAAACACTTCACATTTTTAACTTCACGTACAATTCCGGGGCGAATGTAAAAAAATCGTTAAACCATGTTAACAAATTGTAATCAACAAAAAACTGCAAACGTTTGCGGTTTCGTTTGCATCGAATATGTTTTACAACAGGTAGGTGCTGGTAGGTAAATTTTTAACAAAAAAGTTGACAGCAGAGTTTGTTTTTTCAGGCGGCAGATTTAAAAACAAAACATATTATCAATCTTTGTATAGATTATTGCTATTTTTATGCAACTGAATCAGCAAAATGCCAATAAACCATTACAGCTGAAAACGGTCTATTGAACTATGAACAGCGGAATTATTACCATAAAAGATATTGCACGCGAATTAAAGATTTCGCCTTCAACGGTTTCGAGGGCATTGAAAAATCACCCGGATATCAGTGAGGAAACCAAAATTGCAGTGAACGAACTAGCCCGGAAACTCAACTACCAGCCCAACGCAGTTGCTTTAAGCCTGAAACAGCGCCGCAGCAACACCATTGGCGTTATTATACCCGAAATTGTACACTATTTTTTCTCGTCGGTAATCAGTGGTATTGAGGATGTGGCTTATGATGCCGGATTCAACGTAATTATTTGCCAGTCGAACGAAAAATACGATCGCGAAGTGGTGAATACCCGTACTTTGTTAGCCAACCGTGTGGATGGTATTCTTGTTTCAATTTCAAAAGAAACACAACAATTCGATCATTTTTATAAAATAAGGGAAAATGAAGTGCCAGTAGTTTTTTATGATCGTGTGGTTCCGGGTTTTGAAGCTGACCAGGTTATTGTTGATGATTTTGATGCTGCCTATCGCGCCACACGTCACATGATTGAAGGCGGCTGCAAAAAAATTGTACATTTTGCCGGCCCGCAAAACCTGCTCATTGGTCAATTACGAAAAGAAGGATATTTAAAAGCGCTCAGGGAATCGGGACTCGAAATCAGAAATGAATGGATTATGGAAGCTGATAATTTTGAAAAAGCCCGGCTCGCAGTGCTAAGCATTCTGGATGAAAAAGCAAATATCGACGGCATTTTTGCGGTTAACGACACCACTGCCATTGGCGCAATGCATACATTACAAAAAAGGGGAGTAAAAGTTCCAAATCAGATTGCAGTTGTTGGTTTTTCCGATGGACGATTATCAGGTATTACAGATCCGGCGCTTACTTCGGTTGACCAGCATGGCTACGAAATGGGCACGGTTGCCACCGAAATCCTGCTAAAAAGAATATTGGCCGAGAACAAAAACTATCCGTTCGAAACAAGGGTTTTGAATGCCAATCTTATCGTTCGCGGGTCTTCGGTAAAAGAAAATTCATGATTTTTTCAAATTTTTTCATAATCTCCGCAAACGTTTGAAATAAGCTTTTCAAACAAAATCGGTTCATTTTTAGTCGATTGTGTGTTGGGTTGAATTTGGAGATTAACAATTTAGTATTATATATTTGTCCGGCAAATTTTCACAAAAACACTTCACGTTTACCTCTCAGAAATTCCAAAAACCGAAATTAGTTTTCGGTTAAACATCATTTTAAATACATAGTAATTATGGCAAAAAAACCGATGTTGAGTTTTTGGCAAATCTGGAATATGAGTTTCGGGTTTTTGGGTATTCAGTTTGGATTTGCCCTTCAAAACGCCAACGTTTCGCGCATTTTTCAAACCCTCGGCGGCGATGTTGACCGTTTGGCGGTTTACTGGCTGGCCGCCCCGGTAACCGGACTGATAATACAACCCATTGTTGGCTATTACAGCGATAAAACCTGGGGAAGGCTGGGTCGCAGGCGCCCTTATTTTCTGGGTGGAGCATTACTTGCCTCACTGGCACTGTTGTTTATGCCGAACGCGCCCACATTGTGGATTGCTGTTGGTACGCTCTGGCTCATGGATGCTTCGATAAACATTACCATGGAACCTTTTCGCGCTTATGTTGGGGACAACCTCCCATCGGAGCAGCGTACAAGGGGTTTTGCAATGCAAAGTTTTTTTATCGGCACCGGGGCAATTGTGGCTTCATTCCTTCCATATGCAATGACAAATTGGCTGGGGATTGCAAATACAGCTCCCGAAGGAATAATTCCTCCGTCGGTAAAATGGTCGTTTTACATTGGAGGCGTTGTTTTTTTAAGCACTGTTTTGTGGACAATCATCAAGTCGAAAGAGTATTCGCCCGACGAAATGAAGGCTTTTGAAGAGCACAAAATTAAAACCACACCAACAGCCGTTATTCAATATAAACCTGCTGCCAAAATGCTGAAGGTTTTTATGCGAAACGGAATTTTGTTTCTGCTGGTGGGGTTTGTATTAATCTGGTTTGTGTATGCAAACCAGCTTGAAAAGGAACTCTACATTTTGGGTGGAGGTTTAGCTGGTTACGGTGTAATTCAGCTGGTTACCTGGTTGTTTACCAAATCGGGCCGTACAAAAAACGGGCTTGTTGAAATTATTACCGATATGGTGAATATGCCAAAAACCATGGGTCAACTGGCAGTTGTTCAGTTCTTTTCGTGGTTTGCACTTTTTGCCATGTGGATTTATACCACACCTGCGGTTACCGGGCACATTTACGGCACCACCGACACCACTTCTGCTTTATATAACGAAGGGGCCAACTGGGTAGGTGTGCTTTTCGGTATTTACAACGGTTTTGCTGCAATTGTAGCTTTTGGATTACCCGTGCTGGCGCGGCATACAAGCCGTAAAACAACACATGCTATTTCGCTTGTAATAGGCGGGTTGGGTTTGTTGTCGTTCTGGTTTGTTACAAATCCATATTTATTGCTGATTTCGATGGTTGCCATTGGCGTTGCCTGGGCAAGTATTTTGTCGATGCCTTATGCAATTCTTACCGGTTCACTGCCTGCGCAAAAAATGGGAGTTTACATGGGAATTTTCAACTATTTTATTGTGATTCCACAAATTCTGGCGGCCAGTATTCTTGGGTTTTTAATGCGTAAATTTTTTAACAGCGATGCAATCTGGGCACTTGTAGCCGGTGGAATTTCGATGATAATTGCTGCTGTTACAGTGTATTTTGTAAATGATGTTGATAGTCCTAAAGAGTAATTAGAAGATATAAAATGAAGGATTACATAAAATATAACGAGTGGTTGATTGTAGAAGAAGGCTTCGACCCAAAACTAAACCGGATTTCTGAAAGTCTTTTCAGTATCGGGAACGGAAAAATGGGGCAACGGGCCAACTTCGAAGAAAAATATTCGGGCGATTCACTCCGGGGTTCGTATGTTGCCGGTATTTATTACCCCGACAAAACCCGCGTGGGCTGGTGGAAAAACGGCTACCCTGAATACTTCGCCAAAATTATAAACTCAACCAACTGGATTGGGATAAACATCACCATTAACGGTGTTGAACTCGACCTTGCCACAGCAAAAGTGCTCTCGTTTAACCGGGTACTCAATATGCAACACGGCTTGCTTATCCGTAGTTTTGTTGCCGAACTGGCCAACGGAAACCGAGTTGAGGTGAATACACAACGTTTTGTAAGCATTAAAAACACAACCATCGGTGCAGTACGCTATTCACTGAAAGCGCTAAATTTTTCGGGAAATATCAGCGTAAATCCTTACCTCGATGGCGATGTGTTTAACGAAGACTCCAATTATGACGAAAAATTCTGGGTGGAGACAGAAAAGGAAATCAGTAAAAATGAAGGTTTTCTGACGATCGAAACGCTGAAAACAAAATTCCGAGTTTGCACCGGCATGTGGTTCAATGTATTTAAAAATGGTGTGGAAGTGCAATCGGATATTCAAAATTCGACACGCGAAAAATATATTGATGCTGCTCAATCAGTTGAAATAAAAGAAGGCGAAATAATTACCATTGAAAAATATGCATCGGTAATTTCGTCGCTCGATGTTCAAAACGAAAAACTGAAAGATGAAGCAGCCAAATACATCGGATTTGCCCGTGAGCAGGGATTTGATACCCTTTTTGAGAATCATAAAAACAGTTGGCTCGAAAAATGGGAAACAAGCGACATACTGATTGAAGGCGATGTAGCTGCCCAACAGGGAATCAGGTACAACATTTTTCAGCTAAACCAAACCTACACGGGCGAAGATGAAAGACTGAACATCGGGCCAAAAGGTTTTACCGGCGAAAAATATGGCGGGGTAACTTATTGGGACACCGAAGCTTACTGTTTGCCATTTTATCTGAGTACAGCATCCGAAGATATCTCAAAAAAGCTGCTTGTTTACCGCCATCGTCATCTCGGAAAAGCTATTGAAAACGCGCAGAAACTGGGTTTCGACAATGGCGCTGCGCTTTATCCGATGGTTACAATCAATGGTGAAGAATGTCACAACGAATGGGAAATTACTTTCGAGGAAATTCACCGCAACGGAGCCATTGCCTACGCAATTTACAATTACGTAAAATACACCGGCGACAAGGAATACCTCGCCCCTTATGGTTTTGAAGTTCTGCTGGGTATCAGCCGGTTCTGGAGCCAGCGTGTGAACTGGTCTGAAGCACGGCAGAAATATGTGATGCTGGGTGTTACTGGCCCCAACGAATACGAAAACAACGTAAACAACAACTTCCACACCAGCTACATGGCTGTGTGGACTTTAAAATATACTCTTGAAGTAATTGATTATCTGCAGAAAGAGTTTCCGTATTTGTACGACGAAATGATTTCGAAATGGAAATTGAATGTGCTGAAGGAAACAAAACGATGGATGGACATTATCGAAAAAATGTACTTCCCGTTTGACGAGCAACGGAATATTTATCTGCAACAGGATGGATTTCTCGATAAGGAAATTATTCCGGTTGCCAAACTTCCAAAAGCGCACAGGCCAATCAACCAGAAATGGTCGTGGGACCGCATTCTGCGCTCGTGTTACATCAAACAGGCCGACACGCTGCAAAGTATGTTCTGGCTGGAAAACGATTTTACAGCAGAAGAACTGAAACGTCATTTCGATTTTTACGAACCGATAACCGTACACGAATCGTCGCTTTCGCCTTGCGTTCACAGCATTCTGGCAGCTAAAATCGGCTACCGTGAAAAATCGTACGAAATGTACCTGCGCACTTCGCGTCTCGACCTCGACGATTACAACAACGACACAGAAGACGGGCTGCACATCACCAGCATGGGCGGCACCTGGATGTCGTTTGTAATGGGTTTCGGCGGTATGCGTGCCGGCGACAACCAGTTAATTCTGAACCCGTTTTTGCCGGAAAAGTGGAAATCGTACCAATTCAGAATTAATTACCGCGGCGCGCACCTCAGCCTGAAAAAGGAAAAAGACAAACTGACAATTGTAAATCATTCAGAAGTGGCGGTGCCGCTTTTGGTCTGGGGAAAACAAATGTTGCTGAAGGGAAACAGTTCGGAAGAAATAAACAAATAGAATTATGAAGACCATTTTTGCAGTACTCTTTGCCGGATTGTTTTTTCTCAATTCGGCAGCCCAAAAACCCGACCGTGTGGAACCGATGTTTTGGTGGGCCGGTATGAAATCTCCCGAATTGCAACTCATGATTCATGGCAAAAAAATTGCCACTGCCGATGTAAAACTGAGTTATCCGGGGGTCGAACTTGTTTCGGTTACCAAAGTTGAAAACCCGAATTACCTGTTTATCGATTTAAGATTAGCTGAAAATGTGCAGCCCGGTAAATTCGAAATTCAGTTTTCAAAAGAGGGAGTGGTTACTGGCAGCTATTTATATGAATTGAAGACCAGAGAAAAAATTTCAGCAAAACGAACTGGTTTTAACAGCGCCGATGTGATTTACCTGGTTACACCCGACCGTTTTGTAAACGGAAACCCGGGCAACGACTGGGTTGAAGGCACAAAGGAGAAACCCAACCGTGCGGATAAAGATGGCCGTCATGGTGGCGATATCCGCGGAATTATTAACTCACTCGATTACCTGCAGAAAATGGGGTTTACCGCAGTTTGGCTCAACCCTGTTTTGGAAAATAACATGACCCAGGTTTCGTACCACGGCTATTCAACCACCGACTTTTACAAGGTTGACCCGCGTTATGGTTCAAACGAAGAATACCTCGAATTGAATGCCGAACTCGATAAACGCGGGATGAAGCTGATTATGGATATGATTTTCAACCATTGTGGCTCTGAGCATTGGTGGATGGACGACATGCCCATGAAAGACTGGATTAACAATTATCCTGAATATAAAATTACCTCGCATCGCCGCACGGTGAACCAGGACCCGAATGCTTCGGAAGCCGATCGCAGGGCGATGGCGGATGGCTGGTTTGTGCCCTCAATGCCCGACCTCAACCAACGCAACCCATTTATGGCAAAATACCTGATTCAGAACAGCATCTGGTGGATTGAATATGTTGGTCTTGAGGGAATAAGACAGGATACCTGGCCATATCCTGACAAAAATATGATGGCAGCCTGGACTCAAGCCGTTTTAAAAGAATACCCGGCTTTCAATATTGTTGGCGAAGAGTGGAGTCTTAATCCGGCCATTGTTTCTTACTGGCAAAAAGGGAAAAACAATTCCGACGGCTACCGTTGTGATTTACCCAGCCTGATGGATTTCCCACTGCAAAACGCGGCTTCATCAGGATTACGAAATAAAGAAAGCTGGGATAATGGGATGATTCAATTATACGAAGCAATTGCCAACGACTTTTTGTATGCCGACCCGCACAAGCTCGTGATTTTCCCCGACAACCATGATATGTCGCGGTTTTTTGTTCAGGTTGGAGAAGACCCTGCGTTGCTGAAACTGGGGCTCGCTTTCTTTCTCACCACCCGCGGTATTCCACAGATTTATTACGGAACCGAAATTCTGATGCGGCATGATGGAGGTGAACATGGAAATATAAGGGCCGATTTTCCTGGCGGCTGGCAGGGTGATGCTGTGAATGCCTTTACCGGACAAGGACTTACCGATGAACAAAAAGATATGCAGGCTTACCTTAGCAAAATTCAGAACTGGCGAAAAAATTGTACCACAATTCACCACGGAAAGCTAATGCACTTTGCTCCCGAAAATGGCGTTTATGTATATTTCCGTTATACCGGAAACGAATCGGTAATGGTTATTCTGAATAAAAATGAGGTTGAAAAACAACTTTCAACCCAACGTTTTTCGGAAAGGCTGAATGGTTTTTCAGGCGGAACAGAAATCATTACCTCCACAAAAATCAACGACATTTTAACATTAAAAGTGCCGGCTAAAACGGCAATGATTATCGAACTTCAATAATGAAATAAAATGAGAAAAATATTGTTATTCAGTTTATTGGCAGCACTTTTTTTAGGTGCCTGCACCCCGGCTCCCAAAACCGAAACAGCACCGGTAAACCCGCTCGAATGGAGTAACGACGCTGTGATGTACGAAGTAAACGTTCGTCAGTATACTCCCGAAGGAACTTTTAATGCGTTTGCTGAACATTTGCCCCGTTTAAAAGAACTGGGTGTCGAAATTCTATGGTTTATGCCCATTCATCCCATTGGCGAGAAAAACCGCAAAGGTTCGTTGGGTTCGTATTATTCAATCCGCGATTACAAAGCCGTGAACCCTGAATTTGGAACCATTGACGATTTTAAAGCGCTGGTAAACAAAGCCCACGAATTGGGATTCAAAGTGATTATTGATTGTGTGGCCAACCACTCGGCTTTCGACAATGTTTGGACTGAAAATCACAAAGACTGGTACACGCAGGATTCGCTGGGCAACATTATTCCACCGGTTGCCGACTGGAGTGACGTGGCCGATTTGAACTACGACAACACTGAAATGCGTGCAGCCATGCTCGACGCCATGAAATTCTGGGTGACTGAAGCCGGAATTGATGGTTACCGTTGCGATTATGCCGGTGGTGTACCCACCGATTTCTGGGAAACTGCCCGTGTTGCCCTCGACAGCATTAAACCGGTTTTTATGCTGGCCGAAAATGAAGATGCCCTCGATTTACTGAATAGCGCTTTTGAATGCAATTATGGCTGGACAGTGCATCATTTGATGAAAGAAATTTACGAGGGAAAAAAGAATGTAACCGATATTCAGGGCTACTTTGCAAAGGCAGATTCAACTTATCCTGCCGGGAAATATATTCTGAACTTTACATCGAACCACGACGAAAATAGTTGGAACGGCACAGAGTACGAACGTTTGGGCGAATCGGTGAAAACATACGCCGCGCTTTCGTTTACCCTTCCGGGCATGCCTTTAATTTACACCGGACAGGAAGCCGGACTTAACAGACGGCTCGCTTTTTTTGAAAAGGATTCCATAAACTGGAGTCTGGATACAACAATGACAACATTGTATTCAAAACTGATTGATTTAAAAAAGGAAAATCCTGCGCTTTGGAATGGTGTTGCCGGTGGCAAAATTCAGTTTTTGCAAACTTCGGAACCCGAAAAACTGCTGGCTTTTAAACGCGAAAAAGACGGCAATTCAGTATTTGTAATGATGAATTTGTCGGCAGTACCTTTTAACGGAACTGTGCAAACCGGAGAAACTAAAACATACGCCAACTGGTTTACCGGTGAAAATACTGAGGTTTCGGCCACAAATCAGGTTGAACTTGCTCCGTGGGAATACAAAATTTTTGTGTCGAAATAAAAAAATAAAAAAAAAATCAACTTTTTGTAAACCTTTTTAAACAAAACATGTTTAATAGGTACTACAAGAGCAAAATCTAATTTGCTCACCATTTAAAAATGGTTTGGTTTTTGGTTTAGTTTAGGTTTAGGTTGATTGAGAAAAGGCTGGTTGTTGAACCGGCCTTTCGTTTTTTATACAGGGTAACATACTTTGAATCTTCGCAATCCACAATCGTTTTATCTTTTTTCCTGTTTTTCAGGGAAATTTTTCGCTTCGTAATATTTATCCTTACATTTTCTTGTAATTCTGGAATATAGAAATTAATATCCACTACAAGTATTTCAAACAAATTTTCGGTTTTTATTTTCTTTCATCGGGGAAGTCTGAGGGAGCCTTTTACTTTTGCCGGGTTGTAATATATTCCATCAATTCGATGAGAGAAGTGCGGGCTTCACCCTCCTCAAATTCCATCAAACCGGCAATAGCTTTGTCTTTAAATTCAGTCATTTTTTGAGCTGCGTAATCAAGGCCGCCTTTTTGAATTACCATTTGAATCAACTCGTTTACCACGGATGAATTTTTGTTTTTCTTTTTAATTAAACTCAGAATCCTCCGGCGCTCAGCGGGCTTGGCGTTGTTTAACACAAACAAAAGTGGCAGTGTGATTTTCTTTTCTTTGATGTCGTTTCCGGTTGGTTTCCCCAGAATTCCCTTCGCCTGGTAATCAAAAATATCGTCTTTTATCTGAAACGCAATTCCCACATCCTGACCGATGCGGTACATTTTTTCAATCGTTTCCTGGTTGTCGGTAACCGATGCTGTTCCGATGGCCATGCTTGTGGCAATCAGCGACGCCGTTTTTTTACGGATAATTCTGAAATAAACATCGTCGTTAATATCGAGTTTACGGCTTTTTTTCATTTGCAGAATTTCGCCTTCTGCCATATCCTGAACAGCACGAGAAATGAGATGCAAAAAGTTGTATTTTTTATGTTCAAGCTGCAGTTGTAACCCCCTTGCCAAAATATAATCGCCCACCAAAACAGCCAGTTTATTGCGCCAAAGCGCATTCACCGAAAAAGTTCCCCGCCGTTCATACGACTCATCAACAACATCGTCGTGAACCAATGTGGCTGTATGGAGCAATTCAACAGAGCAGGCTGCTAATTGTGAAAATTCGTTGGATTCGCCATGAAGCTTTGCCGATAAAAAAACAAACATCGGGCGGAGTTGCTTTCCTTTTGTACGGTACAAAAAATTAAGGATTGTGGCAAGCAACGGAATATCGCTTTGCAACGATTTTTTGAAATAGGGTTCAAAATCCCTGAGTTCCTGCTCAATTGGCGACTTTATATTGTTGATTAGCGACATCGGATGTTTAACCCTTTTTAATCTCTTTATCAGTTATCATTTTAACCGGGGTAAAAAACGGAAAAAATTCTTTCAAAAAAAACCTAAAATGAAGTGTTTGTCAAATTTATTTCAAATTTGTTTTTACCAATTCCTTTCTTGTTAAATATTTATATATTTGCATTCGTAAAGTAATTCGATTATGTTAAAAATCAAGGAGTTAGATGCTGATAAACTGGAAATAGCAGCAAGTATGTTAAAAGCAATGGCACACCCTATGCGCATTGCAATATTAAAGCACCTTGAAGGCGGGAAAAAGCTTACAGTTACCGAAATACATGAATTGCTTGGTATTGAGCAGTCAACAACTTCGCATCACCTGGGAATTTTGAAAGATAAAGGCGTTTTGTGTGCCAAACGTGATGGCAAAAACACGTTCTATTTTCTCAAATACGAAATCCTGAGCAAAATTATCGACAGCCTGCACAGTTGCACTTGTGAGTAACCAGGTTTTCTTAAAACATTAATTTTTTCAACCTCATTCTAATTTTATTACTGTGTTATAAAGCAGCCTTCCCTTTTTTAAAATCATATCGCTATTTTTACCCGAATTTGAACCACCGGAATAATTCCCGGAGTTGAAAAATAGTAACGATTCATCCCGAAAAAGAACTTTCAATGCCAGGATTTACAAGAAAATCAGTACCTTATATTATTTTGCTTCTGGCAGTGGTTTTTGGTTTCTGGCAGGTTTCGTTTTTAAACGCATCACTTAAATGGGATTTGATTGATGTTGTTTTTCCTTTCCGGTATTATTTTTCAACATGTATTCAGTCGGGCTATTTTCCTTTCTGGAATCCCTATTTGCAAACCGGAACCCCGTTTTTTGCCGACCTGCAGGCGCCTGTTTTTTATCCTGAGCTGCTTTTTACAAGTCTTTTAGGGCAGTATGGAATTTTTACCATGCATTTTTGGTTTGTTGTTTACCTGTTTATCGCCGCTGGCGGCATGTACAGACTTTCGTATTTTTTTAACAAAAACATGCAGGCTTCGTTGGTTGCGGGAATGGCTTATGCATTTTCAGGATTTATAGTAGCTCACGGACAGCATTTTTTCTTGCTGGTGGGTGCTGCGTGGATTCCGCATGTGATTACGGAATATCTGCAATTGGCTCAAAAGCGAAGTTTTTTCAACGCGCTAAAAACTGCAATTTTTGTTTTTTTAATGATTACAGGTGCTTACCAGGCATTATCTTTTACACTTTTTTATCTGCTTTTGTCCATATTCATTTATTATCTGGTAATCGATTTGGCCGCTAAAAACAGGCAAAGTACAATGCATTGGTTTAGGGTGAATGCAGTTTTACTGCTGATTGTGCTCATTTTTGCTTTGCCAATGATTGTGGTCACCTTCGAAATCATTACCTCGGTTGACCGACTGGAAAAGGGTGTAACACTCACACAAACAATCGGGTACGGTCAAACTTTTAAATCAATAATTTCTTTCGTACTACCATTTTCAACACTCAAATACGACGAGTTTTTTGGTGTTGATATTTCGATGCGTAACCACTATTTCGGATTGATTCCATTGTTGTTTTTTGTGGTAGCACTTTTCAGAAAGCAAAGCCGGTTGATGTATTTGTTCCTTGTTTTCGGGGCAGTGATTTTCGCCTCATCGTTTGCGTTTTTACCCGTCAGGGAATGGCTTTTCAGATTTGTTCCGCTGATGAATCTTTTTAAGTATGCAGCTTTTATAAGGATTTTCGGGCTGCTGGCATTTATTCTGTTTGCTGCAAATTACATGGCTTATTTTCAGCAAAATTTTCAAACCGTAAGGCGAAAGGTGCTTTTAATGAGTGCGTTATTTGTAGGTGGCTTTTTATTTCTGGTAATTTATTCATCACTGAAATCAGCGCCGGGCGATTTATTTCAACTGCTGAGCAGCGGAAATAGCGCCGAAATCGTGAAGAATATGAATTTTCACCAGCACATTTTTATCCAGGCTATTATTCAGTTGCTGATCTTGTCTCTTTTTTTACTGATTGTTTTTTTCTGGAAGAAATTACGGAAGCCGGGTTTATTAATTACTGCACTCATTTTTATCGAATTACTGGCCGCCACACAAATGAATATGAGTGCAACCGTGGCCGACAGCGCCTGGAAACCACGCCGCATGAACAGCGATCTGGCATTGTACCCCGATAAATTTGTGATTCCTGTTAACGATAAAATTATTTACAACAACCAGTTGCACGAGGTGTTTCAACCATTTTGGCGAAATACTTACGTTTTTTCGAAACAGGTTTCGTTCGGTGCATTTTCGTCGTTCGAACTAAAATCATTTAACAAACTCGACGACGATTTTCCAAAACTCCGCGATGCCATACTTAACAACCATCTGTTTTATTTTTCCGACCACATTTTGCCCGTCAGCCAATTTTCCGACAGCTTAATAAACAGTGCCACTGACAGCCGGGTGCTACATTTTTCTGAAGCTGATTACGAAATACTGTCGAAAATGAAGTTGAAAGCCGACAGTTCGGGGACAGTGAAAATTACTGAGTTTTCGCCCAACAGGGTTACGATTGAAACTTACACGCAAAACAACCAGTTGCTTACCATGTTGCAAACCAATTTCAAAGGTTGGCAGGCGAAAATCGACGGCGATGTGACTCCCATTTTCACATCGAACTTTAATTACAGAACCATTTTTTTACCCGCAGGAAAACACACAGTTGTGTACGAATACAAAAACCCAAAAATTTTGTGGTTGTACGTTTTTTCAAATATTTGTTTTACTCTGGTTGTGTTGTATTTGCTGGGTATTAGAATTCGGAAAGTGTATCCGGCAAACAAAATTTACATTATTATACCGGTTGTTTTGCTGTTGATTTTTTCGTTTCTCACCTTAAAAAAGGTGCTGGTTAAAAATGAAAATTTTTCGGTTAACGATTATTACAGCCGTCGCTGGAATGATAAAAACCTTGTTTTCGGAGTTCATAAAAGCTTTAATAATGCACAGGTTAAACCCGATTCGATAAACGGATTTTCCTTTCAAAGTGATTTCTTAATCAAACCTGAAAATGAATATTTTTCCCTGGTTGAGATTCCTGCTGATTCGGTAAAAATTAAAAGAGGAACGTTGGTTGTAAAATCGAAAATTTATGCCAATAATTATACTGAGGCGCTGATAGTAAGCGACATAACAGGCGAAAAACAGGCAAACAACTGGCATGCCTCAAAGATTGAACGCCAGATTGAAAATCTAAACCAATGGAACCGGTTAATTTATTTTCGGAATTTTTATAATCTCGGAAAAAATGATATCATCAAAGTGTATGTTTGGAATTTGAATAAAGCAAACTTTGGCATCGATAGTGTTTCAGTTGAAATACATCCACTGTCCGGGAAATAGTCTGTTTTGTTTTTAACGGAAAGTAAATTTGATTTTAAATACTTGTATGGAATTAGTTTTTGCCACAAATAACCAACACAAATTAGAGGAGTTACAAGCGCTTCTCGGAAGTAAAATCAGGCTTCTGAGCCTGAACGATATCGGGTGTACCGAAGAAATTCCGGAGGAACAACCCACGCTCGAAGGCAACGCAAGTCAGAAAGCATTTTATGTTTTTAATAAGTTCGGGTACAACTGTTTTGCCGACGATACAGGTTTGGAAATTGAAGCTCTGAATGGCGAGCCTGGCGTTTACTCTGCACGTTTTGCGGGAGAGGAAAAAAGTCCGCAGGCAAATATGGATAAAGTGTTGCGGCTGATGGGAAAAATAAAAAATCGGAAAGCACGTTTTAGAACTGTAATATCGCTCGTTATCGATGGCGCTGAAACACAATTTGAAGGAATTGTGGAAGGTGAAATTTTAAACGCGAAACAGGGCGACAAGGGTTTTGGTTACGACCCGCTTTTTATGCCTGCCGGCTTTCAGAAAACTTTTGCCGAAATGGATATGTCAGAAAAAAACGGCATCAGTCACCGGGGCAGGGCGGTTGAAAAGTTGGTTCAATACCTGAGTTCGATTAAATAAATTAAAATCAGTGCATTATGCATAGAATTTTTATCATTGCCATTATTTTAATTCTTTTTCTCAGGGCGGAAGCGCAACGCGCCAAAGGCAGTTGGATGGATTACCTGTCATACACAAAAGCAACCAAAATTGCTGTTGCCCCCAACAAGGTTTTTTGTGCCACCGAGGGTGGTTTAATGTATTTCGACACCGAAGACAACGGGGTTTACCGGATTTCGGAAATTGCGCCACTCTCCGATTTCGGAATTAAAACAATTGCTTATGGCGAGCAGCAACAAATGCTTGTGGTGGCTTACCAGAATTGCAACATCGACCTGATTTCGGAACAGGGCGTTTTTAATATTTCTGATATCAAACGCAAACAAATTTCGAGCGATAAATCAATCAATAACATTACAATAATTGGCAGCGAAGCCTACCTCTCGTGCGGATTTGGAATTGTTGTCATTAACCTTCAGAAAAAGGAGATAAAAGACACCTACATTATTGGCAACGGCGGAACTTTTCTGGCAGTTAACGATGTTGAAACCGACGACTCATTTATTTATGCAGCAACTAACAATGGAATTCTAAAAGCTGAAAAATCAGGTGCGAACCTGCTCGATTATAATAACTGGAAACGCGAAGAGGATATTCCGTTTTCGGGTAGTAAATTCAGTCAGCTGGCTAATCACGCTGGGAAAATTATTGCCAATTACACGCCCGACGAGTGGGATAAAGACCAGCTTTTTGTACTGAACGGGACTATTTGGGAATCGTACATGCCGCAAATCCGCTATGTTTTTGATATGCAGGTGAACGGGAAATATCTTTCGGTGGCAAGCCGCGAACAAATATTTGTGGTAAACGAACAGCACCAGCTGGTGAAAGAGTTGAACCGTTACAAATTCGGGGATACTGAGGTTTATCCGATTTCAACAAGAAGTAGTTGTGTTGCAGCTAACGGTACCATCTGGATTGCCGACAATACAAGTTCGCTTGTGAAAGTGACAGGCGAAAATTTTGAGCAAATTTTGCTGAACGGGCCCATCGACAATACAATTTATTCACTCAGCCAATCGGGTACTGATTTATGGGTATCCCCAGGAGGTAAATCGGGTTGGGAATTGCCACGTTTTCAACGTTTTGAAGGTGGAAGGAATAAATGGACATATTTTGCAAAATCCAACTATCCTGAATTGGATGGCTTTCATAACATCATTACTGCAGTGGCCGACCCAAAGAATTCGGCCCGCTTTTTTGCCGGAAGCTGGGGTGGTGGTTTGCTCGAATACAATAACGACGAATTTATAATCCGTTACAATAACAAGAACAGTCCTCTCGAATCGGCCTTGCCCACACAACCCGACGAACCTTATGTAAGAGTTGGCGGAATGGATTTTGATTCGCAGGGCAATTTATGGATCACCAATTCTGAGGTTGCACACAACTTACATAGATTGACACCTGATGGAAAATGGACTTCATATACTTTACCCGAAATTGCCAACAGTTATAGTATCGGGCAGGTATTGGTAACGCAAAACGATGATAAATGGGTGGTTGCACCGCGCGGGCACGACGCTTATGTGGTTGACAAAACCGGCGAGCAGAAAAAACGTTTGCTGGTAACGGCTTATTTCAATAATGGAACTTATGAGGAATACAAACGGATGAGCGATATTTTTTCGATAGCTGAAGATGTGGAAGGCTCTATCTGGATTGGAACTTCAATAGGTGTAGCCGTTTACACGAATCCTGCAAGAATCTGGGACACGGATAATTTTTATGCAACCCGCCCAAGTCTCGACCTGAATGATGGTATTTTTCACCCGCTCCTCGAATCTGAAACTGTAACTTCAATTGCTGTTGACGGGGCCAACCGGAAATGGCTCGGTACACGAAATTCAGGTGTATATCTTGTAAACGAAAACGGGACAAACGAACTACTCCATTTTACAACCACCAACAGTCCGCTGTTTTCTGATTATATTACTTCGATTTCGATTAACCAGAAAAATGGCGAGGTTTTCATTGGTACCGACAAAGGTTTGATTTCTTACATGGGCGAAGCTACCGGGGGCGCCAATGGTTATGACAGTGTGTATGTTTACCCCAATCCGGTTCGCGAAACTTACGACGGGCCTGTTACCATTACAAACCTGATTGAAAACTCCGAAGTTAAAATCACCGACATTGCCGGGAACCTTGTTTTCAGTACCACTTCGCTGGGCGGGCAAGCCATATGGGATGGCCGGAACCTGAATGGTAAACGCGTAAAAACAGGTGTTTACCTTGTTTTCTGCAACGACGAACTTGGAGAGGAAACACATGTTACCAAGTTGCTATTTATTCATTAAATAGTTAAGTTTTTTTAACCCGGACTTTAAACCGACTATGCTTGCAACTACCGAAGGAATCGTGCTTCACTCCATCAAATACGGCGAAAGCAGTGTGATTGCCACGATTTACACCCGCGAATACGGGCGGCAGAGTTACATGGTAAATGCAGCCCGGACAGCCAAATCGAAAAACAAAGCCAGTTTATTGCAACCGCTTTTTTGTGTCAGTCTGGTGGCTTACCAGAAACACAACAGCGAGTTGCACCGCATAAAGGAGTTAAAAGCAGACCTTGTTTATCAGTCGGTACCGTTTGAAATTGCAAAATCGGCAATCGCAATATTTTTAGCCGAAGTGTTGTACAAAGCCATCCACGAGCAGGAGAGCAACCCCGAAATGTATGATTTCATTAAAAGTTCGGTTCAGTATTTCGATTTGATGGATGCCGGCGGGGGAAACTTTCACCTGTGGTTTTTGTTTCGTTTGGCGGGATATCTTGGATTTCAGCCGCAAACCGAAAAAGCCGGGTTCGAAAACTGGTTCGACCTGAAAACCGGGTCGGTGGTTCACTTTCAGCCTGCCCACCCGTTTTATGCCAACAAGGAAATTACCCCGTTTTTAATGGAATTGGCATCGTTGAAAATTCAGGATTTAGCCGGATTTCAGATTACACGTAAAATTCGCGATAGTTTGCTCTCTGTAATTATTGATTACTACCAGCTCCATTTCGAAAACCTTGGTGAAATAAAATCGTTGGGCGTTTTGAGGGAAGTTTTTAGCTAAAAATCATATTTCTTCTTCTCTGAAAACAACTGCTTCGTAAATAAAAATCTCAGCCGTTTTCCATCCGTCCCAGCCAATGCCGGCTTTGTCGCGGGCACAGTGTCCTAAAAATTCTTCCCGTGTCCATCCCGTTTTTGTGGCTACCTGGGGGAGAAAAGTGCCTGAGCTGAAACCCTGTTTTATATAAATACCGTGTTTTCCCAGTTTTATATCATCGACCGATTTGATTTTTTTCAGCGGCGAAAGCACCGATATTTCGAGTTTCATTTTGTCTAATTCATCAGCCTGAACCGGTTTGAAACGGCGGTCGCATGCCGATGAGGCTGCCAACCGCTGTACCATTTCGTTCAGCGTTTGCTCACCGGCAAAACCGCCGATGCAGCCCCGCAACTTGCCATCAATATAAATGCTGACAAAAACGCCGGCTTTCTCCGTCAAAGTCCCGTTGGTTTCGGGCGCTAAAAGTTGGCCGCGGTTGCCGGTTGTAATAAAATTTGAAATCGAATAATGCGCCTTTTTCATCAACTCCGCCTTTTCGGCTTCCGAAATTTTAAATTCCTTTTCTTTTGATTTTACAGCCACCGACCAATAACCCACCACACGGTTTTTATCGCCATAAAGCGGAGCATCACCCGAGTTTTGGTAGCGTATTTTTTCAAATTCAACATCCTCTTTTTCTGTGATGTAAAGCAACGTAAGCACCGAAGTCCAGCCACAAAGAGGTGTGGCAAGTTTTTCGGTCTTCAGTGTTTTTTCGTCGTTTAAAACCGAAAGTAAATGCTGTGGTTTGTTTCTGCAGATTGCGTTTGCGGTAATTTCATCGGTATGTATAGCGTCATCGTATTTCGGATAATGTGAGAAATCGGTACTCACAATCCAAAGATTTTCAGGGGTGAAAAATGGTTGCAGCAAGGTGGCGATTTTCCGGCAGGTTTCGGCATTGTGTGTGCCTAACAACAGCGGAACCAGCACAAAATTGTTGCCCAGCCGGTGTTGCAAAAAAGGCAACTGTACTTCAATGCTGTGCTCTGTTTCGTGTGCATCGGGGTGCTCAAAAAACAAATCAGATTTTCCCATCAAATCCCTGGCGAATTGGGTATCGACATTGATTTCGCCCAGTGGCGTTGAATAATTTCCGTTTGCAAAAACAGCCACCCCGTGAAACGAAAACCTGTGACTCGACGCCAGAATAAAAATGCGTTTGTACCTGTTTTGGGTTGGGAGCCGGGAGTAACCTGCCGCAGCAACACTTCCGCTGAAAACATAACCGGCGTGTGGTACAATCAAAGCCCGTATTTCTTCATGCTGATTTTCATCTTCACTTTGCGTTACACCTGTAAAAAAGCTTTCGAGTTGCAGGGTAAGTTTTTGTTTGTCGCCCTCGTAAAACCTTCCGGCAAAAGCCGCAGGCCGGACATTGTTTTTATCAGTACGAAATCTCATAGGTCAGCATTGAATATGTGGAACATAACAATCAAAGTTAACACAACATTTGGTTGTTGTTACGAAAGGCACCCGCCCGGGGTTTTGTACATTGTTTGAAACTCTCTTTTTTGTGACAAATTCAGGGTTAAATGGTCAGTTGCAAACACCCGATTGTGCAAAACTTGTGAACGCATCTTACACAAGCCTGTTGGGTTTTCTGTAATTTAGCCCCGGAAATCTGTAAAAAATTGAAGTTATGAAACGAATAATGATTTTGGCTCTGATGGTTGTTTTTGCTTTTACCGCCTGTAAAACATCAAAAAAACAGCCTGAAGTTAAATATGAACCACCAACCGTTGCGCAACCAAAAGTATTTACTGTGCCCGAAACTACTGAAACAAAACCTGCAGCCACAACCATAACTCCGGCTGTTGATAAACCGGTTTCGATGCGGAAGGAACAGGTTACTTTTACCGATGCCGCCGATAAAACAGGAAACGAAAGCAATACCTATTTTGTCATTCTTGGTTCTTTCAGCCAGCTCGACAATGCAAAGAATTTCAGAGAAACACTTTTAAATGAAGGTTTTACACCAATTATTCTGCACAGTGAAACCGGATATTACAGGGTGTGTGTGAACTCATACAAAAGCGAAGGCGAAGCCCGGGGCCGTGTAAAAGAAGTGAGGGATGCTTTTCCAAAATACGCAGATCTCTGGTTACTGATAAAGCAATAACGAAATTCAATAACAACTTAAAACCTGCCATCCGGCGGGTTTTTTTGTTTTATAACGCCATGTTTTAATTCTTGTTAAAACAGCTGCTTCAGTTTGGCAATTCGGGTGTTATGAACAAATCAGTACTACATTTGTAATCTTTTTATCAGTTAGTAAACCTATTGTAAAAATTCAGGAATGGGAAACGAAAGCAAACAGCAGTTGTTGGACAGACGATATTTGCAAATGGCCGGAATCTGGGCCCAGAATTCGTATTGTAAACGCCGTAAAGTGGGCGCGTTGCTGGTGAAGGATAAGATGATAATTTCTGACGGTTACAATGGAACACCTTCGGGTTTCGAAAACGAATGTGAAGACGAAAATAACCAGACAAAATCATATGTACTTCATGCCGAAGCAAATGCCATCACAAAAGTGGCCAAATCGGGCAACAGCAGTCTGGGAGCCACGCTTTATGTTACCTCTTCTCCCTGTCTCGAATGTTCAAAGCTTATTATTCAGGCCGGAATCAAACGGGTGGTTTTTTCTGAAAACTACCGGCTCGAAGATGGTATCAACCTGTTGAAACGCGCCAATATTGAGGTTGAACAGGTTGACGCAACTGATTTGTAATTAATTTATTTTGAATGATGAACAAAGCAACAAAAATACTTGTCCCGCTCATTATTGCCGTTTCGGTTTCGGCCGGAATTATTATTGGTAACCTTCTCACCCGAAATAGTAACCAGGGTGTGGTCAGCATCGGGTTGGGCGAATCGAATAAACTCGCTTCAATTCTGAAACTGATTGAGCAGGGTTATGTTGACAGCGTAAACATTGGTGAAATTACCGAGAAAACCATACCCGAGATATTGAAGAATCTCGATCCGCATACAACATATATTCCGGCTCGCGACATGCAGGAGGTTGAGGAAGAAATGACCGGAAAGTTCTCGGGAATTGGAGTTCAGTTTTCGATTATGGAAGATACAGTGCGTGTTGTTGAAGTAATTTCAGGTGGACCGTCGAGTAAAGTGGGAATTCTTCCCGGCGACAGGATTGTAAGTGTTGACGACTCAACAATTGCAGGAGTTGATGTGCAGAATAATACAGTTTTAAGTCTGCTGAGAGGGGAGAAAGACTCAAAAGTAACCGTGGGAATTGTACGTACCGGCGTGAAACAGGAACTCGATTTTGAAATCACCCGCGGCGATATTCCTCTTAGCAGCATCGATGTTTCGTATTTAATCGACAATGAAACGGGATTCATAAAAATCAGTCGCTTTGCCAATACTACGTACAACGATTTTATGGACGGCATGAAAATGATTAGTGACGCCGGTGCCCGCAAGGTAATTATCGATTTGCGGCAAAATCCGGGAGGATCGCTGGTTGGGGTGCTGCAAATGGTTGACGAGTTCTTGGGAAAGGGCGAACCTATTTTATATACCGAAGGCATCAACCAGCCGCGGAAAACTTACAATGCATCGGGTCACAACACCTGGAAAGATTTCAAGGTTTACGTGATGATTGACGAGTTTTCTGCCTCCGCAAGCGAAATTTTTGCAGGTGCTTTGCAGGATAACGACCGTGGTTTGGTGATTGGCCGCCGTTCATTCGGGAAAGGCCTTGTTCAGGAACAAATTCCGCTGCCCGACGGCTCTGCGCTCCGGCTTACCGTGGCGCGATTTTACACACCCAGCGGACGCTGTATTCAAAGTTCATATGCCGAAGGCGAAGAAGAATATTACAACAATGTTTACGAACGCTTCCATAGCATGGAGCAATTGGTGGCCGACAGTATTCATTTTGTCGATTCGCTGAAATATACCACCAAAAGTGGTCGGATTGTTTACGGCGGTGGCGGTATTATGCCCGACTTTTTTGTACCGGTGGATACAACAGGCAATTCGGAATATTTCAACTCAATCTCGCGAAAAGGGCTTGTTTATACGTTTGCATACGCCTGGGCCGACGAACACCGGAGCGAGCTTTCAAAGTTTACCCGTGCTGAAGAAATAGATGCTTACGTAAGCAGACAAAATGTGCTGAACGAGTTTGTGCAATATGCCGCCGGAAAAGGGATTCCAAAAGATAATGCCGGACTGAAAGCTTCGCAACTGATTATTGAGACTCAACTAAAAGCTTACATTGCCCGGAACATCATTGGCGAAACCGGCTTTTTCCCCATTATTCAGAAAATTGATAAAACCTTATTGCGTGCTATAGAAATTTCAAAGCAAAATTTACTTGTTGAAAATATCAGTTTAAACCCAAAGGAAAAACCTGTTATTGCAAAGTAATTTTAACCGTTGATTATTTCGAAATCTCAAGCATTCTTTTGATAGGCAACTGTGCTTTTGCGATTACATCAGCTGGCAGAACGATTTCAGGAAGCTCATGTTTCAGACAAATGTATAGCTTTTGAAGGCTGTTCAGTTTCATGTACGAGCAGTCGTTGCAACCACAGGTGGAATCGACCGATGGCGCAGGAATAAATATTTTATCGGGACAAACTTTTATCATTTGGTGCAAAATGCCGCTTTCGGTTGCCACAATGAATTTTTTCGAGGCACTTTTTTGCACATAACTCAGCAGCGCTGTGGTTGAACCAATGTACTTTGCTAAAAGTAAAACTGGTTTTTCACATTCGGGATGCGCTATAAATTCAGCATCGGTATGTTGGTCCATCAAATCCACAATTTTTTCAACCGAATACTTTTCGTGTACCATGCAGGCGCCATCCCACAACACCATTTCGCGGCCGGTGATTGAGTTGATGTAATTCCCCAGGTTTTTGTCGGGGGCAAAAATCAGTGGCTGGTCTTTTGGGAAGCTTTCCACAATTTTAACCGCGTTGGCCGAGGTGCAGATAACGTCGGTCAGTGTTTTTAAATCGGCAGTACAATTGATGTACGAAATTACTTTATGGTCAGGGTATTGCGCTTTAAACGCTGCAAATTTATCGGCCGGTGCCGAATCGGCCAGCGAGCAGCCGGCTTTCAAGTCTGGGAGGATTACCTTTTTTGAAGGATTGATGATTTTGGCAGTTTCGGCCATAAAATGCACTCCCACAAAAACAATTATATCGGCGGTGGTTTCGGCTGCAGCCTGCGAAAGACCGAGGCTGTCGCCCACATAATCAGCGATATCCTGCAATTCACCATCCACATAATAGTGACTGAGAATCACAGCGTTCTTTTCTTTTTTAAGGCGATTGATTTCTTCCACAAGTTTTACCGAAGCATCAACTGGTTCGTCAATAAAACCTTTTTCGGTAAGCATATTTTGAATCTTTAACTGTTCCATTTCCCGGCTTTTTTATTCGACGGCAAAATTACAAATTCATTGATAAAAACCGTTGGTTGTGGTTTTTGTTTTGTGTGTTGAAAACAGCACTTTATGTTGGAAATATAAAATTCAGTTCGAATATTTCAATGTTTAATGAGCTTCCGTACAATAAAATGATTTTCGGGTAAAGCAACGCGAACGAAATAAACCGAAGGTGGCAGTTCTGAAATATCGATTTGTTTTTCAGCCCCGTTTTTTTGAAGAATCAGATTGCCATCGATATTAAAAACAGCAACCGAAACAACTTCAGCATTTGTTTCGAGAGTAAAGCTGGTTTTTGCCGGATTAGGATAAATCTCCAAAACATCCTGTTGACTCAAAAAATAGTTTGACGCGGTTGCAAGCGAAAGATCATTTATATCGCGGGCGAGAATCTGATAAGTATTCTGGTACTGCGAGACAATTCCGGTGATGGTAGTCTGGCCTTCGGGAAGTTTGTTTCCCACAAGCCGTGAGTTATAGGATGAGAACAGCACCGAAGTCCCATAGTTGTCGGAAAAACTAAAAGAAGTGTTGTTTTCGGGAACCCTGATTCCATCGTCAGAAAAAGTTACGTTTTCAATTTTCACAAGCATTCCCTCCAAATCTTCGGTAATTTGAGAAGTGTTTATTAAAACAGGTTCGATGGGCTTGTTATTTCCGAAATTATAAAAATAGTCAACCCCGGTCAGCTCAGTCAGTGTTGAATATTCAGCAATTTTCCCTCTTACAACCACACTATCGCCAATATTTCCGGTTTTTAAAGCGTTATAAACACAAACGCCGCTTCTTACAGTTGTTTTATCCTGAAGGTAAAAAGTATTGTCGAAATTGGCAGTAATACGGCCTGTAACAGTAACCACCTGACCAACTGCCGGGCTTTCAAAGCTATTTCCCTGAACTGTTGAAATTGCGGTAATTTCTCCGGCATCAATTTGTTGCGGGAAAATATGACTGCCGCGATACATCGCCATTTCATTTCCTGTAAATGCTTTAATCAGAAAATAAACCGTTTCATCAGGTTGAAATCCGGTAAATTCAATATCAGCAGAATAAGTCTCAGGGTTTTTTAAAAGAACACTCCTGTTTAGTTCAGAATCGAATGAATTGCCCCAGAACAACACAACGCTATCGGGTTCCGAAGGTGAAATAATCTTAACTGAAACTGTTGTTTTATCAGTTGTAAAAGGTTTTTCAGGCATCATTTTAACTTCCTGAAATTGAATGGCGGAAGGAAGTTTTTCATTCCAAATCAGGTTCACAAAATCAGGATTATCGACAAAAGGATTTCGGTTTTGTTGTATCTGAAAAATGCGTTCGTTGCGTCTTCTTTCAAAACCGGAAGGCGGGTACTGGTTGTTCCATTGAATTAAAGTTGAAAGTTTTCCATGTTCGGGCAGCGGGAAAGTATTGATTTTATTTACAACTTCGAGGTCTATTTCAGGTGTTCCACCCTCGTATCGGGTGGCCATGTAAAACAGAATCCGTGCAACCTGTCCTTTAGTTGCAGGGCCGGGTTCCCAGGTATAATCGGTAAACCAGCATTGTTTTGCTTCATTGTGGTTTATTCCGTTGGGCTGAATATTGTCGAAATCTTTGTTTCCACGGTCTTCATTCACCGAGGCATCGGCAGGCCGGAGGTTGTGTACATCGCTGTCCATTGGTCTGATTCCTGAAAAATCACCATGCGATTTTGCCCAAACGTGTTCACGGTTAATATAATCGCCACCTGTGCCATACAGATCGGCATCCCGCGATTCCTGGAGATAAAAAAGTATAACATTATCTGGATTGGCAGGGTCGGCATCGGTGTAGTTGATAATATAGCGTGCCTGGTTGTACGAAAAATCCACGTGGTTATCAATTATTTCGTAAAGCTTGTTTTTAAGTTGTTCGCCCGTCAGGTTTTCGGTTCCGTTATAATAATTTAAAGGTTGCGAGAAAATAAGTCCCGGAAAAAATATCAGGCAAAGAATCAGAATGAAATGAATAGTTTTCATTAAAACGATTTATAAAACGAGTTGCTAAAGTATAATCTTTCTGGTATCAGGAAGAAAAAAAGAGCCGCATTTGCGGCTCTTTTAAATTTTATAGATTAACCAATTTAATTGGTGTATTCTTTCCAGGCTCCGGCTTCTTTAATTACACGGATTGTAGTTACGCCATTGCTTCCATCGTAATAAGCATATTTAACCAGGTATTGCTGGTTTTCAACAGCATTGTGGTTTGCATCGAGCATACCGCCAATCATTTCTGCCAGTTTTGCCCTGTCGGTTCCGGGAGCAATTGAACCGCGAACATCGAAATTGCTGTATTTTGAAGTTTCTGGATAAAGCGCATAATCGGAAGCTCCGAGGGTGATTTTAATTGCAGGGTCGGCCCACCATGTGCTTTTTGTGATGTCGGTTGCGTCTAAAGAATAGTTTAACTCTTCAGAAACCGGCATCACACTCTTTTTAATAACCCAGTTTGTACCTGTATATAAATAAACCACATATTTATCGATATAGTTTTTATATACTTTGCACGAATAGGTTATTGGTGCTGTTGCTTCTGTTTGGGCGAGTTCAGCCAGAAGTGTCTGGGCCTGAGCAATATCATCAAAGTTTTTGTATTTACCTTTACCCACTGCTTCGTATTGAGCATCGGTAACCACAACTGCATCAGATGCACTTGTAAGTACCTCGGTGGTAAAATCAGCATTAACTTTCACGTAACGTACCATGTTTGTCTGGTATTTTACATATTGTGCAGTTTTTTCAGTTCCGGCTTCGCTGGCAAAAACTTCCCTGTCAAATAATTTGGCAATTAGATTCTGAGCGATTGCATCGTCTGAAAAGTTGGCATATTTCTGACCCATTTGCAGGTATTCATCTTCAGCAGTAATTCTTGCTCCTGCATAATCAACAACTGGTGCAGCATAAAAATTGTAAGTTACCATCATCGATTGTGCATTTTCGGCCGAGAATTTTTTATTGAGAATCTCAGGCAGATAATCTTTTGGCAATACAGAAGCCGAGAAATTTTTATAATTCTTAACCGATTCATTTGAGGAAAGGGCATAATCAGCATCGGTAAGCGTGTAAGCTGCAGGGGCGATTTTCTTATCTTTTAAAAACACTGCCTTTTCATCGTCCTGGGCGTAAATGGATTCAAGTTCATCGTTAATTTCCTGCATTGGATTACAGGCATTGAACATTAATCCCGAAGCTAGTAATGCTATATAAAATGTCTTTTTCATTTCATTAAATTTTTAAAAGTTAATTCTTAAACCGGTTGACCATGTTCTGCCAAGTCCATAATATACTTTTGCGGTTTGCCAGTTGTTGTCCTTGCCATCATCGGCATCAGAAATATATTCAGTGTTAAACACGTTGATGATGTTTCCATAAAGTGTTGCATCAAACGGTCCGATGTTGAAATTGTATCTTACATTGGCATCGAAAAGACCGTAAGCCGGTACTTTCCAGGGTTGTACCCCTGCTTTAGCAGCATCACCTCTGCCGGTTGGGTCATATTGAGCATACAAATTATCATAAAAGTTGTAATCGGCGCCAATTTTAAATCCTTCGAATACTTCATAGTTTACTCCAAGTGCAAACGTGGTTTGTGCTGCATCACCAACTTTTAAATCGGCTATATACAGGTCAACAGTTCCAAGAAGTTCTTCGTTTTCATTATAAATAGGAACATCAACCAAATTGTTTTGCCAACGCCAGTCGGCGATTGATGCCATCCCGTTAACTTCAAGGTTAGAAAGCGGTTTCCATTTAAAGTCCATTTCAACGCCTTTGTGTAAAGCATTAACACCTTCTATGTTAGCAGAGTAGTAGTTTCCGTCGGGTTGGCGAATTGAACGGCGGAAGAATTTGTCTTTCCAGTTGGTGTAATATGCGTTGATGTTTGCGGCAAATGTTCTTGCTTTATAACCATAACCAAATTCAAATGCCATTGTTTTTTCGTTTTTGGCACCTTCATTAATATCATTTACATAGTTAATAAAAACTCCGTCGAACATCGGGGCTTTCTGGAAGTAACCCACATTACCGAAAATATTGTGTTTGCTGTTAAGATTGTAGTTTGCACCACCTTTCACCACAAAACCCTGATGATTTACTTTATCCGAAGTTTGTGCAGGGTCGCTGTCTAAATAGTTGAAATAATCGACACGCTGATAACCGGTATTTGAAACCGAAGCTGCAAAGAAAGCGGCCAAAGCATCTTTGTTGTATTCCACCTGTCCGAAAAGACCTTGCCACGATACAATACCGTCGTTCCAATACCCAATTTTATCGCCTTCGCGGGCAATTTTATTTGGGTTGTTTTTGTCTTCTTTCGAAAGTACAAATTCACCTCCCAATAAATCGGTAACCTCGCGGAAATGCTTACCAACATAACGTCTTAAATCGATACCGCCACTCAGTTGCCAGTTTTCGCCTAAATCGTGTTGAAGATTAGAGAGAACACCCATCCAGCTGTGGTCGTTTCTCGAAGCACGGATAATTGCGGTTGAACCACCATTTCCGTTAGCCACGTTTTCGTTTATAATGCGGTTGTAATCAATTTGTCCTTCCGGGGTCATGTAAGTATAAAACGCATTTTGGTTTGAACCATAATTACCAGTTCCACCACCAGTACCAAAAGAGTAATATGCTGATGTTGAAAGTGTTGTTTTGTCGCCAATATTCAAATAATGGTTGAGCGACATCTGAGGTTTGTGATAGAAATTAGTATTTAAACTATAAACTTCACCGTCTTTGTATCCCCAGGTTGAGTTGTAACGAAGTCCTTTACTGGGTTGTTGAACCTGTTCAATTGTTAATGTACTTGCCCGTTGACCATGAACCTGTGGAGCGCCAAAAGCTGTGAACGATAACATTTGATTTTCCCATCGTTTTGAAACACTGGCAAAGTACGACCAGCCTTCAAACTGGGTACCATCAGCCCAGCCATCTCCTTTGGTATGTGCGCCTGAAAGCGAAATAGCCCAGCCTTTTTCATTAACACCGGTTGAAACTGTGAATGATGCTTTTTTGTATCCGTCATTCCCGATCCCGGTAAAAATACTGCCACCTTTTTCAGCATCGGTGGTTTTTGTAATAATATTAATGGTACCTCCCACCGATCCGATTGAAAGCTTTGAAGCTCCAAGTCCACGTTGAACCTGCATTGACCGGGTAACTTCCGATAATCCTGCCCAGTTGCTCCAGTAAACCCAGCCATTTTCCATGTCGTTTACCGGTACTCCATTAATCATTACAGCTGTATTCGTCATATCGAAACCACGCACATTAATACGCGAGTCACCAAAACCGCCACCCTGACGGGTTGCATAAACACCTGGTGTCGATTTTAAAATCTCAGGATATTCCTGAGTTCCCAGTTTTTCAGCTATCTGGAGTGGCTCGATTGTGGAAATGGCAACCGGTGTTCTTCTGCTAACGGCTACCGATGCAAGAACCATTACTTCGTTAATACCAACTGCATCCGATTGCAGTTTTACTGTCCCAATATTTTTTGTCTGTCCGCCTGTTGCGCTGACATTCAGTTTTTGGGCGATATAACCAATAAAACTGATTTTGATTACTTTATCGCCCGATTGTACCGGTAACGAGAAATTGCCGTTAACATCGGTAACTGTTCCTGTTGTAGTTCCATCCAGTACAACACTGGCTCCAACCAATGGTTCGTCGTTTTCTGCATCCACAACAACACCTGTTACATTAACTTGTGCAAATGTTGAAAGCGCGAAAAATCCGAAGAAAACCATCATTGCAATTGTCAAAACTGTTTTTCTCATAGAAATTAATTTTAAATTATGCATAATAGATATTGAATTATCTGAATAAAAAACCTTTAATAATTACATTTTCAGGGTATAAAGTTGTATTGGCAGATATTAATCATTCGGTATTTAAGTCATTATTAATTAATGAATTACATTATAAAGGATAAAATGGTTATTAATAAATTTTAACATTAACATTTTCAAGTGCAAAAGAAACCATTTTGCTCAAAGTTGCAATTAAACACAGATTAATTTTAAGTAACATTTTTCACCTATTTTACTCCCAACGAATAGTACAAATATTTGTAGCACTTTGTTTTCGAAATTTGGCATATTGCCATATATGAACACGAAATATCAAAAATTATTGAATACAGTTTACATTGCCAATCGACTTTTAATCAACAGTTTTAAATACTTTTTTAACAAATTACAGGTTTATGAGATTGTGAAATTTTAATGTATCAACCAATCAGCCTTAACCATGATGCCAAAAATGTTTAAAAAGCCTTTCTTATTTCTTTAATCGGGGGAAATGATATTTTATTGATTAAAGAAAATGCTTTCTAATACACAGAAAAACAATACGATACAAAAAATATAAAAATATTTTAAAAAAATTAGTACTTTGTGTTGCATAGTACTAAAGTTATATCATATATTTGCAATACCAATAACAATGTAATTGATAGTAGCAGTTTAAAAAAAGTTCTTTACAACATGTAACGCAAACAAATTTCAAGCGTCATTTATAGCGAAAGAAAAACAGAAAACAGAGAAGCATTTCAGAAACAGAAAACAGAACAGAAGCAAAAACAGAAAACAAAACATTAAGAAAACAAAGCCATGAAAACAAAAAACAATGTTCAGAAAACAGTATTAAGCACTTCAGCCGTAATCATCAGTCTTGTACTTATTAGTTTTACAGTAACTGCCCAGGATTTCTGGAAAATGGTAATTACCAACAGCAGTTTTAATGAAATTGCCCTGGCGATGACCGACACCCGCGAAAAACCAAAATCGCAACCGGTGAACCACGAAACCTGGATTGAAAAACTCGCACCGGTTGAAGAACAGGAACAGGAATTAGCAGTGGAAGACTGGATGAAAGAATCATCAGCTTTCGATGCCAGCGGGCTTTTAACCCAACCCGAAACAGAAAACAACCTGAAGGTTGAAGACTGGATGATTGATGAAAATCATTTCGGCACCGGCAGCGAAATTGAAATGCCCTTAATTACCGAACCATGGATGTACAACGAAAGAATATGGACAAGGTAAATAGAAATGTGATTTTACAGAGAACCTGAATTACAATAATAAATCATTAAAACAGAGTGTCATGAAAATTGAAAATGCAAAAGCCCAGATGAGGAAAGGTGTTCTGGAATACTGCATCTTACTCGTTCTCGACGGGAAACCGTTGTATGCGAGCGACATCATTCAGGGACTGAAAGAAGCCAGAATGATAGTGGTTGAAGGAACCCTTTATCCGTTGCTGACCCGCCTGAAAAACACAGGTTATCTCACTTACCGTTGGGAAGAATCAACCCAGGGGCCGCCCCGTAAATATTACGAACTTACCGACACCGGCCGCAGTTTTTTAGGAGAACTTGAGGAATCGTGGAGCGAATTGGTCGATGCTGTTGCCAAAGTAAAAACAGTGAAAATGTAAATCAACCTGAAATTCTGACAACAAATAAAAACTGAGAAAAATGAAAAAGACATTCACAATAAACATCAGCGGCACTGTTTTTCACATCGAGGAAGATGCTTACGAAGTGCTGCAGAAATACCTGGTAAACCTTAAAAACCATTTTGGTGCCAGCGACGAAGGAAAAGAAATTCTGGCTGATATCGAGGCCCGGATTGCTGAGATTTTTATTGAACAGGGAGACAAAGAACAGAAAGTGGTAACCATTGATATGGTAAACAATGCCATTTCGATTATGGGTACGCCGGAAGATTTTAACGATGAAGAAGAAGAACAAACGGAGGAAACTGATGGAGATCGCAAAGCGGCAGAAGAAGAAGCCAAACGCCGTCGCCGGCTTTACCGCGATCCCGAACATCGCGTGATTGGAGGTGTTTGCGGAGGCTTGGGCGCCTTCTTCAACATGGACCCGGTTGTTTTGAGGATTATTTTCGTAGCCCTGTTTTTTATCACCGCAAGCGCTGCATTCTTTGCATACATTATATTATGGATTGCAGTTCCGAAAGCAAAAAATACCGCCCAGCGGCTTGAAATGCGTGGCCAGGAAGCCACTGTAAAAAACATCGAAAAATCGATAAAAGAAGAAATGAACGATGTTAAGGAAAGCTTTAAAAAGTTCAAGGATTCAGAAACTTACGATAAAGGGAAGCGGAATATGGAAGCCGCCGGTGACGCCACCTACAGTGTGCTGAAATTAATATTGCGTGTTGCAGTTATTGTAATTGGAGTAACGTTGATTGTTACCGGTTTTCTTGGATTGCTTGGCTTTATTTCGTCAATGGTAATCGGTCACTCGCTGGTTGAAGGCTGGCCCATAATCTGGAGCCCCGAAATCGAAACTTCAGGATTTTTCAACCATTTTGTTGAACCGGGGGTATTTAACTGGGGGTTGATTTTTATCGGGTTGTTAGCCGGAATTCCGCTGCTGGCAATTCTTTTCGTCGGAACAAAACTTGTTTTCAGGTATAAAACCAACAATACGGCCATTGGTTTAACTATGGTTGGCGTATGGCTGATTGCACTTGTTGCGTTAATGATAATGTCGGTGAGCCAGATTGGCAACTTCAAAAACCGCTCATCGTTTACCGAAACACAAACCATCTCTTGCGATTCGTGCCAGACTTTGTACCTCAATTCAGGCGAAGATAAATACAAGGATTACGCAAAAGAAGACATTGAAATCGACAATATGAAAGTGGCTGTTGTTGACGGAGAAGATGTGCTTTTGGGTCGTGTGAAACTTGATGTTGAGCGCTCAGGCAACGATGAGTTTGCAATACTCATTAAAAAATCGTCGCGAGGCAAAACCCGCGAAAATGCCAAAGAAACATCTGAAAATATAGTTTACCGGTTCGAACGGAAAGACTCGACACTCTACTTTGATCCGTACTTTATTTTGGGCGAAAACGAAAAATGGCGTGGTCAGGAAGTTGAAATTACAGTGAAAGTGCCGGAGGGTAAAGCCATTTATCTGAACGACAACATGGTCGGAATTATCAACGACATTGAAAATGTTTCGAATACCTGGGACAACGACATGGTGGGCAAGACCTGGATTATGAAACCAGAAGGGCTTACATTAAAAGATACCTCCACGGTTGAGGAAAATGAAAAGAAGTAAAACGTAAAATAACAAAACACGGAATAAGGAATCAGAAGTAAGGGCAACCCGGCGTGGTTGCCCGTTTACTTAAAATAAATGTTAATCCGGAATGAGACTAAAAAAATCATTTGCCTTGAAAGGCAATATCTTCATAACCGCATGGTCAACGACCTGCGGAGAGAAAGGCAATAATGAACCACTGCCTGAAGGGCAGGACAAACTAAATGAAAGATATGTTCTACACGATTTTATCACAAAGTGTTTAGAACCAGGAATGGTAAGATTACAATTCCGGAACCAGAAGGCGCACCATAAAGACGTAAGTTTTGAAGAAGAATATCGTCAGGTTTTGATTGAAAACAGTATTGATATTGATGTGTGCGATATTTTCTGAAAGAATGAATTTGTCCTGCCTTTCAGGCAGATGGAGTATAGGTTTCAATGTCCTTAGGTCGTTGACCTAAGGTTATGAAAATAAGACACCTTTGGTGTCAGATCATAAAACGGATAATCAAATTCACTTAAATACTTTAACAACAGTGACAACCATGAAAACAACGACAACTTTGACAACATCTGTAACTTCTGCAACAACCATGAAAAAAACTCTTCTGACTTTTTCACTCGCGTTGATAACCATTCTCTCCTTTGCACAAAGCAAATCCGACAAAATGTATGATGCATTTGCGAATAAAGATGGCATTTCAAGCTTTACCTTCTCGAAAAACATGATTGATGCCATTGACCTCGATTTGGATGATGATGGCAACAAAAAACAGGTAACTGGCGATTTGCACCAGGTAAGGTTTATGTCGTACAACCCTGAAAAAGGGAGTTTAACCGGCGCACAGTTTTGCGATAAGGCAATTGGTTATTTGCCAAAAACCAGTTACCATAAATTTGTTGACGATGAACCTGACAACGATGCTGAAATATGGCTTATGGGAGGGAAAAAGAAGTTCACTGAATGCCACGTTTTTGTGCATAACGAAAACACCAAAGGGTTACAGTTTGTGGTTTCGTTTTACGGCGACTTTACCGTGAGCGATATTGATAAACTGAAGAAATCGGGAAAAGGGTTTTCGGAAGAGTGATTTTCTGAAGATATTTTATCTTGTAATTGAACAAAAAAAACAATCAATGGAGCCGGATTTTTATAAGTCCGGCTCTGTTTTTACACCCGAACCCTGACACGTTCAATTGCTGCTTAACCCAATAGTTAATATAAACATATGTAGTCCTTGTCTCAACAAAAATTCACCATATTTTATTTTTATTGTATAACGAGATTTACAGAGTGTTCATTTTAATTGGGTTAACGAAAAACACGATCTGTGTTTTAAGACAAACAGGTATTTAATAAGTTGTTCACAATCCCAAAATGAAACTCACATTCCTATGTTGATTACTTTTCGGTTAAAACGACGTTTCGTTCTTTCGTAAATCAATCTATTTCATATTTTTACGCCCGATAAATAAAGGGAGGGTCTTAACATTTTTCAGTTTGTTTTGTTTTAGCTGTTGTTAGGACGCAATTATATTGTTTAAGTTGGATAGAATCTCTGTTGGGTAAATTACAGAAATACAAATCGCTAACCTTGTTAATGCAGGTATTTATGCTATTGCTGAATACCTTGTTTGGTAATGCTATTTCATCAAATCAGATGAAGCTTAAAAACCTCCGTCCGGTGTTGTTACTTATAGGTTTACTGATAATTTTGCCGGGAATCGCACCGGGACAAACAATTTTTACTGTTGCCGATAATTTCGATCCAAACACAGGAGTAAGTGGAAACGATGGCACCCGAAATTGGACAGGTAACTGGGCTGTAACAGATGCTGATGTTTCTATCTCGCAATCGAATAATCCATTTGGAGGATATTCCATATATTTTGCGAGTGGAACGGATGCAAATGATGCCATTAATCGCGGTATTGATATGTCAGGTGCAAATTTTGCAACTTTGACTTTTGATTGGTACTTCAATGAGGGCGGTGGTACGAATAGCATCTCTTGGCGGGTTGACGCGAGACCAGATGCCTCTACTAATTTTACAACCTTATGGTCATCAGGTGACTTATCAGTTGATCAATCAGTTACAGGTCAAACTATTTCAATTCCTGCTTCTTTAATGACCAATACAGCAAGTTTACGTTTTTTTATAGTTTCAGAAAGTGGAAATAATCACGAGCTTAGTATTGACAATATAGTTGTTACCGGGAGTAATACGCCGATTTATTGTACACCTGTAACTAACACAAATAGTCTTAGATATATATCAAATGTTAGCTTTAATACTATTAATAATACAAGTGCTTTCCCTGGTTCTTATACCGATTATTCATCAACGATTTCGACCAATGCAACTATTGGAAATCAATACGCTTTAAATGTCAGAGTTAGTTTTACAGGTACAACTTCCTTTGCATATGTTCATGCATGGATAGATTGGGATCAGAATGGCAACCTTGAAGATACAGGGGAATATTACTATTTAGGAAATGCAGGAGGTAGCGGAAATACAAATGATGTTACCAGAAATCTCAATATTAATGTTCCTAGTGGTGCAGTTCTGGGAACTACCAGAATGCGCGTTGCTTCAGTCTATAATAACCCAGCCATCGGTGGTTCATGCTTAACTGATGAAAATTATGGAGAAGTAGAAGATTATACAGTAAATGTTACAGCTGCCTGTACTCCCCCAACAATCACAACCCAGCCATCGGCGACCTCTATCTGTGAAGGTGATGAAGCAGTTTTGACCGTTGCAACTTCTGCATCCTCTCCAATTTACCAATGGCAATCATCTTCTGATGGTTCAACTTGGAGCTATGTATCTTCACCCTTCAATACAAATCCGGTTTTTTTCGAAAGTGATTTTTCTTCAACACCTGCTAATACAAATGTATATGGCGCAGCTTCTGTAACCGGTGGTTATTTACAGCTAACACCGGCTACTAATTCACTTACTGGAGGATATGTAATTCAATCCACACCTGGTGCAAACTTCAATGCGTTTAATGTAAATTTTGATTACCGGATTTATGATGGTACAGGTGCTGATGGCTTCAGTCTTAGTTATGGCCCAAACATTTTAAGTAATGCAGGCCCGGGTGAAGAAGGTGAAAGTTCTGGCCTCATTTTGAAATTTGACACCTATGATAATGTAACAGGCACAGGAACCGGAAGCCAAATAAGAATCAGTTACAATAATGCTACAATATGGCAAAATGCTTTAAGGGCATTTGAATTAAGAAATTTCAATTACCGGGAGGTAAACCTCTATGTTGACCCAACGGGTAATCTTTCATTATCAATAGGAGGTACACAGATTATTAGTAATCTGTCAATTGCCGGATACACATCTGCCGATAAATCAGGTTGGAAATTTAAATTTTCGGGTAGAACAGGCGGATTAAACGATACACACAGAATCGATAATCTGAAAATTCAATTTGGGGACAACCCAACTCTTTCAGTTTCGCCATCTTCAAATACTTATTATCGGGTAGTTGTAACATCAGGGGAATGTTTCGTAAATTCAAACAGTGCATTGGTATCTGTTAATCCTTTCCCGGTAATCACTAATCCTGGTTCACAAACTGCCTGCGACAGCTACACCTTACCCACAATAATAGGAACAAATCTGAGTGGAAATCAAGAATATTACAACAACAGTCAGGCATTGAGCGGCACAGTAATCACTAGTCCAATCACCAGCACCCAAACTGTTTGGATTTATGATACCAACGGAACTTGTAGCGATGAAGAAAGTTTTGTTGTTACAATCAATAATACTCCTGTTATAACCAACCCCGGTTCACAAACTGCCTGCGATAGTTACACTTTACCCACAATTTCAGGAACAAATCTTAGTGGCAATGAAGCTTATTACAACAACAGTCAGGCATTGGGAGGCACAGTAATTGCCGGACCAATTACCAGTACCCAAACAGTCTGGATTTACGATGAAAATGGAACATGCAGTGATGAGGAAAGTTTTGTTGTTACCATCAATACCACTCCTGTGGCAGATGCACCCTCCAATGTTGTTGCCTGCGACAGTTACACTCTGCCAGCATTAACAACCGGGAATTATTTTACCGGTTCAGGAGGTACAGGAACAGCACTAAGTGCAGGATATGCCATTACGTCAACACAAACGATTTATGTATATGCAGAAACAGGTACCACGCCCAATTGTATCGATGAAAACAGTTTTGTTGTGACGATAAATCCAATACCCATCATCACCCTCTCTTCCACACAAGCCGAAGTCTGTTTTGGTGATGTTGTTACAACCCTTGGTTATTCTGCCACAACCGGCAGTCCAAACCTGTATAGCATCAATTTTGAGCAGGATGCCATAGATGAAGGATTCGTCAATGTTACAAATGCCACATTAACTGGTGGAACGATTGAAATTGTCGTGCCGGAAACCGGGGCACCCGCAACATACCAGGCTGGCATAACAGTGACTAACAGCACAACAGGTTGTACAAGTATAAGTTATACTATAACGATCATTATACATCCTTTACCGGATACAAGTGAAATACAAACAAATTAAAAACAACTATTTTTTTAAACATTTATTAATTAACAATTTAAAAATTATCATTATGAAAAAGTTTTTATTGATTTTCGCAGCGGTAGTGCTTACCGCATTTAGTGCAGATGTGTTTGCACAAGGTACGCAACAGACCGTTACTATCAATTCTACCCGTAATTATTGGGTAAACAGTGCTGCTTATGAAACTGCTCCTGCACCCAGCCATGATGGAAGCACATATGTTTGGTCGGTGTATGATTGGAATGGTACTGATGATTATACTCTTGACACTTGGGCAGAAGTTGCTGCAACTGGAGACTACAGTGTTATAGCCGGAGGTAACGTTTACAATGCTCAGTTGAAATGGCTTGTAGCCGGAAGTTATGTTGTTGAAGTTGCAGAAACAAACACAGGCTGTACAACCTATCGTCGTTTTGGTGTTAAAGTAATTGACCTTGATCTTTTAGTTGTAACAAAAGACAATGATGGAATAGCTATTTCTGAAGCAGGTGTTTATTGTAATACTGACGCAGGAAATATCTATGGTGATGATGATGATGAAAATTTAAACAACGAGGGTTTAGTAACTATGACTATGACCTATGAAATTTCTCTTTATACCAAAAAAGGTAGTCTTGTAGAAGAGGATTTAATTGGTGAAGCACTTGCAGAAGCTGCATGGAAATTTAGTGTTACAAACACTAGTGATATTCCAGAAGCACCAGGTGATGTAACTTGGGCAGTAGCCGATGGTACCGCATCCAGTGCTACATTTGCTGATGACGGCAATGGGGTAATAACTGTAGCTGCAGGAACATCTACTGTAACAATAACAGCAACAATTAGAAATATTGCCGCTGAAAATACAGAGAATTATGTATTAAATTTCAATATTGGAACAGCTACTGTATTAGTTGAAAACAGTCTTGTTCATGATGATGATTATTTAGAAGGACAAGAACCTGCTGCTTATACAGGTGCAGATGGATCGCATGCAAATACAGCAGTTCAGATTACTGTTAAACCTATTCCGAATACCTCAACAATCAAATTTAACTAACCGGTTAAAATGCGACTCAAGAATTCTTTCATAATGATTATTTTCATCCTGGCCGCCAGCTCTTTGGCGGCCCAGGATGATTTTATCATCTACGAGGGCACTCAACTGAATTATAGGGTCGGTTTAAACAATGGCAACACTTATGCCTGGAATGTGGTAAACGGCACCAATGGTGCTGAGTTTGATTTTACCACCAATCCGGCCTTTTACGAAGTGGGTGTAACATGGAATATTGCAGGTAGTTATATCATCAGGTTAACTGAATCGCATCCATCGGGGTGTTCAACAACCCGTGAGTTGCCGGTTCAGGTTCAGCCCAACAACCGTTCTATCGGGTTTGGTTTAACAGCCAGTACCGAATGTTTCAGTCTTACTGGGAATGATTTTCAACTGGCCTTGTCGGTACTCGATAACAACGGTTCTCCATTACCAGTGGCTTATTTCCCGCTTTCGGTACAGTTTACAGTAAACGGTGCTCCACAATCGCAGCTGCTCAGTTTTAACGACCAGCAACTGCTAATTTCAAACACCATGTTTACTGCTTTGCCCGACCAAAATTCGCCGGTTGAAGTTGTCCTCAGCAGTGTTACCGATGTTAAAAACGCACCTGTACAACCGGGAGCAAATGGAACACATTTGCGTACCATTTTTGCAATTCCTGAAATTGAGTTTACAGAAGAATTAAGAAGACAATATTATGACAAAGAAGGGATTACTGCTTATAGCAGTTTTGTTTCTGGCACTGGCAGGGTGGAGCCAAAATAGCATCACCCAGGGCGGAACCAAAGGTTATAAGCTGAAATTAAATGTGGGTAATGCCACAGGAGCCACTTACCAGTGGAGCGTTTCACCGGCCAACGGTACAACAACCGACCTTACCGGAGTTTCCGGCGATACAGCCACCATTGTTTGGGATGGCCCGGTTGGTTTGTACTCGGTATTGGTTCAGGTAACCGACGGAAACGGATGTTTAAGCGAACCCATCAGCCAGGACATGGAGATTTTAGCTCCCGGCGACCTGATTTTCGCTGCCAACTTCCCGGGTACTGTTGTTTGTTCCGATTTGGCAGGGGGTAACGAAGGTTCTGCTCCGGCACACAGCACAAGTTCGTTCCGCATTACTTATGCAGGAGTTGTGAATTTGTCGTCGGCTAACATTACCATCAAAAACCCGGCTGGCGTTTTTGTAGGTCTCGATGGTTCGGTTTTAGCCAACCAGGCTGCACCCGAACTGACGATTGCCAATGCTGAGGCCGACAAGGAAATTTTGTTTGATGTAACCGACGGTTGGGAAAACACTACCGCAGGAAATGTAGAATTCGAAATTTTGCTGGTTAGCGCAAAAACAACCGACAATTCGGATATTACCGCCGATCCTGTTTCGGATGTAACCCGTGCTATTACGGTGTCGCCAAAACCAGTGATTGCGTTTGAATAAATAGGCCGTAGAGACGCAATATATTGCGTCTCAAACGTTCGAATGCATTGCGTTTTTAAAACGCCAAAATAAAAACCTGCGGTTTTTAACCACGGATGATTGTTGGTTGACCGGAATTTGAATAAAATAACCGGTCCGATTTGGGTTGATAATGAAAGATTTTCACCTGCTGAATGAATTTCAGCTGGTGAATCGTCGAAATTGGATACTGAACAGGTGACTAAGAGTCACCAGCTCAGTAGTAGTTGTAATTGTGAATGGGTGACACGGTTTTAAACCGCGTACTTGATCCTTCACCTGCTGAATTTGCTTCAGCTGGTGAATAGTAACACAATAGAATACTGAACAGGTGACTAAGAGTCACCAGCTCAGCGGAATATTGAATATTGAACAGGTGACTTAATCCCGAAGTTTTCGGGAACCGGCTCAGCAAAAAGAATGATTTTGATTAAGAATTTAAAACATATCGTAATCCTTTTAGCTTTTATCTGGCAGGCGCATTTGTCGTTTGCCCAGGATACGATTCCTTTAAATTCAACGCATTCGTTTACAGCTACATTTCAACCCGGATTTACCTACGTTTGGTGGTACACCAATGTATCAGGAGTAAGAACTGATTTCACTTCAACATCGAATAAAACCGAAGAAATTCTTTGGGAAACCGAAGGAGACTATACTTTGTTTTCTCAGGCAAAAGATGCAAACAATTGTCTTTCGGAGGTGATTGCCAAAAACTTTGTGGTTTACCGAAAAAACACACCACCATTTCAGGTTTTTGCCGGTCCCGACACAACCATTGGCAGTTGCCGCCCGTATGTTTTTGCTGATGTAGGTCCGGTGGAAAACGGTTATACCTATTCATGGAGTCCGGCAGTTTATCTCGACAATCCGAATGCTCCAAACCCGGTGTTTACTCCGGGCGAAACCACAACTTATGTTTTGACGGTTACAAATACGAACGGAATCTCTGGAACTGATACAGTAACCATTTCAGTGAATCAGGAAGTAAAACCTGTGATAGAGTTTGGATCGTCGGATGTGTTGGTTGAACAAGGAACAGAAAATACTCAAGAGGTTACGCTTGTTGCAGGCAATGCACAAAATTCAGTTTATCAATGGTTTGTAAGTCCGGCCAACGGAACAACCACAAATTTGAGCACAATTCAGGGTTCAGCAGCCACAATTCTCTGGGACGGACCTCTGGGAGATTACAAATTATTTGCGGTTGTTACCACCGAAAACGGTTGCACAAGCGATACTGCCATATTGAATGTTGAAATTACAGAACCTTCAGATTTTTTCCTTACAGCTGGTAAGGATACAACCATTGGCGGATGCAACCCGCTTCAGTTAAATGCTTTAGTTACTGAAGAACCTGGCGTTACTTATACTTATTTGTGGTCGCCAGCCACCGGGCTTGATAATGCAATTGTTGCCAACCCGGTTTTCACCCCGGGAAATACAACAACTTTTGTGGTAACGGTAAATAGTAGTAAGGGTAGAGTAGCCACCGATTCTGTAAAAATTACTGTTTCGGGCATTTTTGCTGATGCCGGAAGCGATGTGATTATGTCGCAGGGATCGACAACTTTGTTAGATGGAAGCCAAAGTTCAGGTTCGGCACTAGCTTTCAGCTGGACAACAACTTCAGGAAAAATTGAAAGCGGCGCCAACACTGCAACGCCAATTGTAAGTGGTTTTGGCGATTACTATCTGCTTGTAACCGACGAGTTTGGGTGTGCTGATCGTGATACGGTAAATGTCACCCGTTTGGCACATGCACCGGCAGCTGTTGACGATTACGATACCACCGCATACCAGCGCGAAATTGTTATTGATGTGCTCGCCAACGATACTGATTTGGAAAACAGCATCAATCCGGCATCGTTAACCATTTCAAACGCACCTTTTAACGGAACGGCTTATGTCGATTTTGATACCCATACAGTGCATTACCGACCAAATACAGGGTTTAAAGGGACTGATGTATTTGAATACAGGATATGTAACACGCTTAATCTGTGCGATGAAGGCAATGTATATGTATTTGTTTCCGAATTCGAATTCCTGATTCCGAATGCGTTCTCACCCAATGGCGACGGTGTTAACGATTATTTCGAAATACTCGGAATCGATTATTACGAAAACAATTCGATTACTATTATCAACCGTTGGGGAAACAAGGTTTATGAAGCAAGGAATTATGGTATCAGTACCAGTCCCCAATTCTGGGATGGAAAATCAAACACAGGGTTCAGAATTGGCGACGACAACCTGCCAACAGGAACATATTATTACATACTCGATTTGGGTAACGGTGAAAAACCACTTTCAGGTTCGATTTATTTAGACAGATAATTTGTATGAGGGGAATTAAAAATACAGGGATTTTACTTTTTGCCATGCTGGTTTTATTGACCGGCACAAAAACGTATGCCCAACAAGACCCGATGTACACACAATTTATTGACAATCTGCTGGTGGTTAATCCTGGATATGCAGGAGCCAGAGACACAGGTAATTTCCTGTTGGTATCGCGCAACCAGTGGGTATCGGTAGCTGATGCACCGGTTACAAACTCATTTTCATATAACACTCGTTTTAAAGAACAGAATTTTGGCCTTGGATTTTCGGTGATGCACGATAAAATCGGTCCGCAGAAACAAACCGGGGTTTATTTCGATTATTCCTATTTTTTAATGGTGAGCGACAAGTTTAAACTCGGAATGGGATTAAAGGGAGGCGTGAGTTTTTACCGCGCTGCTCTTACCGAGTTGATTACCATCGACCCCGACCCGATTTACACACAGGATATTTACAAAAATTTTCTACCCAACATTGGAGTAGGAGGATACCTTTATTCCGACAAAACTTATTTTGGCTTGTCGGTCCCAAAACTGATTGAAAATACAATCACACGCGACGATTATGAAACTGACTATGTAAACAAAGAAGAAATACACGTTTACCTGGTTGGAGGCCATAATTTTAACCTGAGTTCCGATTTTCAATTAAAAACCAATGCCATGCTCAGGTATGTAAAGAACGCACCGATATCGGTTCAGGCTACAGCCCTGGCTGGTTTCAGAGAAAAGTTCTGGTTGGGTGGAATGGTACGTTTTGGCGATGCTTTTGGTATTGTTGCGCAGTTTCAGGCTACTCAGCGAATGCTCATCGGCTATTCATACGATATCACTACTTCCGAACTTAACGTTTTCAGCAACGGCACACACGAAATCATGTTCAGTTACGATTTGAATATTTTCCAGACTTCTGGAAAATAGGGCGATTTCAACTTTCATTTCCGACTTGTTTATCATCCCTCTGTTTCGCAAGCTCCAACTGGGGATTCATATTCAGCCACTCCGAGGCATAAAATGGTTTTTCAGCAAACCTTAAATATTAGCCACCCGCCGCAGACTGGCAATATCAAGGAATTTAATTTTGCGGCCCTGCAATTCAATAAGTTTGTCCTGTTTAAACTCCGAAAGCAGGCGGATGACCGATTCGGTGGCAGTTCCCACCATATTGGCTAATTCTTCGCGGGTAAGCGAAATCTGGAGTGTATTCTGGTTGTCGAGTTCAAAGTTTTCCTTCAGTAACAACAGTACCTCGGCAAGGCGTTCGCGCACGGTTTTCTGAGCGATGTCGGTAATATAATCATTGGCTTCGCGAAGTTCGCGGCAAACAATCTGCAGCATGTGGTGCGAAAACTGCCAGTTGTTCTGAATCAGATAAAGCAGCGTCTGGTAAGGAACGTGGCAAAGAATAGCTTCGTCGATAATTTTGGCGGTAGTGCAGGCAAGTTCCTGGCTCAGCAGCGAACGATAGGCAATAATTTCGCCGCGTTTGGCAAAGCGGATAATTTGTTCTTTGCCATCTATACCAGTTTTAAAAACTTTAACAATACCGCGGGTAACGCAATAAAATCCGGTTAACCGGCTGCCTTCGCGGTAAATGATAGTGCCTTTTTTATACAATTGACAGGTTTTGTCAAAATTCAAACGATTGAATTCGTCTTCTGTCAATTTGTTAAATAACTGAAATCCACTCAGGTTCGTTTCCTGTTCTGTAGGTCGTTTGATAACACTTCTCATTTCGCTGCTAAAATTTTTATTATTTAAATCAAATGTATCACTTGATGTGTTAAATATACAATTAAGTCTTTTATTGTAAACCTTAGTTATGCAGATATTTAGATACGTTATATTTGCGCTGCAAAATAAGTGAAAACTATTTAAATAGAAATAATTATGAAACATTTTGTTGATTTGGCCTGGACGGACAAAGTAGCTTTTACCGGCGACATGGATGGCCACAAAATTACTATTGATGCCACTGAACAATCGGGTGGAAGCGACCTCGGACCACGTCCCAAAAAGCTGATGCTGACCGCGCTGGCAGGTTGCACCGGAGTGGATGTAATTATGATTTTGAAAAAAATGAAGGTGGAACCCGAAGCTTTTAACGTGATTGTTGAAGCCGACGTAACCGAAGAACACCCGATGCACTACACCAAAATGAACGTGATTTACCAGTTTAAAGGTAAAGACCTGCCCATTGACAAACTCGAAAAAGCGGTGAAACTCTCGGAAAGTACTTACTGCGGAGTAACAGCAGCCTACCGTAAAGCGATGGAAATGACCTGGGAAATCAGGGTGGTTGAATAGCAAAAGAGGCTTGAAGAGATATGTTTCTTTGCGTCGTTTCGGGAAAATTAAACTAGTTTATTAAATCACACGTTTTTAAACAATTGGCAATTCTGCTTTGTCAATTTGGTATTATGAAAACAATATTACACAAAGCAGAAAACAGGGGATTTGCCAACCACGGGTGGTTGAAAGCAGCCCATTCATTTAGTTTTGCCAACTGGTACGACCCCGAAAAAGTACATTTCGGGTTGCTCAGGGTTTTAAACGACGACATTATCGGAGCAGCACAAGGTTTTGGCCTGCATCCGCACAACGATATGGAAATCATTACCATTCCGCATTACGGCTCGTTGCGTCACACCGACAATATGGGGAACGAAGGTGTGATAACGGCAGGAGAAGTACAGGTGATGTCGGCGGGCAGTGGTGTGATGCATTCTGAGTTCAACGCTTCAAAAACAGAAGAATTGAACTTGTATCAGATCTGGATTTTTACCGACAAAAAAAATCACCAGCCGCGATACGATCAGAAAAGGTTTGACCCCGAAAAAAGAATTGACAACTGGCAATTGCTGGTTTCGCCCGATGGCAGAGAAGAATCGCTGTGGATTCACCAGAATGCATTTCTTTCGGTGTTCGATAACAAGGAAGCAAATTCAACGGTGTACAAACTGAACGACCCAGCCAACGGTGTATATTTTATGCTCACCGAAGGCGAAGTGAAAATTAATGACCAGGTGCTGAAAACCCGCGATGCCATTGGCGTTTGGGATATTGCAGAATCACTTGAAATCAGCTTTCAGCAACCATCAAAAATTCTGGCCATTGAAGTACCGATGCGATAATTTGTACCATTTTCCCATCATAATTTGAAAGGCATTGCACACAGCAGTGCCTTTCTTTTTAGGTAGATTGAAAATTTCCTGACGTGTTTCGTTTCACTCACCCCCTGTCTGACCGCCAGGCAGGCAAGTCACCTTGCGGTGACTTCGCCCCTCTCTTAAAAAAAGAGGGGCAGAGTTCCCACGATGTAAATAAATCGGGAGAACTCGGGGTGAGTAAGAAAAAGAACAATTTATTTTTGAATTACTCAAATCCTGAAAAGTCATAACTTTTGCGGAATTAAATCCTGAAAAGTTATAACTTTTGCGGAATCAAATCCTGAAAAGTTAATTTTCTGTTTGTTTCTCCTGATAAATCAATTTATATTTGTGGGTTAAAATGCAAAAAATGATACCAAGAACACTCGGTAAAATAGTTGAAAATAATCTGTTTAAAGGGAAAGCGGTTATCGTTTTAGGAGCGCGTCAGGTTGGCAAAACCACATTAATCAGGCAGATTTTTCAAAACAACCATGACTTGCTGTGGCTGAATGGCGACGAACTGGATGTGCAAAACCTTTTCCGGGAGATTTCGGCAACACGGTTTAAAGCCATATTCGGCAACAAAAAAATAATCGTTGTTGATGAAGCGCAACAAATTGCCGATATCGGTATCAGGTTAAAATTAATAACCGACATGCTTCCTGAATACCAGCTGATTGTTACCGGAAGTTCATCTTTTGAACTGGCCAATCATCTGAATGAACCTTTAACCGGGCGAAAATGGGAATATTACATGTACCCGCTTTCTTTTGCCGAAATGGTGCAGCATCATGGATTATTGGAGGAAAAACGGCTGGTTCCGCACCGGATGGTTTATGGTTATTACCCCGAAGTGGTTACGCAACAGGGATACGAAGAAACGATACTCAGGCAAATGGCCAACAGCTATTTGTACAAAGATATTTTCAGGTTGGAACAGATAAAAAAGCCCGACAGTGTGGTTAAATTGTTACAGGCAATCGCTTTCCAGATTGGTTCGCAGGTTTCGTATGCCGAACTGGCGCAATTGTGCGGTCTCGACGGCAAAACCGTTGAAAAGTATATTACCGTTCTGGAACAATCGTTTATTATTTTCAGGTTGTCGTCATTCAGCCGGAACCTGAGAAATGAACTGAAGTTTTCGAGGAAAATTTATTTCTGGGATAATGGAATCCGCAATATGTTGATATCCAATTTGTCGCAAATCGAAAACCGGACCGACACAGGAGCATTGTGGGAAAATTTTATTATTTCGGAGAGGAAAAAGTTTCTGCATTATGCTGATTTATGGCCCAATTCCTGGTTTTGGCGAACCAAACAGCAGAACGAAATCGATTACCTTGAGGAACGAAACGGGGAATTAACAGCTTTTGAATTCAAATGGAGCCCTGATGCAAAATTCAGACAGCCGGTTACTTTTTCAAACGCCTACCCCGATGCCGGTTTTAAAGTGATTCACAAAGAAAATATGGAGGATTTTTTGCTTTAAATTTTGTCGCCAATCTGAACAAACCAGATTGTGTTCAATAACTCAATTTTATTTTCCACGTAACAGTTTTATATTTTCAATTTCAATAACGAAAATTCAAATGATGATAAAATCCATCAACCCGTTTTCAGGGAAGAAAGTAAACACCTACGAAACACACACAATCCAGGGAACAAACCGTATTATCAGCTCGGTTGACAAGGCTTTTCACAGTTGGCGCAGCACCAGTTTTCAGCAAAGGGCTGTTTTCATGCTGAACCTGGCTTCCATCCTCAGAAGTAAAAAGGAAGAGCTGGCAAAACTGATGGCCATCGAGATGGGAAAAGTGATGCGCGAAGGTGTTGCCGAAATTGAAAAGTGCGCCTGGGTTTGCGAGTATTATGCGCAAAATGCCGAAACGATACTGGAAAATGAAACCATCGAGACACAATATTCAGCTTCATTTGTTTCGTACCAGCCGTTGGGAACCATTTTGGCCGTAATGCCGTGGAATTTTCCGTTCTGGCAGGTATTTCGTTTTCTGGCACCCACGCTGATGGCCGGAAATACAGCGGTTTTAAAACACGCCAGCAATGTACCGGGTTGTGCGCTCGCCATTGAGGAACTGGTGCGCGAAGCCGGTTTGCCAGAAAATGTATTCCGTACGCTGTTAATTGGCAGTAGTCAGGTTGAAAGTGTAATCAGGCATCCTGCTGTAAAAGCGGTGAGTCTCACCGGAAGCACGCCTGCCGGAAGAAGTGTGGCAGCCATTGCCGGCAGCGAACTGAAAAAATGTGTACTCGAGCTGGGTGGCAGCGACCCGTATCTTATTTTGAAAGATGCTGCATTGGAACAGTCGGCCATTGTTTGTGCCACCAGCCGTTTGCTGAATGCCGGTCAGAGTTGTATTGCAGCCAAACGTTTTATTGTGGTTGACGAAGTTTATACCCATTTTCTCGAACATTTTACGCATGAAATGAATTCCTCAAGATTTGGCGACCCGTGCGATCCTGAAATTACGATGGGGCCATTGGCCCGAACCGACCTGCGCGATGAGCTTCACCAGCAGGTAATCGATTCAGTAAAAAAAGGGGCAGAAATTGTTCTGGGTGGCGAAATTCCAAACCTGAAAGGCTCGTTTTATCCACCAACAATTCTCGAAAATGTAAAACCCGGAATGCCGGCTTACGATGATGAATTGTTTGGCCCGGTGGCGTCGGTAATCAGGGTAAAAGATGAGGCAGAAGCTGTAAAAGTTGCGAACGACACGCCTTTCGGTCTGGGAGCTGCCGTATTTACAAAAAACACGGTAGCTGGAAGCCGGATTGCCGAATTACAACTCGATGCCGGCTGTTGTTTTGTCAACGATTTTGTGAAATCGGACCCGCGTTTGCCTTTTGGCGGAATCAAACAAAGTGGTTTTGGCCGCGAGCTTTCGCTGCATGGAATCAGGGAGTTTGTAAACGCAAAAACAGTGGTGGTGAAATGATTTTTTTAAATTTGTAAAAAATAGTAGTTATGAATATTATTGAAAAAAGAGATTACATACACAGTCATTTACATTTGGCAGATAATGAAATTATTGAAGAAATGTATAGTAAAATACATTCGACAATTAAAAGAAAAAGAGTGATTGTAGGATTCGATGCAAATGGAAATCAAATAACATCTTCACAATTCTTAAAGGAACTGAAAGACTCTGAAAATCAGATTAAAAAGGGAGAATTTCTTACTATTGAACAATTAGAAAAAGAAGCTGAAGAATGGTAATGAAAAGGAGGAAAGTTGTTTTTTCATTGAAGTTTAAAGATTCTTTCCAGCAGTACATTCTATATGTAAAAAATAATTCCTCGCCTGAAATGGCAAAACACGTTAAAAACGGAATACTTGAAACTTGCAGGGGACTTGCTGATTTCTCAGGGTATTCAAAAGAATTGTTCATTATTGATAAATCTACCGAATACCGTTCAGTAACAAAATGGAATTACCTGATTATTTATAAAATAAAAGATGATGAAATCTGGATTTTGAATATTATTCACACCAGCAGAAATCCAGCACAAAGAAACGACATTTGAATACAGAAACTAAACCATAAACCTATGAAAATCAAAACTTTTTCTCTGTTTTTGCTGACAACTTTATTTGCTTTTTCCTGTTCTGTACAAAAACCATCCGAACGCGAAATCAATTTCAACAACGACTGGAAATTTACACGTGCCGATGTTGCCGGGGCTGAACAACCCGGTTTTGATGATGCTTCCTGGCGAACGCTGGATTTACCGCACGATTACAGCATTGAAGACCTGCCTGCAAAAGAGGGTGTGAAACAAATCGGCCCGTTTTCTGTAGAAAGTGCCGGTGGCGCGTCAACGGGTCATGTGGTGGGTGGAATAGCCTGGTACCGCAAACATTTTATCACCGAAAAAACCGACGAAGGTAAGCTGATTCAGGTGCTTTTCGATGGCGTTTACATAAATGCCGATGTTTGGATTAACGGTCATCACCTGGGCAATCATCCCTATGGATACACAGCTTTTGCATACGATTTAACGCCTCATCTCAATCCTGCCGGGCAGGAAAATGTAATGGCGGTTCAGGTAAAAAACGAAGGCAAAAACTCGCGCTGGTACAGTGGTTCAGGAATTTATCGAAATGTTAAACTCCTAAAAACCAATCCAATTCATATTGATATGTGGGGAGTTGTCGTAAAAACACCTCAGGTAACAGCTGAAAAAGCCACAGTGGCAGTTGATGTTACCATTGTCAATTCCTCTTCTGAAAATAAAACGGTCACCTATAAAATTGATTTTACAGCCCCTGATGGAAAATCAGTTCCGGGTTTGACAGATGAAAAAAGTCTGGAAGCGGGCAAAACATTTGTTTTCACGCAGGAATTTGCACTTCCTGATTACAAACTGTGGTCGGTTGAAAACCCTGAATTGTACAAAGTTACGGTCCAGTTGCTCGATGGCAGCAAAATACTTGATGAGGTAACTGAAAATTTTGGTATCCGCACCACTGAATTTTCAGCAGAAAAGGGATTTTTACTGAATGGGCAACCGGTTGAGCTGAAAGGTGGTTGTTTGCACCATGACAACGGACCACTGGGTTCGGCAGCTTTTGAAACCGCGGAATACCGCCGGGTGAAAATTATGAAGGAAAATGGGTTCAACGCCATTCGCACGTCGCACAATCCACCTTCAAAAGCCTTTCTTGATGCCTGTGACCAACTGGGAATGCTGGTGATGGACGAATCATTCGACCAGTGGCAACGGCCTAAAAATCCGCAGGATTACAGCCTGTATTTCGACCTGTGGTGGGAAAAAGACCTTGAAGCGATGGTTAAACGTGACAGGAATCACCCGTCAATTATCATCTGGAGTATCGGAAATGAAATCAACGAAAGAGCCGATTCTTCAGGGGTGGAGATTGCAAAGAAATTAAAAGCGAAAATTCTTGAAATGGATAAAACAAGGCCGGTAACTCAGGCCGTTTGTCATTTTTGGGACCACCCGGGTTGGGGCTGGGAACGCACGGCTCCTGCTTTTGCGCAATTGGATGTACACGGCTACAATTACAGATGGGGCGATTATGAAGCGGACCATGCCAGTTTCCACGAACGGATTATTATTGGCACCGAATCGTTTCCAAAAGAAGCTTTTGAAAACTGGCAAATGGTTGAAAAACATTCGTACGTAATTGGCGATTTTGTGTGGACCGGAATGGATTATCTGGGTGAATCGGGAATTGGAAATTCAAGGCTTGATACGGTGAAATGGGGATTCCTTCCACCCTGGCCCTGGTACAATGCCAACTGTGGAGATATCAGTATTCTGGGTTACAAAAAGCCGCAGATGCTTTATCGTGACGTTGTCTGGAAAAACTCTGACCTCGAAATGCTTGTTCATGCACCAGTTGCTGAAGGATTGAAAGAAGTTGTGAGTCAATGGGGCTGGCCCGAAGAATGGCGGTCTTGGAACTGGCAGGGAAATGAAGGAAAACCCCTGCAGGTTTCGGTGTATTCACGCTGCGATTCGGTTCGGCTTGAGTTGAACGGAACTGCACTTGGCACGAAAAAAGTTTCAGATGAAACCAAACTTACTGCCCGGTTCGAAGTTCCATATCAACCCGGTGAATTGGTGGCCATTGGTTTTAAAGACGGAAAAGAAATTGTGCGTCAATCGCTGAAAACCGCCGGAAAACCTGCACAACTGAAAATCACATCCGAAGAAAATAATTTCGAGGGAATCAATAACGAGCTGGTTTATTTTAACATCGAAGTTTTGGATGAAAATGGATTATTGGTTCCGAATGCTGCAATTCAGGTTGAATTTGAAATTTCGGGCGGTGGAAAATTGCAGGCAGTTGGCAACGAAAACCCGGCAGAAATGCACAGTTTTCAGCAGCCACAGGTTAATTCGTATCGCGGGAAATGCCAGTTGATTGTCAGAAAAGACAAATCCGGTGCAGCCGTTCAGGTTACTGCAAAATCGGAAGGATTGACGCAGGTTACGAATTGAAACGGGCATTTCAAATGCCAAACAACTAACCCCGAATTGCAAATTCGGGGCTGGAGTAAAATCAATAGATATTGGGATTTGATTTTTGTTATTTGGAATTTGTTATTTGTGTATTGGATTTTCCTCTCCTGTACGGTTTCCACGAATAGATTTTGCGCCCTGCAAACTGGCCAAGAAAAAAGCTGCCTAACAGAAACGGAGCCAGAATCCATGTGAGTTCCAAATCGTGAAATTTTCGGATGTAAATTACCAGCGGAACCGGTGCATGAATGGCCACAAACCACCAGAACGACAGTTTCCGGAACCCGCCGCGGATGTAGCCGAACGGAAGATTAATGATAAAAGTGGCCACGCAGGTATAAAACAGGCGCCATTCAAAAGTGAGCATATTATCGAAAAAGTGCATCGGCAAATCAGTGTTTGTTGGTAATCATTTGGTAAATGGTTTCTATCCAGTCGTTGTTGGCGTTCAGACTTTCCACAAGCTGAACCTTTTCGCCACCGTGTTGTGCAAAAATCTCCTGGTATTCAATGCCAATTTCCACGATGGTTTCCAGGCAATCGGCAATAAAGGCCGGTGCTGCAATCAGGATTCGTTTTTTACCCTCTTTTGCCAGCCGGATAACTTCTTCATCTGAAAAAGGTTTCAGCCAGTTTTTGGTAAGCCGGCTCTGAAAAGCCACAGAATACGCCGATTTCGGAAGTCCCAGCTCGTGAGCCAACAACCGCGTGGTTTCGTAACAGGTTGCTTTGTAACAAAATTTTCCGTGAGCGGGTAAACCGTTTTCACAATTGCAAACGGCAGTTTTTATTTCGGGATGCACGCGGTCGGTTTGACTGAACGGCAATCCGTGGTATGAAAAAATGATGTGGTCAAATTCAGCTGGATTGTATTTGCTGATTTGTGCAGCAAAAGCTTTGATAAAACCGGGATTGTTGTAAAACTGGCTGATGATGCTGATTTCAGGAATTACATTCCACTTTGCCGTTTCCGAATTCACAAGCTGAACAATGGTTCCGGTGGTTGATGACGCGTATTGCGGAAACATTGGCAATACCACAATTTTGTCGAATCGTTTTTCCTGAATGATTTTCAAAGCTGCTTTCAGCGAAGGATTCTGGTAGCGCATCCCCACAAAAACAGTGAAATCTTCCCCAAGTTTTTCCTGCAATTTTTCACATGTTTCGTTCGAAATGGCCAGTAATGGAGAGCCTTTTGGCGTCCAGAGTTTCTGGTAAAGTTTTGTCGATTTGGGTGCCCGGAACGGCACGATAATCAGGTTCACCAGTATTTTCTGCAACAGCCACGGTAAATCAATCACGCGGCGGTCGTTCAGAAATTCGAACAAATATTTTCTGACAGCCGGAACTGTCGGGGCACCCGGCGTGCCAACATTGGCTAAAATTACTGCGGTTTTTTTTGTCATTTTTCAGTCTGAAATCAGTTCAGTTCTTCGGCAATGGTTCGAGCTTGTTTAATGCGGTCGGCCATCCCGATTCCGTCGCGGATATTTCCGGCTAAAACAAGTCCGGGGTATTTTTGTTGAATCAGGCTGATGGTTTCGAACCGTTTTCCCGAACTCAGTCCGTATTGCGGAATGGCGTATTTGTACCTGAAAATTTCGAACAAATCAGGCCTGAAAATAGGTACGCCCATCATTTGACGGAACTCGCGCGAAATCGTATCTTCAATTTCCTCATCGTCCAGTTCAAAAATTTCAGGTCGTTTGGTTCCACCTAAAAAAACCGAAAGCAGCGCACCGTCTTTGGGCGCCCGACCGCTGAGAAACGATGAGGTAAACAAAACACCCAGAATATCGCGCTGTTCAATTGTAGGAACCAATCCGCCAAAAGCTTTCAGGTTAATGCCTTTCCAGTTTCGGTAACCCACAATAGCCTGCACTACCGACGCGTATTTCAGCTCTTCAAAAGGCGCTTTTTCCTCGGCCGAAAGAAATGGTAAAAGGTTGCCCAATTCGTAACCACCGGCGGTAGTAATCACTTTTTCAGCCTGAATGGTAATGTTTTCGCCGATAATTTCGGTGCTAATTGCAAAGCCGTTTTCTGTTTTGCTAACCACTGTGTTTTTTGCATTCAGCAAAATATTTTCGGTGCCCACTTTTTCGGTGAGCGCAACAATCAGGTTTTTCAAACCGCCTTTTGCCGAAAAAACCTCGCGGGTGGCTTTTTGCAACCGTGGGTTGTTTTTCCGCTCTTTTGCCTTTTGCATCGACCCTTTGATAAAGCTGCCGTAATCTTGTTCTAATGCGTACAATTTTGGCAGCGCGTATCTCGGAACTAAGTATTTGGTATCGCCGGCATAAACACCCGAAATAAACGGGTCAACCGCGTAATTGAGAAAACTGACACCAAGGCGCCTTTTAACAAAATCAGCCAGGTTTTCGTCGGGATTTGTGCCCTTTTTGCGAAATGGCTCGCCCAGAATTCTGAATTTGTCGCCCAAAGAAAAAAGCGGTGTGGTGACAGCCGAAAACAATCCCGAAGGAATGGCGCGCCATTTTCCGTTTTTCCAGATAAGCCGGCGTTTTGCATCGGGATTGGCAGCTTCAAAAGTGCAAAGTCCTTCCAGTTCCTCAAACAATTCGGCGACTTCCGGATTGCCGACAACCCCCGTGTTGGGACCTTTTTCATAAACAAACTCATCGTCTTTTATGGTTTGAATCACTCCACCGGTTTTGCCCGATTTTTCAACAATCAGCACTTCTTTACCCTGTTTTTTCAGGTAAAAAGCCAGTGTCAGTCCGGTCAGTCCGGCGCCAATGATTACGATTTGTTTTTTATCCACACTGTTCATTTACAATGCTTTTGAAAATTTTTGCAGCGCATTTTTCAGGTTTGGATCAAATGCTGCTGCAATATTACGAACAAAGAATTTTCCTTTTTCTGACACTTCCACACTTTCAGCATCAAAATTTACAAGTTCGTCGTTTACAAAACCTTCAAAAGTCCGTGCTTCAAAACCCACAATTCCCCTGATTTCTTCAGGCGAAACGGCAAATCTTCCGGCGGCTTCGTTCCACGAAAGATAGTGGTTGCACATGATTTCGTTGATGACGTGCCTGATAATTTTTTCAGTTTTGCTGAGCGAATAGCCTTTTTCGATAAAGAAATTTCCTTTGTTGATTTCTTCGACATACTGATTTGTGTCTTTGGCATTTTGCGCGTAGGCACTTTCCATCTGACTGATTCCTGTGGCGCCGAAAGCATAAACCTGCCCGGTGGTTTCGCGGGTGCAGTAGCCCTGAAAATTGCGGTGCAACGTGCGGTTTTTCACGGCAACATACAAATCGTCGTTTTCGCGGGCATAATGGTCGAGGCCGATGGCTTTGTACCCGGTTTGCGTGAGGACATTGTAGGCAGCCTCAAACATTTCCAGTTTTTCGGAAGCCTGCGGAAGCCCGCGTACTTCCAGAATTTTCTGTGCCTTTTTTATCCAAGGGATGTGGGCATACGAAAAAGTCACCAAACGGTCGGGAGAAATTCTGGCGGCGCGTTCCATGGTTTCGGTAAATGATTTTACATCCTGGTAAGGCAGGCCGTAAATAAAATCGAAATTGACACCGATGTTTTTGTGGCTGCGAATCATGGCAACCAGCTCTTCAACCGGAATTTCCGGGGCATCGCGGTTTACATTTTCGAGCACTTTTTGGTTGAAATCCTGGATTCCGAGGCTGATGCGGTTAAACCCGCTTTTTACCAACGATTCGATGTAACTGGAATCGAGCATGGCGGGGTGGCATTCCATGGCTATTTCGGGATTTGCGATGAATTGAAAATTCTGGTGAATCACCGCCATAATTTCCTCCACCATTTCAACGGGCAAAGAGTTGGGCGTGCCGCCTCCCCAGTGAATCTGCGAAACTTTCCGTCTTGGGTCGAGGTATTTTTTTACCATCACAATCTCCTTTTTCACTGCATCGACATAAATCCGCATCATTTGTTTGTTGCGCGTCAGGTGCGTGTTGCATCCGCAATAATGACAAATCTTCGGGCAAAAAGGAATGTGGATATAAATCGAAATATTTTCGGGCGCTTCGTGATTTGAGGTCTCAATCGCCTGAATATACTCGCTGTTTCCGAATTCGTTTACAAAAAAGTTAGCCGGCGGGTAGCTGGTGTAGCGCGGCACCGGCACGTTGTATTTTTCTATCAGACTGTAATCTGGTTTCATGTTTTTAAATAGTATTTAATGCTCAAACTTATCTATTAATTTAAAAGTGACTTCCTGCAATTCCCCCTTTCAGGGGGGCAGGGGGGTGAAATCTGGTGATGTTCTGTTTTCATGTTTATTCCTGCTCGTAATGTTTTTAAAGAAAATAAGGAATAATCAATAAGAAATGACGAATTAGAAAGTACGAAAAGAAAAAGTTCAGAGAGATAACTCTCTGATTTCTTATTCCTTATTGGATATTTTACATTTAAAAAATTCAATTGTTTCAAAAATTTTGAGGAAGGAAGGGGGTGAGACCCTTATCTAATCTGAAAAACATATTCTCACCCCTTAAATCCTCTTCAGGGCAGCTGCCCTTAAAATAAAAACCAAACCTTATCAAAAAAAATCTATTGCATTGTTTTATCCGGCAATTCAACTCCTGTCTCAATAATCGGGCACCGTTTTTCGGTACTGTAAAAATCGGGTTTGAAAAGCACCGGAATTAAAATAACGAGCAGAATTGCCAGTCCGATTTCGATGGCAAACAACCCGCGGTAACCAATTGCATCGGCAATTTTGCCGCTCATCACCGCAATGATGAGGCTGCTCAGGTGTGTTACCACAATTTGAATGGTAAAATCGGTTCCCTCGCGGCCCTGGCGCACCACTTTCATACTCAGCGTATAAACAAAAACCGACGACATGGCGTAGGCGCTCCACAACAGTGCCACTGCAATGTACATCATGTAAAGTTGATGCCCCGAGTAGGTGAGTCCGAAAAAGAAAATGGCAACCAGCAGGTTGATAACCGGGAAAATCCAGATGGAACGTGTAACGCTGCGTTTGCGGATAAGAAACCCGGCAGGCAGCGTCATCAGCACGCCGCAGGCCGTTCCGAAAATGCCCGATATCACCCCGATTTGTTTGATGTTATAACCCAAATCAACAAAATAGGGTTTTATCATGGTTAAAATTCCAATCAAACCCGAATAAAAAAGGAAAAGCAAAACCAGGTGGCCGGCAATTCTTTTCTGTTTGAAAAAATGCACAAACTCCAGCGGCGAAATGTTTTTCCGCGACTTTTCAAGCTCCCGGTTGGTGTGGTTTTTAAACAACATTACCGGAATGAGTGCAATCATTACAAACAATGCCAAACAAAATAACAGCGGTTTCCAGCCCCAGTAATGGTAAATCACAAGCAACACACCGGTTCCCATCATGGTGCCGATAAAACTTCCGGCCGATTGCATGCTGTTACCAATGCTTCTTTCCTTTTCCTTCAGGATTAAAATGGCAAAAGCGTCGGTGGCAATGTCCTGCGTGGCAGAGGCGATAAACGCGATTATCATCAGCGCGATTATCAGTGTAAAATCGGTTTCAAGACTGAAAAAACCCACACTGGCCACGATAATAGCATAAAACAGCTCGGAGCCGACAATCCATTTGCGGTATTGTTTCGACGATTGACTTGTTTTATCGACTGCCGGTGCCCACAGAAACTTTAAAATCCAGGGCAGTTTTATCAGTTGCAGATACCCGATGGATTCGAGCGAGTAGTGTTCCTGACGCATAATGACCGGAATCACTGTCGAGAAAAAACTCATCGGGATTGACTGTGCCAGGTAGAGGCTGAGCAGCGTGAAATACTTGTTGATTTCCTTTTTATTCATTGGTTGAGATTAAAACTTTACACTTAGGTTGACACCCATTGTGCCGGGTTTGCCAATTTGTGCGTACGAATTTCCCAAAGCATTAAAGTAAAACGAATTGTAACCCGAATTCAGGATATTTCGGCCCCAAAACGACAAAGCGATGTTATTTTTCTCAAATCCGGCCCTGAAGTTCAGCAACCCGTAATATTCCTGGTAAGCCACGTTGTCTTCGTTCCAATAATGTTTACCAAAACCGTTATAGGTAAGTTGTAACCTGATGTTGTCGAGCCAGTTTTTGTCAACCTCAATGAGGTAATTGGCCCCTGTGGTAAACGAAAACCGCGGAACATAAGGCAGGTAATTTCCACTGTAATCGGTTTTGCTGTCTTTTATATATTCAACAAATTTTGCTTCATTGTATCCGGTTGCCAACCACATTTCGAGGTTTTTGGCAGGAAGCGCCTTGATTTCGAATTCAATCCCTTTGCTTTCCGATTTTCCGGCGTTTGTCAGCATCGAGCCTGTTCCGCTGGGCACAGTCTGGTATATCTGCTGGTTGGTCCAGTCGATATAAAAAATGGCAAGGTTGGCATAAACGCGCTGTTCGAGCCATTTTGCCTTGATACCAGCTTCGTAGTTCCACGAGTGTTCGGGTTCGAAAGTTCGGTCTTCCTCGCGTTCGAAAGTGGCATTAAACCCACCCGAATTGTAGCCTTTTGCCACTGTTGCGTAAGGAACAAGGTATTCGTTGATGCTGTATTTGAATGCGATTTTCGGAATGATTTCAAAATATTCATGCTCACTGATGGCGGCCTCAGCATTTTTCTGAACGCCGTTTGGAAACTTGTCATACACATAGTCGAGCGTGGCTTTTTCATAATCGGCCCGGATACCTGCCGTTATTGCAAAGCCGCCTAACTTCAGTGTTGATTCGTGAAACAAAGCCAGGCCGGAATTGGAGTTGTCGTACCATTTTGTATAGTAATACTGCGTGTACGGAAGTTTGTATTGTTTAATTCCATCGGGACCATAATTTACAGTCACTTCTTTGTCCATCAACTGTTTAAACCCGAAAACCCCAAACAGCCAGTCGTAGGTTTTGTTTTCGTTCGACTGAATATTGATTTCCTGCGCAAGCAGGTTGAGTTTCTGGTCCTGTGTAACAAGAAACAGCGATTTTGGGGTAAAATCCTGGTCGATTTCCTGTCGGTCGCTGATGTTCTGGTAACTGCTGACAGCGCGAATGGTAAAGCCCGGTGCAAAAAATTGCAGGTTGAGACCCGATGAAAGCAGGTCGCGGTTGTAAATACTTTCGTCGTTATAATTGATATCTTTTGCAGTGTTGGTACTATCGGTGTACAAAGCATACGGATAACCGCCCTGTTTGCTGTTTTCGTACTGAATATTGGCCGAAGCCTTGAATTTTTCAGAAGCCACATATTGCAGTTTCATGCGGCCCGAATAGCTGTTCAGCTTATCCACTTTGCTATTATTGTAAACATTGGTATAAAAACCGTCGTTGTGGGTTTGGTGCAAACTGGTAAGAAAAGCAAATTTTTTACCAATGGGCTGGTTATGCGAAATGGCGGTGCGAAGCTGGTTGTAATTTCCGTAATCGACTGAAATTTTGGTTTGCCTCGCGGCGTCGGGACTGTTTGTTATGACGTTAATCAAACCTCCCATGGCATTGCGGCCATACAAAGTTCCCTGCGGGCCACGCAAAACTTCGATGCGTTCAACATCAAAAAAATCGAAATTGAAAGCCGACTTCTCAAAATACGGAATATCATCGACGTACAACCCCACCGACGGTGTGTTGATGCGGTTTCCCACGCCACGGATATAAACTGGCGAAGTAAGTTTTGAGCCATAATCGGGCATAAAAAAGTTGGGAATAAAAGCTGAAACATCGGTCAGATTTTCGACTTTGTTGTTTTCGATAAACCGGGCGGGTAGCATAGTAGCCGCTGCCGGAACCTCAAAAATGTTACGGTTGTACTTGGGCGATTTAATGATGATTTCGTCGAGTTTGTAGTTTTTAACTGTATCCCCCTCGAAAATATCCTGTGCTGCAGAAAAGGTAACAAAAGCTGTTATTACAAGAAATGTAGCTGCTAATTTCTTCATCGTAAAATGTTTAATTTGAAAATTGAAAAAATACCACGATGCAGGCAAATTTTGCCCACAACAGGTCAATCAGTGAAAATGGAAGAAATTAGACAGTGGGAGGAGGACGTGAGAAGAGCTGAAAACCAAAACCGCCGGAGATGTAAGCTGTTAACTTTAACTCAGGCCATGAATTGCCTGGTTTTGAATGAAAAGTTTTGTATCGGTGACTTCGGATATCGTCGCAGTTAAAATCGGAATAATGAAACGCCTGAATGTCGTCCTTGTTGATGTGTTTTTCGACAGACCATTCTGTTTTGCAGAATTTTTCGCCGGTTTCGAGTTCGCCCGAAACAGCTTTATTTACACCAAAAAGCAGGAAATACGCATAAAACACCACGAATGCGACGTAGGGTAAATGCGTTGTAAATATTCCGAATGTAAACATCCTGCTTTGTTTTTTTTTGAATTTCAGGCTGCTAATGTAGAAAAAAATACATCGGTGATTCATTGTCGAATGTCGGGAAATTGTTTTTTTCAACAATTCGTGGATAAAACAATTGCAAAATTGATTTAAATCAATTGCTGAAATGATTCGTCTTCTATCAGGGTTCATTTGAGGAGGTTCGGTTTTTTCAGCTATTTTTGGTTTCTTCAAATTAAATGAACTTAGTTATGAAGTACTGCCTCAATCTTTTCATCATTTTCAATCTTTTTATGATTATGGAATCGTGTACCATTAAAAAACAAGCTGATTTGATTGTAACCAACGCCACAGTTTACACAATCGATAGTATTTTTTCGAAAGCAGAAAGTTTTGCAGTGGTTGCCGGAAAAATCGCTGCCATTGGCACCGCAGAAGAGATTCTGAAACAGTTTACATCAGAAAATATTCAGGATGCAACAGGGAAATTTGTTTACCCGGGTTTTAACGATGCGCACTGCCATTTTAACGGGTACGCCAATAACCTGGCGCAATATGCCGATTTGCGCGGAACTGACGGTCCCGAAGAGATTTATGAAAGACTGAAAACACATCACGAAAAATTTGGCGGCGACTGGGTTTTGGGTCGTAGTTGGGACCAGAACGACTGGCCGGTAAAGGAATTTCCGGACAAAACCGAACTCGATAAACTTTTTTCCGAAACCCCGGTTTACCTTGTTCGCGTTGATGGTCATGCAGGCTGGTGTAACACAAAAGCGCTTGAAATGGCTGGAATTACTGTTGCCACAAAAATTCCCGGTGGCGATGTGGTATTGAAAAATGGTCAGCCCACCGGAGTTTTGGTTGATAATGCGATGGGACTGGTGTCGAAACTGATTCCCGAAATTTCGGCAGAACAGCAGCAAAAAGCGCTGCTCGAAGCACAAGCCAACTGTTTTGCTGCCGGACTTACTTCGGTTACCGACTGCGGTCTCGACAAAAACACCATTTTGCTGATGCAGGAAATGCAAAACCGCAGTGAGTTGAAAATGCGGGTAAACGCGATGCTCAACCCCACCGAAGAAAACTTTGATTTTTTTGTGAAAAAAGGTCCGCTTACAACCGAAAAGCTGGTGGTGAGAACCATAAAACTGTATGCCGACGGAGCGTTGGGCTCGCGCGGTGCGCTGATGCTGGAAGATTATTTCGATAATCCTGCCAACCGTGGTTTGCAAATTGAAACACAGGAATATTACGATAAAATATGCCAGCTCGCTTTCGATAATAATTTTGCGATGGCAACGCACGCTATTGGCGACAGCGCCAACCGGCTGATGCTGAATACTTACGGCAAATTTCTGAAAGGAAAGAACGACCGCCGCTGGCGGATTGAACATGCACAAATCATCAATCCCGATGATTTTGGAAAGTTTGCTGAATTTTCGATTGTTCCTTCGGTGCAGGCAACGCACTGCACATCCGACATGTATTGGGCAGCCGACAGGGTGGGAGCGGAGCGTTTAAAAGGCGCTTATGCTTACCAGACTTTGCTGGCGCAAAATGGCTGGTTGCCCAACGGCACCGATTTTCCGGTGGAAAACATCGACCCGCTGTTTACCTTTTTTGCAGCTGTTTTCCGCACCGACCACAAAGGTTTTCCCGAAGGCGGCTGGCAGATTGAAAATGGCCTCACCCGCGAACAGACACTGCGCTCGATGACCATCTGGGCAGCAAAGGCATCGTTCGAAGAAAATGAAAAAGGCAGTCTTGAACCCGGTAAATATGCCGACTTTGTAATCCTCGACACTGATTTGATGACCGCTTCACCACAGGAAGTTTTGTATGTCAAAATTGAAAGTACGTGGATTGGTGGGGAGAAGGTTTTCGAAAAGAGTGAATAGTTTCAGAATGTATTTATAGCCGCCAGATTTGAGCGGATAAAATATGTATCGTTTGATACATTCGTTATGCACAAGCAAGAGAAATAATCGTTAATGACGAAATCTGACAAATAGATTTATTTTCGTCAATAAGGTTTTATCTTTGTTTAAAAAACAAATATGATACAAAGAGGATTATACCTAAAACGATTACGACAATTAAAAGACCAGAATTTAATAAAAGTAATAACAGGAATAAGACGTTGCGGTAAATCTACTCTTTTAGAGGCTTTTAAGGACGAATTACTTTTAAATGGTATAGCATCTGAAAATATTATTTTTCTGAACTTTGAAGAACGGGAGAATTTGCATCTCACAAATTGGACATCACTTTATGACGAGATAATAGAAAAAGTCAATCCAAATGCTAAATATTATATTTTCTTAGATGAAGTACAATTGATTAATGACTTCGAGAAACTTGTAAATAGCTTATTTACCAAAAAAAATATTGATTTATATATTACAGGTTCAAATGCTTATTTATTGTCAAGTGAATTAGCAACTCTTTTAACAGGAAGATATATTGCAATAAACTTACAGCCTTACTCATTTAAAGAATATACCTCTGCTTTTAAAGAGGAGAAAAGTGCAGACAGATTGTTTAGAAAATATATAAATGAGAGTTGTTTTCCTGAGGCTGTGACACTTTCTCAAAGTGATGAGAATTTAGTAAATGACTATCTTCAATCAATATACGATACAGTAATAATAAAGGACATTGCTCAACGTCATAACCTCCGAAATGTGAACAACCTGCATCGTATTGTTAGTTTTTTGTTTGATTCTATAGGTTCCTACGTTTCTCCGACAAATATAGCAGCCCAACTAAATCATAATTCTCAAAAAAAAATATCGCATAATACAATCATTAAATATTTAGATTTCCTTACTCAATCATACATTCTGTATGTTGCACCTCGTTACGACATTAAAGGGAAAGAATTACTTTCTACAAATGAAAAATATTATGTTGTTGATTTAGGTTTAAAAAACATAACAGCTACAAATAAAAATGAAGCTGATTTAGGACGCAAGCTTGAAAATATAGTCTTTTTTGAGCTCTTGAGGAGAGGTGGAAAAGTTTATGTAGGAAAACATAATGATAGAGAAATTGACTTTGTAGTTCAAAAGGCAAACAATGAAAGAGAATATTATCAGGTAGCATTTACTGTAAGCGACGAAAAAACATTTAATCGTGAAATTTCTACATTTGATAGCATTAGAGATAATTATCCCAAATTTCTGTTAACATTAGACTATGATAAAAAGAGCATAAACGGTATTCAAAAAATTAATGTAATTGATTGGTTATTAGAATAAAGTTAAGATAAAACAGTGCCAGGGTAATACCTTTTAATGACATTACCAATAAACAACAAATGATTGAATTTGAGTTAGATAAGCAAACAATGAAAGACCTTGAAATATTCGTGGATAGCAGGTCTTTGAATTCAATTTCAGGTTATTATAACCAAACGAAAACATTTGGAGGGAGGATGTTTCTTTTTCAGTTAATGAAACACCCAATTACCGATATTGCCGAATTAAGACAAAGAACTGAATTGATTCGATTTCTTTCAGAAACAGGCTTTGAATTGAAAATTAACTCAGGTCAGTTTGAGTTTATCGAGCATTACCAACGGTTAAATATTGCTCCCCTGAGAAATAACTTTGTTGATGCATTTGTGCAGAATCTATCCTACAAAATCAATCCAAGTAACAATTACTACATTATAAAATCGGGCGTTCAGCAGTTAATTTATCTTTTTATTCAGCTTAAAGAAAAATTTGAAGGACTTGACAAAACTGAAATACCTGAAAAACTTGATTCGTTTCGGAAATATATTTCAGACATAATTTACAAGCCCGAATTTCAGGTTTTGTATTCAGGAAAACTAAAAATTACCAATGCTAAACTCAATAAACTGGATAACCTTTTCCGTAAGAAATATAAAAGTGAACTGAGCGAAATACTAAAGCTGGTGTACATGCTTGATGCTTTTACATCGATTTCAAAAGTTGCGAAACAAAATAGCCTTGCATTTCCGGTTTACTCCGATTCAGATACGCAGTCACTTTTCATTGAAAATTTTTATCATCCATTGTTGAATAATGCGGTTCCATATTCTATCAAAATAAGTGAATCGACAAACCTCTGTTTTTTGACTGGTCCGAATATGGCCGGCAAATCAACTTTTCTTAAATCTGTCGGATTATCCATTTATTTGGCTCACATCGGATTTCCTGTTCCTGCAACTAAAATGACAACAACAATGTATCATGGAATAGTTACAACCATTAACTTATCGGATGATTTGAACAGAGGTTACAGTCATTTTTACAGCGAAGTGAGTCGAATAAAGGAAACGGCGTTGAAGCTGAAAGAAAAGAAAAGGCTTTTTGTAATTTTTGATGAACTGTTCAGAGGTACAAATGTGAAAGATGCATTTGATGCTTCGTTGCTGATAATAAAATCATTTGCAAATATTTCAGACAGTACTTTCTTTATTTCGACTCATATTACGGAAGTGGCCGAAAAAATTAATAATCTAAGCAATATCGACTTTAAATATTTCGATTCGAAATTGGTTGATAATGTTCCAACTTATGATTACAAACTGGAAACTGGAATATCATACGAAAGATTAGGTTTGTATATTCTTAAAAATGAAAAAATTATAGAAATACTGGAGTCAATATCAGAAGGAGAAAAGAGGTGACACCTGTAAAAAGCAACTACTTCAAAACAGGCAAAGTAAATTTTAAATCAGAGAAATTTCAGAAAAGAGCAGAATAAAAAATTTTAAAAAAGATTATTATGAAAACAAAGAACATCATTTTACTGGTTGGCATTTTGGCAATTGCTGCCATTTCGTGTAAACCCATTTACCAATGTGGGCAACCGGCTCCCGAGAAAAGCGGGATGGCTTCAAAAAGGCTCAAAGCAATTGTTGTTGAACGCGACTCGCTGTGTACCACGCTTTCAGCACGCGACAACGAAATCGGGCAGCTGAAGGACGATATTTCGGCACAAAAGGAAAAAATTGCTGAACTGAACCAGATGATTACCGACATTGAAAAAAAATACAACGAACTGTCGGGGGCAAAACTCTCGGAAGCGGAACAGTTTAATATGGCATTGAAACAAAAAACACAGGAACTCGAAGCCAAGACACGTGAACTTGAAACCAAGGAAAAATTGCTGGCGGAAAGGGAATTGGCATTAAACGAGCTTCGCGATGTGGTTGCCCGCCAGGATTCGATTACAAAACGGCTGAACGACGTTTTGCGCGATGCCCTTTTAGGTTTTAAATCCGACGAGCTTTCAGTAGAGGTGAAAAACGGGAAGGTGTATGTTTCAATGTCCGACAAGCTGTTGTTTAAATCGGGGAGCGCAGCCGTTGAAACAAAAGGAAAGGAAGCCATAAAAGTGCTGGCCGGTGTGCTGGACAAAAATCCCGACATTGATATTCTGATTGAAGGCCACACCGACAATGTGCCGATTAAAACAGCTGTTTATCAGGACAACTGGGATTTGAGTGTTGCACGCGCTACTTCAATTGTGCGAATTTTGACAGTTGATTATAAAATTTTACCAACCCGTTTAACAGCCTCTGGTAAAGGTGAATTTTCGCCGCGCGCCACAAACGAAACACCCGAAGGCCGGGCGCTCAACCGCCGCACGGAAATCATTCTTTCGCCAAAACTCGACGAAATTATGCAGTTGCTAAAACAATAATTCTGCTGGAAACTGAGCTGGTGACTCAAAACCAGCTCAGTAAAAATATTTTACCATGAAGCTTGAGGACCTTGGATATAACGAAAAGCTTGAAAATTTCAGGATTGAGAATGGATTGAAAAGCTTTGAAACCGGCCGGGTTGTGGCTGAACACAAAGAACGATATATTGTAAAAACAGCATCGGGTGAATTTGAAGCCGAAATTACCGGGAACCTGCGATTTTCAGCCAAAAGCCGTGAAGATTTTCCTGCCGTTGGCGATTGGGTGTTAATCACAGTTTATGATGCTGATTTTGCTGTCATTCACCAGGTTTTACCGCGGTTTTCGGTCATAAAAAGGCAGGCTGTCGGGCATTTTGGCGATGTGCAAATTATTGCTGCCAATATCGATTTTGCTTTTCTGGTACAGGCAGTTGACCGCGATTTTAATGTGAACCGGCTCGAAAGATACCTTACCATTTGCTATGCCTCCGGTGTAACTCCCGTAATTATTCTTACAAAAACCGATTTAATCAGTGAACATCAGGTTGCCGAAATCATTGAAGCGGTGAAATTGCGGATCAGTAATGTTTTGGTGATTGCAGTGAGCAACGAAACACGCGACGGTATTGAGGCACTAAAAAGCGTGATTGAAAAAGGCAAAACCTATTGTTTGCTGGGTTCATCGGGGGTTGGGAAATCGACTTTACTAAACAGCCTTTCGGGTGAAACACTGATGACAACCAGCTCAGTAAGCGAAAGCACCGGCAAAGGGCGCCACACCACAAGTCACCGCGAATTGATTGTACTCGAAAACGGCGGAATCCTCATTGACAACCCCGGCATGCGCGAAGTTGGCATTGCCGACTCTTCCGGCGGGCTTGAAACCACATTTGACAGAATTATTTCATTTGCCGAAAATTGCAAATACAACAATTGTACACACACCACCGAAGCCGGATGTTCAGTGATTGAAGCCGTTCAAAAGGGAGAAATTGAAAAAGCCGCCTACGAGAATTACCTGAAAATGGAACGCGAAAAAGCGCATTTCGAAACGTCAACTGCCGAAAAGCGGAAAAAAGAGAAGATTTTCGGAAAGATTTTAAAGGATTATCACAAGAAAGATTTCAGGAAAAAATAGCACTGCTGAATCATTTTCGCAAGTGCTGTTGTATATTGTTTTTACCTCAGTTTGAACCAGTATTTCGAGAGCCAGTGTTTGTACATCGGGTCGAGAAATTCAATGTCGGAACCCGAAATCTCAATAATTTCTTTACTTACAAGGGCTTGTTTTATCCGTGCTACATTGGCCGAGGTACCCAAATTATAAGTCTGGATAATTTCCTTGGAACTGAATTTTTCTTCGCCGTTAATCGTTGCTTCCAGAAAATTGATTTGCGAGTTGCTTAATCCGTCGGTTAACGACTGATAAAGAAAACTCAACTGTAATAAGAGGGTTTCGAATGCGTTTGTTACGTGTTCCGGCTGACAGGTTTTTTCAGAATTCAGCCACGAAAAATGTGCAAGTTGCTGTACGTAAAATGAATGGTTCTCGGTTAAAGTACAAATTAACCCGGCTGTTTCGGGTGAAATAACTTTTCCGGTTGCTGCAAACCGCCCGATGATAAAAGGTACCCAGTGCTTTTCAGAAATTTTATTTAAAAACATGATTTGCCCGAAATTGTAAAAAGGCATTGAATGTGAGCTGAAAACATCTAAAAGCATGTGCCGTTTACTGCCGTACAAACAATAACCAACATTTTTGTGGGTTTGCCAGTGTGAGCGGAGTTTCTTCTGGAAATCAACGGGTTGGTCGAATGTTGAAATATTTTGAAATTCATCAATGCAAATTATCAGTTTAATATTTTTTGAAGCAGCGACTTTTTCTGCCAAATCAAGAATTTCATCGGGCTGCTTTTTGACTTCTTCCCAGTCCATACTTATGGAAAATTCACTGGCAGGGTCGGGACTAAACGATATTTTAGGAATAATTTGGGTGAGGTAATTTTTCGAGATTTCAAGTATTTCCTCAAGCTTTGACGACAAAGCTTTCATCGTTTCCTGTGCAAGAAGCTGGTAAAACTGGTTTTCGCTTCTTACGTTGTACATATCGATAAAACAAAACCGGATATTCTTATCAGTTTTTTGAACTTCTTCTGCAGCTTTCAGTACCAATGAAGATTTTCCCCAGCGACGCGGCGAAATAATTACAGTGTTTATAAGCGACTGAAAATTAAAGCTTAACTGGTTTACTTCGTCGGTTCTGTTGGTAAAATATTCCGAAGAGGCATGTTTCCCGAATAAAAATGGCGTGTTCATTTTTTTGTTTCAAAATTAACTAACAAAATTGTAACTAACAAGATTGTAACTAACAAAATTGTAACTAACAAGATTGTAACTAACAAAATTGTAACACAGGAAAACTGAGCTGGTGACTTAAAGTCACCTGTTCAGTAAAAAAGTCTCAAAAATACCTCCGCACTTTTCGCTGATAGGAAAGGTATTCATCGCCATAAACTTGCTTCAGAAATTTTTCTTCTTTCAGAATAGAAAAATGAATGCCGGCAAAAGCTGAAACTGCAAAAAAGAGAAAGAAAAGATTAGGAAAAACCAAAGCAGTTCCGGCAAAAAACAACAAAAGCGACATAAAAAACGGGTTGCGTGTGCGGGCAAAAACTCCGCTTGTAACCAGTTTCCCGATGTTACTTTCGTTAAGTCCGAAACGGAGAGAATTACCAAAATGATGTAAAGCAATTTTCAGAATATAAACCGAAATAAAAACAGCCAAAACACCGGTTAGTCTGATTGCTACAGAATTGAAAAGAAAGCTTGTCAAACCTTTTGGCAGCAGGGAAAGGCCGTACAAAGGACTGAAGATTTCTGTCAGAAAAAGCAGAAAGAAAACTGCAAAGAACGGATAAAACCATTTGATGTTACCGGGTTTGCGGGTTTCGGCAGCGCTTACGTGAACACCTTTCTTTTTCAGTTCAAGTGAGTTGAAAAAAATCAGCAAAACCAGCAACACAAATCCTGCGGCGGGTGTGAGTTCTGCTATGTTCATTAAAACATTCATGGTTATAAAAATAGCCGGAATTATTGCAAATAAAAATCCCCGGCTTCCAAAAAAAACCGGGGAATTCTATTTCTTTTTCTCCTCACTTTTAGAGCTAGGAGGGGCTTCCCTAAATATTCGGAAACGAAATGCCAACCGTTAGCGGGTGTATTTCAGGTCCCTGGCCTGTTTCAAAAAGCGGAGTCATGCTGTAGTTGGCAAAAACGGTAAAATCGCCAAAGTGAATTCGTCCCGTTAATTCGTATTTCCACTGGTTAATGTTGTAATTACCTTGTGTTTTTTCTTTTCCACTATCGTAATATTTATATTTTGTGTGCGAACCCAGGTACAAACTGCCAATTGCACCTGCCGAAAGAGATAGCCTGGAACCCCCCATTCTCAGCGGAGTTTTAACTTCGAGTAGTAACGGTACTGTTAAATAGTTGACATGTAATTTTGATTTTTTCACACTTTTGTTTTCCAGTTGAATGTCAACCGGGATCACCTTTCCATACTCATTTTCTTTTTTTATTGTAACCGGTGAGTCGAAAGCATAATCGTTAAAGCTGAGACCCATTCCGGTTACTAATCCGAAAGTTTTCTTTTCGTTTTTAAAGGCAAATTCCATAAAGTTCAGATTCCAGCTCAACGATTTACCTGATCTGAGGTCGAAGGCATCACCAAGTTGTTCGTATTCAGTACCCTGATAAATTGAATAATCTGAATTCTGAAACATATTCATGCCAATATCAAGTCCGGCCCAGTGGGCATTAAAACTACGGCTCCAGTTTCTGTTTTTATCCTCTTTTTCGTATTTTACATACGTACCGTTGTCACCTTCAATTACTTTAAAGTTTCTGCGTCCAACCCTGATGTGTGTTGTATCGCCCCATTCGTCGGTTACCACTTCAACTCCTTTTCCGTTTTCCTTATCACCCACCACAACCTGTACGTTGTCGCCATCTTCAGCAACAGTTACCACATTTTTTTTACCCACTTTTACTTCTGTTACATCTTTGCCATCTTTTACTTCCTTAACCTCTTTTATTTCTTTAAAATACCTGCCGTTGTCATCTTCAAGTATTTTGTAGGTCTTATTCCCAATTTTAACATGGGTGGTGTCTCCCCATTCGTCGGTAATAACTTCAACATCTTTTAAGTTTTTATCCAACTTAATTCCGGTGGTATCGGTTTGCGCCCAGGTATTTAAAGAGAAAGCGCTACTTAAAACAAGTGTAATTAATCGTTTCATTTTTCTGTTTTTTAATGTTCTGAACCTGTGACGGGGAGGGTTTTGGAAAAGTTACAGGAGAGGTGAAAAAAAGTGAATGGGTTATTGGGAGAATGAGTAATTGGGTAAACTGGGTGAATGGGGAAATAGTAAATGGTAAATCAGTAAATAGTAAATCCCTTTTATTATTCTTCCGAATCTTCATCTGAACGTGTAGTGGTGGGGATGGTAAAAGCAAGCAACCGCGAATCGTAGTTGATTTCGGTAACTTTTCCTGCTTCATTAGTCTGGTAGCTGAATTTTTTACTCGACAGGCTGGTGACTAAGTTTAATCCGGCTTTTGTGATTTTGTTGAAACTGATTTTTTCGATTCCGGTTTTTTCTTTTACCACATCAACAAGCAAGCGTTCCTCAAAAGGCTCGCTTTGTGGAATTGTAATGTACATTGTTTTGAGTGTTGTTTCGGGCAGTTCAGGTTTTATGGTTGCTGAAACCGGTGAAAGCTGTGCAAACAGAACAGTCTCAGTTCCGGTCGTTGCCAAATCATCCTGACTGATGCGTCCTTTGCTGTTTTCGCGCAGACTTTCGTTTTGTTTTGGCTCGCTTTTTGGCTTTTTAGCCCCTTTTTCTACAGCTTTTTGAGGAGTTTTTACCGGGTTGGTTTTTTGCTGAGAGGTGTTATTTTCCTGTGTTTTCTTTATTTCAACAGGTAGTTCTTTTTTCGGTTTACTGTCTTCCAATACAGCGACAGTGTTGTTTTCAACCGGAGCCTTTTCGTTCTTGTCAACAAAAATATATGCCAGCAAAGCAAGCACTAAAACAGCTGCCACCCGGCCGCTCCAAAGTAAAACAGCTTTTAAAGGGGTGGTTTTATAAAGTACATTTTTCTTCTGAAAAAGAACCGATTGGTCGGCAATCAGCCGTGTTTTTTCAAACTGGATCAAGTCATTTTTTCGTTCAGGGTGTGTTGCAATATAACTTTCGAAAGCCACTTTTTCATCGTTGTTCAAGTCGTCTTCGAGGTGGGCAATTGCAGCTTCGGCAAATTCGCTTTCGAGGTCAAATTTTTCTTTGTAAAGCAACTCTTTTTTGCTGAATGCGAGGTTGGCAGGTTCAACGGCAACCGGCGAAAACATCGCCAGTTCTTCTTTCAGGTCGGGATTTTGGGTGAGAAATTCGATAAAATCGTCAACCAGTTTTTCATCAAGATTACCTTCAAGATAATCGATAAAAAACGATTCGTAATTATTTCTGTTAATCTTCATCTCTTTTTTCTCCTTTTTCTTCCTCCCGGTGCGAGGCCGCCTGGCGGCCTACATCACCGCCTCCATTTTTCCAATATAACCTTTCAAAAAAACACGTGCGCGGTAAATATAAACTTTCACCTGCGATTCATTCAGGTTTGTCAGTTCTTCAATTTCCTGGTACGAGTACCCTTCATAATCGCGCAGCAGCAAAACCATCCGTTGAATTTCGGGTAGTTTGTTTACCGCATTGTTCAGTATTTCTCCCAAATCGGAGTAGCTTCTTTCATGGCTTTGTTCGACAACTTTAGTTTCTTCAGCCCAAACCGACCGTTTATCTTTTCTGATGCGGTCGATCATCGTGTGATAAGCTGTGGTAAACAGGTAGGCTTTCACCTTTTCACCGTTCACCTTTTCAATGTTTTTCCACAACTTTTCGTAGCATTCCTGTACAATATCCTCAGCCTTGTGCATGTCTTTTATGCTCTTTAATACGAACCGGAATAACCGGTCGGAATAAAGAGTAACTGAGTTGTTGTAATCGCTTATTGTCATTCGTTTCAGTCTGCTTTCCGGAACATATGACGAATAAGTAAACAGGAAGTTACAGAAAGGGATTTTTTTTATGCTTTTCTGAAATTGCGGATAATAAAAAGAAGCCCCCGGTAGAAGGCATTAATTACAAGAAATCCTCCAAAAAATATAAATAGCCAGGCGAGACCAAAAGCGATTTTTTCACTGGTTTTGTAAGGAATTTCGTGCACGGCTCTCATTAACGGGCGAAATGCTAAAATTTCGGATGGCTTTGCATTTTCGGGAGCAGTTGAAATGCCCCAAAAAAGAAACGCCCCAAACGCAATCATTGCCAAACCGATACCGCAAAGCAGAAAAAAGCCACTCCAGTCGAAACGGGGTTTGTACGGTTGTTTTCCTTTTTTTGCCATATTCTGCGAGTTAGTTCAACAGTCTGAAAATAAGGAAATTTTGCGTGGGAAGCAAAAAAGCCCCGGAATTTCCGAAGCTTTTAAATATCATAAGTCTTATTCTTTCTGATTTTCTCCCTTTTGGGGAGATAAAGAGGGGCTACAATACAGTAACCCAGCCAAAAGTATCGGGTTCGTCGCCGTACTGGATGCCACGCAGTTTATTGTACAGTTTTTCGCTGATTGGGCCGGGCTTACCGTCTTTCGAGAAGATGTACGATTTATTTTCGTCGTAATCGTCAATCCGCTGAATCGGGCTGATAACAGCTGCTGTTCCGCAAGCGCCAGCTTCTTCAAAAGTTGAAAGTTCTTCAACCGCTACCTGTCTGACTTCGACTTTCAATCCCATCGATTCGGCCAAAACCATCAGACTTTTATTGGTTATCGATGGTAAAATTGATGCTGATTTTGGCGTGATGTACGTATTGTTTTTAATGCCAAAAAAATTGGCTGCACCACATTCATCGATGTATTTTTTCTCTTTGGCATCGAGGTAAAAAATGTTGGAATAACCCAGTTCGTGCGCTTTTTTGCCTGCAACCAGGCTGGCTGCATAATTTCCGCCAACTTTGTATTTGCCCATTCCAAGCGGTGCCGAGCGGTCGAATTCGCGCATAATCACAAAAGGCGTTGTCTGGAAGCCGCCTTTAAAATATGGGCCAACCGGTGTTACAAACAAAATAAACATGTATTCTTTGGCTGGTTTTACACCCACTTCGGCACCCGAACCAAACAAAACCGGGCGAATATACAGCGAAGCACCCGACTCGTAGGGCGGAACAAATCTTTCATTCAGTTTTACTGCTTTGACAACTGCTTCTGTGAATTTTTCTATTGGCAAACGTGCCATCAAAGTTCCGTCGCTTGAATCCTGCATACGACGGGCATTCTCCTCCATTCTGAAAATTCGGATTTTGCCGTCTTTTCCCCTGAAAGCTTTCAGTCCTTCAAACGATTCCTGCCCATAATGAATGGCTGTGGCTGCAATGTGCATCGGGAAATATTCGCTGTCGCTAACTTCAAGTTCTCCCCACTCTCCATTTTTAAATGTGCACCTGATGTTGTGGTCGGTTTTTATGTAACCAAATCCCAGGTTGTTCCAGTCTATGTTCTCCATTTTAAAAAGTCTTTTAGCTGTTATTTCAGTTTACAACTGATTTTCGGGCAAAATAGCAATTTTTTCTCTCAATGAAACAAGAGAAAAATCAGGATGAAAATGTTACAGAGATATTTTACAACAGCTTAATAATCGAATGTCAGAATCAGTGATTTACCTGAATCCAATACCCATTGTGTTTTCTGATGTTAAGAACATTTCCTTCGTCAAAAATCAGGTACTGGCCTTTGATGCCTTTCAGTATTCCCGAAATCAGCGTTTGCTTGTCAAAACTCAGGCTGTTTATTTTTTGAGGAAACTGAATTACCGGGTATTCAATGTTTGTAATGGTATTGTCTGGTTCGGCATATTTTCTCAATTCCGACGACAGTAATTTCAGTGCTTTTTCCTTTTCAGCAAGCAGGTCGATGTTTGTAGCCACTTCGTTTTTTAGCATTTCGCGCCAGTCGGTTTTATCAGTATAAAATCTTTTCAGGAATACTTCAATAATACCGGCGATGTGCCGGTTGGGCGCACATGCAAGTTTTATGGCAGCGCTGGCACCCTGGTCAATCCAGCGGGTTGGAACCTGGTGATTGCGCGTAACACCCACTTTTACTTCGCTCGAAAGCGCGAGATACACAAAGTGGTCGATAAGATCATGCTTTTCAGCCCATTCTATATCGCGAGCAATGCCAAGATGAGCTTTTGAAAGTTCAGGGCGCATTACCGACTCACTTGCTTCGGGTGCGGTTTGCAAACAGTTGTAGCAAAATCCCTGTCCGAATGAAGTTTTGGTTTGTTTTCCACAAGAAATACAATTGATTCGCCCGGTAAACTGCAGCGAAACATGTTTTCCAACTAATGGATTCAAATGAAGTTCAGCATCACCAACCGGTAAAAAATATTGTACCGGGCTGATTCCTTCGGTACGCATTTTTAATATGTTGCCTTCGGTTTGCATACGAGTTTATTTTAATATAAAAAGCCAAACAACCATAAAGGAATTATGTTGTCGTTTCCAACAACAATATCGTCTTTCACAATAAATGAATCAGGGATATCTTTAATTTGTTTTTGTCCTTTATTTCTACCACCGATTTCGAATGTGTATTTTTCATTAATCAAAAAATCAGCTGTTGTTGAGCTTTCTACTTTGTTCTTTTCGTTCAGGTTCATCATAAAAAATGTTTCACGAAGGTTGCCTGTGTTTTGCATGTTTTCACCCAGATTATATATCAGGTTTGGATTTTGCAGATAGATTTTTTCAGGTTTTCCCAAACTGTTTAATCCTTTTGTTGATGCGTAAAGCAAAGTGATAATTTTTGCATTGTTAAGGTATTGCAGGTAGTTTTTCATGGTGTTCAGACTGATTCCGGTTCGCTGACTGACAGCCTGCATATTGGGTTTGAACGGAACCGATGTGGCAATTACCTGTAACAATCTTTTCAGCAAAATGATGTTCGATGTCTGAATGGCTTCAAACTGGGGAATATCGATTTCCATTACAGTTAAAATTGCTTCGTTCAGTTTCTGATGAAATGAAGCCGTGTTTTCAAGATAAAACGGATAATATCCATAATTCAGGTAGTTGGGAAGAAGCTCAAGCGGTTTAATTTTATCGATAACAGAAACAGCGATTTCAATGTGATTTTTTACTATTTCGTCGAGCGTAAATGCCGGGAAATTGTAGTTGGTCTGAAAATTTATAAACTCACGAAATGAAAGTCCGGGCATTTGATATGTTACAGCTCTCCGGCTTAAATCGCCACGCGCTTTTTCTATTTGAAGCAGCGAAGAGCCTGTAAAAACAATTTTCAAACCTGAAAAATCGTCATAAATGTTTTTCACCTCAACTGCCCAATCGGGGTAACGATGAACTTCGTCTAAAACAAGCAATTCTCCGCCCCGTTTATAAAAGCTGTCGGCCAAGTTGTAAAGCTTATTTTCAGCAAACCAGAAATGGTCGAGGCTGACATACAAAACTTTATTATCGGGCTTGAAATTTTTTTTGATGTGTTGCAACAGCAGCGTTGTTTTTCCGACACCCCTGCTGCCTTTAATCCCAATCAACCTGTTGCTCCAGTCAATTGCGGCAGCAAATCCCCTTATCGATTTTACATTCGTTTGGGCATATTTTTCATAAAACCGTTGAATTAATTGTTCCATTTCTACTTATCCTTTGACAGGACAAATATAGAAAGAATTTCAAAAACTGTCAGTGCATTGACAGTTTTATTTTAAAATAATGTCAACGCATTGATAATAATTTGAAATAAAATCATCAATGAATTGATGTATTTAATCTAATCCTGCATCATTCGCCACACCCAAAATACCCAGGTAAAGCAGTTTGGCAGCGTCTTCCATTATTTCGGGAGTCAGCACATCGGTTTTATCTTTCGGATGGTGATAATAAACCGGGAAAACTCCGCCCGATGTCCACAACGAAAGCGTTTTGATGCCGGCATTTTCGAAATTGGCAGCGTCAGACCGCGGACGACCATAATTTTTTCGCCATTCAGAGGCATCCATTTTCCGGTGGAGGTAGTTTTGGTTGGCAGTTTCAAAATGACTGTAAATTTCAGGGTAGCTTTTGCCTGACGAAACAAAAAAGCCTGTTCCGTTTCCAACCATATCAAGGTTAATCATAAAAACAGTTTTTTCGATGGGGAAAAGCGGATGGTCGGCATAATATTTACTACCGTACAAACCACACTCTTCGCCGCCGATTAGAATGAAAAGCACCGAACGTTTTGGTTTTACCTCGCTTTGTGCCAGTGCTTTTGCAGCCACCATAATATCCGCCGAACCCGAGGCATTGTCGAGCGCACCTGGGAAAAGCTCTCCCAGATAACCCTGTCCGTCGAGGTGAGCGCCCACAATAATCACTTCGTTTTTCAGTACCGGGTCGGAGCCTTCAATCAAACCCACCACATTGCACGATTTGCTGTCGGCAAAGTTTTTGGTTTCTGCCGAAATGGTCACTTTTTGTTTTGGATTCAGCACAAATGAAGGCATCTGAAATGCAGCCAGCTGCTCTTTTATTTTTTTGTATTCCTTTCCCGAGGCGGCAAAAAGTTCTCCGGTAACTTTTTCGCTGATGTGTGCATACACAAATCCTTCGGTAAACGAAGTGTTCGGATTGGCAATGGTTCCCACATAAAGCAACCCGATTGCCCCGTGGTCGATGGCATTTTTGAATTTATACCGGTGATACGAATACGGTGTCCATTTTCCCTGTACCGAATCGTTTTTTGTATATGGAATTCCGGTTTCGAGAATCACGATTTTCCCTCTTACATCCACATTCAGGTAATCGTCGTATTCGAGTTCGGGTGCTGTGATTCCGTGGCCTGCAAAAACCATTTCACCGGTTACAGTTCCCGAAGCCGAATTCGACCCCGGCATGTATTCGTCAGGAAAAAGAAGTTCTTTTTCAACTCCGTCGATGCCTGTGTATTTTACACTTCCTTTTGAATAAACTTCAGAATAGGCATTCGGGAAATATTGAAACCAACTACCATTATTGGCAGGTTTCAGGCCCCATTGTTCAAACTGAGCGGCACACCATTCGGCAGCTTTCAGGTATTCGGGCGAACCCGACAAACGGCCTTTGTATTTTTCTGAACTGAGTTCTTCGGTAATTTTCAGCAAATCGTGGCTCGAAATGGAGTGAAATGTTTTCAGAATTTTTTCGGTATCAGTTTCCTGTGCTGCAAGGATTCCGAAACTGGTAAAAAGCACAATAAACAGCAATGATTTTTTCAGGCTCATGGTTTTATGAATATTTCGGCTTAAAAATATTAAAATTCGATTGAATTGCCCGGAAATTCAATGACTTCAAAAGAAAAACCCCTGAGTGTCTTTTTATTCACTTAACATTGAATAAATTGGACTGTAATTTTAAATAAACCAAATTATGAACATGAGAATTTTAAGAGGAACTTTATTTGGCGGAATTGCCTTCTTTTTTCTGGGCTGGCTGGTTTGGGGAATGTTGTTAATGGATTTTTCAAAAGCAAATTACAACCAGACAATTTATCTTCCGGATGATGGAATGATTTGGTGGGCAATGATTGCCTCAAACCTGGTTTTAGCCTTGTTGGTAACTTTAGCCTTGAATTGGGCCGGTGCAAAAACCATTGTTGACGGGCTGAAATTTGGCGCATTGGTCGGTGGATTGTATGCACTGACCACCGATTTGGGAATGTATTCGATGACTACGGTAATTTCGAATTTAACTGCTGTTGCGGTTGATACTCTGGCTTATGCAGCAGTAACCGCGATTACAGGTGCTGTAATTGTGCTGACCTGGGGAAAGAAAGAATAAAAGTAAGTAAGAAAGTTTTACACCGATTTGCGATACAAACGCAGGACCACCTGTCACTCGTCAATGCTAATGCAAAAACGAGTGGCAGGTGGAAATCCGGATGAAATGTTGGCGAAACCTTTTCGTTGTAGTTCAGGTTAATGGTTTTCAAGCTATTTTCTGATTATGAGCTCTTTAATCTTGTCGCTTATAAAGTGAGCGAAAGGAGGATCCATGTTGGATAAAACGATGACTGTATGCCCGGAATTTAAGTACATCCCAAAATCGGTACACACGCCTTCGTAATCACCCCCATGTCCAAAAATCATTTCAGTTCCAAGTTTTTGGTGAACACTTCCCAATCCCCACGTTCCATCAACTGTGTATTCAAAGAATAATTTTGTGACCTCCTTGTTTAACAGTTTGTTGCTTTTCAGGGCTTTGGCGAAATGGAAAAAATCGGACACGGTTGAAAGTCCTCCACCTGCGCCACTGCCAACTTCTGTCATCGTCATTCCGGCTTTCTGCAAAACATTCGTTTCCACATAATTTGTAAACGGCTTTCCGGTTACTTTTTCGACAATTACGGCTAAAAGAACGAAGCCCGAATTGCTGTATTGCCAGCTACTTCCGGGTTTAAAACTTAGGGCATCCGATTCGAGCAACGGCAAAAAGTCACCTGCGGTTTTATAATTTGCTGCATTTTTCTGATAATCCGGATTTTCAAAAAAGTCGCCCATGCCGGATGTGTGAGTAAGCAGATGCCGGATTGTGACTTCTTTTGCGATGGTTTTGTTCTTAAAACCAGGAAGATACGTTGCAACTGTTGAATCAAGACTTACCTGTTTTTGTTGAATCAGTTGCAAAACACTCACTGCCGTAAACATTTTTCCCAACGAAGCCAGGCCAAATTGAGTTTCGGAATTGTTTGGCTTTCCCTGCGGATTTTTACCGAAAGATTTAGAGTAAATCACCCGTTCCTTGTCCGCAATAAAAACATTTCCTGCAAAAACATTTGAGTCGGCAAGTCGCCTGCAATAGGAATCCACTTCAGCAACTATTTCACTTTCAGTCAGTTTTCCCTCCTGAATAAACGATTCGTTAAACCCGGCTGGCTGAATTACCCTGTATTTAAAATTTTGTGCGGAGTCAGTAACCAACAAAAATTTCCACCAGGAATCGAAAGCGATAGTCTGCACCCAGGCTTCAACGTTTGTCGGAGAGATAACCTCTGTTTTTCTGATTTTTACTTTTCCAAGAAATTGGAAGGCGTTAAGATTGCTTTTAACCGCATTTTCAATTTCTGTTTTGTTTATGCCAGACTTTACAAACCAGTTTTTGTATTTAATGCTATCGCCAGAGTTGTAAACCTCAATAAAGGAGTTAATCAATGTCGTCAGTTTATCCTTCTGTATTGTTGAAGGCTGAGCCTTTGTATTATCAGTTGAAAGCAAGGTTATTACGATGCAAATAGTAACAAAATATAAAATCTTCATTTTATGGTTCTTTTATACAGTAATTTATTCGAACGCCGGAAACAACCTGTTTTATGGTTACATAACCGGAGGAATTGCCATTGGAACCGGGTTGTTGACAGGTTTTACGGTTTTCAGGTAAGCAAAAATGGCTTTCAAATCCTTGTCAGTCATTTTGCTGTAACCTTGCCACGGCATTGGCGGTAACAAATTCCGGCTGTTTTCGAGTCCTTTCCACTTTCCCTGTTTCATTGCCACAATAAATTGTTCTTCAGTCCAGTTTCCGATTCCGGTCGGGTCGGGTGTAAGATTGGCAGCAAATGAAGTTCCCCACGGACCGGTTGCAGCAGTGTTGTTCATATTGAATACCACGTACGATTTCAGGATTTCTTTATCAAACGGCGCGAGTTTTTCGTTTGCCGGATGACCTGAAAGCAGTCGCAATGAATCGGGAACCGGCCCCATCGCTGTCATTACTTTTGGCGAATGACAATCGTTACAGCCCATTACAGTAACCAGGTATTCTCCTTTTGCAATCTGTGATTCAAGCGAAACTTCAGCAGTTTTAACCGGAGTTTCTGATTTTGGTGTGCATGCAATTAGGGATGTTACAAGCAAAAACGAGAGAAGATAAATTGTTTTCATTTTCTAGAATCTTTAAGTTTATTTTTTGTGAGTAATATTTTGTTTTCTTATTTCCCCTCCCTCGGAGGGGTCAGGGGAGGCTTTACTTCTGCCAGTTAGCCACGTACCTGCACAAATCGCGTTTCATATCGGTAATTTTAAACAGGTAAGGTCCATACATCTGGCGGCCTGCATTGATGTTTATGTACATAAAAGTATTATTATCAGGAACATAAAAGAACTGGGTTGAACAACCAATACCATCACCTTCGTGGCCAAACTGTGGAGTTGAACCTTCTTTAAACTGCCAGTATTCAAGACCTTCGCCATATTCAGGTTCCGTTGAGTTCACTCCTTCAACCCAATTTTGCATTTCTTCAAACGAATTTTCTGAAATTAATTCGCTGTTTATCAGAGCCTCGTGAAAACTGATAACATCGGCGGGCGTTGCTGCCAATGCTCCGTAAGCATCGCTGGCGTTGGCCAAAGCTCCGTTCCATTTCGAATTGTTTTCAAGCTGTTCGTTTGCATACCGGTCGAAATAATAATTTGGAAAACCCAGGTTTACAGTTTGCTCTTCCGATAATCCAAGAAAGGTATGCGAAAGTTGCAATGGTTCAAGAATTTGTTCGTTCAGCAGTTGCCAATAGCTTTTTCCGCTTACATTTTCAAGTATCAGTTGCAGGAGCAGGTAATTTGTATTTGAATACATAAAATCGGTTCCCGGTTCAAACACAAGCGGTTTTCCTTTTACCATTTCCAGCCTTTCTTCAATGGTTGGCTGGTTCAGCGGGTCGTTTAACTGGCCAACAACAAACTCGGGCAACTCGGTAACATTTACAATTCCCGAAGTATGGTTCAACAACATTTTGACAGTAATTTCTTTGTATCCCGAAATATTGTCAAGAACATTTTGGGGAAGGTATTTCGAAATTAAACTGTCAGTAATAATTTTTCCAGCATCCACTTGTTTCATAATCAGCGTGGCTGTATAAGTTTTTGTAATACTGAACAGCCAGGAAGTACCGCCTGACTTAAACGATTCTTTTGTTTCTACTTTGGCATAACCTCCTGAATAATAAAACCATCCGTCGTCGTTTTTAATTACAACCTGCGCACCCGGAATTCCTTTGGCAATGTATTTTTCAACCAGCAACTGAATGGAATCTTTCATCGGATGGTTTGGATTTGACTGTATTTCGTCGTTTACCTGTTCATATTCCGATACCAGTAAATCTTTCTGGCACGAACTGAACAACGCCAGCGAAAAAGTAATAAATAATAGATATTGAATTGTTTTCATCTGTTTTTGAATATTTTAATTAAACGTGAATTTGAACCCAAACATGATTTGCGAATCAGGAAGCGGGTCGAAATCGGGATTGTACCCAAACATGGCTTTCATCTGATAAGCAACAAAAGGAATTACCTCAAGATTTGAGACCTTGACGGAGCGAAATCCCACGCTTAACTGAACCGGAATTTGTACAATTCCTTTGTATTTTTTGCCGTTTTCCCACGAAGTTCCGTTCCATTTTAGCGGGTCGGAAGGATAACCTGAAAACCTGTAACCTGCTCCGGTTCCAAATCCCAGTTCAAGTTTTTTAAACAAAACGGGTGTAATCTGCCCTAATAGTTGCAGGCTTGTGGCATTTCCCTGTGTTTTATTTGCCGCAAATTCTGCCTGCAAACCCAGCGAGAAAATCTGTTTTGAGCCAAACAACCGGTTTACACCTGCTGAAACTGCAAAAGCAGGATTGTCCCATTTTAAATTTTCAACCGGTGCGTAAAACGAATGAACTCCCGATGAAATGGTGTATTGCCACTGATTTTTTTCTGCTTTCACATTCGTGGTGATTTGAAAGAAAAGAATCAGTAATGCTGCAAGCAGCAGCGTTTTTTCCTGTCGCTGGTTCAAAAATTTGCCCCGGCCCGAATTGAAACCGGGAGCAAATTCTTTGTTTCTGTTTTCTGTTTCTGTTGTTTTCATTGATAGAACTCTGCTAAACTTTGTTTCTGCTTTCTAATTTTTTAAAAGCTTGCTGGTAAAAGTTTTACCGTTTTCTGTTTTTATTTTCAGCAAGTACATTCCGCTGGTAAAACTTTCAGTATTTATTAAAATCTGCGGATTTGGGAAACTTTCACTGAATATGACCTGTCCGGCAAGATTGAGAATTTCCACCTGGTACTGGCTGAATCCCGGTTCATCGATACGGATATTAAATGAATTGCTTACCGGGTTGGGGAAAACTTTCACGTTGTTTAGAACACTTATTTCAGGAACATCGGTTGTAAAATGCAGGAAATTGCTGAATACGTATTTTGACATATTTTCAGGCTCCGAAAGGTCAGGGTCACGGTAACGAAATACCATCTCAGTAACATCATTCGATTCGTTGTATTTCAGGTCGAAAAAGATTTCCATTTCCAATTCCCAGACGGTGGCATACCAGGAGCTATAAAACATTCCGGTTGAATTGCCATATGCATCAAAAGTACCCATGTATTTTTCTGTTTTTTCCCATCCCGATTCTGTCCAGTTTTCCAGAATGAGTTCTTCCTGAGTTTTGTTTATCGAATAGGTCTCTCTTGTGCTGTTTACCCATTGCCCGTTGGTCCATATTTCGGTTGTAGCAGAATAATTGTCTCCATCGTATTCGCTGGAATACCGTTCAGCATTCACCCAGTTGTTTTCCTGCATGTATTGCAATGTGTAAGCAGCCAACTCCCTGTTTGGCCAATCAGCCCAGATAAGAAGGCCAGTTCTGCTGGACAGAATCCAATTGTTTCCGTCCCAATGGTAGGTACGCAACTGGGTTGGAATATTGTATTGGTCCAGAATGTACTCAATTCTGATTTTGTTTACCCATATTCCATTTTCCAAAGTTTGTTCAATAACCCCATTGATTTGACTTTCAGCACTAATTGTATAAACCGATTTGACTCCGGCAACAGGGGTCCATTCATTATTTCCCCAGACGTATGAAACTTCTTCGGTAATGTTACCCGTTAAGTCGTAAGCATAAGAAATCCGCGATACATACATGTCAGTTCCGGCTTCCTGCACAATTTCTTCGGTTAACCTTCCGGCGTCGTCGTAGGTATAAGTTGTGTTCGAGTCGTGTAACCAGTCGTTTAAATCCGTATCCCACGAAAAATCTTCGCTAAATCCGGGTACTGATAATTGATTTTCTGTAAAAGAAAGATGTTTAAACTGGTTTGTACTTTTTTGATTTGCCAGCGAAACATTCTTCGCATTTAAAAAATACAATTTGCCGATTTCAGATTTTTTTTGTTCCGCATGTGCAGCGATTCCTGCCAGGGTAAGAACAAACATTGTAATTGTAGTAAATTTTGTTTTCATAGCTGTAATATTTAAATTGAAATAAAGCAAAGTAAAGCCGAACACAGGCGGGGTACAATCGCATGGAAATGTGAAATGCCTGGCGATTAAACAAAAAAAGATGTGATTGTTTACCACATCTTTTCAGAGTTATTGTTTTTATTGTTGATTGGAATTTAAATCAACTTGTCCTTAAAAGCTTTTGCTACTGCTTCACTTTTGCTGTTTACCTGGAGTTTTTCGTAAATTTTTTTGATGTGTGAGCGAACAGTATCAATGGCAATAAACATGTCGCTGGCAATCATTTTATAACTGTAGCCATTTACAAGCAGTTGCAAAACCTGTTTTTCGCGTTCGCTAAGGTTGTATTCATTACTGCTTTGATGAGGTAATTCTGAAAACATTTTTAAAACCTGGGTCGCAACGGATGAAGTCATCGGGGCACCACCAGAGGCTACATCTTCAATATATTCAAGTAGTTTGGCCGGGGGAGTTTTTTTGAGCAGATAACCGTTCGCCCCGTTTTTCAGGGCTTCAAAAACATTTGTATTGTCATCAAAAACGGTAAGCATCAACACTTTTACCTCCTGGTTAATTTCCCTGATTTTCTTTAATCCTTCAATCCCGTTTATAACCGGCATGTCAATATCCATCAGCACAACATCAGGTTTCCATGATTTAAGTTCGGAAATAATATTTGTACAGTTTTTATATGCAGCCACGACGCTGAATCCTTCGCTGCCGTCAATCAGCATCGTTAGGCCTTCGCGCAACTGTGGATTGTCTTCGTATATTAAAACCTTTGTCATTATCAGTGTTTTATGCAAAATTATGCAACTTAACGGATTTTGAATTCACATAAATATGTGAAAAATCAATCATTTACCGGGATGGTCAGGGAAATACTGGTTCCTTCTCCTTCCACGCTGTTAATGATAATTGAACCACGAAGCGTTTCTGCTCTTTTCTGCATATTTCCGAGTCCATTTCCCGAGTCGGCCGTATTTACGTTAAAACCTACTCCGTTATCGGCAATGCTGATGTTCATCTTTTTATTTACGTGTGTTATTCGTATTTCAATTTTTGTACAACGGCTGTATTTTGCACTGTTATTTATGGCCTCTTTAAAAATGAGGAAAACGTCGCGGCGCATTTCCATATTCAGTTTCAGGTCGTAAATATTTTCACCAACAACGAATGAAATTACAATGTCTTTTGGTTCGAGAATGGAGGATGCGTACTCCCGCATTCGGGCTACTATTTTTAGCATATTGTCGTTATCGGGTTTTATGCTCCAAACAATATCGTCCATGGCCTCCATCATATACTGGCTGTTATCGGTAATTTTCGAAATGTATTCGCTTGTTTTCACCGGGTCGGTCAGCAGTTTTGTTTTGGCCATTGAACTAAGAATGTTTATGGTGCTGAGCGTGGATCCAACGTCGTCGTGCAGGTCACGCGCCACTTTGTTGCGGATTCTTTCAACAGCCAGCAACCTGTTTAAACGGAGGCGGTAAAACAGGTAGGTTAACCCGATTGCACTCAGAATTATCAAAGTCAGAAACCAGCGGGTCTGGTAAAAATGGGGTAAAATATCGATGTATAATTTGGTAATATTGGCAGACTCCAATCCCTGCATGTTAATACATTTTACATTGAAAGTATATTTTCCAGGCGAGAGCGAAGAGTAGTTTACAAACGGATTGACATCGGCTTTAATCCATTCATCATCAATACCATCCATTTTGTAATAATACACAAGCTTATCCTGTTGGGCGAAACTTAGCGACGAAAAATAAATGGCAAAGGTATTTTGATGAGGCTTTAAACTTACTTTTTCGTGGGTGAGCAACGAATCGAGCGAAATGTAATTGTTGAATAATTTGAAATCGGTTAATGTAACATCGGGTGGGGCGGTTTTGAATTTTAACCCTTCGGGCCTGAACCCAAACATTAAATTTTCGCCGGCAAACCAAAACTCACCATTTTTCATTTTAAACTTTGCCATGTTCGATTTATCGGCCATTATCAACCCGTTTCGTTCGGTATAGGGGATGAATATATTGTTTTCGTAATTGTAACTTGCCAGGCCGTTGTTATTGACAAACCAGAGAATTCCTTCACTGTCAACCAAAAGCTGACTTACCCCTCCGCCCGGGAGCCCGTCGTATCGGGTTAGTACGTCCACTTTTCCTGAATTTATATTTACAACATCCAGAAGCCCGGTACTCACAAAGAAAATACTGTCATTCAGTTGTTCGATGTCTGCAACGTTGTTTCCGTCAGGTCCCGAAGCGGCGTAAGGTTTTTCCTTAAACTGCCAGATTACATTTTTCCCTTCAGAATCAAGCACGAAAACACCGGTGCTTTGAGTTCCAACCCAGATGCGGTTTGAATTATCGCGGTAAAGAACAAAAATGGAGTTGTTAAATTCCCTGATGACTTCGAAACTTTCATTTGTAATTGCCGATGATTTGTTCCACTTAATCAACCTTCCTCCCTGGGTTCCGAAAAGCAGGTTGCCATCCTTGTCTTCAAGAATTTGCCGTACTGTTTCCTTTCGGAATGCCGATGGTTCCAGAAATGCGACCGGTTTTTTATTTACCGGGTCGAAAACTGCGAGGTTTCCGTTCTGGCACCCCGACCAGATATTTCCCGACGAGGAATGCTGGCACAAATCCCACACAAGGTAAAGATTCTGAAGTTGCTGGTGCGGAACTCCTTTGTACATGTTGTGTTTTGTCTGAACAAAATGATCGTCGAATGTCAGAACGCCGTTACCCCAGGTTCCAAGCCAGTTCTCTAAATCATTTGTTTCGAGAATACTGTTGACCATGATATCTTTTCCAGGGGTTCTATTCTGAAAAACGTAGTTTAAAACACTTTTTTCCTGGGTTACAATATAAAGCCCGTTGTCGGTACAAAGCCAGATGTTGTTTTCCCTGTCCTCAAACATTTGCTTTATTTCCCTGCAACGAATATCATAAACTCCGGGAGATGATTTGCGGTATTGGACCAGCGATTTTTCTTCAGGAATATGTCTCAACAGGGCGTTTATGCCACCAATCCAGATTTGATTTCCCTGGGTTTCAAAAATCCAGGTTAATTCTGAATAACCCGAAAAGGCAGCTTTCAGACCCAGTGTGTCGTTCAGTGTTTTGTTGTTAACAGGGTCGAAATGAATTATTTCGGATTTTTCACCTTCGGGGTTAAAGTCCCAGTAAAGTGTCCACCAGGTTCTGTTTTTATCAATAAAAAAGTTATTGACGGCTGATAGATTGTGGCTTTCAAAAAACGGGATTCTACCGGGATTATTTCCGTGAAAGTTTAATGAACCTGTGGTACTTTGATAAACTGCCAGTCCTTTTGCGCTGGATATCCAATAGTCGCCGGTTAAAGTATCTTCGAATAAACTGGTTACCGGCCATCCTTCGGGAATTTTTATGGGGAGATTCTCTTCGGTAAATTTATTTTGTCCGGGGTCGTACCAAAGTAACCCGTACCTTGCAGCGCAAAGAAACGTATTGCCTTTGCTGTCGCGGAAAAGCCGAAGATTATTCTGAACAGATAACCGGTTTTGTGATTCCACCGGCACATGATAATAATTAAATGTTACCGGGTCAAACATCCCCAAAAGTGCCCCCTGCCGGAACCATATTTTTCCATTTCCGGCATCCATTATCTGGTCAACACCAAAAGGAGGAATGCGATATTCTTCTTTCTCAACCATAAAACTCACAAATTTGCGCCCGTCGTACCTATGGATTCCGTTTTCTGTGCCAATCCACAGAAAGCCTTTTTTATCCTGCCAGATACAGTTGATGCTGTTTGTATTTAATCCGTCGGACCGGGAAAAACGGTTAAAAACGAACGACATCTGCCCAAAAGTTTGCAGATTTAATACGACCAAAAGAAGAATGAAAGCAGTTCTGAGCATATTCTTAATTTCTCCTAAAAGTAGAAAATCCTTTCTTCAGAACACACAAAAAATTAAAAACCACATATTTATGTGATGCTCTTTTGTCTATCGAAATGAAAAGCGACCCGCCGTTTTCAACTTCAATCCCATATTCTTTAAAATATTTATTGTTTGTTTTTCGAACGATAGTCTATCTCTGAGTTTTCAATTCTTGAATTCTAAACCTTAATTTATTCTTCAAACAGGGCATCCATTGTTACTTCCGATTGTATTTCTTCAAGATAATATTTGTTTTGAAGTGCGGGATAGGTACTCAGCAAGGTTGTGAAAACCGATTTTTTTGTTTTAGTTTTTTGCTCAAAAACAAGTTTCTTTTTCCGAAGTTCCTGCGCGTAATCTTTAGTAATTATAAATTCTTTGTCAGAGAATTTAGCTTCGCACAAGTTAACTACTTTATCGTTTCTGTCAATCAACAAGTCGATTTGTGCTCCGGGCAATTCGTCGTTTCCGGTAAATTTCCATGCCGAAATATTTGAATATATACCACTGATACCCAGTGCTTTCTTTATTTTGTCGATGTGCATTGTACAAATGTTTTCGAATGCGTAACCACTCCATGCTTTAAAGGCTGGGGTGTTTGCAATAGTTAGCCAGGTGCCCTCACCAGCTGGTTTGTTAGGCTTTATAAATTTCAGATAAAACAAACAGTATAAATCAAACAGCTTGTATATAGTATCTTTCTTTTTATTTTGAAAAGGAAGTTGTCGGGTGATAAATCCTGAGTTTTCCAACTCCTCGATTGCGCGGTTAATTGTTCCGCCATCAGCAAGTTTTGTGATTTTCAATATTTCGTTTCGGGTTAATCCCTGAGGAAACGAAGCCAGTGCTTCAATCACTTTTAAATGATTTTCTGCATTTCTGAATAATGAAGCCAGCAGGTAATTATATTCCGAATATAATAATCCCTGTTCATTAAAGCAGGTTTCATCAATTATCTGTGTAGCGCTTTTTCCCTTTTTCAATTCGTTTAAATAAAACGGAATTCCGCCAAAAGCCATATAAAGCTGAATAATCTGATAACGGGTCAAAGCCAGATTTTTGTAATTGCAGAACGCTTCTGTTTCGGCTAATGTAAATGGCATCAAATGAATCCGTTGAGTAACCCGGTTGTGTAAGCCGCCGCGTGCTTCAATCAATTCTTTTTGCATCCACGTGCTTGCCGACCCGCAGGCGATTAGCACCAATTTTGGCATCCGCGACCCATGCTGGTTCCAAAAGTATTCGAGCGCCGATAGAAACCCTGAACGGGGTGTATTCATCCAGGGCATTTCATCCAGAAAAACAACAATTTTGCCCGCTCTTTCATTTAAACCTACAAGGTAGTTTGCCAAATATTGAAATGCCTGCTGCCAATTGGCCGGAGCGATGGTTTCACGCTGGCCTTTTGTAGATTGAAGATAAATTTGAAAAAAATTTTGCAATTGTATTTCGAGGGTTGCATCGAATGTTCCGGTAAAGTCAAATACAATATTTTCCTTGAGATACTCCCTGATTAAAAAGGTTTTACCAATTCTTCTTCTTCCGAAAATTGCCACAAATTCAGGTCGATCTGAATTCATAATTTCGTCGAGTCTCCTCTTTTCCCTGTTTCGGCCTATTACTTCCATTTGTTTTATTTTGGAGAAATCTGTTCAAAAATACAATATTTCTCCAGATATAGAAATGTATAATTGGAGAAATGTACATTGAAATTTAAGATTTCTCCAGGGATGCTAAATTTTTAAATTGCAGAATTTGCTTTCAGCCCCCAATCTCTACTTTACATCCTATTTCAACAAATGCTGATTTTGCAAAACCGATTTCCTCGTCGGTCGGTTCCCTCATTTCTTCTGAATTGTACACCTGCCCCAGTTTGTTGTATTTGTTTTGGGCAATATTGTGGTAAGGCAGCAAATTCACCTCCGGTTTTTTCCCGGGTAACGAAGCCACAAATTCTGCCATTGAACGAACCTCTGCTTCATGAGTATTAACATTACCGATGAAAGGAATCCGGATGTTGATATTGGCACCGGCAACGGCCAGCGCTTTCAGATTGTCGAGAATGAGGTGGTTGTTTTTGCCCGTCCATTTTTTGTGCAACGATGAGTCGAGCATTTTAAGGTCGTACAAAAACAGGTCGGTGTGTTTTGCTACTTCGAGCAGTGTTTCGGTGGGTGCAAAACCACAGGTATCAACTGCGCGGTGCAGGCCTTTTTCCCCGCAGGCTTTCAGCATGTCAATCAGGAAATCAGGGTGCATCAAAGGCTCTCCACCCGAGAAAGTAACACCGCCATTTGAGTGTTCGATGTGTACCCTTTCGCGTTCGATAATCTGCATCAATTCATCAGTATCATATAGTTTCCCTGACATTTCGATAGCTTTGGTAGGGCAGGCTTCGGCACATTTCCCGCAAAGCGTACATTTTTCGTAATCGGTTACAATTCCGTCGCGCGTCAGTGTCAAAGCATCTTCAGGGCAAACTTCAATGCAATCCTGTGCCCCGATGCATTTCGAAGCTGTGTACAATTTCTGCACTTTCGGCGACTGGCTTTCAGGGTTGTGGCACCAGGCACAGCGCAGCGGGCAACCCTTAAAATAAATGGCAATCCGGATGCCCGGCCCGTCGTTGATGGCGTAACGTTTTATATCGAAAATCAGTGGAATCATTTTTTTGGTAGTAGTGAGATTATAGTAGTGAGTATTGAGATTTAGTTTCCTCTCCTGATTGTCTTAATTTCAAACTTGCATTTTTGTTGGATTTTGCCGGCAATCAAAAACAGCAGCGATTATTATATTTTGATTATCAATCAAATAAATGATTTTATAGTTCCCTTCAACCAAATATCGGTAATCAAGTTTTCTTGAAGAAAGTAGCGGTTCAAGTGGCCCGCTTTCGGGAAATTTTGCCAGTTGCCAGGTTCTGTCAAAGATTTTATTTTTCAACATTTGTGCAATTCTAAGTCCGGAAACATCGCGGTAATAATTAAAAATTTCTTTCAACTGAAACCGTGCACTATCCGTCCAAAAAATCTTCAACGCCATGAGTCGATTTCCTTTTTCATTTCCTGTGCCGAAATCAATCGACCAGTAGCTGAATCTGATTCTGCCCTGTCAATCATTTCATTAAACTCTTCAATGGTAAAAGGTTTTAATTCTTTTTCCGCTTTATTCTTTCTTTCGACCCTTAATAAATTGCTGAGTTTATCAATGATTTCTTCATCATTTATTCGAAGAAACTCCTGCACAAAATTTATTTTTTTCGCCTGAATGTCCATTTTACCTTATTTTCTTCAAAATTATTCAATTTAAACTGAAAATCCGAATTCATTTTTTATGCAGTCATTTCTCTTTCTGCGTCGTGCCAATGACAGATTTTGGTTTCGGGACTTTGACTTTCCAAGTCAAAGATTTATTGTCGGACTTGGAATCCCGGAATGTCGGGACGACTCCCATAGCTGTCATTTACTCATTATACCTGATAAAATCAGGTGAATTCCCTAAACGACAGCAAGGCGTCTCAATACTCACTACTCTGTACTTTTTGTCTGAATTAAAAATTCTCATTCTCTGTTCGTTCAATCACTTCATTTTGCAAATCAGCGTTCATATCGTTGAAATAATCGCTGTAACCGGCCATGCGCACCAGCAAATCGCGGTAATCTTCGGGGCAAGCCTGCGCTGCCAGCAAAGTGGCTGTGTCAACCACATTAAACTGAATGTGGTGACCTCCCAGTGAAAAGTAACTGCGGATGAGTTGACCCAGTTTTTCGATGTCTTTTTCACGTTTCAGCAGGCTGGGAACAAAACGAAGGTTCAGTAAGGTTCCGCCCGATTTTGTTTGGTCGAGTTTGCCCAGCGAGCGGATGACATTAGTAGGCCCGTGGGTGTCGCAGCCGTGTGACGGCGATGTTCCGTCGGAAATTGATTTGCCCGAGAAACGCCCGTTGGGTGTGGCACCCAGCACTTTTCCAAAGTAAACATGACAGGTGGTTGAAAGCATATTCAGGTGGAAAGTTTCGCCTTTTGTATTAGGCTTTCCGTCGATGGCAGCCAGCAAATCGTTGTAAACACGCAGTGCCACTGAGTCGGCATATTCATCGTCGTTTCCGAAAAAAGGTGTGCGGTTGATTATCCGCTGACGCAGTTTTTCCTCTCCCTCAAAATTCTTAGCCACCGTATTCAGCAAGGTTTCCATACTGAAAGTTTTGTCTTCGAAAACATGTTTTTTCAGCACCAAAAGACTGTCGGTAACCGTTCCGAGACCAGTGCACTGAATATAGTCGGTGTTGTATCGCGGGCCACCGTTGTAGTAGTCTTTACCTTTCTGAATACAATCGTCGATGACCACCGAAAGAAAAGGCGCCGGTGCATAACGCGCAAACATCTGGTCGATGTAATTGCTGACACGGATTTTCTGGTCAACCACAAAATTGAGTTGTTTGTGAAAAGCCGCATACAATTCTTCAAAATTCTGAAATTTCAGCGGGTCGCCGGTGGCAAGTCCCGCCACTTTTCCGGTCAGCGGGTCGATTCCGTTGTTGAGCGTGATTTCCAGGATTTTCGGCACATTCAGATAACCGGTCAGCAGGTAAGCTTCTTTGCCAAAAGCGCCCACTTCGATGCATCCGCTGCACCCGCCCTCGTAAGCATCCTGCAATGATTTTCCCTGGCGGACGAGTTCCTGCACATAAATATCGGGATTGAAAACCGAAGGATAACCGTGTCCCTGGCGGATGAGGTGACAGGCTGCATTCAGAAATTTATCGGGTGTTTTTGTGCTGATGTGCACCGAATTGCCGGGTTGCAAGATGTGCAGTTCCTCAATTACTTCGAGCAAAAGGTACGACATGTCGCAAACACCGTCACTGCCGTCGGGGCGCAAACCACCGATGTTGATGTTGGTGAAATCGTTAAAAGTCCCGCTTTCACGTGCGGTAATTCCCACTTTTGGCGGCGCCGGATGGTTATTCACTTTTATCCAGAAACAACTCACTAATTCTTTGGCTTCGTCGAGTGTGATGGTTCCGGTTGTAATATCATTTTCGAAAAATGGTTGCAAATGCTGGTCGAAATGCCCGGGATTCATGGCATCCCAGCCGTTGAGTTCGGTGATGGTTCCGAGGTGAACAAACCAATACATCTGGATGGCTTCCCACAAATTTCGTGGTGCGTTCGCAGGCACCCAACGACAAACTTCCGCAATCTGTTTCAACTCAATAACACGTTTCGGGTCGGTTTCGGTTTTTGCCAGTTTTTCAGCCAGGTCGGCGTGGCGTTCGGCAAAAACAATGGAGGCATCACACGAAACAGCCATCGCTTTCAGTTCTTCGAGCTTTTCAGTGGCTTCCGGGTCATTCAGAAAATCGAGCCGGGCAATGTGGTCTTCAATTTCTTTTTTGAAATCGAGCATCCCTTTCCGGTAAATTTTCCCGTCGAGGGTGGAGTGCCCGGGTGCACGCTGCTCCATAAATTCGGTAAAAACACCGGCTTCGTAGGCAGCTTTCCACGCTGCAGGAACATGACTGAAAATACGTTCGCGCATGGTGCGGCCTTTCCAGTAAGGAATCACTTCGCGTTCGTAGGTATCAATATCTTCCTGCGGAATGGTGTACCGCTGCTGGTCGCGGGTATTCAGCACATGAAAATCCTCCACGCTGTGACAGGTGAGTTCGGGGAAAGTGGGAACCGATTTGGGCCGTGGTCCGCGTTCGCCGACAATCAATTCATCGGCCCCGATATAAATTGTTTTTTGTTTACAGATTTCGAGATAATTGAGCGCCCGCATCATGGGTTCTGAATATTTCCCGAGATTTTCATGATAGAATTTTGTGGTAATCAGCGCCCGTTCGATGCTGAGCGATTCCTGAGTTTCGACACTCAGTTTGCGCAAACGGCGGATGCGGTCGTTCATGCCGGGCAATGTTTTTTCGGGTTTCGGAGTATAAAAATTGCCTTCGGCTCCGGCCTGACGTTCGGGGGATTTGCTTGTTTTTATTGCGGTTAAAGTCATAGCCAACAATTAAAGATGAAAAGTTGTAAATTAAAAATAAGGAATAACGAATAAGAAATGTAAAAGTGAAAATTTCCTCTCCTCCCCTGTGGGGAGGTCGGGAGGGGCTTCTATAACATCAAACAATTAAACAGGCAGCGGTAAGTACCGGGCAGATTGTTTTTATGCGGTCGCGAAATCATTTGTTCTCAATTGATTGATGCAGTAAAAATAGAAAAAGAGAATGAATAATCAATTCGGTGCACTGTAACTTTTTTGTTATGAATGTACAGCGTGTTTGGGTTTTTACTTTATTTAAACTTCGATTGTATTTACTAAACTGACCGTAAAATGAAATTTATTTCTGTTTTCTTTTTATTGATTTTGCTGATTTTAAATAGTCAGGCTAATGCTGCCAGCGATGGTTATAATTTATGGCTGAACTACAAACCTGTTGCTGAAAAACTTCGGAATGAATACAATCAGCAGATAAAAACCCTGTTTATTGTCGGAGAATCGCCAACCCTGAAACTTGTAAAAAGCGAATTGTTTTCAGGATTGGAAACGATGTTGGGCAAAAAACTTCTACCGGCAAAAAGCAGTTCTGAGCAGTATGTAATCATTGCCGGGAAATACGAAAACATCGCTTTTACAAAGAATCCTGAAATAGAAAAAGGAATCGCGCAAATCAGCGAGGAAGGTTTTGTGATTTTTTCAGAACCTGGTAAAAACATTGTAATTACCGCCAAATCCGACATCGGTGTTTTGTACGGAACCTACCATTTTCTGCAATTGGTGCAAACCGGGGAAAGTATTGACAGACTGAATATTGTAAGTTCTCCCGGAATTAAAGTCAGGGTGCTGAACCACTGGGACAACCTCGACGGTTCCATCGAGCGCGGTTACGCCGGGAACTCTTTGTGGGACTGGGCGAGTCTTCCCGGAAAAACTGACCCGCGTTACACCGGTTACGCCCGTGCCAACGCTTCCATCGGCATTAACGGAACAGTTTTGAACAATGTAAACGCCAATCCGGCGATGCTCACACCCGGATATCTTGAAAAAGTGGCGGCGCTGGCCAATATTTTCAGACCATACGGAATAAAGGTTTACCTCTCGATTAAATTCAGCTCGCCCGTAAATATTGGCGGAATGGAAACTGCCGACCCGCTTGACCCGGCAGTTCAGCAGTGGTGGAAAAAGAAAGTGGAAGAAGTTTATTCGTACATTCCCGATTTTGGTGGCTTTCTCGTAAAAGCAAATTCTGAAGGTCAGCCCGGGCCGCAAAACTACAACCGCTCACATGCTGAAGGCGCTAACATGCTGGCCGACGCACTGAAACCTTTTGGCGGAATTGTGATGTGGCGTGCTTTTGTCTATGATAACAATGTGCCCGACGACAGGGCCAAGCAGGCCTACAACGAATTTAAACCGCTTGACGGAAAATTCCGCGACAACGTACTAGTGCAGGTAAAAAACGGAGCCATCGATTTTCAGCCGCGCGAACCTTTTCACCCGCTTTTTGGCGCAATGCCCAAAACGCCGCTGATGATGGAATTTCAGATTACACAGGAATACCTGGGCCACTCGACCGACCTTTGTTACTTAGCGCCGCTTTTCAAAGAGTGTCTCGATTCGGATACCTACGCAAAAGGGCCGGGTTCAACAGTGGCAAAAGTGATTGACGGCTCGCTGGAAAATCATCAGCTTACCGGGATTGCCGGGGTTGCCAACACGGGTTCAGACCGCAACTGGACAGGGCATCTTTTCGGGCAGGCCAACTGGTTTGCCTTTGGAAAACTTGCCTGGAATGCAAGCCTTTCTTCGGAAGAAATTGCAGATGAGTGGATAAAACTGACTTTTTCGGATGATGAGAAAGTTGTTGCCACAATCAGCAAAATAATGATGGATTCGCGGGAAATTTCGGTGAATTACATGACACCACTGGGCTTGCATCATATTATGGGTTACAACCATCATTTCGGGCCGGGGCCATGGGTAAACCGCGGGCGAGCCGACTGGACTTCGGTGTATTACCACCGCGCCGATTCGGCGGGAATAGGGTTTAACCGCACACCAACCGGGAGTGATGCGACAAGCCAATATCATCAACCGGTTGCCGAGGTTTTTGCCAATCCGGAAACCTGTCCCGAAAAATACGTGCTTTGGTTTCATCATTTGCCGTGGGATTATAAAACGAAATCGGGGAAAACACTGTGGGATGAACTTTGCTTAAAATATGATTCGGGTGTTGAGGGGGTGCACCAAATGCAATCGGACTGGAACTCGCTGGAAGGGAAAATCGACAACGAACAATTTGCTTTTGTAAAAGCCAAACTCGAAAAACAGCTGAATGTTGCCCTTTGGTGGAGGAACTCCTGCACACTGTATTTTCAGCAGTTTTCAAAACTGCCTTTCCCCGAAGGTTTTGAAAAACCCGAAAAAGATTTACGCTATTATCAGCAAATTGATTATAAAACAATACAGTAAAAAGTTTTCAGGGTTTCAAGCCGTACCCAAAATTGCACTTGGCTGCGAATGAATTTCTTGTATTTTTGCCGCAAACCGCAAGCGAATGACAAAAGCATCAATTTTGCTGACTTTATTGGAAAAACCATTGCTGCATTATTTTAAAACCGGGTGGCCGCCAATCGATGACAACCTGCACTTGATTTTGCTGCTGGTTGTGCTTTCGCTGATTTTCGGTGTGGTGCTGCTGATAAAAAAAGTGCAGTATTGTACCTGGTTTTCAAAACAAAAAGTAAGGGTTGAAATTGGTAAAAGCAGGTTGTATTACCCTGAATTTATAAAACTTACAATTACCAACACAGGCTTTACCGATGTTGATTTCGACAGGCCACTGCTTGTTTTCGACAACTGGTGGATGAAACGCAAATTCAGGATCAGCGGCGTGGAAGGCCGCAACATTTACCCGCTTTTTCTCGAAAAAGGCAAAACGCATACTTTAAATATCGACCTATCGCCGTTTTACGGCTACGACCGCAAGCTGAAAAGCTACCCGAAAGTAAGAATTGAAGTTTTTAATATCAAAGGAAAATATTTGGGCGGTCACGCAGTTTATTTACGCAAGACTTTAATAAAATTCTGAATGCGCAACTGGAAATTTAATCATATCGATTTTTCAACTTACCCTTTTTATGCTGGCACTGATTTAGGAGTGGTTTGGTCGCCCGAAAAAACAACGGTTAAAATTTGGTCGCCCACTGCACAACAGGTTGAACTCAGGTTATACAAAGACGGTATTACGGGAGAATATTTTCATAAAACCAACCTGCAACCCGCGGGTAGCGGAGTTTGGGGCACTTTATTAAAAGGCGATTACGAAGGTAAATTTTACACATTGCGCATCAATGATGGCGACTGGCTGGAAGAAGTTCCGGATATTTATGCACGTTGTGTTGGTTTGAACGGAAGGCGAGGTATGATTTACAATCCGCAAAAAACAAATCCCGAAAACTGGAATAGCGATAAAGGTCCTGAATTGCAAAGTTTTACCGATGCCATTATTTACGAAATTCATGTGCGCGATTTTTCGGTAGCCGAAAACTCTGGTATCAGAAATAAAGGTAAATACCTGGGTTTTATAGAAGAGGGTACAAAAACAAAAGGTGGCACACCAACCGGGCTGGCACACCTTAAAGAACTGGGTACCACGCATGTTCACCTTTTGCCGGTAAGCGATTTTTTTACTGTAAATGAAGACCAGCCCAACGAAAGATACAATTGGGGATACGACCCCGAGCATTTCAATGCACTCGAAGGTTCGTATGCCACCAACCCGTATGACGGAACCGTACGCATGCTGGAGTTCAAAAAATTAGTGAAAGCATTGCATGATAATGGAATCGGCGTTGTGTTGGATGTGGTTTATAATCACACTTACTATGCAAAAGAGTCGGTTTTTAACCAAACAGTACCGGGCTATTTTTACCGCCAGAAACCCGATGGCAGTTTTGCCAATGCTTCGGGGTGTGGAAACGAAATCGCCTCAGAGCGTTCGATGGTACGCAAATACATTACCGATTCGCTGAAGTACTGGGCTGCCGAATATCACATCGATGGGTTCAGGTTCGATTTGATGGGAATTTACGATTTGGAAATCATGCGTATAATTCAAGATGAACTGAACCAAATCAAACCCGGAATTTTACTTTATGGCGAAGGTTGGGCTGCCGACCAAAGTCCGATGCCCGAAAACCTGCGGGCAGTAAAACACAACATTTCGCAACTGCCCGGAATAGCTGCTTTTAACGACGATTTTCGCGATGCGCTGAAAGGCGGGCACGGCGATAAAAAATCGAAAGGTTTTGTGAGCGGGCTCGAACTGCGCGAGGAAGCCGTAAAATTTGGCGTGATTGCCGCCACTGGACATCCGCAAATTGTATATGATTATGTGGAAACATCGAAACATGCCTGGGCTGCGGAACCATCGCAGTGTATCAATTATGTTTCGTGTCACGATAACTACACGCTTTGGGACAAGCTTAAAATGAGTGTGCCAAAAGCTACCGATGTTGAATTGCGTAAAATGGTAAAACTGGCCGGCGCGTTGATTCTTACTTCGCAGGGAATTCCGTTTTTACATGCAGGTGTTGAGTTTTGCCGCACTAAAAACGGCGACGGAAATTCGTACAAATCACCCGATTCGGTAAACCAGCTCGACTGGGAACGAAAAGAAAAATACGCCGATGTTATTGAATATTACAAAAAGCTCATTCAACTCCGTAAAAACCATCCGGCTTTCAGAATGCGTACTTCTGCCGATATCAGTAACTATCTCAATTTCTGCACACAGTACCAGTTGGGTGTGGTTTCGTATTGTATTCAGGGTGATGAAGCCGGTGATTCGTGGAAGAAAATCATTCTCGTTTTTAACGGGAAAAATCAGGAAACAGTAATTGCTTTGCCTGAAGGCGATTTTAAAATTGTGGCCAAAGGAACCGAAATTGATGAAACCGGAATTGGAGAGCCGGTAACCGGGGAAATAAAGGTTGAAGGTATTTCGATGATGATTTTGGTGGAAGAGTAGCTATTTTAAAAAGTCATGGTAAATTTTCAACTCGTTAACCTAAATTTTTTGTTTACTTAACCAATCGGTCATATTTTAGTTTAGAATGGTTTTAGACAACCAGATTTCAGCTTTTATTTCCAGGTGTCTCCGGGATTGAAACACAGGAAATCAGCATTTGACGGGCATTCCCGTGAATTAAATAAATGAAGGCAAAAAATGATATCGTATAAAAAAAAGCTACTTTTGCCCCGTTTTTTCATATATACAAATAGCTAAATAATAAAATATATGGAGAGTCAATCACTAATTCTCTTCTTTGTAATAGCGCTGGTATTGGTTGGGGGAGCCATCGCGTTTTCAATGCTCATCGCCCCCAGCAAATTCAATCCTGCAAAATCGGAACCTTACGAATGCGGTATTCCCACCGAAGGACCCGCATGGATTCAGTTCAACGTAGGTTATTATCTTTTTGCCATTATTTACCTCATTTTCGATGTTGAAACCGTGTTCCTCTTTCCGTGGGGCGTGGTGATGAAACAAATCGGGATGCGGGCATTTATCGAAATCATCATCTTCTTCTTCGTACTTGGGCTTGGCCTTTTGTACGCCTGGAAAAAAAGAGCGCTGAAATGGGTATAAAAATTAAATCGATGAAATATGAAGATTTCGGCGATAACGAATCGCTGGAACTTCTGAATACGTTGGGCGACAGGGTTTTTATGACCACTGTTGACAACCTTATTAACTGGGGCCGCTCCAACTCGGTGTGGCCGCTTACGTTTGCCACCAGTTGCTGTGGTATCGAAATGATGGCTGCCGGAGCTTCGCGCCACGACTTTTCGCGATTCGGCATCGAAGTTTACCGTGCCTCGCCGCGCCAGGCCGACGTGATTGTGGTTGCCGGAACTATCGTAAATAAGATGGTACCAGTACTTAAACGATTGTACGACCAGATGCCCGAGCCAAAATATGTAATTGCCATGGGCGCCTGTGCAGTTTCGGGTGGGCCGTTCTTTTACAATACCTACTCTGTAGTTCGCGGTGTTGACCATGTAATTCCGGTGGATGTATATATTCCCGGTTGCCCGCCACGACCAGAAGCTTTGTTGTACGGCGTAATGCAGCTGCAACGCAAAATCAAGGGCGAGTCGTTTTTAAAACCGGGCGAAAACGCCAATTCAATTCTTTAATATCAATCCTGAATGTTAAGCAGAGAAGAACTTACAGAAATCATCAGGGGAATTGTTCCTGAAGCTGAATTTCCGGAAGGGACACAACTTACGGAAGCAGTAATACCCGCCGGAAAACTGATTGAACTCACCGAAAAGCTGAAAACCGGAAAACAAACCGCTTTCGATTATCTCATCAGCCACACAGCCGTCGATTTCAACACGCATTTTATGGCGGTTTATCATCTTACCTCAACACAACAACATCATTTGCTGGTGGTTAAAGTAAAAATCGAAGAGCGCGAAAATCCGGAAATCGATTCACTGGCAAAAGTTTACCCAACATCAGAATTCTTCGAACGCGAAGTTTTCGACCTGTTTGGAATTCGTTATAAAAATCACCCCAACCTGAAACGCTTATTTCTTGAAGACGATTACGGTTATCCATTACGCAAGGATTTCAGGGATGAGGTAAACATGATTGAACGCTAAAACCGCTGCCATGACAGAAGAAATTATCAAAGACGTTATTATTGGCGAAAGCGAAGATTATATTATCAACGTTGGGCCGCAGCACCCGTCAACACACGGGGTTTTACGGTTCGAGGTTTGCCTGCAGGGCGAAACAGTAAAATACCTCATCCCGCACGTTGGGTATATCCATCGCGGGATTGAAAAAATGTGTGAGGCGATTACTTATCCGCAGATTATTCACCTCACCGACAGGATGGACTACCTTTCGGCACACATCAACAACGAGGCAGTTTGTCTCTGTGTTGAAAATGCGCTGCAGGTTGAAGTTCCGGAACGGGTAAAATATATCCGCACCATTCTGGCCGAGTTGAACCGTTTGGCATCGCACCAGTTGTGGTGGTCGGCATTCGGCATGGATTTGGGTGCACTTACCACCTTTTTTTATGGCCTTCGCGACAGGGAAAAAATCCTTGACATTTTTGAGGAATCATTTGGCTCTCGGCTGCTCCACAGCTTTATCATGCCTGGTGGCCTGATGCACGATGTGCACCCCAACTTTCAAAAAGGTATCAAGGAATTTATCAAATATTTCCGCAAAAAACTGCCCGAATACGACCAGTTGCTTACCGGCAACGTAATTTTTCACCAACGTGCCAAAGGAGTAGGGTTGATGAGCAAGGAAACTGCCATTGCCTATGGTGTTACAGGTCCGTCGGGAAGAGGTTCGGGCTGGAGCTGCGACATCCGCAAAATTGCTCCGTACAGCGCTTACGACAAGGTTCAGTTTAACGAATGTCTTGAAACCGAAGGCGATACTTTTGCCCGTTACCAGGTGCGCATGCGCGAAATGCATGAGTCGCTCAGCATTCTGGAACAGTTGGTTGACAACATTCCGGAAGGCGATTACACCGCCAAAATGAAACCGATAATCAAGTTACCGGCAGGCGAGTTTTTCCAGCGTGTTGAAACTGCCCGCGGCGAACTGGCTGTGTACATTGTGAGCGACGGCAACAAATCGCCGTACCGCATTAAATTCCGCACACCCAACTTCAGTAATTTATTTGTAATGAATACGATAACTTCGGGATACAAGATTGCCGACTTAGTCGCTGTGAGCGGCTCACTCGACCTTGTTATTCCTGATATCGACCGATAAAAGTCAAATGAATATGACACCGAATTTATACGATTTTTCAACACTTACCGGCGCTATTCACGAATGGCTTTCGGGGATGATGTCGCCGGGTTGGGTTACTTTTACCGAACTGGTGCTCATAGGGCTGGTGTTCCTGCTGTTTTTTGCGTTGCTTGGCCTTTTTCTTGTTTATCTCGAACGGAAAGTGTGTGCCATCATCCAAAACCGCGTGGGGCCAAACCGGGTAGGTAAATGGGGTTTGCTGCAAACCATTGCCGACCTTATTAAACTGCTCATTAAAGAATTGATTCCCATCCGGAAATCGGACAAGTTTCTGTTCAATCTGGCCCCGTTTATTGTAATCATCGCCTCATTAATGGCAATGGCTGCTTTGCCTTTTGCCAAAGGATTGCAGGCCATCGATTTTAACATCGGGGTGTTTTATGTGATGGCAGTTTCGTCGCTCGGGGTGGTTGGCATTTTGCTGGCCGGCTGGTCGAGTAACAGCAAATATTCACTGATTGGCGCAATGCGAAGCGGAGCACAGATTGTAAGTTACGAGCTTTCAGTAGGATTGTCGCTGTTGGCCATTGTAGTATTCTCGGGCAGTATGCAGCTTTCAACCATTATCGAAAGTCAGGCCGACGGCTGGTGGATTTTTAAAGGACACATTCCCGCGTTTATCGCGTTTATCGTGTTTCTGATTGCCAGTACAGCCGAAATCAACCGCGGTCCCTTCGACCTTGCCGAAGCAGAATCGGAACTTACCGCGGGATTTCATACCGAATATTCGGGAATTAAATTTGCCTTTTTCTTTTTGGCAGAATACATCAACATGTTTATTGTAGCCGCTATTGCCGCCACGGTTTTCCTTGGAGGCTGGATGCCGCTGCACATCGGCAACTGGGAAGGGTTCAACCAGGTAATGGATTTTATTCCTTCCATCGTTTGGTTTTTTGTGAAAACGTTTTTCATCATTTACGTTATCATGTGGTTTAAATGGACTTTCCCGCGTTTGCGCATCGACCAGCTTTTAACGCTCGAGTGGAAATACCTTCTGCCGGTGAGTTTGGTGAATATCGTTTTGATTGCTTTCCTGGTTTTAATGGGCTGGCACTTTTGATTGATTAATGATTAGTGATTAATTATGAAAATACAGGAAAAGTTGAATGTTTCGGACTTGAAACTTGAAACTTTGAACTTGAAACTTTGAGCTGATGAATAGTATATCGAAATATTTCAAAGACATGTTCGGCGGGATTTCCTCGTTGTGGGCAGGAATGCGGGTTACAGGAAAATACTTTGTCAGTCCGCGGGCCATTGTTACACAGCAGTACCCCGAAAACCGCAAAACCCTGAAAATGGAAGAGCGGTTTAAAGGCGAAATCATTATGCCGCACGACGAAAACAACCTGCATGCCTGCACCGGCTGCGGAATCTGCGAAATGAACTGTCCGAACGGTTCAATCGAAATTATTACCAACCGTGTACCCAATGCTGAAGGGAAAATGGAACGCATTATCGACAAACACATTTATCACCTGTCGATGTGTACTTTTTGCGGATTGTGTGTAAAAACCTGTCCTTCGGATGCACTGGCTTTCGGGCAGAAATTTGAACACGCCGTTTTCGACCGCAGCAAACTGACCAAAGTGTTAAACCAACCGGGCTCATTGCTCAGAAAGGAGGCAAAGAAATGAGTTTCAATGTAATCATGTTTTACCTGTTCTCAGCGATAATCCTTATATTTTCGCTGCTGACCATTACTTCGCGCCGCATTCTGCGTGCCGCAGTTTACCTGTTGTTTGTGCTTATTGCAACCGCAGGTTTATACTTTCTTTTGGAGTACCAGTTTATGGCCGCGGTTCAGCTTACCCTGTATGCGGGGGGTATTGTGGTTCTCATTATTTTCAGTATCCTGCTAACACACCACATTTCGCATCTTTTCGAAAAACCCGAACTGATAAAATTGCTGATGGGAACCGGTGTTGCCGTAGTTGGGAGCGCCCTTACAATTTATACCATTTTAACTTATCCGTTTCCGCAAACCACAATGGTTACCGAACTTCCGGCAACCATGGAAAACATTGGTACCCAGTTACTGGGAGTGGAGAAAAATGGTTTTGTACTGCCTTTCGAGCTGATTAGTATTTTATTGCTGGCCGCTATGGTTGCTGCCATTGTAATAGCCAAAAAAGAAAAAGATAAAAACGCTGAAATATGATAGAAGGAATTCCAATACAGCATTTTTTAATCGTCAGTACAATCATGTTTTTTATCGGAATTGCGGGTTTTATTATGCGCCGCAACCTGATTACCATTTTAATGGCGATTGAACTGATTCTGAACTCGGTGAACATCAACTTCGTGATTTTCAACCGCTATTTGTACCCCGACCAGTTGCAGGGACATTTCTTTGCCATTTTTGTGGTCGGAATTGCTGCTGCCGAAGCGTCGGTTGCCATTGCACTCATCATCAATATTTACCGGAAACTGAAAAATATCGATGTTGAAAATGTAAATGAGTTGAGGTATTAGAAGACCGAAGAAAAAGGGTGAAGCGGTTTTTAACCGCGTTAAAGTTGAAATTTTGAAAAAACAAAAATAAAGTGAAACACATAGGCACATAGGTACAATAGAAAACACATAGTAAAATCTATGTGAACTATGTGCCTGTGTGGTTAAAACATAATTGCTTATGTACAATTACACAATACTGATTCCGCTGATTCCGCTGGTGATGTTTCTTGTCACCGGGTTGTTGGGAATGAAATGGAAACCCATCATCTCAGGATTGTTGGGTACAACCGGGTTAGGAATTTCGTGGGTGCTTTCGGTGATGACAGCCATTACTTATTTCTTCGGAAGTCATCATGAAGGTGCTTTTGAAACCATCATTCCGTTTGAAACTTTGTGGCTGACGTTTTCTGAAACGTTGCAGATAAAAATGGGCGTTTTGCTCGACCCTATTTCGGTAATGATGCTCGTGGTTGTTACAACAATTTCGTTTATGGTGCATATTTACAGTCTTGGTTACATGCACGGCGAAAAAGGGTTTCAGCGGTTTTATGCATTTCTGTCGTTGTTTACCTTTTCGATGTTGGGTTTGGTAATTGCCACCAACATTTTCCAGATGTACATTTTCTGGGAGTTGGTAGGTGTAAGTTCATTTCTTTTAATTGGTTTTTATTACCAGAAACCGTCGGCAGTAGCAGCCTCAAAAAAGGCGTTTATTGTTACCCGTTTTGCCGACCTCGGATTTCTGATTGGCATATTAATCCTCTCATTCATCACAAAAACATTCGATTTTGCGCAGCTTACAAATCCTGACGGTGCTGTTTTTGCCAACGCAGCCGGAATGAGTTTTATGGGAATTTCGGCCCTGACCTGGGCAATGGTTTTGATTTTTATCGGTGGAGCAGGTAAATCAGCTATGTTTCCGCTGCACATCTGGCTACCCGACGCGATGGAAGGCCCAACGCCTGTTTCTGCGCTGATTCATGCTGCAACCATGGTTGTTGCCGGTGTTTACCTCGTAGCCCGCATGTTTATGGTGTTCCATTTTCAGGCACCCGATGCACTCGAAATTGTAGCTTATGTTGGCGGTTTTACCTCGCTTTTTGCGGCTGTCATCGCCATAACACAATACGATATTAAACGTGTGCTTGCCTTTTCAACCCTGTCGCAACTCGGTTACATGATGCTCAGTCTCGGCGTTTCGGGTTACGGTGGCGAAGAAGGTTTGGGTTACATGGCTTCCATGTTTCACCTGTTTACCCACGCCATGTTTAAGGCGCTGCTTTTCCTTGGCGCAGGTTCAATCATTCATGCCGTTCATTCAAATTACATGTACGACATGGGTGGTTTACGGAAATATCTGCCCATCACGCACATCACTTTCCTCATTGCCTGTTTAACTATTGCCGGTGTTCCGCCGCTTTCGGGTTTTTTCAGCAAAGACGAAATTCTGGTGGCTGCATTCAACCACAACAAACTTCTTTTTGGTGTTGAGTTTCTGGTTGCCGGACTGACTGCCTTTTACATGTTCAGGCTTTATTTCAATATCTTCTGGGGAAAAGACAGACATTACCATCATACGCCGCACGAATCGCCGCTTACAATGACCATCCCGTTGATGTTTCTTGCTTTTGCATCTATATTTTCAGGATTCCTGCCGTTCCATAGCATGGTTACTTCGGATAAGATGCATTTCGATACACACCTCCATCTTGCTGTTGCAGTACCTTCAGTTTTAATCGGGCTTTTGGGAATTGCACTGGCGTGGCTGTTGTATAAAAAGGAAAGTAAAGTACCTGAAAAACTGGCAAAACAATTTGGAATTTTATATACAGCTACCTACAATAAATTTTATATCGACGAGATTTACCTTTTCGTTACCAAGAAAATCATTTTCAATTATATATCGAGGCCGGTTGCCTGGTTCGACCGACACATTGTGGATGCGTTTATGGTGGGCATCGGCACAGTGACTGAAAAGATTTCGTACCGGATAAAAGGAATGCAGTCGGGGCAGTTACAGCACTATGCATTTATGTTTGTGGCAGGCGTGCTGATTCTGGCGCTGGTATTGGTTTATTATATTTAAACCCCCCCTTAATCCCCCCGCAGGGGGGATAAAAAAGAGATGTGGATTTTAAAGCTCTGTAGGAGCGAAATTTGAATAGCCCGGTCCCGAAATTTCGGGATTAACCCCGGGATTGAAATAAAAGAAATAGAAATCGTCCGCGAAGGAAGTAGAAGAAAGAGCGAAACCAGTTGCGGACGAAATAGAAATAAAAGCCCCCTTCTTATTCCCCCAAGGGGGAAAGATTGGGACAAAAAAGCTCTGAAAGAGCGTAATGTATTAGCCCGGGGTAAAATCCCGGGGAAATGATATGAATAGAAAAGTAAAGTTTTAAAGATGAATATACTTACCTTATTAATTGTTGTTCCGGTGCTGACCATTTTCGGCATCCTGTTTACAAAAGACATGAAAGGCGCCCGTGCGGTTTCAGCTTTTGGGATGACCGTTCAGCTGATTGTTTCAGCCGTACTTGTATTTATGTATCTGGGACTGCGCAAAGCCGGAGTTACTGATGAAATGGTTTTTATCTCGGATTATACCTGGTTTAAAAGTCTGAACATTCATTACACAACCGGTGTCGATGGCATTGCGGTGGTGATGATTATGCTTACGGCCATCGTGGTTTTTGCCGGAATTTTTGCTTCGTGGCAGGTGGAGTACCACTCCCGTGAATTTTTTATCTCGCTTATTTTACTGGCAACTGGTGTATTCGGATTTTTTATTTCCATCGACTTGTTTACAATGTTCCTGTTTTACGAAGTCGCAGTAATCCCGATGTACCTGTTAATCGGAGTGTGGGGCAGCGGTCCGAAAGAAAGTTCTGCAATGAAACTCACCCTGATGTTGATGGGAGGCTCGGCACTGCTGATGGTTGGTATTTTCGGTATCTACTTTAACTCAGCACCAAACGGCGGCCCGCTTACTTTTAATATTCTTGATATTTCGAAAATCCAGATACCGGTTGAGGCACAACGCTTCTTTTTCCCGTTCACATTTATTGGATTTGGAATTTTAGGAGCACTTTTCCCGTTCCACACCTGGTCGCCCGACGGTCATGCTTCGGCGCCAACTGCGGTTTCGATGCTCCACGCCGGTGTTTTGATGAAGCTGGGAGGTTACGGTGCATTCCGCGTGGCTATGTTCCTGATGCCCGAAGCAGCTCACGAACAGGCATGGATTTTTATCATTCTCACCAGTATCAGTGTGGTTTACGGAGCTTTTGGAGCCATCTGGCAAAAAGACCTTAAATATATTAATGCCTACTCATCGGTAAGTCATTGCGGACTTGTGCTTTTTGCCTTGCTGATGATGAACGAAACAGCCATGGACGGCGGTATCATTCAAATGATTTCGCACGGTTTAATGACAGCACTTTTCTTTGCATTAATCGGGATGATTTACGGCCGAACCCACACCCGAAACATTTACGAAATGGGTGGTTTGATGAAAGTGATTCCGGTTCTTTCTGTGGTGTATGTAATCGCTGGTCTGGCTTCACTGGGTTTGCCCGGTTTGAGCGGATTTGTTGCTGAAATGACAGTGTTTGTCGGCGCTTTCCAGCACGAGGATTTATTCCACAGAATTGTGACCATCATTGCGGCATCGTCGATTGTAATTACTGCGGTTTACATTCTGCGCGTGGTTGGTATTTTGTTGTTCGGTCCGGTGAAAGACCCGCATTTCGAACACCTGAGTGATGCCACCTGGTTTGAGAAAATAAGCATGTTTACGCTGGTTATTGCCATTGCCGGAATTGGTATTGCGCCGTTGTGGCTTTCAGACACAATTCTTGAAAGTTTGAAACCTATCGTTCACAAACTGGCGGAAACAAGTGTTTTTTGAGTTTTAATTTTGAATTGAAAGCATTAACGAAATAAGATATTGTTTTCCAACTCCCCCTCTTTTGGAGGGGGTTGGGGGGAGGCTGATAAATATGACATTATGAACATCTCACAATTTTTAATGATGCGCCACGAATTGCTGCTTACTGCGGCAGCGCTAATCATTCTTATTGCTGAAATTGCAACGGCAGATTCGGCTAAAAGAAAGCTGATTCCGTTTACCATCGCGCTTTTTGCACTGGTAACCGTTGCCGACTTTTTCCCGGTTCCCGAAGGCACATTGTTTGGCGGCTCGTACCAAAGTAATCCGCTCACCGCTTTAATGAAAAATGTGCTGAATATTGGTGTGCTTATCATTTTTCTTCAGGCTGAAGGCTGGCTCAAACGCCCCGAAAACAGCGACCGCATCAGCGAGTATTTCCTGCTGACAGTTTCAACACTCATCGGGATGAATTTTATGATTTCGTCGGGCGATTTTCTGATGTTTTACATCGGTCTCGAAACTGCTACCATCCCGATTGCCGGGCTTGCCGCTTTCGACCGTATTCGCAGCCGCTCGGCCGAAGCCGGTATTAAACTGATTTTATCTTCAGCTCTTTCGTCGGGTGTGTTGCTTTTCGGTTTGTCGCTGATTTATGGCGTTACCGGTTCGATTTATTTTACCGACATTGCGCAAACCATCACCTCGAATTCAATGGTGGCACTGGGTTTCATTTTCTTTGTAAGCGGAATGGGTTTCAAAATTTCACTTGTGCCATTCCACTTCTGGACCGCCGATGTGTACGAAGGTGCGCCAATCAATGTAACTTCATATCTGTCGGTAATATCGAAAGGTGCGGCATCGTTTATATTTACCATCATCCTCTTCACGGTATTTAAAACCCTCACCGAAATGTGGAAACCCGTGATTTACACACTGGCTGTTTTCACGATGACGGTAGCTAACCTGTTTGCACTCCGCCAGCAAAATCTGAAACGTTTCCTGGCCTTTTCGTCAATTGCACAGGCCGGGTTTATTTTATTGGGGATTTTAGGAAATAACGACCTCGGCATGAGTGCTGTGGTTTATTTTGTTTTGGTTTATGTATTTACCAACCTCGGCGCATTTGGCGTGGTTGAGGCCGTTTCAAACGCTTCGGGTGTTGAAACCATCGACGGCTACAACGGCATGTACAAAACCAATCCGAAGCTGAGTTTGCTGATGACGCTTGCACTTTTCTCGCTGGCAGGAATTCCGCCGGTGGCAGGGTTTTTTGGTAAGTTCTTTTTATTTACAGCTGCAGCCGGAAGCGGATACTACATCCTGGTTTTAATCGCCGTTTTAAACGCCACTATTTCGCTGTACTACTATTTGCGTGTGGTTCGGGCCATGTTTATTGAGAAAAACGACAATCCGGTTCCTGTTTTTAAAAGCTCAGTTTACATGCGCACAGCGCTTATTATCAGCGTTGCCGGTATTTTTGCGGTTGGTTTTGCAAGTGTGATTTTCGATGCCATCAGGGAAATCAGTCAGAATTTTATGTACTAGTACAGTAATAAGTACAAAGTATTGAGTATTGAGAAAAAGACGCAAGATTGTTGCAGGTATCATGACAAGAGGATTTATTAATGACGAATGTTGATTAACAAATTCAAACTTATAAACACGAATTTCCTCATCCTTCCCCCCTTGGGGGAATCAGAAGGGGGCTTAAAATTTTTTTAAAATGGCACTCAATAAAGGAAAACATATAGTTGAAGAGTTGGACGGCGTTCGCTGTACAGTGGTTGAAACCGGTGTTTCAGCAGAACGTGCTGACTTTCTGAAAAAGCTGCTCGAACTGAACGGTTACGAAGTAAAATCGGTACAGGAAGGCGAAAACCCAACCTACAAAATTGGAGTGACTGACATTCTTTTTAATCCGCTGGTTGATGTGTATAAACGCCGCCTGAAAAGCTTTACAGGCAAACGCGTAACTCCGGCTTATTGGCTGCAACAGTCGGACAAGGAAACCGAAGCCGAAGTAAACTACTGGGCTTTCGGGAAAGATTAGGAAGAAAGACAGCCTTCTAAAGACTTTTTTAATATCTTATTTCGATAAAACCATAATTGTCTTTTAGATTTTAGTATAAACTGATTTTGTTTCTAAAGCAAAGGATATACTTCTGGTAGCAAGTAAAAAGCAAGATTCTTAAATCTTATTCTGAATAACTGGTAGATGAAATGAAATCATATTGAGTTTATTAAGAACTTCTTGTAATGAGTTTAAATTCATTTTGGTAGCATTTTATTTATAAAATAATTCCTGATTCAGAATTAGATTTTTATATTTTTGTTTTATGGCATCAAAGAATATGTTCAGTCCGCTTAGATATCCAGGAGGAAAGGCAGTGTTAGCAGATTTCTTAAAGGATATTATTGATCTAAATTATATTGATGGCTGTACTTATTGTGAGGCTTTTGCAGGTGGAGCTGGAGCAGCACTTGATTTGTTAATATCTAAAAAAGTGCAAAATATTTGGTTAAATGATGTTGATTTTCATATTTATTCTTTTTGGGTTTCCATTTTAAGGAATACAAACGATTTCATTGAAAAAATTCATTCGACAGTTGTGGATATTGAAAATTGGAAAATTCAACAAGAGATATATTTAAATCCGAATCATTACTCAATTATAGAAGTTGGATTTTCTACATTTTTTTTAAATCGTTGTAATCGTTCTGGAATATTAACAAAGGCTGGTCCTATTGGAGGAATGGAACAAAAAGGGAACTATCCTATTACCGCCCGATTCAACAAAAATGAATTAATCGAAAGAATTAAATTAATAGCACGATATTCTAGTCAAATTGGGATCTTTAATTTAGATGCAGTTAAATTCCTTGATAAAATTACAAATGAGTTGGAAATAGAAACTGTATTATTATATCTGGATCCTCCTTACTACCATAAAGGTAAAACTCTATATTTGAACTTTTACCAACACCAGGACCATATTAACATTGCATCAGAGCTAAAAGAAATTGAAAATTTGAAATGGGTTGTTTCGTACGATAATGTAAAAGAAATTCAAAATATTTACAAGCAGTACAGAACTGTTAAATTTGATTTAAACTATAGTCTTCAGAAAACAAAAAAGGGTAGCGAATTAATGGTGTTTTCACATGAAATTCAATTGCCAGATTTTTTGTACATTGGGAATCGTGTTTTTGAGATGGAATTTTAAACAAAAGAGATGGAATATAATATACAACCATATTCTCCTGAAAATATTACACTTGATTGGAGAAACCCAAGATTGGCAGAATTTGGAATAACAAGAAGAACTCCATTAGAGAAGATTTTTGAACTAATGTGGGAAGCAATGGGTCTGGAAGAGATTATTATTTCCATTACAGCCCATGGTTTTTTCAAAACTGAACCGATCATAATAACCGAGGAAGATGGTAAAATGGTGGTTATTGAGGGAAATAGAAGGTTATCGGCTGTTAAAATTATTCTTAATCCAGATTTAGTAAAGAGGAGATTGCCAAAGAATGTTTTAGAAAGAATAACTCCTGAATTGCAAAAAAGCCTTGAAGAAATTCCAGTAATTGAAGTTGAATCTAGGGAGCAAGCCTGGCAATTCATAGGTTTTAAACATATAAATGGTGCAGCAAAATGGAATAGTTATGCCAAAGCAAAATATATTGCCCAAGTTCATAATGATTATAACATCCCATTAGATGATATTGCTTATCAAGTTGGTGATACCCATAATACAGTGTTGAAACTTTATCAGGGAATAATGGTAATAGATCAAGCTGAACGGTTAAAACGGTTTGATAGGGAAGACATTACAAATTCAAGATTGTATTTTTCTCATTTATATACTGCATTGCAATATTCTGGTTATAAAGAATTTTTAGGAATGGCAGATGCAGATATGGAAAGTACAGAGCCTATTTCAGAGGACTATTATGATAATTTAGAACTTCTTTTAAAATGGATGTATGGAAGCAAATCAGCAGGAATTGATCCAGTTATTAGATCACAAAACCCTGATTTAAGGAATTTGGAAAAGGTTTTACAAAGTACGGAAGCCACTTTAGCATTAAAAGCAAATCCTAACCTTGATATTGCATTTGAAATTAGTCGGCCGTCAAAGGACGTTTTTATTGAAAATTTAATGGCAACCAAAAGAAGTCTTCATAAAACATGGTCTTTTGTTTCTGGGTATTCAGGAGAGCCTGAACTATTAAGAACTGCAGGTTCGATAGCAGAAATGGCAGATGAATTGTATGACCAAATGGATAAGAAATACAGGGAAGAAAACGAACGTCCAAAAAGAAAAAGATTGTCAGAAGAAGATTGATATGACCTACAAACTCAAAGATTTACCTTCTCCAAAAGCATCTATTTCAGAATTGACTGATTTTGTTGAAATCGAATGTATAAAATCAGTTTCAAAATCATGTAATCTACTTAGCGCAGCAAGATCGTTGGGGATTTTAAGTGATGAAAATGATGCGTTGACTCAAATTAACGATGAAGATGACAGCAATAATGAAAAAATGATTGCTGTTTCTTTGGAAATCGAAAGTCGGCTTAAAAATTGCGCAGGGAACTACCCATTCTATTTAAAGAATGGTGGTTATACTGTTGTATATGATGATAATGTAGGCGATTTGATAAAATATTCCTATCTGTATTTACTTTTTTTGACTAGGTTAAGAATGACTGGTCCGAATGGTATTGGAAGAATTAATGGAATTGATGGGGCATTATTATTTGAGCAATTTTCTTTAAGAATTATTAAAAATTATTTTGGAGATAGAGCAAATGGTTTGATTTTTGGCACTTCTGTCAGAGGTTCTTTTCATTCAAAGGTAAATGATTTGATAAGTTCAATAGGTGAAGGAGGTAGGTTTAATACAAAAGACTATGATCCAACGCATGCATATGATTCTAAATTGGATTCAGTTGTCTGGATAGATTTTAAGGACAACAGAGGTGCTAAGATAATTTGCTTTATACAAAGTAAAACGGGTACGAGCTGGAAAGAGTATGTTAATCAGCTTATTCCAACTCAATTTACAAAAAAGTGGTTTTTGAACCAGCCGTCTCTTGAGCCAATAAATGCTTTTGCAATTACCGAGGTTTTAAGAGAAAACTTTTATGAACATACGATAGAAAAATTATTTTTTGAAAGATGTCGCTTAATGGATTTTTTACCCGAAAACGTTAATGAAATATTAGATCGCATTATTTTATGGACAGATGGTGCAATAGAATACATTAATGGTAATTCTACAGGCATTAATATAGAAGTTATTTGATTCTATTGGGGAAAAATAATTCTTCAAGTAATACTGTAAATTTCTTTAAAAAGCACACCGGCAAACGCGTAACACCGGCTTACTGGCTGCAGCAATCGAATAAGGAAACCGAAGCCGAAGTAAACTATTGGAGTTTTGGGAGATAGGTATAATCAAAACATTTTCGAGACTGTGTAAAAAGAAAGGGGTTCAGCACTCTTGCCAAACCCCTGAAAATGATTGATTAAACCGTGATTACTAAAGGATAGGAAAATACAGAGTTCACGGCTTTACTATTCGCAGAATTCAATATGAATGTTTTTTTTAATTCCGGGTTTCAACAACCACAAATCGGGTCAGTTTCCAGAATTCTTCTGGTTTTTCAATTTCCAGATAGGCAATTTTGTCGTTTTCCTCAACCAGCCTGTACGAGCTTGCCGGATGTTCGGAAATCAGTTTTGCCCTTTTTGCGTTTATTGGAAACTGGCTGGCATTTCGCATATCAAGCTGTGTAAATGAGCTTGCATTGAAATCGTCGCGGATTGATTTGTTTTTTGCAATTCCCAGAAAACCGCCTTCTTGTGTAAGTACTCCTTTTTCAACGAGTTGTTTTTTTGTGCCAGCCGCAAAATACGCCTTATTGAGTTCGTTGTCTTTCTCCACAATTGTTTGTGCTTTTTCAGCAATTAACTGCGATTTCGAATAGAGGGAGTCGTCGCGTACAGCTAAATCTTCCTGTAGTTTTACAATGGTGCCGTCCATTTCAGCAATTTTGTAGTCGCGCTGTTCAAGTTCGGCAGTCAACTGCATAATGCTGTTGTTCTGTTCTTCGATGCTCTTGTTCAGCTGGGCAATTTTATTTCTGAACGATTTTATTTCAATACCCGAAGATTTTAGTTTTTTCTCAAGTTCTTCAATTTTTACACTGCTTTCCTCAAGCATTTCGTTCATCAGTTTAATGTCGGCTACAAGGACTTCTTTTTGATTTTTAGCTCCTTCTTCGCCGGCAATTACCATGTTTCCACGTTTGTTGCGAACAAAAGTGAGGTTCTGCTCAATTTCATCGAAAGTGCTTGCCAATTCATTTACTAACGAATCGCGTTCTTCAAGAGTCGATGTCAACCCTGCATTTTTTTCATTCAGCGCATTTATCCGGTTTTTGTTGTTGTAAGTTACCACGCTCACCAATACAATCAGCACAACCAATACACCGGTTAAAATACTGCTCAGTGCTGTCATTTTTTTTGTTTCCATGATTCTATAATTTTTGTTTTATTTTTTTTGATAGCTACTAAAGCCAATTCATATGCCATCCAAAAAAATCAATGTAGATATCAGAAAAATAGGCTGTTACGTAAAACTAAAAATTATGATTTGCTATCAAATTAATAACCCGTTATCAATTTGATAATAACTTTTGGAAGCAAATGTTGGTTGGGATTTGTTTCTATTGGTCAGCTTTTAACATCCGGTAAATGGTTGCGACCCCGATATCAAGCTTTGTTGCCACGAGTTTTATGTCGTTGTTGTATTTTTCGAGATATTTTTTTACGATACGAATGTTATAATCTCTCAGGCTAAGTTCCTGGTTGATTGTTTCTTCCATCAAAGCATTGTTGCCCAGCAGAATGTTTTCGCCGGTTATTTCATCACCGTCAGAAAGTGTGATTGCAAGTTCAATCACCGACTTTAACTCCCTGATATTTCCGGGGAAAGAATAAGCCAGCAATTTTTCGGCAGCCTGTTTTGAAAGCTGTTTTTGTGGAAGCTTATTTTCTGTGCAAAATGATTTGATAAAATGTTTTGAAAGAATGGCGGCGTCGTTTTGTCTGTCGCGAAGTGGAGGCAGTTCAATTGGAAATCCGTAAAGCCTGTAATATAAATCCTGGCGGAAATTCCCCTTGATTACACATTCCTGAAGGTTTTGGTTGGTGGCAACAATAATACGGCAATCGGTTTTTACAGGCTTGTTGCTGCCCACGCGAACGATTTCCTTTTCCTGAAGCGCCCGCAATAATTTGGCTTGAAGCGATATGTCCATTTCAGTAATTTCATCGAGAAAGAGCGTGCCACCGTTGGCCTCTTCAAATTTTCCGGTACGGCGGAACCCTGCCCCTGTAAAAGCGCCTTTTTCGTGTCCGAAAAGTTCACTTTCGGTGAGGTCTTTTGGAATTGCAGCCATATTCACTGCAATAAAAGGTTTTTCTGCCCGTGGCGAATTGTAGTGAATGGCTTTTGCCACAAGTTCTTTTCCCGTACCGGTTTCGCCCGAAATGGCTACCGAGATGTTGGTGCGCGTGGCTTTTTCAATCAAAGCATAAATGCTTTGAATGGCAGCGCTGTTCCCGATTATCGTGTTCTGATAGCTGTATTTTTTCTTTACTTCATTTCTCAGCGAAACGATTTCTTTTCTTAGGTTCACCCCATTGCGGATGTTTTGTACCGTGTTCAAAAGCCGTTCGCGGATGTCCTTCGATTTAACAAGATAATCGTAGGCTCCGTATTTCAGCAGGTCAACCACAACTTCAATTTCATCCTGTTCGGAAATTAGGATCACCTGAATTTCTTCGTTTTCGGCCTTTATTTTTTGGAGAATTTCAAGTCCCTGCATATCGGGGAGCCGATAATCGAGCGTAACAACATCGGGATTCTTGCTCAGGTTGTTTAAACAGTCTTTCCCGTTGGTAAACGATTCAATTTCATAATCGGGGTTTAACGAAAGGTTGTGAACCAGCAACCTGTTGTACCATTCGTCGTCTTCAACTACAAAAATTTTAAAAGGTTTTTCACTCATAATCAAAATTTTAACTAATCATCTGTTTGGTTAAGATACGCGGTTAAGTTACATTTTAATTGTTCAGCTTCAGTTTTTATCTCACTGAAAACAGGTTGAACAGATGCTGCTGGCGTTGAGTTTTTCGAAATTTTTTCCAGTTGCCTGATATTTTCGTACAGATGAGTTGCCCCGAAATGTTTCACAGGTGCAGCCATTTTGTGGGCATATTCAGCAACTTCATGCAGGTTTCCGCTTTTGAGTGAATTTTCAATCCCGGCAATGCCTGATTCCATCGATTTTATAAAAAGCTGGATCATTTCAACAAGAAACTGTTCGTCGCCGCCAGCCAGCCTGCTGAGCTCGGATAAATTTACGGGCTGAACGCCGGAACCTGTATTATTTTGGCTGCGATTTTCACGAACCGCCGATTCAATTGTTTCGAAAAGTTCTCTTTCAGAAAATGGCTTGAACAGGATTCCGATCATTCCGGCATCGAAGCAGGTTTGTTTGTCCAACTGGTCGTTGGTTGCAGTAACCGCAATAATTTTAACCTGTTTGTTGCATCGGGTAATTTTTTCTGATGCTTCAAAACCGTCTATTCCAGGCATATTCAAGTCCATCAGAATTACATCGAAGTGCCCGTTGCAGGCAGCTTCTGTAACCTCGTTTCCGTTTTTTACCTCTTCGAACCGAATTCCCCACTTCTTAAAAATGTGCTTTAACAAAAACCGGTTGTATTCCTCGTCGTCGGCAATTAAAACCGAAACTTGCCTTACGTACTGCGGTATTTCTGTAATTTCATTTTCGTGCTGTTCGATTGCAGAGGGGTCTGCTACCGGAAACAAAAGCTGAACCGTAACTACTGTTCCTTCTCCCGGTTTACTTTTCAGCATAATTTTGCCGCCTTGCAATTCCACCAGCTTTTTTACAATCGGAAGTCCTAATCCTGTGCCTGGGTACTTCTTTCCATTGTTGTTTTCAAGTTGCACAAATTCATCAAAAACCAGGCTGAGGTTTTTTTCATCGATTCCCATGCCAGTGTCTGCAACCTTGAATTCAAGTTCAAAATGATTTTCGTCGCGGTTAAATCCTGTAACAAGGATGCTGACTTCGCCTGTTTCGGTAAATTTTATGGCGTTGCCGGTAAGGTTAATCACAATTTGTCTCAGCCGCAGCGGATCGCCTAAAAGTGCGGCTGGCTTTTCGCCTTCCCACTGTAATTTGAGCAAAATTCCTTTACCGGCGGCTTCATTTCTCAGCAATGAATAAACCTCCTGAAAAATAGCAGCAGGGGAAAAAGCCACAGATTGAAGGGTTAATTTTTTGGATTGAATTTTTGAGAAATCAAGCGTATCGTTTACCACATTTCGCAAATGGCGGGCCGATTTAAATACTACCGAAACCATTTCGGCTGTTTCGCTGTCAAGGTTTTTTTGGAGAACCTGTTCCGATAAACCATAAATTGCATTTACCGGCGTACGCAATTCGTGGCTCACATTAGCAGCAAATTGTTCTTTTGCAAGTGCGAGGTTTTCAGCTTTTTCGCGGGCATTCGTCAAAGCCCGACGGGTAATGCGTGTTTTTTTCAGGTAGTTATAAAGCACAAAAAGCGCAATAAGCAAAAGAAGTATTGCTGAAACAATAAACTGTACAAGTCTTTTGTAGGTGATTTCAGCCATGCTGTCGGCTTCGGCGGTTTTTGCAAGAAAAGCAGAAGCTTCTGTTTTTTCCGCCTCAACAATCAGTTGGTTAATCTGGTTGCTGAGCAACACGTTTTTTTCGATTAGCTGCGATTCAACTACATTTCGCTGTTTATTGCGCTGATAGATTTCCCACTCAAGGCGCTGTATTTTTCTTTTAATTGCTTTTCTCTCAACCAGATTTTTTGAAGCTGTTGAGTCAATATTTCCTGATGGTCCAACCTGGGTTGACGAATCCGTCTGTTCACTGAGGTTTTGCAATATCCCTGAAAATGCCGGGAAAATGTTTCCGTTGGTTAAATGCACATTGATGATGTTGTTCCAAAGCACAACTTTTTCGTGGGTTAATTTCGAAAAAGAGTCAACCAGGGCAAAATTGAAATTTTCTTCTTTTTTTAAAAGAAGCAGCATTTCAATGTTTTTTGCGAGGCTGTCTTCAATGGCATAAAAATCTTCCAGATCATCGTTATTGTCGGTTAATACATAAAGCCGGGCGCTGTGCTCAAGCGCTGTAAGATCGGATCCAATGTCTTTGATAAGATAAAGCCGGTTGTCGGGGAGTGCTGCCTGGTGAACGGAAAATACAATTTTTGCAAGGCTTTTGTACGAAAAATAGCCGATGGTAACCACTACAATCCCAAGGGAAATGGCAACCAGCGTAATCAGTATTTCAATTCTGAATTTTAACATTTTATCACCGCATAATCAGCAATTGTAAACGAAAAATACGAAATATTGTTTTTCGGTATAAGGAATGTCTCACTTGCAATAATATAAATAAAACAGAATCAAATCGATATGAAATCAGTTATTGATTTAATAATGTAAAAGGCTGCCAGAACTAATTTTCAAGCAGCCTTTGCCAAAGGTTGAATTTCTGTTTAACGCATTGAAAAATCGCCACGGTGTTCCATGCGGCCTTCGCCTTTTTCTCCGCCTTTTCTGTGACCCGCGTTATCCATTTTCAAACGTTGTTCTTCGGTCAACTGGGTACGCATTTCCAACTGGTGTTTTGTTTGAATTTTTTCGATTTTGGTTTGTAGCGCTCCCATCTTTTCGATGTTTTTGTTTATGGCATCCATGTCAGGTTTTTCGGCTGTGATAAGTGTTTTCTGATGAGCACGGGCTTCACCTAACTGGTTGCGGAGCGGCTGCACCTGTTTTGCTGTTTCTGTGCGGCTTTTTTGAAAAATTTCCTTTTGGGCATCGGTTAAAGAAAGTTCATTTCCGGGACCCCGCTGGCTGTCGGCACGCATTTCCTGTTTACCACCTTTGCGGTCTTTTCCTTCACCTTTATCGTTGGGTTGTGCCATTGCAACTGTTGTTAAACCCATCAACACTGCTAAAATCATTACTCTTGTTTTCATTTTTTAAAATTTAAATTGTTTCTGAAAATTGTTTTAATCGACGCTTTGAGTGATTCCCTTAATCAAGGTTTAACCGTATGGAAGACTTTAAGATTTCTTTAACAGGATGTTAACTTTTTTAAACAAGAGGCAAAGGTGAATGAATGTGATAATATGTAAGAAAAGAGAGGAGAAGAGAGTGATGGGCTAGGAGAAAAAGCGGGAAACAAAATCTTTGCAGCTCTTTTGTGAATCTTAGCACATTTTGAAGTAAAAGATGAGTAGCCCAGCGCTTTGTATGAGTGCAAGTAAAAAATCTCAGATTTCAATTTCAGAAAATCGTTAAAGACCCTTATGACACAAAAGAAATCACGCAAAGCCGCTGAGACACTCAAATCCATAAATGTCATCGCGACTTTGCGTGAAATAAACTTTAAATTTTAGGCAAAACCCAGGGTGCGCGATAAGTGGGCACAAGGTATTTATTTGCCTCATCGTCGTTTGTAATCTGTCGTGTTGCTGCATCCCAGTAAAGGCGGTGCCCTGTTCGGTGGGCAATGTTACCAAGGTGAGCCACGCGGGCAGTATTGGCTGCCACAGCAATATTGGCGTTCAAATCGCGGTTACGCGTTTTTACCCCTTCAATGAAATTGGCCATGTGCAGGTCGAGTCCCTTTCCGGTTCCTTCAATATAATCTTTCTTTTCCATCAGGTCTTTGCCCCTCTTTTTCTCTGGAATCACTTCCCAGCCGCCGCGGTCAACCACCAGCGTTCCGTTGTTGCCCACAAAACCAACACCGTGGTTGCGGCCGTAATAGCCACCGTCAATTCCGGTGCCGTGGTCCCACAACATGGTGTGGCCATCAAATTCGTAAAGCGACTGTAGTGTATCCGGCGTTTCCGAAGCATCATCGGGATAGGCAAATTTACCACCCATCGCCATTACCGATTTTGGAACCGGGTCGCCCATGCCAAACAAGCCGTAATCAATAATATGTACCCCCCAGTCGGTCATTAAACCACCTGCATAATCGTAATACCAGCGGAAGTTGAAATGGAAGCGGTTCGGATTGAACGGACGCAGTGGTGCAGGCCCCAGCCAGAAATCATAGTCAACACCAGCCGGTGCTTCGCTATCGGGTTTTACAGGAACGGGTTCCATCCAGCCCTGGTAAGCCCAGGTACGCACTGTACGGATTTTTCCGAGCTGGCCCGATTTCACAAAGTCAACGGCATCGCGCCAGTGTGGGTCGCTGCGCTGCCACATGCCCACCTGCACAACTGTGTTGTATTTGTTGGCGGCTGCTTCCATCACATTAATTTCTTCGATGGAATTGCCCAGCGGTTTCTCGCAATACACATCTTTTCCGGCCTGGCAGGCTTCCACCATCGGTAAACAGTGCCAGTGGTCGGGTGTGCCAATAATCACCACATCAATACCCGGCATTTCGAGCAATTTCCTGTAGTCTTTAAATCCGACAGGTTTTTTGCCCTGGATTTTTTCAGTTTCGGCGATGCGTCTGTTCAGTACGTTCTCATCAACATCGCAAATCGCTGCGCATTCGGTGTTTGGCAGTTTCAGAAAGGCGGTCAGGTCGGCCCAACCCATTCCATTCACGCCAATGGCGCCACACACTAATTTTTCGTTGGCACCTTTGCAGGCAGCCATTGGCATTGTTGATGCCAGTGCCACACCAGCCGCAGCCAGTGAGGAGGTTTTAATAAAAGTTCTTCTGTTGGTCATGTTTATTTTTCTTTTTGCATGGCGTCATCAAAAGCCACGTCAGATGGTTCAAAATCAACGTATTTTACAAAGTCGCAGGCTTCCTCAGCGCCGGCTTCGCGGTTCATGCCGCTGTCTTCCCATTCCACCGAAAGCGGGCCTTTGTAACCGATGTCGTTCAGCGCGCGGATGATGTTTTCGAAATCGATTTTTCCACGGCCCAGACTGCGGAAATTCCAGTAACGGCGGTTGTCGCCAAAGTTTGAGTGTCCGCCAAAAACGCCAATGCTCATGGGTACGTCGCTCCAGTAGGCATCTTTCATGTGTACATGAAAAATGCGGTCGGAGAATTCGTAGATAAATTTCACATAATCAACATGCTGATATCCAAAGTGGCTCGGGTCGAAATTAAAACCAAAAGCGGGGTGGTAGTTCAGCGCTTTTAAGGTTAAATGTGCCGAATGAATGTCGAATGCAATTTCGGTAGGATGAACTTCGAGTGCAAATTTTACCCCCAGTTTCTGGTATTCGTCAAGAATCGGAATCCAGCGTTTGGCAAAATCGGCATAACCTTGCTGAATCATTTCAGGCGAAACCGGAGGAAACGAATACAGGAGATGCCAGATTGGGCTGCCAGTAAAACCGCAAACGGTATCGATACCCAGCATTTTAGCCACTTTGGCTGTTTTTATCATCTCTTCGGCAGCACGCTGATTTACACCAGCAGGGTTGCCATCGCCCCAAACATGCGGGCTGGCAATGCTTTTGTGACGGATATCGATATTATCAGAAACACACTGCCCGTCGAGGTGCGTTGAAATGGCGAACAATTTCAGTTCGTATTTTTCGAGCAGCGCTTTTCGGGCATCACAATAAGCCTGGTCGGCTTTGGCAATTTCCATGTGGTCGCCCCAGCAGCAGAGTTCGAGGCCGTCGTAGCCAAATTCCTGCGCTTTCTGACACATAGTTTCAATGGGCAGATCGGCCCACTGTCCGGTAAATAATGTAACTGGTCTGGCCATAATTGTTAATTTTAGCCTCTCCCCCTGCCCCTCTCCACAGGGAGAGGGGAGTTGAGAAAGGTAGTTGTTATTTTATCATATTTTATTTCAAGTTGTTTTGTTAATTGAGCAGGTGAACCAATGTCACCAGTTCAGAGTTCTCCCCCCGCGGGGGAGTCAGAGGGGGCTTCTATTCGAATTTCACCCACTTGGCAGTGTCGTCGTAGCCGGCTTTCACTACGGTATCTATAAACTGCATTCCGCGGATTCCGTCTTCAACTCCGGGGAAATCCAACATGGCTGCCGTTGGCGTTTCACCGTTGGCTTTGGCACGAACGGTTAACGAGAAATTACGGTAGATATTGGCAAAAGCTTCCAGATAACCTTCGGGGTGGCCACCCGGAACACGGGTGTTGTGCGCTGCCACGGCGCTTCCGAGGCTGGTACCAGTGCGTAAAATCTGTGTAGGTTTGCCAATCCATTTCACGAGTAAAGTATTTGGTTCGTGCTGAAACCAGTCAATTCCGCCTTTGTCGCCATAAATACGGATGCGGATGGCATTTTCCTCACCGGCAGCAATCTGAGTGGCCATCAGAACGCCTTTTGCACCATTTTCGAAACGGAGTAAACACGCACCGTCGTCGTCTAACAAACGGTTTGGCACAAAAATGTTGAGTTCGGCACAAAGTTCTGTTACTTTCAATCCGGTGATGTATTCAGCCAGGTGATGTGCGTGGGTTCCGATATCGCCCATGCAACCTGCTTTTCCCGATCGTTTTGGGTCAGTGCGCCACGATGCCTGCACATTGCCTACATCCTCGAGTTTAGTAGAGAGCCAGCCCTGCGGATATTCCACAAACACCTTACGGATATTACCCAGTTCTCCATCGGCAATCATCTGGCGGGCATGTTTCACTGCCGGATAACCCGAATAGGTGTGGGTGAGTGCAAAAGTCAAACCTGTTTTGTCAATCTTTTCCTTCAGCTTGAAAGCTTCGTCCAACGTGAAAGTCATTGGTTTGTCGAGAACTACATTAAATCCTTTGTCGAGAGCCATCATTGCCGGGTCGAAATGCACAAAATTCGGGGTAACGATGGAAACAAAATCCATTCGTTCGCCTTCCGGAAGTTGCGCTTCTTTTTCAAACATCTCCTGGTAAGTGGTGTAAACCCGGTTTTCAGGGAGATAATAAAGTTTTCCTGATGATTTAGAGATTTCAGGATTAACACTGAAACAGCCGCAAACCAGTTCAATCTGGTTATCCATTAAAGCTGCCAGTCGGTGAACTGCGCCGATAAAAGCATCGGTACCACCACCAACCATACCCATTCTGAGTTTTCTATTCATAATTGATTTCTTTTTAGTTGATTTAGCATTTTACGCGGCTAAAATTAAAAACCTTTTTGAAAGGATGCAAATAACATTTCATTCGTTTCAAAATATTCAGATTTGTTATTTTTAGTCTGGAAAAAAGAAAAGTTTTGACGCAAAACAAAAAATAATGAGAACTTTTGCTCCTTTAATTTTGAATCGTCATTTATGAATAAAACCAGATTTCTGTTACCGGCTAATTTCAGGATTACCGGTTTAATTCTTTTTGTTTTGGGAATTATTGCCGGCTTTGTCAGGTTTTATCTAAACATCAAACCCAAACTGCTCAACATAAAGGTTTTTGCATTTTATTCAGAATATCTCGATAATAAATTCATGAAAGTGGTGAATAACAATATTGGCGAAGAAATCACAATTCTGCTGATAATTTCAGGGTTGTTTATTTTTGCTTTTACACGCGAAAAAGATGAAACAGCGGCGCTGAGAGATTTGCGGTTCACTGCTTTTGTTGCAAGTTTTTACCTGAGTTTTGTATTTCTGATTGGAGCAACACTTTTTACTTTTGGACTGGCATTTATTTATATGTTGGTTTTATTTATGTCAGTTCCGCTTTTTACCTATATTTTGGTTTTCCGAATCCTGCTTTTCCACCACAATAAAAAAATAAGCGCTGCAAACGAAAATACAACGTTGGAATAACCATTTAGACTAAAAGACAGAAATATAAAACAGCAGAATATTAAAGAACAATTGTTTTGAATTCTGCAGCAAGGAAGATTTATTTTATTAATGAAATGGATTTTACAATTTATTTGAAGCAACATTTCATTAATTTTAGACCGTTCGATTATGTCAATAACTTAAATCAATAAAACTATGGAAAGAAGAAATTTTCTCAGAAATGCCGCAATCAGCGGAATTGCGCTTACCGGAGTAACTGGCGTTATGAATGCATCGGCAGCAGATTGTGTTACGTCTAATTCGGCAAAATTTAAACTGAAATACGCACCGGGTTTGGGCACCTTTAAAGAACATGCAGGTGCTGATCCGATCGATAACATCAAATTCATGGCCGATCAGGGTTTCCGAGCCATTTTCGATAACGGACTAATGGGTAAAGAACCGGCACTGCAGGAAAAAATTGCAAACGAGTTGGCACGCCTCGGAATGGATTTGGGGCCGTTTGTTTTATATGCCGATTTCAGCGTTCGCTCAATGGTTTTAGATAACGCCGAGGTACGCGATATGCTGAAAAAGAAAATGGAAGAAGCACTGGAAGTTCAAAAGCGTACCGGAGTTAAGACTGCACTGGTTGTTCCGGGCAGATATGATGAAAAACTGCACTGGGATTACCAGACTGCCAACGTGGTAAAAAACATGCGGATGTGTTGCGACATTGTTGGTAAAACCGGCCTGGTACTGGTGATGGAACCACTCAACGCGCACACCGATCACCCTGGCCTTTTCCTTACAGGAATGCCGCAGGCCAACATGATTTGCACTGCCGTAAATCACCCAAGCTGTAAAATAGTTGACGACATGTATCACCAGCAGATTACCGAAGGAAACATCATCCCGAATATTGACATGTGCTGGGAAAATATTGGAGCTTTCCATATTGGCGATAACCCGGGACGTAAAGAACCAACCACGGGCGAAATCAACTACAAAAATATTTTTAAACACATTCACAGCAAAGGTTACGATGGGGTTTTGTGTTGCGAACATGGCATAAGTAAAAAAGGAAAAGAAGGCGAACTTGCCTTTATACATGCTTACCGAGAAGTAGATTCGTTTGAAGTGTAAATCATATACTAAATATAAAGGCCGGGTTAAAAGATAATCCGGCTTTTTTTGCTATTTTCCCGATTCATAACTTAAAAAAAACGAATATTATAATCTTTACAAAAGTGCCACAAGGCTTGCACGTTAAAAGTTATTTCGAAAACTAACCGATATTTATGCTGGAAGACCTGATTATTTATACACCAATGTACGTTACTCTTTTTTGGGCTGTTGTATTACTAATAACTAAAAGAGAGAACAACCGGGCAAAATTTTTTCTTGGGATTTTTATGTTAGCTGCCTTTTTACTTTACCTGTCGCACGCTCATTTTTTTAAAAAGGCCATAAGTGTATTTCATTATTTCGATCCCATTCATATGTTCGCATCGCTTTCTGTTTACCCGTTGTATTACTGGTACATCAGGCTGCTTTCGGTCGAATCTACTTATCGTAAAATTAATTTACTGATGCTTTTGCCCGGATTTTTACTGGCTGTTGCTTCGTTTATAATTTACCAACTGATGAGCGATGGAGAAAAAATTTCATATTTTAACAACTACCTTTTTAAAAAAGAGCAAGTAACACAATTGTCTTTTCTGATGAAGGTTCAGCGTACCGTCTATCTGACAAGCCGAATCGTTTTTGTCATTCAGGTTTTAGTCCTTCTGTTCGATGGCCGAAAGCTAATAATCAGGTACCAGAAAAACATTGCAAATTTCTACTCAAACCTCGAAAACCGTTCAATTCTTTGGGTGAAATATATGTTTTATTCCATCGTGGTAACTTCGCTAATGAGTATATCCTTTAATATTCTTGGTCGCAGCTTTTTTCTTGATGTACCTTTTTTGCTTTTAATCCCTTCTCTTGTTTTTAGTGTACTCCTTTTTTTTATTGGTTTACAGGGGTATATGCAAAATCATACTGTTTATGATTTGCAACTTGACGAGTTGCACAGCGAAACTATCGTGGTAAAAAAAGTCAATTCTGAAAGGCTGAAAGAAAAATTAATCGAATTGTTTGTGCATGGTAAGGTGTACAAAAATTCTGATTTAAAAATCACGCAGGTTTCTGAGATGCTGAACACGAACCGTACATATCTCTCAAAGCTTATTAATACCGAATACTCGTGTACATTCAGTGAGTTTGTGAACCGTTACCGGGTTGAAGAAGCCAAAAGGCTTTTATGTGAAGAAACATCAAGAAGTTACTCACTTGATTATATTTCTGAAAAATCGGGTTTTGGTTCGATGGTGAATTTTATGCGGGTATTCAGGGAAATTGAAGGAAGAACACCTGGCAATTTCCGCGAAACAGCAACAAAAATGAAAAAGGCAGATGCTGTTAACCAAGAAAATTCATAATCTGAAATTACCTGATTGCGTTAAAAAGAAAAGGAAGCCGGGTCTCGCTTCCTTCTAAAAATTTGCCTGTTGTTGTTAACAAGTGTAACCGAGGGCCAGAAATCGAATAATCTGTTTTTCGAGAAAATTCATTTCCGAATATTTTGAATGACTTTTGGTCGTTTTTAATCGGCAGCAAATGTTGTCTTTTGTTTTGTTACACTTATAGTCAAAAGGTAAAAACAATGCTCAGATTGTACAAAACATATTGCACATCAAAAGCAGGAAGGTTATAAATTGCTGTTTTTAAACTTTTTATATTTCAGAAAAGCCTTTTACAAAAGGCTGCTTGAATATTAAGATAACAACACCAACTTTTCTAAAAAAGCTGGTGTTGTATATTTTCAGTGAATAGAACAGTTAAGTAAAACGATTAAATCAATTCTTTTTGGAAACTAATATTGTCAGATCCATTGGATATTTTCCTGATTTTGCACCATAAACTGAAAGTCCGCCACGGTTATTTCCAGCCTCATCCACTAAAAGCCGGATAACAACTTTACCCGATTCAAAGGCGGATTTCATTGCAACACCATCAAGTTCCACTCTCACAGGATATCCGTATGAACCAGCTTCTTCCAACAGCCAGGGTTTACTTCTGTCATCAGAACCCCATTCCCAGCCAGGCGCCTGGTTCATCCACGAGAGCAATCCGTTATGGTCTGCGGGGTCATCGGTAAGTTCAACCTGTCCGATTTTCTGATTGTTCGCAATAATCGTCACCAACGAGCCATGCAATTGTTCGTCGGTTTGCGGGAAACTGTTTTTCCCATATCCAGGAATGGTCCCCTTTTCCGATACGATAGTCATTCCAATACCCTCGGCATCACCATCTTCAAGGTATTTTTCCTGTGGGTATCGTGCTGCCAGTTCTGCTCTGAATTCCATGTTTTCCACATTTTCAGCAGTTAAACCCTCGGGCAAAACAAATTCGTACTCAAAATAACCCGAACCCATCCCCCAAACTTTTTTGCCATCCAGCACACTTTTGTGTTTTACACTCCAGTCAGCTGCAGCAAATTGATTTGGAGATTTTGTAATTGCCAGTTTGTCTGGATTTGAACTTCCATTTACCCTGAATGGAATAAAATTGCGTTGCAAAACCTTCCCCGATGCATCTTCGAGCGTGGTTGCAAAAATCATCACCATCGATTCGGCAGGCATATTTATTTGAACCGGTGCAAGCTGTTTAAATGCGAACGGTTCGGCTGTAACTTCCATTTCACCATTTGTGTGTTCCATTTTATCGCCCAAACTGTTCCAGCCGTAAACGGTATATTTCAGTTTCATTTTTCCCGGAACAGAGGCAGTAACAGCACTGATTCCCAATGGTATCTGCACAACTTCAGCACCCTTGTATTCATTATAAAAACCGTCACCGGGAATAACGTATAAATCCGAGTGAAAATCGTTCATCGTCATTCCCGGAGCAAGCTCTTCGAGCCCAAACATTTTTTTGGAGCGGTCAAACCTGTAGTAACCATTCCATTCGTTAATCACGTCGTGAAATTCAGTAAAAAGAAATCCGGCAATTTTTGGTCGTTTACGGAATTCGTTCATCATAATATGGTATTCCCAGGTTAAATCGATATCTCCGGTACTGCCGTCGTATCCCCAAACGGCGCCGCATTCAGAGTTAAACATCGGTTCGTTGCCTTGTTTGTTGCCGCCAATGTAATTGTGCGTTGAACCCGGGTATGTGTTTTTCACGATGGTATCGAGAAAACCAGCCCAGTGCCGTGCAGGCAAATAAGCGTGCCAGGTGTTGATGTCTGAGACCACGTGGTCCCAGTTGCAGGGAGAGTTATCTTCAACAAGCCGTGTCGGATCGTAAGCTTTTGCCTTGTGATACCAACCGCGCACCCACTCCTGGGTTTCATTGGTATAGCTGCGCTTTCCTAAAATTGAATCTTTGCTGAAAAGACCCCAGGTTTCGTTAAATAACACCCACGAGAAAATTGAAGGGTGATTATAGTCGCGTTCCATTTCGCGTTGGGCAATGTATTCCCAGTTGGCTTTGGCAATGCTGTCGGGTTCGCCCCAAAAATTAGGAATATCTTCCATGATCAGCAATCCGAGTTTATCGGCCCAATACAATTTGCGTGGCACTTCGGCTTTGATATGAATACGCAATCCATTCAATCCGAGGTCTTTTGCGCGTTGAATTTCTTCTTTCATAAACTGGTCGGAGGGGAAAGTGTAAAAGCCTTCAGGATGATAACTCTGGTCGAGCGTGAGTTTCATATAAATGGGCTGGTTATTCAGCGCCACATATTTAAAATCTTTTCCGGGAATTTCGACAGCTGAAATTTTCCGCATTCCGAAATAGGTTGAAACTTCATCGGTGTTGTTTTCGCCGTTAATTGTAGCTGAAACTTCATACAGAAACGGGTTTTCCAGGTTCCATAATTTCATGTCGGCAACCGGAATGGTAAATGTGGCTGACTGATTTCCAGTCTGAATTTCGCCTTCAAAAGCCAATGGATTGTTTTTCCCTTTCAATCCGAATTTTAATGCCGATTGTGCTGCTGCATCAAGATTAACCTCTGCTGTAACGGTTTGATTATCGATATCGGGGGTAAACCTGATGTTACGGATGTAATTTTCAGGACGGGCTTCGAGGTAAACGGTTTGCCAGATTCCCTTTGCATTGCCATAATATTGTTTTCCTGACGGGCGGCTATCCAGTTCCTCGTCTTCAACCCGAACGGTCAGCCGGTTTTCGCCGTCAACCAAATATTCTTTTATATTGAAACTGAACGGAATGTAGCCACCGGTGTGTTTCCCAACTTCTTTCCCGTTGAGCCACACTGTTGTTTCAAAATCGCTGGCGCAAAAAACCAGCCAGGCGTTTTTGCCTTCCCATTGTTTGGCATTATCGATGGTAAAAGTGCGCGAATACCAACCCACATTTACTTTTGGCAGTTTTACCTCGCTCAGCGGACTAGCCCACGAAAACGGAACAAGTATTTTGCTGTTGAAAGTTTCGGGTTTCGACTGCCAGTTTTCGGTAAGCCCCACGTTTGCCGAATCAGGTTGAAACTGCCAGTAGCCGTTCAGGTTTTGCCAAACGGCACGCTCAAAATCGGGCCGCGGATGCTCTGCCAGCGGTATTTCGACAACATTTTTGCACGAGAATAAAGCAGAAAACAGAAGCAAAAGGAAATAATTTCGTTTCATATTCATGGTTAAGTTGAATTATCAGTTGAACAAAAATAGCCGAATTTCTAAACCCTGAAATGATGCATCAATCAAAATAAGGGCATTTGACGAAAATGAGGTAAAACGTCAGTTTACAAAAACAAAAAAGAGGCTGTTTTCAACCTCTTTTCTATTCTTGATTTTGACAATAAATGTTTACTCAGTAACCATAGTCATTATCGAGTGTGCAAGACTTTGCATGTCGGCGGCTTTGTTCTGGCACCACAATTTAAACGACATATCCTGGTCGGAAGTGTTTAAAACAACCACTACGATTTTCCCGTCGGGATTCATAAATGCCGTTGTTTGAAGCACATCGCGCGATGCCGAACTTGCAATTCGTTTAGCTCCCGGTTTGATAAATTTCGAAAAATGGCCGATGTAATAATAGCTGTTGGTGTAAATAAGTTCGCCGGTAGCAGTGTTGGCATGAACGGGTGCAAAACAGAAATTCTGCACATGGTTTGGTCCGCCTTGTTCGTCGAGCAGGATGTTCCAGTCGGTCCAGGCCACAGTTCCGTTGTTAAAATCGTTAAGCATGGAGTAACCGTAACGTTCGCCCAACCGCCATTCGTAAATGGCTTCGGTGGCAAATGATTCTGCACATCCTTCGGTAAAAACCAAATGTTTATCGGGGAAAGTTTCGTTTACGGTTTTCAGATTATAAAACTGCATGTCGCTGCCAGTCCATGTTTCGTACCAGTGAAAACCAATTCCCCAAATGTATTTTGCTGCTTCGGGGTCGTTAAAAATAGTTGATGCGCGCTGGTAAATCAGGTCGCGGTTGTGGTCCCACACAATTAGTTTCTTGTCGCTCATGCCCGATTTTTCGAGCGTGGGGCCAAGGTATTTTTTTACAAAATCACGTTCATCTTCGGCAGTAAAAACACATGATTCCCACTTCTGAACTGCCATTGGTTCGTTTTGCACCGAAAGCCCCCAAACCGGAATTCCTTCAGCTTCGTATGCCTGAATAAATTTAATGTAATGGTTGGCCCATGGTTGTTTAAACTGTTCCAAAAGTTTACCGCCGCGAAGCCGGTTGTTGTTGTCTTTCATCCACGCCGGCGGACTCCAAGGACTTACAAACATTTTCATATCTCCACCGGCAGCTTCAAACGCTTTTTTAATGAGCGGAATTTTAAATTGCCTGTCGTGGTCGATTGAAAAAGTTGAAAGTGTTGAATCGTTTTCAGCTACATAATCGTAACTGCCGCTCGAAAAATCGCAGCTGGCAATATTTGTGCGCGAAAAATTATACCCGATTCCTGTTTCTGCATTGTAATATGCAGTAAGCAGTTCCTTTTGTTTTTCCTCCGGTAGTCTGGCAAAAACCTCAGCCGACGCATCGGTAAGCGCGCCGCCGATACCAACAAACTCTTGGAAGGTATTCAACGGGTCGATAAAAACGCAGGGCTGGGTTTCGGGTGGCTGACCGTAATCGGCTAAAGTAACCGATTCAACTTTTGCAAGTTTTTCGCCGGTGGCTTTGGCTGTGCGGTAAACCGTGGCCTTTTCAAAACTAATTGTTATTGCGGGTTGAACTTCTTTAACTTCTGCTTTCTCTTTGGGTGCACAGGCAAAAACTGTGGCCAAAAAAGCAATTCCAATAATTCTGGTCTTCATTTTCATTCTTTTTAATTCAGGTTTATCCTTTTTCATTTAAAGTAAAGGTCATCAAAAATACACTAAATTCATTCAGAATTGAACTCGCAGCTTTGTGTTTTAGAATCATACGTGTCCGGTAAAATTTATGAGATTCCTCGCTACGCATCGGAATGACAGGTTCTTGGATACTTTCGCAATTGAGAGGGGTGGTTATGAGGCTTCGCCGCAAAACCACCCCTCTCAATTGCCCACGCCAACCTAACTTGTTGTCATTCTGAGCGTAATGAAATGAAGTGAAGAATCTTTTCTTTAAATTATTTTTTAACCGAACACTATTTGTTTTAGAATATTGAATCGTCAACTTTTGCTGATAATTTGGCATATCCGGCCAGTTAAAGCAAATGATTTATATTTTTGAGAACGTCAAAATATTCAGAATTAACTTATTCGTCTGTACTAAAAATTCAAACCTGCATCCTCATGAAAATAAATTTTAAGAGACTATTTATCAGTGCTGTTGTGCTTTTAATCGTTGTTTATTCATCGTTTGCCGATGTACGTTTACCCAAACTTGTAAGCGACGGAATGATTTTGCAACGCGAAACGCCTGTTAAAATCTGGGGTTGGGCTGATGCTGGCGAAAAGGTAAATGTGAAATTCAACAATCAGACTATCGAAACCATTACTTCCACCGAAGGAAAATGGAGCGTGATGCTTGCTCCACAAAAAGCCGGCGGGCCATTCGAAATGACGATTTCAGGGAAAAACCAGATTCACCTTGAAAACATTCTTTTTGGCGATGTGTGGTTTTGTTCGGGGCAGTCGAACATGGAAACCACACTGAGCCGCGTTTCTCCGCTTTACGAAAAGGAAATTGAAACAAGCGCCAATCCCGAAATCAGGCTTTTCCAGGTTCCGGTGAGGTGGAATTTCACACAAGCACAAAACGATATTCAGGGTGGAAAATGGGAAGAAGCCAATCCGCAAAATATTCTGAAATACACGGCTGTGGGTTACTTTTTTGCCCGCGGACTTTATGAAAAATACAAAATTCCGTTGGGTATTATTCAGTGTGCTGCCGGAGGTTCGGCTGCCGAAAGCTGGATTAGCGAGGAAACGCTGAGAGCCTTTCCTGAACAACATAAAATTGCTGAACAGTTGGCCGACAGCGCCTATCTTTCAAATCTTTTGACTTCTGAACGGATCGCCGGCAAACAATGGACTGAAGAACTAAATAAAAACGACAAAAGCAGCAAGCTTTGGGCAAGTCCGGAGTTTGATGACTCGGAATGGTCTGTTTTTCAGCTTCCCGGAAATTTCAAAGAAACAATTGGTTTCGAAAGCGGTGTAATCTGGTTTCGCAATGAAATTGAATTACCCGAAAATTGCGCTGGTAAACCTGCTTACCTTGAAATGGGCAGAATTGTTGACAGCGATTCGGTTTTTGTAAACGGAATTTTTGTTGGGAGTGTGAGTTACCAGTATCCGCCACGGCGATACAACATTGAAAGCGGAATTCTGAAACCCGGCAAAAATTTAATCGCTGTTCGAATTGTAAGTCAGTCGGCAAACGGCGGATTTATCAAAGACAAACCTTATCAACTTACAATTGCCAGTCAAAAATACGACCTGAAAGGAAGCTGGAAATACAGCATCGCGGCAAAAGCCGGGCCTGCTCCGGTTTCTACGTTTCTGCCCTCCAAACCGCTTGGACTTTTCAATGCAATGCTCATTCCGGCAAATAATTACACCATTAAAGGAGTTGTGTGGTACCAGGGCGAAACCAACGCCGAACGGCCCGCCGGTTATGCAGAAGTTTTGAAAGCTTTAATTGCAGAATGGCGCAGCTTGTGGAACAATAGCGAATTGCCGTTTCTGTGTGTTCAGTTGCCCGAATTTATGGAAGCAAAAGCTGAACCCTCGGAAAGCGACTGGGCAGTTTTGCGCAATGAGCAACTGAAAATTCTCACGGTTCCAAATACTTCGCTGATTGTTACGCTGGGTTTGGGCGAATGGAACGACATTCATCCGATGCGAAAAAAAGAAGTAAGCGAACGGCTGCTGCTGGCCGCCATGAAAAATGTTTATGGCGAAAAAAACCGTGTTGCTTCGGGGCCAATCTACAAATCGATGAAAGTGAAGGGAAACAAAATTGAAATTTCATTTACTGAATGCGGCAGCGGGCTGAAAACCGCTGATGGAAAAGAACCAAAGTATTTTGCCATTGCCGGAACCGACCAAAAATTTGTTTGGGCAAAAGCAGAAATCAGAAAAAACAAAGTAATTGTATGGAGTGAAAAAGTGCAAAACCCTGTTGTTGTGCGTTACGCCTGGGCCGACAATCCCGAAGGCGCCAACCTTTGCAATAAAGAAGGGTTACCTGCATCGCCGTTTACAACAAAATAATCCGGGAACTCCTGATTAATAAAGCATAATTCTTCTTGAAGTCCGCCGGTCGCCTGTTCGAAGTTCAGCAATAAAAATCCCTTTCCAAAGTATGTTTTTACGAAAGGTTTTAGTTTCAAAACCCTGGTTCAGCTGAAATCTTTCGTTATAAACAGCCCTTCCGTACAAATCATAAATTCTGAATTGTGCCTGCTGAACCTGAATTGAATTGAAACTGATTTGAATCAATTCGCGATTCTGAAAAACCTCAAAATTGATGTCGATTTTATTTTCAGCAATAAAAGTTGTGTCGTCGGCAAAAACCTGCAGCGTTGCCGGCCCGCTTTCGCCAAATCCATCATTTATCGCCTGAACAGAAATTTCGCCAGCATTAAACTGTTCCCCAAAGTCAAGCATTATTGAGGTGGAATCACTGTTTCCTGTAATTCCAGCCGACAGATTCCAACGATATTCCGTTGCATTCCAAACCGGTAAAATCTTGTATTCCACGTCTGATTGTTGTGGGAAAACCGAAACCGGTCCATCAATCGTATCGGGCTTTTCAGGAATATTGTACCAGTGAACGGGATGCATTTCAACATTGTCGTTTAACGGAATCAAACTGAAAGTTACCGTGTCAGGCGAAACATTTACTTTCAGATAATTTTCATCTTGTACTTCGCCCATCCCCGACGAAAGCAAAGTCACATTTTCCCAACAGTCGTAAAATGCTGCGATAGCATCGGGATTTCCGCCCACATCGCCGGCAAACAAAAAGAATTTCTTTTCGGGCAATGCAGCTAAATTTGGGTAAACCGCCGTCCAGAAATTTGAGATATTCTTTAATTGCGAATACCTCGAACGACTGTTGCTTCGTACAAGCTTGTATTTTTCGTGGCTGTTCCAGATTACTTCGTGAAAAAAGATAAATGCGTTTTCCCAGTTTGTACTTGTATTTTTCAATGTGCTATCCAGAAATTCAAGCTGTGCTGGTGAAATGGAACGGTCTGACTGGGTACTGTTCAGCACGATAAACAAGTCATTTCCATGTTCAAAAGCGTAGTAGTCTCCGCCATGTTTTTGCTTAAAAATTTGGTGTCCCAGCGTGTTGTTATCATGGTTTCCCATCACGTAAAACGATTGCAGCCCCAAAGCTGCAAGTTCGGTTTCAACTTTGTTCCAGCTTGCTGTTGTACTTTGGTTTACAATATCGCCGGTTAAAAAAAGCCCTAACAAACTTGAATCGCGTTCTTCAGAAAGTTTTTCCAGCAACGGCGGATGTAACCCGATATTTGTTCCGGCATGAGCGCCATAAGCATGACCGGCTACCAAAAAAGAGTAATTTGATTCGGTTTGAGATTTTGCTCTCATTGGATTTATTACTTGGAAAAGTAATACCAGTATTGTAATAAAGCTGAAGTTTTTAATTATGTGGTGCGTCTTTTTCATTGTTGAACAAAAGTACAGCATCCTTTTCAGATTATCTGGTTCGAATAAGAGTTTTCGGGTTTGTTTAACTGAAGGAAATAATTTTCAGGTTTAATCTGAGTTGAACAAAAAAGTTGAGAGATTTAGCATCGGCGATCCGAAAGATATGTCAAGTTTTCAGCAGCAAAAGAAGTAAACCTATCAGGGAGTTTGCCTGGCAATCATTCAACCCGAAACCACCCCCGTAAAAATCAATGTAAAAGCAACTGCCGAAGGATTGAAAGAAGCTGCGGTTGTGATAGAACAAGAAAAAAGGGGAAAATAATCGGGTAGGAGGAAAATAAAATAGGTTTTCCTGCTACTCCATTTCCAAACCGGCATTATTTCAATTATAGTTGAGTATAAAGTTTTATTTTCCGAATAATCAGTGGTCAGAATGATTCCATGTTCGCGATCGTATTTTTCATGACATCGGTTAATCCTTTTATCAACAGCTTTTTAGAATCATAAAAGTTTCTTTTATCAATGAACAATTATGTTATAAAGTTTCTATTGGGAGGGATAGACATATTGAATCAGAAGGTTAAAAAAAGAACAGGTTATAAGTAAATGTCGTTTAGTTAATGATGAAATCAAAAGAAAGATATTTCAAACACCCTTTCCCGATATGCATCGGGACTCAAGGTGACTGTCAGGCTGAGTGACCCCGAAATTTCGGGGGAAGCCTGTTTTACTAACTAAACGACATTGGATTATAAGTACTTACGTTATTTTTCTTTTCCATTTCTCAAACTCCGGAATTGCCTTTTCAATGGCAAAAGGTTTGCCGTGACCGGGAACTACAGTTTTTATTTCTGAAGTGAAAAGCATTTCCCAGGTTTTGAGCAATGTGGCGGGTTCGTTACAAAAATGTGGGAAAATAATGCCGTTGCTCAGGTTCAGAAAAGCATCGCCGGCAACCAGTGTGTTGCCAACCAAAACCGACTGCGAACCGTTTGTATGACCTGGCGTGGAAATGATTTTTGCATCAATCCCAAAAGGCTTCAGGTCGAATTCATTTTCGTTTATTAGTTGTGCTTCAAAGGCTTTTGGCGAGGCAAACCGCGGTAAAACAATGCTGCCCAACCGTGTGATAAACCGGGTATAAAAACCCATTCCTTTAGGTATTGGCGTAAACCCGCTTTTCAGGTTTTCATATTCGTTCCGATGCACAATTACAGGTGCGCCCGAAATAGCTGCCAGTTCCAGCAGGTTGCCGGTGTGGTCGTGGTGCGTGTGGGTTAAAACAATCAGTTTAATATCGGCTGGTTCAACCTTTTTATGCTTCAGAAAGTGAGTAATGTGGTTCATATTTCCCTTTACGCCGGTATCGACAAGAACAGCGGCTTCACTGTTTTTCAGCAAAACAATGTTTGAGTATCCAATGCGCGCATGAAAAATACCGGTTCTGTCTTGCATTTGATTTCTTTTGAATTTTTGGCAAAAGTACACTGAATTTGTTGTCAGTTGTTATTTTTGGCACTGTTTCAAAAAACAAAAGCCAGAATGGTTAAAACAAACAAAGTAATCAGCCTTTTATTCACCGTGTTTTTGGTGATGTGCTTTTTTCCCGTGTTTTCGCAGGATAACGACAATGCCCCAAAACTAAAGATCAATCTTTCCGACGACGGAAGTTCGTATTTTGGAGTAATGATGAACAACCAGCTTTGGACGAGGTACATCTGGAACAACCCCGACAAAAACGGAGTGGAACAATACAGCGACATGGATTTGGGTGTACGCCGAAGCCGCCTCACTTTTTACGCGAACCTCATGAATAAGGCAATGATTTTTACACAAATCGGGTACGATGGAATGACATACCGTTCAGAACGCAAACCGGGTATTAATCTTTACAATGTTGAAGCCGAGTATTTCCTGCTTGGCGATGCACTTCACCTGGGTTTTGGACTCGATGCCAAAAATGGCATTTCGCGCTATTCAAGCAATAAAAATTTTGAGTTTCTGGTGGTGGATGCACCCGGATTTACTTCGCCGACAGGTGGAACTTTTGATGATTTTGGCCGCCAGTTGGGCATTTTCGCCCGTGGTTCAATCAGTAAGCTCAATTACCGTTTTGCAATCACCAAACCATTTGAATACGGAGTCGATTCGGTTTCTTCGCCGGTTACAACCGAACGCATCAACGAAAATTTCGCATTAAAAGGTTATTTCGAATGGCAGTTTTTTGACAGGGAAAATGCAATGTTTCAGCAAATGACGATGAATAATCTGGGTCGCGGAAAGTTACTGAATGTGGGCCTGGGTTTTTATTATCATCCCGAGGCAATGCTGGTTGAAGCCGAAAAAGATTTGTCAACGGTTGATCCCATGTTGGCAGCCATGTTAATTGCAGCCGGCAGCGAGCATTTATTGCCCCAGTTTGCCGATTATTATCCATCAAAAATCAGCGATATTTTTGTGGCCGCCGCCGATGTTTTTATCGACATGCCAACACAAAAAGGCGGAGCTGTAACCGGTTATTTCGGGTATTACTATAATTTTTTCGGACAAAATTATTTACGCAGTTTTGGTCGGATGAATGTGTCGAAAATGAGTGCTGAAGACGCATTGCCGCAGGGCCCCGGAAATTCGGAATGGGAAATCGGAACCGGGCATATTGTGCGGGGCGAATTTGGCTACCTGTTGCCGGGCAACGGCTTGAAAAACCGTTTTCAACCTTACGGCGCGTTTACTTTGAAAAAGCTGGAAGGACTTGGTGAAGCTTCCGCCCAGTTCGATGCCGGTATCAACTGGCTGATGTACGGGCATAACCTGAAATGGACACTGCAATACTCCTCGCGCCCGATTTATACTACCGAAAACGAGCAGCAAATCTGGACAAGCTCCAAAGGACAGGTGATTTTGCAGACGCAGATTTACTTTTAACCGTTTACTATTCATAGTATGACTCAAAGTCATGCTATGAATAAACCCTGTTCACCATTCTGAAATTACAAGTTGAATTCGCGACATCCAATTCGTAGAACTGAACGCCCGGTTCTCACCACCGAAAACGCCCGGCAAATGTGGACAAGCTCAAAAGGAATGTTGATTCTGCAAACCCAGATTTATTTTTAGAAGCCCAGTTGATAGTCTGATTTCTTAAAAAATAGCAGAATAACAAAATAAGAAACATCAAAATCAGGAAGTTGGAAAGAAAGGAGAATCAATCACCATTTGTAAGTAAACGAAACCGAAGGAATGATGGGGAAAATTGTTATCTGTTTTATTTTATCGCCCTGTTTGTAGTAATACCACGGATTTAGCCGGTTGTAAACATTGTAAACCGAAAAACTCCAGACAATTGTTTTGTCAATGCTTTGCCGTTCAATTCTGTACGACAGGTTCAGGTTGTGAAAAGCAGGCATCTGATAATTGTTTACCGAATTCATCAGGCTTCTTTTCGCAAACCAGTCGGCCCCGTAACGCGAGCCTTCCATCAGCGGCAACGGAATTCCCTGGTATTCCTGTTCTGCTAATGTGATGTATTTCCCCGAAGCATAATTAAAGCTGGCGGAGAGTTCCCGTTTAATCGTTTTCCCTTTTTTCAGTATTTCATTAAAACAGTAATTGGTGTTGATGTTTAACTGGTGTCGCCTGTCGTATTCATACTGAAATTCCTTTCCGAAATTTATCTCATCGTACTGGCGGGTGCTTTTCGAAAGTGTGTAAGCTGCCCAGCCTGTCAGTTTGCCGGTCGTTTTCTCCGCCATCAGTTCAATTCCATAAGATTTGCCTTTCCCGGTTGCCACAAAATCTTCCCAACTGTCGTTACGTTCTTTTAAAGCCAGGGTGCCATCTTTGTACCTGAGAACATTTCGAAGATTCGTGTAATAAACCTCTGACGAAAACCGGTAACCATTGCCTTTAGTCCAAAATACCCCGGCCGAATAAAGGTCAGATTTCCCCGGCCTGATTTTGTCGGTTGAAGAAACCCAAAGTTCGGTGGGAATGCCAAGTGTGGTATTCTGAAGCTGATGCAAATACTGGTTCATGCGCGAATACGAAAGCTTTGTTGAAACCTGTTCAGAAATTAAGCGGCGAATCGATAAACGTGGTTGTAACCCCGGATAATTTTTGCCTTCTGTCAGCATATTTCCTGCCCGTAATCCTGCGCTGGCCTTTAGTTTTTTAGTTAAATCAACATCTGCTTCGAGGTAAAATTCTGTTATAAAATTATTTGTGAAAATGTCGTTGTTCAAAACAAAAGAGGTTGAGTCGGATTGATATGAAATTATCTCGGGGCTGAATTTTTGTAACGAAATATTGTACCCGAATTTTACTTTCAGCCTGTCATTTGTTGTCCAGTCGAAATCCCCTTTTTGCGATAAATCATTCAGATTGTTATAGCCTTTATAAATTTCGTCGCCTTTTTTATCAAACTGGTTGAAGTATTCCTGTCTGAACCTGCTGTTGTACAGCGAGAAATTTGCAAACAGCACAGGAGAAAAAACATGGTTCCAACGCAAAACTCCGGTCAGGTTTTGCCAGTTATAACTAAATTTCACATAATCGCTGTGAATATTTGCATCATCTTCCATCATGTAGGCGTCACGCCCGGTGTAGAAGCTCAGATAAACCCGGTTGTTCTGGTTAATAATGTAATTTGTTTTTGCATTTATATCCCAAAACCCATAAGTTAAAACCTGATTTTCATTGTTTTGATTTTCAAGCCTCTGATAGGCTGCCATCAGAAGGTTGGCCCAGGTCGTGCGACCCGAAATCATAAATGAAGCTTTGTCCTTTTTTAACGGGCCTTCGAGGGTAAAATGACCGGCAATCGGACTCATCGAAAAAGTACCCTGTCGTTTTTTCAGGTTTCCCTCTTTCATTCCCACATCCAGCACCGAACTCAACCTTCCGCCAAACCGGGCTGGCAGGCTGCCTTTGTACAGTTTGGCTTCGTAAACCGCGTCGTTGTTAAAAGCCGACATAAAACCCCACAGGTGGTTAACGTTGTAAACAGGAACCCCGTCAAGCTGAATGAGCGTCTGGTCGGGGCTGCCGCCGCGAACACTGAACCCGGTGGAACCTTCGGTGGCAAAAGAAACACCGGGCAACAACTGGATGGCCTTCAGCAAATCGGGTTCGCCTAAAACAGCCGGAATTTTTTCAACTTCTTTGGCTGTTAAACGATGAATTCCGACAGAAGGCGACAACAGAAACTCCTGCTGGTTTGCCGCTTTAATTTCCACTTCGCCAATCGAAATTCCAGGGTGCAGTTGAAAATTGATTATTGTGTCTGAAATCAGTTTCAGTTCGGTAAAAAAAGGTTCGAACCCAACAAACCGGGCTTCGATTTTTACCCGCGCAGATGGAAGCGATAAACTGAAATATCCATATTCATTGGTGGTTGTCCCTTTTTCTGAACCGGGAACGAAAATGGTTGCCCCGGTAAGTTTTTCACCCGACGAAGCATCGGTTACATATCCGCTGATAGTTACCGGCGTTTGTGCAAATGAAGAAAACACAAGCAGGATATAAAAAACCGCAATAATGTATTTTACTGCGAGTTTCATTCTTCACCAAATTTTTCAGAAACACTGTTATAAGAACCAAAAATACCGGTACCTCCGTTGATATTGGAGTACATTGGGAAAGGGGCATAAGTAATGGGCATATCTTCAGCATACAAATCCATATTTTGTAATAAAAGGCTTGACTTCATGTATTTGTCGAGGTGATAATCCGTTGAAAGCAGAAAGACCTCAATCGGGTTGCTGATGCATTGAGGATAAAAAATAATTTCTGTTTTTCCATCTGGCAGCACATTATCTGCAAATCTTATATAATATTCATATTCAAATTTGTAGCTTCCATTCTGATAAATTGTCTGGTTAAAATCATCGGCATATTCAAAATTGGAATATAACGCACAGGCAATGTTTTTACTCCTGTTTCCTCCAATTCCTTCAAAACCGGTGGCTGATATCCAGTAATAATTTACTTCTTCGGTATTATCGTTCAGTAAAATCCCCAAAGTATAATAATTATAAAGACCAGAAGTGTCTTTTTCAATGGTCGCATTAATTGTGTTTGGCACAGTGGTTTCAGCCCAAACTTTGTTATTGCCGGCTGTTGCTTCAATCCTGTAAATTTTACCAGGTAAAACTGAAAAAGGTAAAATATATGTACTACTGTCAGACCAAAGGAATTCACCAACTTTTTCCCCATTTTCAAAAAGTTGTATTCGGGCATTAACAACCGGCTCAAATTCATCGATTTCCTGAATAGGTTTTGAATGGCTAAGTTGAACATATACAGTATCTTTCTGTGTGTTAAGAATACAGTTTAAAACTACCTCTTTTTTCTTAAAATCGTCATCAATTGTTATTTCGCTGATACAACCCCCAAAAGCAAGCGGGAATAGAAGCATAGCGAAAATATGTCTGTGAGCTTTTGACATTCCGTTTACTTTCTCAGGTTATACAAAGGTACCTGCGCTTTTAACTGTAAATAGCTGTTTCTTTGGGTGCTTGCAAAAGGTACTGTTGCATCGTAAATCATTCTTGGGTTGCTTAATCCGTAATCATATTCAAGGATAATGTCCGCTCCCCGGACATTGGCGCCCAAACCAAGCTTTACACTGAAAACAGTTCTGTTGATATCGATATCAGGATTTAAACAATAACCGATTTCGAAAGCCGGATAAACAAACAGCGTGTTGTTCGCCAGGTATTTAATTCCGCCTGATATGGCAATCTGACTAAATGAAGTATTATCAAAATTTCCATAAACCGGCTGACGGCCAGTACCATCGTAAGGGCTCCAGGGAGGAGTAGGATCTTTTTGCAAATATACATCGCTTTTAAAACCATAATAGTTGAATTCAACGATTTGGTGAATTTTTGATTTCCAGTGATCCTCGTAAAAAATACCTGCAGACCATCCCCAATCGTTTCCCATTTTGTTATTTAAATTGGAGCCTAATTTTTGGCCAACAGGATAAAATCGCGCACCTCCGCCTGTGAGTCCAACTTCAGTTTTGCGTTGTGCGGAAACGTTTAAAAAACAACAGAATAACAAGAATGTTATTAATAGAAGAAATGTCTTTTTCATATTTTTTATTTTTAAGGGCTGACCAAACTAAAAGTCTTTAAAATGTCCGATTCTTGAGTCTATACATTCTCCTCAAAAAAAGCAAAAATAAGAGCTTATCTTCGTTTTGCCAGCCCCATTGTAAATTGTATTATTTAATTATATGTTAAAGAACCATGAAAATTTATCATATGATCAGACCAGAAATCTGAAACAATATACTGAATGACAGCAACTGGATTTTGAGATTGAATGAGGCCAGAATCGTATGTAACAAAATAGAACACAGCAGCTTCGCTTGTTGAACGTTCTGTTGGAGGATTCGCATTATAATAATTCAGATACCAGAAATCATCATTCCCTCCAGCTTTAGCTACATGAGTTTTCCAATTAAAATAAGTAGGTCTGTCTGATTTGTAAAGCAAATATTGTCTATAACTATAAAACCTGTAATAAATTTGCCATTTGTATCCGACAATTCCCCAAACTACCTGCCCGTTATCAATAATGTAATCGTATACTGCAAATTCCTCTCGCTTTAACTGTAATAGAGTTCTGAGTTGATTATCTTTGATCATTGTCTCTTTTAGCATTTCACCGCCCTTCAATTGGGGTAGTTCAGCAACTAATTGGATTGATTGCTCAAAATTACCCAATTTAATCTCAGACTTGAATTTTGCTAAATCAAGGGTTACAAATTCCATCGTTCCTTCAAATCGATAAAAAATATTCCCTATTTTCAATTTTCCAGAAGGACTTAAAACCTTTGCATAACTCTCGTTGTAAAAGGGATAAGAAAACATTTGAGTTTCTTTATCAAAATAACCCTGTTTGCTCACTTCTTCTAAATACATAGAAATCTGACTCTGTGTCATTTCATCAGCTTTTTTCATTAATTCGTTCCGTTTAGAGAATGCTGATTTAAAACCTAGTTGAGTTTCAAAACCCTTCACAGATTCAACCGGTAGGTCGTTTAATAATTTCTTAAGGCTGTCCAAAGCGGAAAAGTTCTTAAAGACTAAATAATCCTCTTCAACATAAACATCGGGTTTAACCACTGTCTGTGGTTGTTCGTCTGCCAATTGGCTGACCAGTTCATCTTTCTGGCATCCAGTAAAAATGCTTAATGCCACGGCAATCATAGCCAAAACGATTAATTTTTTCATACGTTTGTAACGTTTTATGGAGCGGGCAGCTGAGAACTTTCCGCTCCGGGTTAATAAAACAACTTCTTGCAACCCGTCCCGGAAACCTCCGGGTACAAAGGGCCGGGTTGCTTTCTGTCCTTGGTTATATATTGAGTTTAAACATGGCTCTCCATGCAAAACATGACCCTTAATAAATTTTCCCTTCCTTCGATTATTTTTTGGTGTTTCCGCAACAGGGGTTTTTTCCCGGGCGTAACAGAACCAAATATAAGCCTTTGGACCTTAAAATACAATTGAATTTTACCCCCCCCTCCCCCATAATTTAGAATCAATCTGCATTGCAAGAGAGGAAAACTTCCTGATTTCTTATTTCTTATTGTTTTCCAGAAAATAGCAGAATAAACCAAAGTGACAGGAAGTTAGAACAACGCTGAAAAAACAGCTTTTTTCATTTGCCACAGTACTAAAAAACGTACTTTCGTAAACTGATTTTATTACTGCCATCATGCCAAAAATACGCATCACAAAACGGTTTCATTTCGAAATGGCGCACACGTTGTACGAGTACGACGGACTGTGCCGCAACATTCACGGGCATTCTTACAACCTCGAGGTTACGGTTGCAGGTGAACCTCGGCTTGAACCCGGCCATCCGAAAGACGGAATGGTGATTGATTTCGGCGAACTGAAAAACCTGGTGAAAACTAATATTGTCAATGTTTTCGATCATGCTTTAATGGTGAATCATCTGGTTCCGGAAGAGCAGAAAGAACTGCTGCAAAAGGTTACAAGCCGGGTTATTGTGGTTGGGTTTCAGCCGACCTCCGAAAACCTGGTGGTTTATATTGCCTCCATTCTTCAACCTCTTTTGCCTTTGGGTGTTACACTATTCAGCATCCGGCTGTACGAAACCGAAACTTCGTTTGCCGAATGGTTTGCTGAAGATAATTAGAGCCTCCCCCAACCCCTCCGTGGGAGGGGAGGGAAGAAGAAAAATTAACGATTTAGGATTTAACGGCATTTAGATAAGAAATGAAAGATAATCACAATTGCGAACGGATTGCTTCGCTATGCTCGCAATGACGGTATCGTCGCTTGGGGCAACGGGTCAGGTTTTTTGAGGCGAATCCCCAAAAAAACAGACCAAACCCCCAAAAAGTTCCCGTCATTGCGAAGGAGCCCCGAAACTTCGGGGGACTGAAGCAATCTGCATGGAACAAAGTGGTTCGTTAAATGAACGACAATGAACAGCGATTTACGACTTGATTGCTCATCAACGGTAAATTATACCCCGAAACTTCGGGGGTTAAATAGTAAATAAATTGATAAACTAATTAAAAACTTTCCCCTTTTGGGGGAATTAGAAGGGGGCTTACAATATGCCAGATAACAAACCAAAACTTTTCCTCCTCGATGCTTACGCATTGATTTACCGCAGCTATTTTGCCTTTATCCGCAACCCGCGATTTAACTCGAAAGGAGTAAATACCTCGGCCATGCTGGGCGTAACAAATACGCTGGTTCAGGTTTTGGAGAAGGAGAAACCCGATTTTATTGGCGTGGTTTTCGACCCGTCGGGGCCCACTTTCCGGCATGAGCAGTTTCCCGCGTACAAAGCCAACCGTGAGGAAATGCCCGAAGACCTGCGCAAATCGATTCCGTACATCCGCAAAATCATTGAAGGATTTAACATCCCGATTATCGAAAAAGCAGGATTTGAAGCCGATGATGTGATTGGCACTTTAGCCAAAGAAGCTGAACGGCAGGGTTTTATCACCTACATGATGACACCCGACAAGGATTATGCACAGTTGGTAACCGAAAATATTTTCATGTTTAAACCCGGCAAAAGCGGCGACGATGCCGAAGTTTGGGGAATCAAAGAGATTCAGGAAAATTTTGGGATTAGTAAAACTGAGCAAATCATTGATATTCTTGGGTTGATGGGCGATTCGGCCGATAATATTCCGGGTTGCCCGGGTGTGGGTCCAAAAACCGCCGAAAAACTGATTGCTGATTATGGCAGCATCGACGGCGTTTACCAGAACATCGGCCAGTTAAAAGGCAAGTTGCAGGAGAATTTAATTCAGTTTGAACAACAGGTTCGGCTTTCGCGCGAGCTGGCGACCATTATTTTGGATGTTCCCATTGAATTCAACACAAAAAATCTGACGCGTGACTCAATTAATAAGGAAGCGCTCACTGCACTTTTCGAAGAGTTGGAGTTCAGAAGCCTGATTCAGCGATTAAGGCTGAAAGAAGCTGATGGCGTTGAACCGCCAAAGGCAGTACCGGCTGGAAACCCGTTTCAGGGTACTTTGTTTGATACGGGAACTGTGGAGACAGTCACCGTTACCAAAACCCGCGACACCATCGAAACCGTACCTCACCAGTATTACTTAGTTGAAACGGCATTACAACGCGCAAGTTTGCGGGCCGAACTTTCGGTACAAAGTGAGTTTTGTTTCGATAGCGAAACCACAGGGCTTGATACCCATTCGGCCGAGATTGTATGTCTTTCGTTTGCGTTTCGTCCGCACGAAGCTTACTGCGTGACAGTTCCGGTAAACCGGGCTGAAGCACAAAAAGTAATCGACGAATTCCGCGAGATTTTTGCCGACGAAAATATCACCAAAATCGGGCAGAATATTAAATACGACATGCTGATGCTGAGCAATTACGGCATCGAAGTGAAAGGCCCGTTGTACGATACCATGCTGGCGCATTACCTTATTCAGCCCGATTTAAAACACGGGCTCGATTACCTGTGCGATATTTACCTTAACTATACTAAAATACCAACTGAAGATTTGATTGGCAAAAAGGGGAAAACCCAGCCCACCATGCGTTCGGTTACACCCGAAAAACTGCGCGATTATGCCTGCGAGGATGCCGACCTCACACTTCAACTCAAACTAAAAATTGACCCCGACCTCGACAAATTTAAGGTTAGGGAATTGTTTGATACACTCGAAATGCCGCTGGTTCCGGTGTTGGTTGGAATGGAAAATGCAGGCGTGCGTATTAATTCGGATGAGTTGAACCGCTATTCGAAAATTTTGCTTGAGCAAATTATTCAGCTTGAACAAGAAATTATTGCGCTGGCCGGCGAACAGTTTAACGTATCGTCGCCACAACAGCTGGGTATTATTTTGTTCGAAAAACTGAACATCGACCCCAATGCCAAAAAAACCAAGACAAAACAATATTCCACTGCCGAAGAAGTGCTGGTTCAGTTGCAACACAAACACCCGATTATTGAAAAGGTGCTCGAGTTCAGGGAACTGAGAAAACTTCTTTCTACTTATGTGGAAGCACTGCCGTTGCTTGTTAACCGCAGAACGGGGAAAATTCATACCTCATACAATCAGGCAATTGCCGCTACAGGAAGGTTGAGTTCGGTAAACCCGAACCTGCAGAATATCCCAATCCGCACACTGAACGGCCGCGAAATACGAAAAGCTTTTATACCAAGCGACTACGAACATACTTTTCTCTCGGCTGACTATTCACAAATCGAACTCCGGATTATGGCCGCGTTGAGTGGTGATGAGGAAATGCAAAAAGCGTTTAACGAGGGGAAAGATATTCACGCTATAACTGCAGCAAAAATTTATAAAGTGCCAGAAACAGAAGTTGACGGCGATATGCGTCGTAAGGCCAAAACCGCCAACTTTGGCATTATTTACGGCATTTCGTCATTTGGATTGTCGCAACGCCTCAATATTTCGCGCTCAGAGGCCAAGCTTTTGATTGACGGGTATTTTGAAAATTTCCCCAAAATCAAACTGTATATGGACAAACAAATTGAACTTGCAAGAAATCAGGGGTTTGTTCAAACAATTATGGGGCGTCGGCGTTATTTATCTGACATTAATTCGGCAAACGCGGTGGTTCGCGGAATGGCCGAACGAAATGCGATAAATGCACCCATTCAGGGTTCGGCTGCCGACATCATCAAAATTGCGATGATAAATATTCACAGGCAGTTTGAAACTTTGAAACTGAAATCGAAAATGGTACTTCAGGTACACGATGAGTTGAACTTTGATGTTTTGAAAACCGAGCTTGATGAGGTAAAAACAATTGTAAAAGCCGAAATGGAAGGTGCGGTTGAAATAGGTGTAAAATTAACGGTTGAAATGAATGCAGCCGCAAACTGGCTCGATGCACATTAAACAGGGTATGATTCACGAAATTGAAACAGAAGAAGATTATCAGGAAGGATTAAAACGCTTCCTCGAAATTTGTGGCGGTCCGAAAACTGAGGAAGAAGTAAAAGAGCTTTACCTGCTGATGGATTTGATGGAAAAGTACGAACGGAACAACTGTTCAGTTAACTGAGATTTCCATGAAATATCATGTTCGCCACGGTTTGAAAAGCTGTCAATCCGTTTGATTTTTCAATTTTCTTCAGGCATTTCTTTGGTTCAGCAAAATTGTGACAGAAGTAAATCCAGAACTGTTTCATTTTATTAAGCGCATTGCCGGGGTTGTCCATCACTTTCAGGTATGCATCAAACATCAGCTGGTGAAATTCAATTAGTTTTTCCCTTTTTTTGGTTTCAGTAAAATGCTGGTTTTTGATTTCGGCTGGGAGAAATGGATTCATCAGCACACCACGACCCATCATCACATGATTGATTCCGGTAAATTTTTGCCTGATTCGGCGATAGTCATCAGCCAAATTTACATCGCCATTATAAACCAGCCGGTGTTTCAGCGCTGAAGTTGCAAATGCAAAAGCCGATTCAATAATATCGCCAGCATACAACTGTTTGGCCACGCGAGGATGTACAATCACTTCCGAAAGCGGAAATTGATTCAACACCGGAATCACTTTTTCAATTTCGTTAGCTGAAACAAGCCCGGCGCGCATTTTCACCGACAATTTCAAATTTGAGTTTTTGAAAAAAGAAGCAAGAATATGCTCAATTTTTTCGGGAAATGGCAGCAATCCCGAACCCATTCCTCGTTTGGTTACCATTGGATAAGGGCAGCCGAGATTGAGGTTGATTTCGGTATAACCAAGCGTTGAAAGATAGTTTGTAAGAAACAGCATTTCATTAGCCGAAGCAGCTAAAACCTGCGGTATTACCCGTGTTTGCGGATTATTTACCGGGAGTACTTCTTTTTCGTATTTCCGCAAAATTTCGTTGTTTTTAACCGAAATGTAGGGAATAAAAAAGGCGTCAATTCCGCTGAAAACCTGCGCATATACCTGCCGATACACAAAATCGGTAAATCCCTGCAAAGGAGCGAGGTAACAAACCGGGTGCGGTTGTAATTCATTGTTCATCGGGCGTAAAAATACAAAACACGAAACACAATCTGTTTCGAATTAATATCTTTGCCAACGCTTTACAAAGAATGAATTCATTACCAACATACGAAACGCCAACCGGCACTGACCAGCAGTCAGTTTTTGACACGACTGCCTCGCAGGTTTTTGAGGAGTTGGTGCTGATGGAAGATTCTGTTTCGTATTTGCAGGATTCGCTTCTTCGAACACCATCCGATACCACTTTCAGGTTTTTCGAAATTAAACCCGAAGAGAAATTGTTTATCGGCGATGCCCGTTTCCCCAGCGATACAGCATATTTCGAAACTATTCTCTGGAGAGGATTACCAGTGGTTCCGCGTAAGAAACAGGAATTCAGCAATGATATATTTACGATACTTTTTCTAGTTCTGCTTGCATTACTGGCCAGTGTGAGGGGAGGCTATTCAAAATACATCGGTTCGCTTTTTCAGACTATTTTTAATTACAACGCATCGGTTCGCATGTACCGCGAAAAAAACTATTCTTTTTTACACGGGGCTTTCCGGCTCGAAGTTTTGTTTTACATCTCGGTATCCATATTTGTTTACCAGGCAATCGGACTTACTTCGGTTGGTAAAGTCAACTTCAATTTAATCGAACTTGGAAAAACCTCGGGGATTCTTATCCTGTTTTTTCTGGTTAAGAAGTTGCTGTACAAAACAATGGGATCGCTGTTTATTGGTGCTTCCGACACAAACGAACTGATGTTTAACATGGACAATTTTTACAGGGCAGCAGGTGTAATTCTGTTTCCGGTGGTTGCTTTTATTGCCTTTAGTCCTTTCGGAAACACAATAATATCAATAGGTACAGGAGTTTTTACCCTTATTTTTTTTTATGGACTATTGCTAAAAAGAGCGATATTAATTTTATTAAAAAAACAGGTATCTATTATTTATCTGTTTTTATACCTTTGTACCCTTGAATTTTTACCCTTGCTTTTAATATACAAGGTAGCGGTTGGCTAAGGCAGGGACAAGTATTAATTAAAAGAAAGAATAACTTGAAAATCAAGAGCATTGTTGTTTCGCAACCAGATCCGAATACGGCAAAATCACCCTATTTTGAGCTGGCGGAAAAGTATGGACTGAAAATAGATTTCAGACCGTTTATTCAGATTGAAGGTGTTACGGCTAAAGATTTTCGGAATACCCGGATTAATATCCTGAACCACTCGGGCGTAATTTTTACCAGTAAAACAGCGATTGATCATTTTTTCCGGATCAGTCAGGAAATGAGAATCACAATCCCCGATACCATGAAATATTTCTGTATATCGGAGGCAACAGCATTTTACCTGCAAAAATATATTGTGTATCGGAAACGTAAGATTTTCTATGCCGATGGTCGTTTTTCTGATTTGGTGAGTATGATGAAGAAGCATCGCGATGAGAATTTCCTGGTTCCGCTTTCTGATATTCATAAACCCGAAATTCCCCAATTGCTTGATGCCGATGGTTATAAATATACCAAAGCCATTCTGTACCGCACAGTAAGCGCCGATCTTTCGGATATGCCCGAAATTAATTACGATATTATGGTGTTTTTTACTCCGCAGGGCATAAAATCACTTTTCCAGAATTATCCGAATTTTGTGCAGAATGAAAAAATTATTGCGAGTTTTGGCCCGGCAACTGCCAAAGCTGTTCGTGAAGCCGGTTTGAGGCTCGACATTGAAGCGCCCACTGCCGAATCACCATCGATGACGATGGCGCTGGAACAGTTTATTAAAAAGAATAACAAGGTTTAATATACAGCTACGGCTCAAAAACAAAGGCTGTCCTACCGCTGGTTGGGTAGCCTTTTTTGTTCATAATGAATAATTTAAGTGAAAATAGTATTGATAATATGCCTGACTTTTCGTTTCGGAAGAACGAAAAGCTTTGCAGCAAAAAGGTGATCGACAAGCTCTTTGCGGAGGGCAAATCTGTTTTTGCGTTTCCACTTAAATTTGTATATCTTGAAACCGGACTAACAACAGGAACCCCGGCACAGGCAGGTTTTGCCGTTTCAAAAAAGAATTTTAAAAAAGCAGTTCAGCGAAATCTGATCAAACGGAGAATGCGAGAAGCTTACAGACTTCATAAACCTGATTTTTATGAAGCTTTGAAAGAAAAGCAGGTCGCTGTTTTTTTTGTTTATACAGCAAAAGAAATCGCCGATTATGCTGTTATCGAATCAGCAATAATAAAAGGGTTGAAGAAGTTGGTCAGGGAGATTCAGCCGAAACCAAATTAAAACAGCCACAGATTATACAGTTTTTTACGTTAGAATTAAACGATTAAATCTGAGAATCTGTGGCTGTTCAGTTTTATTCCTCGTCCATAATTTCGGTTTGCATACGAACCGAATCTTCATGGATAAGCTGAAAAATAGTTTTTACAAATGCCTCATTCAGTTCAAGTTTTTTCCCAATGTTTACGCGGTTTTCCATTAGTTGCGCCCAACGGTTAATTTGTAGCGCAGTTACATTGTTTTCCTTTTTGTATTGACCAATTTTTTTAACTGTGTTAACCCGGGTCGAAAGAATTTCGAGTAACTCTGTATCGAGATCGTCGATTCGGTTGCGCAACACATCGAGCTGATTTTCGAATGCAGGATTGCTGGTAGTTTCATATCTTATCACCAGCTTATCGAGTAATTTGCCCAAATCGGCCGGGGTGAGTTGTTGTGCAGCATCGCTCAGCGCACACGACGGGTCGATGTGCGATTCAATCATCAATCCGTCCATGCCCATATCAAAGGCCTTTTGCGATATTTCGAATAAGAATTCGCGTTTCCCCGCAATGTGGCTCGGGTCGCAAATAATAGGCAGGTTGGGCATTAACCTTTTCAGTTCAATAACAGTTTTCCAGTTGGGGTAATTCCGGTATTTTGTTTCCACAAAAGGGGTGAACCCGCGGTGAATTGCCACAATATTTCTGATTCCGGCCTGGTGAATGCGTTCGATGGCACCCATCCAAAGCTGAACATCGGGATTTACAGGGTTTTTAACCATCACAACTGCATCGGTTCCTTTCACTACATCGGCAATTTCCTGCACTACAAAAGGGCTGGCAGTTGAGCGGGCCCCGATCCACAGCACATCAAGACCAGCCTTTAAAGCTTCTTCGGTGTGTTGGGCATTTGCAACTTCGGTACCAACCGGGAGGCCGGTTTCCTGTTTAACCATTTGCAGCCATTTCAGCCCGATAGAACCAACGCCTTCGAACATTCCGGGGCGCGTGCGGGGCTTCCAAACGCCACCACGGAAGACAAATACACGTTTATCTTTTGCCAACAAACGGGCAGTATCAAGTACCTGCTTTTCGGTTTCGAGGCTGCAGGGGCCGGCGATCAAAAGCGGGTTATCGAGTTTTGGCAACCACGTTTTAATCGGATTGATGTCGAGTTTCAATGTCATGACTATTTTGTATAAAGTTTTACTAATTTTTCTTCATTTTTAACCAAATGTGGGTTTTCGCCCTCAAGTATGCTCCTGATTTTGTTGGCATTAAGAATCAGTTCTCGGAGTTTGTCGTCTTCGTGGTTAAACATGCAATCGCGGAATTCCTGCAAATGTCTGATATAAACGTCAAGCGATTCAACCACGTATTTCCGGTTTTGCTGAAAAATAGGATGCCACATAGTACTTGAACTTTTGGCAAGTCGCACAGTGGAGCGGAAACCTCCGCTTGCCAGGTCGAAAATAATACTCCGTTCTGCTTTGTCCTGAACCGCATTTGCCAGCGCAAAAGCAGCGGCATGAGGCAGGTGCGAAACGTATGCAGTACTGTGGTCCTGCTCGTCGGCACTCATATAAGCAATGTCCATTCCCAGCGACTGAAACATTTTTTCAACCAACGCAAGATGTTGCGGACCCGATTCGGAATGGTCGCAAATAATAGTTATTTTATCGCGGAACAAATCTTCGAGTGCGGCTGTGGGACCTGAATTTTCGGTACCCGACATGGGATGTGCAGGAATAAAATTTCTCCTTCTTTTGTGGTGTTTCACCGACTTGATTATTTCGCGTTTGGTTGAACTCATATCGGTTACAGTAGTGCCTGAACCAATGTTGTCGAGTATTGCCGGTAATATTTCGATTTCTTTGTCAACCGGAATGGCAATTATCACGAGGTCAGTGTCTTTTACAGCTTCTTCGAGTGGCTCAATCCTGTCAACCAGGCCTAATTCCACAGCTTGTCTGGCATGTTCCGGATTGCTTTCAACACCTGTGATTTGGGTGGCAAAATGGCTTTTCCGCAAGTCCTTTGCCAGCGAACCACCAATCAATCCAAGTCCGATAATTGTTGTTTTCATTTTAAACGTAATAAAAAAGGCCTCGAATTTTTCGAGACCTTTTGGTAAAATATTTTCAGTTATAACAATACCCTACTTTCTGATCCCGAGTTGTGAACCATAATAAAAGTAAAACCAGAAATAAGAAATGTTAGCAATAGTTCTCATAAATATTCAAATACAGCGCAAATATATAGATATATTTTAAAATTGAAACCTGAACGGCTTTTTTAACACTGATTTTAAATTATTGTTTTTTAATTGTGCAGTATCTTCTTTTGTAATAATGACTCACCATTTGCCAGAATTCTGACAAAATACAAACCTGTCGGCAGGTTTTTCAAATCAGTATTTGTTTTGTATTCAGCGGCAATATCCTGCTCTGTAATTGATAGAAGCTTTTGCCCGTACAAATTAAGTATTTCAATTGTAAGAGTTTTAACAGGAATTTGCAGTCTGATTTCAATATTCAGGATATCTCGGGTTGGGTTGGGGTAAATTTGTGCATCACCCGGCAAAAGAGCAATTTCGTTATTCGCCACGGGGTTCTGAATTCTGAGGTTATCGATTGTCCATCCCCAGCCGTGGGCATATGGGTCGGAATACAGCCTGAAACGGATTAGAATTGTATCATTTACTTTGAAATTTCCATTACTGAGCAGATCGATTTCATGGTTAATAAACAAGTTTGGGATACCAACGGCTTTTGAGACCTGTTCGCTGTCTATATTTTCGTTGTAATTGGTTTCCCAGAGTGTATTTAATCCTGAATCGTAACCATCAGCCAAAGGAAGCCATGTTTTGCCATCATCTTTACTGCCTTCTGCAATCACATAATCCCAGAAGTCCTCATCACCAAACTTCGATAAAACTTCTCCTGGCTCCACCAATACCACTTCATCGTAATTCATTTTCCCGCCTGGTTTCAATACAATTGGGTATTTAAGCATGGTTGTAAAATCGAAACTTGAGTTGTTGTTATTTGGACTCGGGTAGGGATGAGGACTGTGCAAAGATGCATTCTGAAAATTTTCAGCAGTATAAATTTCAAAATCGGATATAATAAAATCGGAAGTTGGATTGTTAAAATCGTTAAAGTAGCCTGTAATGGGGATAAAAAGTTTCTCGATTTTAAATGAATATGTTCCTATTGTTGGGCTGACAGCGATATTCTTTGCAGTTGAGTTATCTATCGCAAAAATCCGGTAGGTAATTATATCACCATCGTTAAGTTGAATTTGAGAAACCGGAAAAACGCCAGTAAAAACGTTTCCTGATTTTGCAGATAATCCGAAAGAGGTATCAGGTATTCCATTCACCGAGTATTCCACAAATACTGTATCAACGCCAACGTTATCAGTAACTGTGGCCGATATTTGCATCTCGTCGCCATTTATTACAAAATAGGGTGGAGGGTTGTGGCTGATGTCAGGAATTTGGTTGTCGGGGCCAATGTACACTGAGTATAATTCAAAAGGCGCTTCTGTTGGAAGATTAAATACCCGGTTCTGTATGTCGCCAGCACTTACAAAATAATCAATTCGTTTTGTGTTTAAATCAGGAATTATGGTTGCAGTAAATTGTCCGGGTTTAATATCCTGAACCAAAAGAACAGAGTCGCGGTGGGTTTTAAACGAGTCGGTTGAGAAGAACACCAAAAGTTTTGCATAATCAAGAGCAACATCACTTTTAACCGAGAGCCTGAAATCAATAGGTTGGGGCGTTTCAATATCGTGTGGTTTTTCAAAATCGAGTTTCATTATTTTCCAGCCTATATCTGCAAGTATTCCACGGGTAATTGGTCCGGGGTCGTGGTTGGCCTCTCCTTTCCCAATGGCGTGGGTCATCAGCGAATTTTCATTGCCGTGACTGTAAGTGTCGTCGTTTAGGTGATAGATGCTGGAACCGTCGCTCCAGGTGGAGGGTGCATATAACCGGATTTTGCTGCCGGGAGTTGCCAGTTTTGCTGAAGGACTGTTTGAAAATAATGCCTGAGATACAAAGGCATTGTAAAGTCCTGTGGAAGCTAATTCATAAAAAGAGGTATCAAGCAGGTTTCTATTGTTATAATCAACAACCATTATGTCGAAAGCAGCAGCATCGCCAATTGTTTCGTTACCATACGCACCTCTGTTTCCAGTAACAAAAAAGAAGCCCGTAAAACCAAGACCATGACCAATTTCGTGCAGTGCAACGGTTACTAAATCATACAATTGGTCTGGAGTTTCACCATCGGTTCCATAATACCATTTAATATCTTTGTTAAAAGTGGCATCAATATCGGGTACTCCTGATCCAGAAATTTCTTTTTCCGATATTTTTTCGACTAAAGCTATCGGGTAAAACCGGTTGGTATGGGGCGCATAATCGAAATTGGAGTAATAATCAGAAGGTCCTGCGCTGGCCAGAATATTGCTTTCCTGTGAACGCCAGTTGGCTTTTATTCTTATGGGCACAGAAGATTCGATTAACTGCTCCCAAATAGAAACAGCATATTCAAATGCAGTTTTTGCATCATCAGGAAAAAGGCTATAGGTTATTATGAAGTCCGATTTCTTTTCCATGCCTGATTTTTGCATAAACTCTGCCGGTGGTGGAACAAATGATTTCTCGGTTATACCTGATGCATAACAAACGGAAGGAGGAATAATAACTCCTTGTTTTTTTAGCGAAACCTGAGCTTTAAGAAAAGTGGCAGAGCTTAAAAAAATAGCAATAAGTATAAAAATTCTTTTCAATTTCAATGTTTTATTAAAAGACAAAAGAAACATAAAAATTGTTCGGGGGTTGGCATACTTAACCCCTGAATTTTGATTCTTTTTTCAGGAACAAAGGATAAAAAAAAATGCTGATTTATTCAGCATTTTTTTTCGTAACCTCTGTATTTAACAAAGTATTTTACATCAATCATCTTCTAAATTATCTGGCTCTTTTTTGAGAAAACCAGGTTGAAAAGAATAACTGCTGAGGCGATTAGCCCAATTACTGCGGCGGCAAAAGCAACTAATAATAATGTTTTCATTTTTTTACTGTTTAATGATTCGTTTTGTGAAGGTGTTATTATTCATATCGGTAACACTTGCAAGATAAATACCTGATTGAATTACAGATAGATCGACTTTATGAGAAGGATTAAGCTGTACATCACAATTTGATTCAAGGTAAACAACCCGGCCCATCAAATCTGTGATTCTAATCTCAACAGAAGATTGATTATTTGCATTCGAACAATCGAATGTAAGGGTGCCTGAACATGGGTTTGGGTAAACATTTATTGTTGAGGTATTAAAAATCTCATCGTTGGCTGCGGTATTGATTCCTTCTGTTGCAGTTTCGTCCCAGCCAATACCTGAGAGAACTAAAACCATCCGGTCGCTTATGTTATGAATTGCCTCACCTTTATAAGCATAAGCTTTCATAAATTCCGCATTATCTTCGGTGCTTTTTAAATGATAAATACTTACACCATTAATCCAATTGGAAGGGGCATAAACCGGAACTGACTGAGAATCGGCAGATTTGGTTAAGTATAGCGAGTTTGAAGTTAACTGTTGTGTAAGTTCAACCGATGGACAAGCAAAATTAGTTTTGTCAGCAATCCTTTGATTGTTTTCGTTGAAAAGAAAATAATCATAAATGGCAGGCGAATTGCTTGAGTTGCTGTATTGTGCAACACCATCAACATTGTTGAAAAAACCGGAAATTCCGAGGCCATGTCCAATTTCGTGTAAAACGGCTGTTACCAGGTCGTATTTGTCGGCCGGAGTGCTGCCAATGGTGCCTAAATACCAGGATTTATTTTTGTTAAAAGTGCAGATAATGTCTGCATCACCAGGGTTGTTAAACTCTTTTGAGAGAATTTTTTCGACAAGTGCAACTGGGTAAAAAACGTTTGCAAGCGGAGTTCCTTTAAAGTTTCTGTAAAACAAAGCAGGTTTTCCGTTTCCAAGCTGGTTGTCGGGCAAATTCTCCCATTTAATTGTAACATTAATGGAAATTGGTGATGAGATTCGTTCTTCCCAGATAGCAAGAGCATGATTAATTGCTATTTGAGCATTCTCGGGAACATTCTCAAATTTTACCTTGAAAGTACTCAGAATCTCTCCCGATTTCAGGTTGGAAACATTTACTTCCGATGGTATAAATACCTGCTTTACCTCATCAAGCGAGATATTAACTGATTCAGAGACATCGGCAGTTTCGCCGGTAAAGTTTTGCTGACCAAAAGTTATGTTAACAGCCACAAAACAAAGAAGTGAAATAAGCGTCCGTTTCATTTCAATTCGATTTAATGGTTTGCAACACCACAAACTTTGGCTGATAAAGGCAGCTAGCGCAGAACTGAGAACAACAACTCAATGTATTAAATGCTGATAATGTGCAGTTTAAATCTGATTGAACGGGTTTGTAAAGTGAAAATTCAATCAACGGGTTTGTAAAAATACCTGTACCATTTCACAGCACGTAAACTGAGTCCTCTGCCTCAATTCAAAAATTCTAAAAAATATGTCCTTTGGATCCTTAAAAATGCGTCACCAAATTAAGGTAACCAAAGCGCCTGCCTTATGACAGTTTTAATTTATGGGTTTGTAAAGTCCAAACGTAAGAATAATATTTTTTTATTGCAAGCTTTTTTATAGTTTAGTTTTGAAAAATATTTTATTAAATTAAAACTTATGAGATTTTTATTAACAGGTTTTCTTGTTGTATTACTTGTGGTTAAGGTATTTGCGCGTGATAAGGAGGAAGAAAAATTTAATGAAAAATTCAGACCTCAATTCCACTTTACGCCTGAGAAAAACTGGCATAACGACCCGAATGGCCTTGTTTATTATGATGGAGAGTACCATTTATTCTATCAGTACAACCCAAATGGCAATGAATGGGGGTTTATGCACTGGGGACATGCAGTTAGTAATGACCTGCTTCATTGGGAACATTTGCCTGTTGCGCTTTACCCCGATAATGATTCGAAAGACAAAGAATTATGTACAGCATTTTCAGGATCAGCCATCGTTGATGAACATAATTTGCTGAAAAAGCAGATTGGTGATGTGAAAACACTGGTTGCCTTTTATACAAGTCAGAAATGTGGGCAAAGAGTGGCTTACAGTACTGATAAGGGGCGTACCTGGGTAAAATGGGAAGGTAATCCGGTAATTCCATTTGATGAAAAGGACGATGCCCGCGATCCGAAAGTAATCTGGCACGAGGAAACGCAAAAATGGGTCATGGTTCTTTACCGCAAACAAACCGAAGACGAAAAAAGCAAGGGGATTTCGTTTTATACATCAGATAATTTGATTGACTGGCATTGGAAAAGCCATATCAATGGTTTTTTTGAATGCCCTGACCTGGTAAAACTACGGGTTACCAACCGCCCCGAAGAATATAAATGGATACTTTTTGATGGCGATGGAAGTTATTTTATCGGAGCTTTTAACGGCGAAGAGTTTACGCCGGAATCAGCAAAAATTAAGAGTGACATGGGCGCTAATTATTATGCCACTCAAACCTGGAGTAACATTCCTGCATCGGATGGCAGGACTATTCAGATTGCCTGGATGAAGGGAGGGGAGTTTCCGGGAATGCCTTTTAACGGGCAAATGTCGATACCGTGCGAAATATCGCTTACGAAATTCAGTTTTGGATATAAATTAGTTAGGAACCCGGTAAAGGAAATAGAATATTTACAGGAAAAACAGCATAGCTGGGAGAATAAAATTTTGATACCCGGTATTAACGAGAATAAAACAAAAAGTGTAAAAGGCGATTGTCATCGTATTGTTGGAGAATTTGATCTGAAAACTGCAGATAACTTTGGATTTTTAATAAGACATGGGAAAAAGATTTCGGGAACCGAAATTCAGTATAATGTTAAGCGCGGAATACTCACTTTTTTAAACAGTTCGGTGCCGGTGGTACCCGTTAATAACAAAATCAAACTTGAAATTCTCATCGACCGTTCATCCATCGAAATATTTGCAAACGACGGGCAAACTGTAATCTCAAACTGTTTTACTCCAGGTGAAGGAGAGGATATGATTTTATATACAATTGGAGGAGAACTTGGAATTGAAAAACTGGATATTTATGAATTGAAATCGATTTACCAGAAAGAAAAGAAATAAGCACGAAATCACTTCAATTTAAGAAATACTTCTGCAACGATCATGTCGATAGGAGTAGTGATTTTTATGTTTTCACGATTCCCTTCAACCAGGTTAATTGTTGCGCCCGTACTTTCCAACACGGAGGCATCGTCGGTGAAGTTACCAGGCTGGGTGTCCTGATACGCATTTTTAATAAGCAAAGTCTGAAATGTTTGCGGTGTTTGAACCAGGTAAATTTTTGAACGGTCGGCAGGATGATTATTGCCACCATCAACAATTCTCACTGAATCGGTCACCGGAATAATCGGAATTGCATTTCCGTTAGTTGTGGCACAATCGAGACAATTTTGAATTGTGCCAGCAGAGACGAGTGGACGAACGGCATCGTGAATAAACACAATAGCTTCTTCATCGATAAGTTCAAGCCCATTCTTTACGGAGTAAAAGCGTGTTGTACCGCCAAGTGCTGTTTTGTGTTTAATCTCGAAATGGTGTTTTTCGCAAAGCAGGCGCCAATTTGAAAGTTGTGATTCGGGCAGGACCAGAATAAATTCGATTTCAGGGTCGAAATTTGCAAAAGCGTTTATGGTATGCATTATCACGGGTAACCCGGCGATTTCTAAAAACTGTTTCGGAATATCGCTGTTCATGCGGGTTCCGCTTCCACCGGCAACTATCAAAGCAAACTTTTTCATACTTTTGGGTATTGCAATTAAATCAAACCGGATAAAAATAATTTAAAAAAACAGGTGATGGAGAATGTGATGTTGTTTTTAAAGGAATTGGCGAGGAATAATAACCGCGAATGGTTTCAAACCAACAAAAAATGGTACGATGAAAGCAAGGGGAAGATTTTGTTTTTAACAGATGTGCTGTTAAACGAAATCAGAAAATTTGATAATACAATTCCTGTATTAAATCCTTCCGATTGTCTTTTCAGAATTTTCAGGGATGTCAGGTTTTCGCATGATAAAAGTCCGTACAAAACTAATTTTGGAAGTTATATTGCAAAAGGCGGGAGAAAGGCGGTTTATGCAGGCTATTACATTCATATTGAGCCAGAATCAAGTTTTGCCGGAGGCGGAATTTATATGCCCGATAACGATACGCTGAAAAACTTAAGAAATTACATTGCCGAAAATGGAGATGAATTCTTTTCGATAATTAACGACCCCGATTTTAAAACAGTTTACCCTGAAATGTTTGATGATAAATTAAAAACAGCACCCAAAGGATTTGCTTCGGATCATGAATCTATTGAGCTGTTAAAATACAAATCGTTTGCATCTACCCATAAACTGAGCGATGATGAAGTTTTGAGCGAAAATTTTATTGAAAACATTGTTCAATCGTACAGACAGTTATACAAGGTTAATGTATTTTTAAATACTGCAATTCAAAAATAGTTTAGTTTTTTGGGTTACCTTATCGGGCTTTTCAGAACCTATATTTATAAGACCCATATTTTTTATCTTCCCATTTCAAAAAATAATCCCCGGTCGTCCTGACCGGGGTTCTTTTTTTACAAAGGCCGGTTTCCCGGTATTTTATAAACAATCTATAAACATCGGGTACGCACAATAACTGTAATGTATATTTTTGGCAGCATAACTTAAATTAAATCAAGTCATATGAAAAAAGTTCTGCTGTTTTTTACAATGATTGCTTTCGCATCAGCCATCAGTGCCCAAAACGTTCAGCTTCACTACGATTTCGGGAAGGATCGGAAGTATGTTACCACCACTGTTGAAATGTTCAAGCCTGATAAACTGGGCAATACCTTTTTCTTTATCGATTTTGATTACGGCATTCCGGGACAAGATTTTATGAGCAATGCCTATTTCGAAATTGCCAGGGTTATGACAATTAAAAAATCTCCTTTCGGAATTCATGGTGAATACAATGGCGGATTTGGTAAAATTGCCAATGTAAATGGTTTTTTTTCGGTAAATAATGCCTGGTTAGGCGGGGTTGATTATTCATGGAATGCCAAAGATTTTTCAAAAGGAATCTCGTTAAAAGTTTTATACAAAGAAATTCAGAAGAAACAACATTCGTTTCAGTTAACTGGTGTTTGGTATGTGAATTTTGCCAAAGGTAAAATGGCTTTTACCGGTTTTGCCGATTTCTGGAAAGAAGATTCAGATTTCAATTTTGATGGTAAAACAGATGCTGAATTTACTTTCCTAAGCGAGCCTCAGTTATGGTATAACATCTGCTCTCATTTTGCTGTAGGAGGTGAAGTTGAATTAAGCAACAATTTTGCCGGAATGGAAGGTTTTTATGCAATGCCTACTTTAGGCGCAAAATGGACTTTTTAAAATTTAACAGAAACAATTATGTTAGAAAAATTTTTCAATCTTTCAGGAAATAAAACCACGGTAAAAACCGAGGTTTTGGCAGGGTTAACCACATTTATGACCATGGCGTACATTCTGGCCGTGAATCCCGATATTTTAAGTGCCACCGGAATGGATAAAGGGGCTGTTTTTACGGCCACCACTCTTTCTGCATTGATTGCCACACTGGTTATGGCATTGTATGCAAAACTGCCGTTTGCATTAGCTCCCGGAATGGGGTTAAATGCCTTTTTTGCATTTACTGTTGTACTGGGAATGGGGCATTCCTGGCAATTTGCGCTCACAGCGGTGTTTATCGAAGGTTTGATTTTCATCGCTTTAACAGCGTTTAACATTCGCGAAATGATTGTGAATTCGATACCGATGAACATGAAACACGCCATTTCGGTGGGTATCGGGTTGTTTATCGCTTTTATAGGTTTAAAAAACGCAGGAATCATTGTAAGTAATCCGGCCACTTTTGTTGCACTTGGAGATGTGACCAACCTTACGGAAAATGCAGGCGCAGCCGTTGCACTTGTAACGCTTGTGATTACAGGTGTTTTACTCGCACTAAAAGTGAAAGGTGCCCTTTTATACGGAATCCTGATTGGCGCTGTTATCGGGTTGCCGGTTGGAGTAACTCATTTACCCGAAAGTTTCAATCTTACACCTCCGTCGTTAAGTCCAATATTTATGAAATTCGAATGGAGCCAGATTTTGACTTTAGATATGTTGATTGTGGTCTTTACTTTCTTGTTTGTTGATATGTTCGATACAGTTGGTACGTTAATCGGTGTTTCATCAAAAGCAAATATGCTCGACAAAGAGGGTCGTGTACCACGCGTAAAACAGGCGCTCATGGCCGATGCGGTTGGTACTACTGTTGGCGCCATGTTGGGAACATCAACCGTAACCACTTATGTTGAAAGTGCTGCCGGTGTTAGCGAAGGCGGACGCACAGGTCTTACTTCCCTCACTGTAGCCGGACTCATGTTACTGGCACTTTTTCTTTCTCCAATCTTTTTGATGATTCCGGGAGCAGCAACTGCTCCTGCATTAATACTTGTTGGTGCAATGATGATGACCCCGGTGAAAAACATCAATTTTGATGATTTTACTGAGTCAATTCCGGCATTCCTTACCATTGTAATGATGCCTTTAACCTACTCTATTTCTGAAGGGATTTTGTTTGGAGTGCTTTCATTTGTACTTTTAAAAGTGTTGACAGGTAAATTCAAAGATATTTCGATTGTTACAATCATTCTTGCTGTTCTTTTCCTGCTTAAATTTTTAATGTAGAATAATTACGGTTTTGATATGAAATAAAAAAAGGCACAGCACAGTGCCTTTTTTTGTTTTTGTTATTTTTGCCGAAAGAAGGGCTGTTAGCTCAGTTGGTTTAGAGCATTACCTTGACAGGGTAGGGGTCACTGGTTCGAATCCAGTACAGCCCACATTTTCAGACACAAGTCAATTAAAAATCCGGTAAATCAAAAAATTACCGGATTTTTAATTTTCTCGGCATTCATTTACAAATCACTTCAATCTAAATTATCTGCGATATTCTGGTAACAGGTTCATTTTTAGGTGTTAATTGCAGATAATGTGTTAATCTTTATTGAGATAATTTATCAGCATAACAAATAAGTTTTATAAACCGGAATTTTTACACAATTTTGAAAACAGTATTTTCTTCGCTTTTAAAGATGGATGATTTCAAAATTGTAAAAAGGAAAAATGCTTAACCGGGCAAAAAAATACAAGTTTCTTTTTTTAAGGCAGACCTTGCTTTTATTTGTTTTTATTGTGTTTTTTTCCAATGCTTTAGCAGTGAAATTCAACAGTGTGAACTCTTTGTTTGGCATTTCTGTCAGAGTTACAAATTCCGTTTGCAAAGATGACAACGGGTTTATTTGGGCCTCATCGAAAACCGGAATTTTAAGACTTACTGATGATGATTACCGCATTTATCAGCTTCCATACGAAACAGAAGGAGTCCTTATGGTTTGGTTAACTTTCGAGAATTCGAAACTAACAGCCTTCACAAACAATGGTCAGATTTTTCAATACAATCCGGTTAGCGATAAATTCGAACTGGTTTTAAATTTAAATAAACACTTTGATAATAAGAATTTTGATGTTTTTGGATTATTGACAGATGTAAATAATGATTTCTGGATTGCGTTGAGTACAGGCTTGTTTAAATTCCATAATGGGGAATTGGAGAGAATAGATATTGAAACAAATGAAAGATATACATTAACCTGGTTTAATAACAGGCAATTGTTAATTACATGCTGCGAAAGTATCAGACAATTTGATATTCAAACGCACCAGAGCAAAACAATCTTTCAAAATAAACAAACAGAATCGTTTGCGGTATCATCAATTTGTTTTGACGAGAATCAAAACAAACTTTGGATAGGAACCCTGTCAAATGGCTTATATAGTTTTAGTATAAATTCAGGGGTGTTTACTCAGGTTTTACAGTCAAATATTCCGAAACAACCAATTCTTGCCATTGAGGAAAATTCTGATTCAACCCTTTTAATGGGTATTGATGGGCAGGGAATTTGGGAAATAAACAAATCCGGCGATAAAGTTTTACATGTTTTCAAGGAAAGTGCCGATGACCCAAACTCGCTGCCTGGCAATGGAGTTTATGATATCTTTTACGAACCAGGGAAACGGGTCTGGATAGGTACAATTAGCGGAGGAGTTTCATTTTACGATATTACCTCACCAATTGTAACGCAAATTGTACATCAATCAAATAATAATAACTCGCTGGTAAATAACGATGTAAATGGAATACTTGAAGATAGTGACGGCAAAATATGGTTTGCTACAAACAATGGCATCAGTGTATTGAATCCGGTGTCAAACCAGTGGAAAAGCCTGTTTAATAACAAACTTGAACAAGCACAGGTTTTTCTCACGCTTTGCGAAGATATTCAGGGAAGAATCTGGGCGGGAAGTTATTCATCAGGAATTTATGTTCTCGACAGAAAAAGTGGACGGGAACTTGCACATTATGCAAGAGGCGAGCAAGGTTCACCAATGGTTAGCAATTTTATATTCGATATTTTTGAGGACAGTGAACATGATTTGTGGATTGGTGGAGTTAATGGTGAATTTGTTTGCTATAAAAATGATGAAAACAAATTCAGAACATATTCTGATGAACCTGTAAGTTCTTTCGCCCAACTCTCAGCAAACCAAATACTGGTAGGCCACAGTTACGGCTTATCGATGCTGAATAAACAGAAAGGCAACCTTGAGAATTTGCTTTCAGGCATTGCTGTGCAGGATATTTTGGTTCTTGGGACTGAAATTTGGATTTGTACCAGTGGCGAAGGATTGATCGAATACGATTTCAAAACCGGAAAAACGAATAAATACACTACACTATCGGGTTTTCCTTCCAATTTTGTCAATAGTATTGTATTTGCAGGTAATTACCTTTGGTTGGGTACCGAGGGTGGTTTATGCCGCTTTGATCCTAAAGAAAAAACGGCCCTTACATTTTCGTCGATATCGCTATTTTCATCAGTATCATTCAATAAAAGTGCAGTTGTAAAATTGAAAAACGGTAATCTGGCCTGGGGAACAAGCAAGGGCGTTGTATTTTTCACTCCAGATTCGTTAAAAGAAATCACTGCGGGTGGGAGAATTTTCTTTCAGGACTTTACTGTTTCCGGGCGCTCTATCAGAGACAATTCGTTGTTCGATTTGAGTGTACCGGTTGATAAACTTGAAAGCATTGATTTGAAATATTTTCAAAATACAATAAGTCTGGAGTTGCTTCCGCTTGGTGTTATTTCCGGAGCAAAATTCTCGTGGAAACTCGAAGGTTTTGATAATGAGTGGTCAATGTTAACAAGTAACAGAATAATAACTTACACCAATATACCCAGTGGAAATTTTACGCTGCGTGTTAAACTTTTCGACAGTTCTCTTTCACAGGTTCTGAGTGAGCGATCGATTGAAATACGCATGATTCCTCCTTTCTGGAAGAAAGCCTGGTTTGTTTTGTTATTAATTGTTGTAGTCGCTGGCGTTATAATTCTGTTGTTGCTGTATTATATTAACAGTTTAAAGCAGAGACACACAGAAGAGAAAGTGAGCTTTTTTACCAATACCGCACATGAAATCAGAACAGCGCTGACATTGATTAAAGCTCCGGTAGAAGAACTTACACACGAAAAAAATCTGTCTGATGCTGGGAAAAAATATTTGCAAATTGCAGTTAATCAAGCCCGGCAACTTTCGTTGGTAGTTACTCAACTAATGGATTTTCAAAAAGTTGATGTCGGAAAGGAGTTTGTATCATTCGCGATGACCGATGTTGTAAAACTGGTTTCGAAACGGAAACTGATGTACGAATCGCTTGCCAGAAGTAAAAATATTCAGATTCAATTTATTACCTATCAGGAGAGCTATGTAACTGCAATTGACGAATTAAAGATGGAAAAGGTAATTGATAACTTAATCTCGAATGCAGTAAAATATTCGCATAACGATGGCCATGTGAGAATTGAATTTAAAGGAGAAAAAAATAAGTGGACCCTGATAGTTAAAGATAAAGGAATAGGAATAAGTAAAAAAGCCCAGCGTAAACTCTTCAGAGAGTTTTACCGTGGCGAAAATGCAATGAATGCTAAAATTGTTGGTTCCGGAATCGGACTTCTGCTGGTAAAAAAATATGTTTCCATGCACGGTGGCTCCATTTCGTTCGAAAGCCAGGAGAATGAAGGTTCTGCTTTTCAAATTTCGGTTCCATATAAAGAAGTAGCTGTTAAAGAACAAATTATATCTTTTGATGAACCTGATATTAACTTTGATTTAGCTCAAAATATTTTGCCAGCCGGAGAATCGGTTTCGGAAAACAGTGGGTTGAAAAGGATGAGTATTCTGATTGTGGAAGACAACGAGGAACTGCGCAATTTTCTTGCAGCCAAAATAGGTGGGGAGTTTACAGTATTTGTTGCCGAAGATGGAGAAAAAGCCTGGCAACTAATTTTAGCCCACTCTCCCGATTTGATCGTTTCGGATGTAATGATGCCAAATAAAAATGGCTTCGAGTTATGTGAACAGGTTAAATCGAACTGGGAAACTTCACATATTCCGATGATTTTGCTTTCGGCACTTACTGATAAAGCAAAACAATTGCAAGGGTTGGGTTTGGGAGCCGACGATTATCTTACCAAACCTTTTGATATGAGCCTGCTGGTTCAAAAAATACGGACAATAATCCATAACCGCGAAGTTATTCGTGAAAAGGCACTGAAACTGATTGATAAAGACAATACAGAACCGCTGTTAACCAACGACATCAACGATAAATTTGTAAAAAAACTTATGGAAATTGCCTGGGCAAATATTGCCAATTCCAGTTTCGATAAGGATGAGTTTGCCTCTGCAATGAATGTAAGTTCCTCGCTTTTATATAAAAAAGTAAAATCGTTAACAGGCCAGTCGCCAACCGATTTAATTAAATCCATCCGGCTTCGTCACGCATCAGAACTGCTGCAAACCCGCAAATATACCGTAACAGAGGTAAGCGAAATGTGTGGCTTCAGCAGTATAGGTTATTTTAGTACTGTTTTCAAGAATTTCTTCGGCAAATCGCCAACAGATATTTTAGAGTAGCTCCTTTTTTATAGCATTATCTTACTGTTTAAATTAATCTCATCACATTCATCAAGGTAATCTTCTGGTAATCATTATTATAGTGTTTTTTATGATATAAATCATAAAATAAGCTTTATCTAAAAGCTGAAAATGAATATCTGAAAACGAAGTGTTCTGTTCTGGTCTGAGTTTATTTTTACAGTCACATTATTTACACATCAACCTAACTATTATGAGAAGAAAACATATCCTACTCCTGATTTTCAATTCACTTCAATAGAAGAATTTAATAAACATCCGGAAAAAATATTCAGGCATTAAATTGATTAGCAAGTTTTATATCAGCAGAATTAGTGGGTTTAAAGGAAAATCAATCAACACAAACATAAATTAATTTGAAAGAAAGGAGGTTATAACAAACAGAGGTACGCTTTAATAAACAGAACTAACCAAATCAACTGAATTTACAAACAATTCAATTCATTAATTTAATTAAATCAGCTTTATGAAAAAAACAAACAAACTAATTCAGTTTGCAACAGTTTTGTTACCGTTATTGTTTTTCTCACTCTGGAGTTTTGCGCAAACAAACCTGGTAAGGGGAACTGTAAAAGATGAAACCGGAACTCCAATGGTAGGAGTAAATGTGGTAATTAAAGGAACAACAAACGGGACAGTAACAGATGTAAACGGAAAGTACCAGATTGATGCCAAAGCAGGTTCTGTACTTGCGTATTCCTTCATTGGATATGAAGGACAGGAAATAGTTGTAGGTGAGCAGAAAGAGATTGATATTCAACTTTCAACCGGAGACCTGATGGTTGAAGATGTAATTGTGGTTGGTTACGGAACTGTAAAAAAGAGTGATATTTCAGGTTCTGTTGCCTCTGTAAATACAGAAGCCATGATGAAAAAAGCTCCTACTAACATTCTGCAGGGTTTGCAAGGTGCAGCTGCAGGTGTAATTGTAACTTCACAAGATGGTGCTCCCGACGCAAATGCAGCTATTCGCATTCGTGGTGTTGCCACCATTAACGGAAGTGCCAATCCGTTATATGTGGTTGATGGAGTTCAGGTTGGTACCAATGCCAATTTTTTAACACCAAGCGATATTGAGAGTATCGAAGTATTGAAAGATGCTTCAGCAACAGCAATTTATGGTGCTGCCGGAGCAAATGGTGTAATCATGATTTCTACCAAACATGGTAAAGTTGGTATTTCAAATATTACATTCACAGCAGATTATGGAGTTCAGACCTTAGCCTCAACACTCGATGTTGGCGATGCCGACCAATATGCAATGAATATAAGAACTGCCCGTGCAAATGATGGAGCAGTTTTACAAAACCAGATTTTTGCCCAAAACTACGACGGTAAAAGAAAAACCATCGATTGGCAAAAGGAAATGACACGAGTTGCTCTCAAACAGCAATACAATCTTTCGGCTACGGGTGGAACAGAAAAAAATCAGTCGAACTTTTCAGCAAGCTATCTGAACCACGATGGTATTGTTTTTAACTCAAACTACAAACGTTTAACTGCCCGCGCCAATGTGGTGTCGAAAGTAGCCGATTTTCTTGAAATTGGTGGCGACATTAATTTTGTTCATTCTGAAACACAGGGAAGTAACTCCGGGTTTGGAAACAATGGAAACCTCTCGTCAATCCGCGACTGGGCTTTCCTTTGCCCTACAATGGATTACGTTGACCCAACTACCAGTGCGCTGGTAAGCCCTGATGTAATAAATGCAAACGGAACATATGGCTCACCAATTCAGGGTAATGTTGGCGCGTACGATGGTATGCTTTCCGACAACGTTTATGCCGTTCAGATGGAAAATACAGGAATCAACAAAAACAATAACGTTTTTGCAAGTGCTTATGTAAACATCGAATTTTTCAAAGGATTAACCCTGAAGTCGTTGGGTTCTTACAATTTTTCGGCTGGTAACTCTTATAATTTTTCGGGCAACAAAAAACGGTACATGCCCGATGGTGTTACACCTGTGGTTTTGTATAACTACGATGCACGTTATCGTCTCGATATCAGTAACTCAAATTTCAATACGCTTGCACTCGAAACTTACCTTACTTACAATTGGAAAAACGACATCCATAACCTGACTTTAATGGCTGGTAATTCAGTAAGTAAAGGCTTTGGCAACTGGAGCTCTGCTTCTGCTGTCGATTTTCCGGCCGATAATATACGCGACATCAGCCTCACCAGCGACCCGACAACCAGAACCGGAAGTGGTGCCTACAATCTTGACGTGCGTGGTTTATCATTCTTTGGCCGTGCCACTTATTCGTTAATGAACCGCTATATTTTAACCGGAACAATTCGTCGTGATGGTTCTTCAAATTTTGGTGCAGGCAACCGTCAGACTGTGCAAAAACTAACCACCCGCTGTGCATAACTTAAAGCAGTGATATCAGGCTTTTACGTTGGTTTTTGGTATCTTCAGGATATCAAACAAAAAAAACAAAATCATGCCACATG
>JBFXFM010000001.1:0-374546 GCA_050179035.1 Draconibacterium sp. | reverse complement strand
AAATCAAAACTTACCTTCCAACTTTTATTTTGTTTCTGTTAGTCATTTCGATGGTTAGTTGTGCCCGGAATCAATCAGCCCGAGAAACCATCAAACTCACAAAAGACTGGAAGTTTATTCTTGCTGATAACGAAGCATTTAAAAATGTTGAATTTGATGATTCGGGATGGCGACTGCTGAATGTGCCGCACGACTGGAGTATTGAAGGAGAATTCAGTGCAGATAATCCGGCATCGCCGGGTGGTGGCGCACTTCCGGGCGGAATTGGCTGGTACCGCAAAAAATTTCAGATTGCTGAAACAGATAAAGACAAATTGATTTTTATCGATTTCGACGGCGTTTACCAAAAAAGCGAGGCATGGATTAACGGACACTATCTTGGAATGCGCCCGTATGGTTACATTTCGTTCAGGTACGATTTAACCCCGCACCTCAATTTTGGCGGAGAAAATGTGCTGGCAGTAAAAGTCGATAATTCGGTGCAGCCCAACTCGCGCTGGTATTCCGGTTCCGGAATTTTTCGGAATGTGTGGCTGGTAAAAACCGGGAAAGTGCATGTTGGTCAGTGGGGAACATTTATTACAACTCCTGAAGTGACTGCGGAAAATGCTCAGGTAGTAATAAAAACCAGAATTGAAAACCAGTCGGGAAAAGAAAATAACTTATCGCTTAAAACCATCATTTTCAATCCTTCAGGAAAAAAACTCACAAAAGCTGAAATCAATGTAAATCCCTGGAAGAACAGTTCTGAGGAGTTCACAAACGAAATCAAAATTGAAAATCCGGTTTTGTGGAGTGTCGAAAATCCGCAATTATACAAGGCCATTACCGAAGTTTATTTTGATGGCAAACTGACCGACAGCTATGAAACACTGTTTGGAATTCGGTATTTTAAATTCGATGAAAAGGAAGGATTTTCGTTAAACGGAAAAAGAATGAAAATTCTGGGAGTTTGCCAGCATCACGATTTGGGATGTCTCGGAAGCGCCATTAATACACGGGCTTTGGAACGTCAGCTTGAAATTCTGAAGGAAATGGGGGTCAATTCAATTCGTACTTCGCACAACCCGCCCGCACCCGAATTGCTCGATTTGTGCGATAAAATGGGGTTCATCGTTCAGGATGAAACTTTCGACATGTGGCGCAAGAAGAAAACGCCTTTCGATTATTCGCACAGTTTTCCGGAGTGGCACGAGCGCGATTTAACCGACCACATTCTTCGCGACAGAAACCATCCGTCGGTGATGATGTGGAGCATAGGAAACGAAGTTCTCGAGCAATGGCAGGATGTTAAAGCCGACACAATCAGTATTGAACAGGCCAACCTGATTCTGAACTTCGACAAGAATATGGACACAAGCCTTTTCCATTCACCTGAAATGTCGGTGAATTCGCTGATTACCACCAAACTGGCCAATATTGTTATCAGTCTCGATACAACAAGACTGATAACTGCTGCCTGTAATGAAGTGAATCCGTGGAACAACCTGTTTAAATCAGGTTCGCTCGATTTGTATGGTTTTAACTATCATCACCAGAGTTTTGAAAAATTCCCTGAAAACTATCCGGGTAAAAAGCTGATTATTTCAGAGTCAACTTCAGGTTTAATGACGCGTGGTTTTTACCAGATGCCGTCCGACAGCATTTTTATCTGGCCGACCCGTGGTCGCAACCGGGCAGCTTCTTTCGGAAACCCGGAGCAACAGTGTTCGGCTTACGATAATTGTCACGTTCCATGGGGATCAACGCACGAAGAAAGCTGGAAACTGGTAAAAAAATACAACCATGTTGCCGGAACTTACATCTGGACCGGTTTTGATTACCTGGGCGAACCAACACCATACTGGTGGCCGTCGCGCAGTTCGTATTTCGGAATCATCGACCTGGCAGGCTTCCCGAAAGATGTGTATTACATGTACCAAAGCGAGTGGACAAACAAAGATGTTTTGCACCTTTTTCCGCACTGGAACTGGCAACCCGGACAGGTTGTCGATTTGTGGGTTTATTATTCCAATGCCGATGAGGTGGAGCTTTTCCTGAACGGAAAATCGCTCGGAACCAAATCGAAACAGGGAGAGGAGTTGCATCTCGTTTGGAAAGTTCCGTTTGAAGCCGGAACCGTTAAAGCAGTTTCGAGAAAAGCCGGAAAAGTGATATTGGAAAAAGAAATTAAAACGGCAGGTGCAGCCACTCAACTGGTGGCAAAAGCCGACCGTTCGTCAATTGCCGCTGATGGTGAAGACCTTTCGTTTATCACGGTTGATGTTACCGACGAAAACGGCATTCTGGTTCCCGACGCTATGAATCAGATACAGTTTGAAGTTTCGGGTAATGCAAAAATTGTGGGTGTCGATAACGGAAATCCGGTAAGTCATGAGTCGATGAAAGGCTCAACAATAAAGGCATTTTATGGAAAGTGCCTGGTTGTGGTGCAGGCCGGTGAAAAAAATGGCGAAGTGGTTTTAACCGCCAAAGCCGACGGTTTAAAAGAAAGCAAAGTAAAAATACAGTTAAAATAGGTTGATATAATCTCATGTGCCCTATGTGCCTATGTGGTAAAAAACAAATAAACTAAAATTCAAAATATGAAAAAGCTACAATTCTTCTTTCTTGCCGCGCTGACTGTTTTGTTTATCAGTTGTGCAGTCGAATCCAACGAAAAAATCTCGGTTTCTTCCCCCGACGGAGTGAACAAAATCGATTTCGTACTTGAAAAAGGTGTGCCGAAATACACTGTAAATCATGGCGAAAAAGCGGTTATCAATCCTTCAAAACTCGGTTTTATTTTTAAAGGCGGTGATAATTTTGATGCCGGTTTTAAAGTGCTCGAATCAAAAACCACCACCATCGACGAAACTTGGGAACAGGTTTGGGGCGAAAAACGGATGATTCAGAACAATTGCAACGAACTGAGTGTGACCTTGCAGGAGAAAAAAGGCGCTCAGCGGAAACTCGAAATCCAGTTGCGCGCTTACAACGACGGGATTGCTTTCCGCTACATTTATCCCGAACAGGGCAGTGGCGACAGCATTTTTATCATGGATGAGGTTTCGGAATTTAACCTCGCCAGCGGCGGAAATGCCTGGTGGATTCCGGCTTATCGCGACAACCGTTATGAATATTTCTACACAAAAACGCTGATTTCGGAAATGGACACGGTACACACGCCTGTTACTTTCAAATCCGACGACGGACTTTACCTTTCCATTCACGAAGCCAATCTGGTTGATTTTGCCTCGATGACAGTGGAACAGACTGCCGGTAACAACCTGAAATGCAACCTTGTTCCGTGGTCGGATGGGGTGAAGGTAAAAACAAAAGCACCCTTCAAATCACCGTGGCGCACAGTTCAGATTGGCGAAAAAGCGGGCGACCTGATTACTTCGTACCTCATTCTGAACCTGAACGAACCCAACGCAATGGGCGATGTTTCGTATGTTCAGCCACGCAAATACCTCGGAATCTGGTGGGGAATGCACATCAGCAAATATACTTTCTGGGAAAGCGAAAAACACGGCGCTTCCACCAAAAATGCCAAATGGTACATCGATTATTGCCAGAAACTCGGCATCGACAGGCTTTTGATTGAAGGCTGGAACAAAGGCTGGACGCCGGCATGGTATGAAAACGCCATGCACATGTTCAGCTTTACCAAAAGCACCGACGATTTCAACCTCGAAGAAGTGGTGAAATACGGCGACAGCAAAGGCGTAAAACTGATTGGTTACCACGAAACCGGTTCGAACCTGATAAATTATATGACGCAGATTGATTCGGGAATGGCGTTGTACCAGAAAATGGGAATTCACGATATCAAAATTGGGCAGGTGGGTTCGCGATTGAATATGAAAGAGTGGCACCACGGTCAGTTTGGCGTGAATTATTACCGCTACGTTTTGAAAAAAGCGGCTGAATACCAGTTGGCTGTTAATTTTCACGAACCAATAAAAGACACAGGCGAACGCCGTACTTATCCGAATATGATGTCGCGCGAAGGTGCCCGCGGTATGGAATACGATGCCTGGAGCGACGGCAATCCGCCCGACCACACACTGAAACTTGTTTTCACCCGCATGTTGGCCGGTCCGATGGATTTTACACCCGGTATTTTCGATTTGAATGAAGAACAGGGTTTTAACAACCGTTCGGTTCACACCACGCTGGCAAAACAACTGGCTTATTACGTAACATTGTATTCGCCAATCCAGATGCTGGCCGACCTGCCCGATAACTACGACGGACACCCGGCATTCCGGTTTCTGAAAGATGTTCCGGTGGACTGGGACGACACCAAAGTGTTGAATGGTGAAATTGGCGAATATGTGACCACGGTGCGCAAAGACCGCAAAAGCGACGACTGGTACCTGGGCAGCATGACCAACGAGGAAGGCCGCGAATTCAACGTTTCGCTCGATTTTCTGGGTGACGGCAGTTATGAAGCACAAATTTATGCCGATGCTCCCGGAACCACCTGGCAAAGCGAGCCTGAAAAAGTAGCCATTTCAACCGTTGCCGTTGACAAAACTTCCACACTGCCCATTACTTTGGGAGCCGGTGGCGGAATGGCCGTTCGGTTCAAAAAACTGTAATGAAAATTGCCGTTGGCTTCAGCCAACTAACATTTTTGATAGGAGAACCGGGCTCATATCTTTGAATCGATGAATTAAGTGAGATTTTATAACATTTGAGAAAAGGCATAGTGAAAGATATTGGACTATGTGGCTAAGAACGTGTTACGATTCAGTGCTAAAGACAAACTTTCATTATTGCCTTTTTTACGATTCAGAATAGTATTTTAATGTTGTTTAGCTGATGCAATTAAGCATTACCAAGAGCAAAGAATTATAAAAAAGGGCTAGCCTGAAAACAGGGAAAAAGATGTTTTAAATATTCAGTTTCTGCGGATGTCAGCAAAGACAAATTTGATAACTGTTTCAGTTATCGACATGGACCATCAAGTCAGCGTTATTGCCACCAAAATTGCTTTAAGAACAATGAACATCCGAAGATGCAGAGCAAAAGCTCCTCTTTCCGCAATTGAAAAATTAGAAAAAACATAAAAATAAATTTGGATTTTAGGATAGTATCTTTAGCCAAAATATTTGGTCCCTTCTGCTGGCGCAAATTATTAATGTGTGTCTCAGCTTCCAACTGAAAATTTTCGGCAGAATATTTCAAATTGTAAATCTCAATGGTATCATAAGACCAAAAAATCATGATTTAATTTATTGAACTTTCCACAGATTTCTATTCGCCCACTCGCAGAAATGATAGCTTTGTTGTGGCATCTTCAAGATTCGGTCTCCGGTCTCCGGTATTCATCTTTCGCTCTCCTTCTCAAATTTTGTTTGTTTGATGTAAGCCCAAATCATCAGTGCGGCCAGCAAGGCAAACGAAACCGGAACGGCTGGGTGAACACCATCGGCAACACCTTTTCCGTAGGAGTGTAGCCCGCTGAGGTAATAATTCACCCCGAAATAGGTCATCAGCACCGAAGCAAAACCCAAAATGGATGCCATGTTATAGTTGAAAATCCCTTTCAAACCGGGAATCAGGCGCATGTGCACAATAAATGAATAAATCACAACTGTTATCAGTGCCCAGGTTTCCTTGGGGTCCCAGCCCCAGTAACGACCCCAGCTTTCGTTGGCCCAAACACCACCCAGAAATGTTCCGATGGTAAGAAAATACAATCCAACCGTGGCCGACATCTCGTTAATTGTAGTTAGCTGTTCAATAAAACCAGTTACTTTTTGTTCGTTCTGTTTGCGGCGCAACACAATCAGAATCATCACCATGATTCCCAAAAACATGCTCAACCCGATAAAACCATAACTGGCGGTGATAATGGCCACGTGAATAGTGAGCCAATACGATTTCAGTACCGGAACCAGCGGCGTGATTTCAGGGTTCATCCAGCTGAGATGCGCCACAAATAGCGCGATACCTGTGAGAAGTGATGCAGTTCCAATAACCATGGCGTATTTTCGGCCAAAAATAAGTCCGGCCAGCATTACCGCCCAGGCTACATAAACCACCGATTCGTAACCGTTGCTCCACGGTGCATGCCCCGAAATATACCACCGCAAAACCAGTCCTGCGGTATGCACCAGAAATAAAATTACAATGCCGCCCACAAAAGCCATTCTCAGGTATTTCGGCAGTGGTTTTTGCCTGAAAATATTTACAAACAACACAAACAAAAGAAAGAACCCAAACAACAGGTACCATGGAAAAACCCGTTTGAAGGGGTTGATTTTGTTGTAGGTGATTTCGATGCTCTTTTTGGTTTCTGACGGAATGAGTTCGCCGCCAAATTTTTGCTGAAAAGTGCCCACAGCCTGCAAAATCTGGTTGGCATCCACATATTTTTGTTCGGCCACCGATTGCAGCATCAACTGAAAACCGTTTCGCACAAAAAGTGAATCGCCGCCCGAATATTCCTCGGCATCGGCACCGGGTTGGTACCAGGGTTTATCGCGGTGGTCACGCGGGAAGATGTTAAAAATACTCCCCTGGAAAACCATAAAACAGATGTTCACCCGCTCGTCGAGATAAATGTATTCCTTTTCAATCCGGTTGCGGAAAGCAGGCGTTTTTTCGTAAGCAGCCCGCACACTTTCAAGTATTTTATAATTGCCTTTTTCGTCGAAGAGTTGTTGAATGGCCAGATATTTTCCGTTGGCACCCAATTGCTCTTCCAATGTTTTGTTGGCCACATAAATCATGGGCATCGTTTGCCAAAGCGAACTTTGTGTCATCATGCTCAGCACCACCTCATCTGCCGATTTTCCATACACCGACGATTTGTGGGTTACTTTTCTCACAATTTCGCTATTGAGGGTCGAAACCGGTTCAATACGCCCGTCAACACCCTGTACCCACAAACGGCTGAAAGCTTCAACAGTTGCATCATCAATATCGGGGATTGAAGCTGCCGAACCGGGTTGGGCTATTGCACCAACCGATAATCCGCCCACAGCCAATAAAATCAGGACAGCGTGTACCGAACTCTGTTTTAATTTCCGAACCAGAAACTGGAAATAGGAACTTGGGTTAATCATCGATAAAATAATACCTAAAATGAGAAGTGCATAACCGAGATAAGTAATCCAGGTCCCCCAGAAATCGTGATTAACCGAAAGTACAGTTCCCAATTCGTCGGTGTCATAACTGCTCTGGAAAAATTTATACCCCTTGTGGGTGAGTGTATTATTCATAAAAATGCGGATGTCTTTTTTAAGCCCGATGTTATCGTCCTGCAAAACCACTTCTGAAGCAAACGACGAAGGTGACTGCGAACCGGGATAGCGTTCAAGCTGAAAATCTTTCAAATACAGGCTGAATGGCAGCGAAATGGGTTTCGAACCATAAGCCAGCCGCAGTGTGCCGTTGCCAAGCGGAATAAAAACCGTGTCGGGCGCAACACCCGAATGGCCAAAAACCGGCACTGTCTGCACACTTTTTCCATCCGAAATTTCAACCATCACAGCATCGGTTGAGGTTTGTCCCTGGCTTTTTACCGCGGTAAAAGCCGCCGACGGAAAATAATTGCGCACAAGAAACCTGAAATTCCCGAAACTGTAGAGGAACATATTTTTTACTTCCACCGTGTCGCCCGCCGGAAAAGTAACCGATTCCTGGCTGGCCATGGTCATTTCGCTGATAGAGTCGGCAGCAGTCAGCAGCAACTGGTTACCGTTTCTGAAAAACCGGACACCGGTTGCCACATCCGGCTCAAATCCGGCGGTAAAACCCGGGTAGTTCAAAACATCGCCGGGGCGAAACTGAAACGACTGCATTCCCTGCGCCGAAGGCGATGAAAAAACAAAATCGATAAGCGGCGCGCCGGTTTCAGATGGGATGGGTTGTTGTTCGGCATTTTCGATAAAGCCAACAACCTTTATTTTTACGGTCTGCCCGTCCACATTCAATTTTGCAGCAAACTGTTTTGGTGCGATTTCAGAAAAAAGTGCCCGTTTTTCTTTGTGTTGGTCATCATAGCCGGCAAAGAAATAGCTTTCTGACGAAAGGATGTGACTCGAACTTTCGTTCTCGCGAATGTGCATCACTCCTTCGTAACTGATGTAGCGCGTAATGGCAGCACCCAGCAAAATCACCAGGAACGAAATATGAAAAAGCCCGAGTGTAAAACGTTTCCGGGTAAAGAATTTGTATTTCAACAGATTGTTTACAAGGTTAATGGCCAGCAAAATCCAGATAGCCTCGAACCAACGGGTTTTGTAAACCAGCGCCTGCGCGGTGGGCGTACCATAACTGCTTTCGACAAACGTGGCAATGGCCATGGCAAAACCAACAGCCAGCAAAAGGAAACCCATAAACGGCATGGAAGTGATAAATGCAAAGAACTTTTTCATATTGAAGACTTGAGATTGTTAGATTTGAGTAATGAGCAATGAGTAATGAGACGTGAGTAGTGAGTATTGAGTAAAGAGACAGAAAAAGGCAGGCCCGGATCTTTAACCCGGTGATTGGCTGCTTCTTTGTTTACAAAATTCCTGTTTCTCATTTCAATTGTTATAACAGCCCGAAAATATGTTTTGTTGTGATGATAACAAAGAAATGATTCTTAAAAAGAAGAGTTAATGGTATTTTATGTCTGGTATGCAAAAAAGAACCGCTCCTTCTGTTTTTACTCAGAAGGAACGGTTCTTTTCTTTCAAAGTTCCGATCCCTGGGCGTCGGGATTTAACTCGATTTTCTTATATCAGCAATTAGAAATCGCTGCACCACTTATTTTAAAAACGAAAGCGCCTTATCAACAGCAGCCTGCAAACCTTCGGCATTTTTACCGCCGGCAGTAGCATAAAAAGGCTGTCCGCCGCCGCCGCCCTGAATTTCGCGGCCTGCCTCACGCACAATTTTCCCGGCATCCAATCCTTTTTCGGCCACAATATTTTCCGAAATCATAACCGTGAGCAGCGGTTTTCCGTCAATAACAGCACCAACCACAAGAAAAAGATTTTCCACTTCGCCTTTTAACTGGTACGCCAGGTCTTTTACCATTGCTGCATTTCCGATTCCAACCTCGCCCGAAATAATATTTACACCATTCTCGTTGAGTACCCGACTTTTGAGGTTGTCCTTCACCACCTTTACACGTTCGCGGTTAAATATTTCAATTTGCTTCAAAAGTTCGCTGTTTTCCTTCTGAAGATTCATTACGCTGCCAAGAATATCGTTGGTACTTTTTATAGCTTCCTGAATATTCTTCAGGGTTTTTATCTGTTCATTCACAAATTTTTCGGCATGAGCGGCAGTGATTGCTTCGATGCGGCGAACCCCGGCTGCAATGGCGCTTTCAGAAACAATTTTGAAAATACCGATTTGACCGGTGGCCGAAACATGTGTTCCTCCGCACAATTCCACCGATTCGCCAAATTTGATTACCCTAACTGCATTTCCGTACTTTTCGCCAAACAACATCATCGCTCCCATTTTTTTGGCGTCTTCGATGGGCATGGCGCGGTTTTCTTCGAGTACTGCGTTTTCACGGATTTTGGTATTTACAATTGTTTCAACCAATTCAATCTCTTCGTCGGTCATTTTCTGAAAATGCGAAAAGTCGAAACGCAGGTGGTCGGCATTTACCAGCGAACCTTTCTGTTCCACATGTTTTCCTAATACTTCGCGAAGCGCGGCATGTAAAAGATGTGTTGCCGTGTGGTTATTGGCCGTGTTCTGGCGTTTCTCAATATTTACTTTTGCCACAAAAGTTTCGTCGGCGGCAGCAGGCATTTTTTCGGTTAAATGCACTATCAGGTTGTTTTCTTTTTGTGTATCGAAAATCACCAGTTTTTGTCCTTCAAACTCAATGGTGCCCGAATCGCCGGCTTGTCCGCCCGACTCACCATAAAACGGTGTCTGATCGAAAACAAGCTGGAAGAATGTTTTCTTTTGTTGCGTTACTTTCCGGTAACGCGCAATTCTGATTTCAGCTTCCAGTTTATCATACCCCAGAAATACTGTCTGTTCAATTTTGCGGATTTCCACCCAGTCGTCGGTTTCCTGCGCTGCTGCATTCCGCGAACGGTTTTTCTGCTGTTCCATTTCGGTTTGAAAACCTTCGGTGTCAACAGTCATCCCATTTTCACGGGCAATCAGTTCGGTTAAATCGAGCGGAAAACCATAAGTATCAAAAAGTACGAATGCATTTTTGCCTTGTATTTCAATTCGGTTTTCCTGTTTTGCCTTTGCAATCAGGTCGTCCATCAGCCTGATTCCGGTTGACAGTGTACGAAGGAATGATTCTTCCTCTTCCTTGATTACTTTTTCGATTAACGACTGCTGGCTTACCAACTCAGGGAAAGCAGCGCCCATGGTTTCTTTGAGCGCTTCAATCAATTTAAAAATGAAAGCCTCGCGGAAGCCGAGGAAAGTGTAACCGTAACGAACGGCACGGCGCAAAATACGGCGGATTACATAACCGGCTTTGTTGTTCGATGGCAACTGACCATCGGCAATGGCAAAAGCCACAGCCCGCAAATGGTCTGCAATTACCCGCATGGCAATGTCGGTCTTTTCATCATCACCATATTTCATATTGCATAATTTGCCCAATTCGGCAATCGTATTCTGAAAAATATCGGTGTCGTAATTCGATTTTACTCCCTGCAATGCCATACACAACCTTTCGAAACCCATGCCTGTATCCACATGTTTAGCAGGCAGTTCTTCCAGTTGGCCGTTGGCTTTGCGGTTAAACTGAATAAAAACGAGGTTCCAGACTTCGATTACCTGCGGGTGGCTTTTATTTACCAGTTCGATACCGGGAATTTTGGCTATTTCATCGTCGCTGCGAATATCCACGTGGATTTCGGAGCATGGACCGCACGGACCTGTGTCGCCCATTTCCCAGAAATTATCTTTTTTGTTGCCGTTGATAACCCTTTCGGCAGGGAGGTATTTCAGCCAGAGATTGGCAGCTTCGTCGTCGCGTTCGAGTTTATCATCGGCAGCACCTTCAAAAACAGTGGCATACAAACGTTCGGGATTCAGTCCCATTTTCCCAACCAGAAATTCCCAGGCCCAATCGATGGCATCCTGCTTAAAATAATTGCCAAACGACCAGTTGCCCAACATTTCGAACATGGTGTGGTGGTAGGTGTCGAGACCCACTTCTTCCAAATCGTTGTGTTTGCCTGAAACGCGCAAACATTTCTGGGTGTCGGCCACTCGTTTGTACAATGCCGGTTCGTTCCCCAAAAACCAGTCTTTAAACTGATTCATGCCTGCATTGGTAAACATCAGCGTTGGGTCGCCCTTTACAACCATTGGTGCTGATGGCACAATCTGGTGATTTTTAGAAGCAAAAAAGTCGAGAAACGACTGGCGGATTTCCTTTGAAGTAGGTATCATTTGTGTCAAATATATTTTCGTTGTTTGTTAAAAAATGTCAACTAAACCGAACAATCAGGCTCATACAAGGATATTTGGTTATTTTTGCCTCCCCTCAAATTGCCTGAAAAGGCTGCAAAGTTATATGATTTAATTAATTTTGGTAAAAACCAGGAGTTAAAATTACCCATCGGAATGACGAAGAAGAAATATAAATTTAATCCTGAAACCCTTAATTATGAACGAATCGGCCATTCGATAAAAGAGCAAATCACAAAAATCATTGCTTTTTTTTCGAGCAGCCTTGTGTTATCGCTGGTGTGGGTGGGCATTGTAATTTATTTTTACGAAACACCAAAAACAAAAGAACTTCAGCGTGAAAACCAGGAATTGCTCTCGCAATACGAGCTTTTATTAAAAGACCTGGAACGTGTTGAAAATGTGCTGACTGACTTACAACAACGCGACGACAATATTTACCGTGTGATTTTCGAAACCGACCCGATTCCATCATCCATCCGAAAAGCAGGTTTTGGTGGAACCAACAAATATTCGAATCTCGAAAACCTGAGTAATTCGGCACTTGTAATTGAGGCAGCCCGAAAACTGGATATACTTTCCAAAGAAGCCTACATTCAGTCGAAATCATTTGATGAGGTGATGAAACTGGCACTTAACAAAGAAGATATGCTTGCCAGTATTCCAGCTATTCAACCCGTTACAAATAAAGATTTGAAACGAACCGCAAGCGGCTGGGGCTATCGCATTCACCCGATTTACAAAGTGCGAAAAATGCATTGGGGAATGGATTTTACCGCGCCGGTTGGCACTCCGGTATATTCAACCGGAAACGGCAAGGTAACTGAGTTGGCTGGTTCAGTTTCAGGATACAATGATTTGGGGCATTACGTAAAAATTAATCATGGCTGGGGTTACGAAACAGTATATGCCCACCTCAGCAAGTACAACGTAAAACAGGGGCAGGAAGTTAAACGCGGCGATATTATCGGGTATGTAGGAAACACCGGAGCATCAACCGCACCACACCTGCATTACGAAGTGCACAAGGACGGTCAGCGCGTAAACCCCGCACTCTATTACTTTAAAGACCTTTCGGCTGAGGAGTTTGACAAAATGATTGCCATTTCGTCGAACATCGGTCAGACACTCGATTAGGTTTAATTGCGAACCAATGCCATACAAAAAGCCTAAAATAGAGAAGATTTATCACACCATTGGCGAAGTGGCAGAAATGGTTGGCGAAAGTGTTTCGCTCATCAGATACTGGGAAACCCAGTTTGATGTGCTTAAACCTGTCAAAAACAAAAAAGGAAACCGCCTGTTTACCAGCGACGATGTTTTTACGGTAAAACTCATTCATTATCTTGTGAAACAAAAGGGCTTAACACTAAAAGGTGCGCAACTGAAATTGAAGGAAAACAGAGAGGAAACCATTCAGAATTACGAAATTGTGGAACGCCTGCAGGACATCAGAAGCCAACTGGTGGAAATCAGAGATAATATGCAGGACTGATATTTCCGGTTCAGAAGATATTTTTCAGAATAAATAAACCCGAAAATGAATATACGTGAAATAACGCAATACCTCGAAAGTACAGCACCATTGGCATTGCAGGAATCGTATGATAATGCCGGCCTGATTACCGGAAACCCGGATTGGGAAGCAAGCGCTGCCTTACTCACCATCGATGTTACCGAAGCTGTGATTGACGAAGCCATCAGCAAAAAAATTAACCTTGTAATTGCCCACCACCCCATTGTTTTTGCGGGTCTGAAAAAATTTACAGGGAAAAACTATGTGGAACGCACACTGATTAAAGCGATTAGAAACGACATTGCCATTTATGCAGCTCACACCAACCTCGACAGTGCAAGCCGTGGCGTGAACCAAAAAATTGCTGAAAAACTTGGACTGATAAATTGCCAGGTTTTGCAACCGGCAAAAGGGCAGTTAAAAAAGCTTGTCACATTTATTCCGGCTGAGCATGCTGCAAAAGTGCAGGAAGCAGTTTTTGCTGCCGGCGCCGGCCACATCGGAAATTACGACAGTTGCGGCTACTCAGCCGAAGGTTTTGGCAGTTTCAGGGGAAACGAAGAATCGAGCCCGTTTGTGGGAGAAAAAGGAGTTATTCACACTGAAAAAGAAATCCGTTTCGAAACCATTTTCCCGGCGTGGCTTCAAAACAGGGTGATTGATGCACTGTTGAAAAACCATCCGTACGAAGAAGTGGCATTCGATATTTATCCGCTCGACAATACTTTTGCAGGCGTCGGGGCCGGTATTACAGGGTTGCTTCCACAACCCGTCAGTGAAAAAGAATTTCTTGAAAAACTGAAATCGACCTTTAAAACCGGGATCATAAAACATACAGCATTATTGGGCAAACCTGTTGAAAAAGTGGCAGTTTGCGGCGGTGCAGGCTCGTTTCTGCTGAACAATGCAATTGCATCGGGCGCCGGATTCTTTGTTTCGTCCGATTTTAAATACCACCAGTTTTTTGATGCCGAAAATAAAATCGTGATTACCGATATCGGACATTTTGAAAGCGAACAGTTCACTAAAGAACTTTTTTATGAGTTACTTACAAAAAAATTCCCTAAGTTTGCAGTCCATTTTACGGAAGTGAATACCAACCCGGTTTTTTACTTCTGATTTTTAAACAGAAAAATTAAATAGAACAGCGATGAACACTGTATTTTCAAAGCAAGACGAAAAAGATATTTCGGTTGAAGTAAAGCTCAGGGCACTGCACGAATTGCAGACCGTGGTTTCTGAAATCGATAAAATTAAAGTACTCAGGGGTGAGCTTCCGCTCGAAGTTCAGGACCTTGAAGACGAAATTGCCGGTTTAAAAACCCGTTTAATTAATCTCGACAGCGAAATTAAAAATCTCGACACGGCAATTAACAACAAAAAAATTGCGATTAAAGAGTCGCAACTTTTAATTACCAAGTACACCGAACAACAAAATAACGTTCGTAACAACCGTGAATTCGACTCGCTTTCAAAAGAAATTGAGTTTCAGAATCTCGAAATTGAACTTTCAGAAAAAAGGATTCGTGAGTTTACTGCCGAGATGAAGGAAAAAGAAGAAACAATTGTAAAATCGAAACAATTGCTTGCCGAGCGTCAGGAAGATCTTGAACGTAAAAAGACTGAACTCGAAGAAATTCAGGAAGAAACAAAAATTGAAGAAGACAGACTGAGAGCCAAATCGGAAAAAATTGAGTCGTTTATCGAGCCTCGTCTCCTCACAGCTTTTAAACGTATCCGCAAAAATGCGCGCAACGGACTCGCAGTGGTTACCATTCAGCGCGATGCCTGTGGTGGTTGTTTTAACAAAATACCGCCACAGCGCCAGATGGACATTGCCAACCGCAAAAAAATTATTGTTTGCGAATATTGCGGCCGCATTCTGGTTGACGCCAATATTCATATTATTGAAGAAGCAGCAGAATAAGCAGTCAGAAAAAAACACAATACAAAGCCGGTTCAGTTTTTGGGCCGGCTTTTTTTATACACTCACCACCTGATCTTGCTGAATTAATTCTTCGCCTTTGTATTTCAGCAACAGGTTAGCCACAGCCAAAGTATCTTTTTCGCAATACCGTACAATTCTGTCCAAATCGTTTTCAACCCAATAAACCTGCGCGACCTGGCTGCCGTCGATATCATCCTTTGGTGTTGGAATTTCGAATAAGGCGCACAAAAGCGAAAGCGAAGTGTAATGTTTGTAATCGCCAAATTTCCAGAGTTGTAAAGTATCGAGAAAATGCTCTTTCATTTCCCAGGGCCGGGCGCCGGCAATATCAAAAACCGGCGGCAGTTTTACCCCCTGTACCAAAGCACGCCGGGCAATAAACGGAAAATCGAATTCGTAACCGTTATGCGCACAAAGCATTTTTTTACCGATGTGTGTAAATTTTGTCACTGCTTCAAAAAACTGGGTAAGCAACTCTTTTTCGCTGGCATTGCTAAACGATTTTACCCTGTACTGCCGTTCGCTGTTGCGTGTGGCAATGTATCCCGCTGAAATACAGATTATCCGGCCAAACTCGGCATAAATTCCCGCCCGCTGGTAAAGTGCTGCTGCATCTTCTCCTTCTTCAGCTTTAAACTGCATTTTGTGTTTCCATAAATGCTGCCAGTTTTCAGGGAGTTCTTCAAAAACCGGAACTGCCGGTACTGTTTCAATGTCGATAAACAATACTTTTTCGATGTCGAGATTGGAGAGCATAGTTTTTTATTTTAGAATTTGATTAATGTGATTGGTAAGTATCTGAATGGCAATGTGGTTTTTGCCACCCTGTGGAATGATAATATCAGCATAACGTTTGGTCGGTTCAATAAACTGAAGATGACTGGGGCGCACTGTTTTTTCGTACCGTTTCAGAACTTCGGAAACATTTCGGCCACGCTCCTCAATATCGCGATGAATGATGCGCGAAAGCCGCACATCGGCATCGCAATCCACATAAACTTTTATATCCATCAATTCGCGCAACCCTGGATGGGTAAGACATAAAATACCTTCGATAATAAGCACCTCACGCGGAACCAGCAGTCTTGTTTCGTCTTCACGCGTGCAGGTGATAAACGAATACGAGGGCTCTTGCACCGGAAAACCGTTTTTCAATAGCTTCACATGTTCAATCATCAACTCAAATTCGATGGCATCCGGGTGGTCGAAATTCTTTTTGCGCCGCTCTTCAAGGCTTAGTTCCTTGCTGTCGTAATAATACGAATCGTGCGAAAGCACAGTAACTTCGCCCTTTGGAAACTGTTGTTGTATTTTTCGCACCACCGTTGTTTTTCCGCTCCCCGAACCGCCTGCAACACCAATAATCAGCATATTTTCAGTTTTAATTATTTTAGGTTTTTGTTTTGCGCTGAAAAAACAGCGATAAAAAACTACTTTTGCAAAAGTAAAAATACAAGTAAAACTTTTAAAAACAGCGTTATGATTAATCATGTTGTGGCTTTTAAACTGAAAGAATTTCAGACCGAAGAAAAAACGGCTGTGAGAAACGAATTAAAAGCATTGCTCGAAGGATTAAAAGATAAAATTGCCGAACTCAAATTCCTCGAAGTTGGTGTAAACCACGAAATTGAATCGAAAAATTACGACCTTGTATTGATTTCGCATTTCGAAAACCTTGCAGATTTGCAAAATTACCAGGTACATCCCGAGCACCAGAAAGTGGTAAAACGCGTACTCGAAACCACCGAAGCCCGCGCTGCCGTTGACTTTGAATTCTGAAATCATAAATCAATGTCGTTTAGTTAATGAGAATGAGTATAATTTTAACCGCAGAGAACTGCAAAGCCAATCGCGGAGAACCGCAAAGAAGCCATACTAATATTGACTTTGCGGTACTTTGCGTCTTCTCAGTGTACTTTGCGTTTAAACCTTTCAGTATTCAAAATTCTTAACTAAACGACATTGAATCATAAATCGTTAATCTGTATTCATTAATCATAAATCGTTAATCATGAGCGGACTTTATCCAATAAAATTCAAACCCATTTATCTCGAAAAACTATGGGGAGGACAACGCATAAAAACATTGCTGAACAAGGATTTCGGCCAACTGAAAAACTGTGGCGAAAGCTGGGAAATTTCGGGTGTTGAAGGAAGTATTTCGGTAGTAAGCAATGGGTTTCTGGAAGGAAATGATTTGAATGAACTCATCGAAATTTACATGGGCGAACTCGTTGGAGAAAAAGTTTACGAACAATTTGGCAACGAATTCCCGCTGCTGATTAAGTTTCTCGATGCGCAGGACGACCTTTCGGTGCAGGTACACCCCAACGACGAGCTTTCGAAAGAAAGACACAATGCTTTCGGAAAAACGGAGATGTGGTATGTGGTTGATGCCGATACTGACGCGCTTATCAACGCCGGGTTTAACCAACCGGTTGACAAATCAAAATACATCGAATCGGTGGAAAATGGCAGCCTGATTGACATTTTGAAATACGACGAAGCACATCCCGGCGACGTGTTTTTTATTCCGGCCGGACGGATTCATGCCATTGGCAAAGGATGTATGGTGGCTGAAATCCAGCAGACTTCGGATGTTACCTATCGTATTTTTGATTACAACCGACTGGACAATAATGGCAATCTTCGCGAATTACACACCGAACTGGCAATCGATGCCATCGATTATTCGTACCTGCCCGATTACAAAACAAAATACAACGCCGAACTTAACAAATCGGTGGAGCTTGCAAAGTGTAAATATTTCACCACCAACCTGCTCGAATTTAATAAGTACCTTGAAAAAGATTACCACCAAATCGACTCGTTTGTAATTTTTATGACACTCGACGGAAGTTTTGACATTGAAACAGAAGAAGGAACTGAACGTGTTGAAAAAGGGGAAACTGTACTCATTCCGGCAAGTATTGAATCATTACAACTGAAACCTGTTTCCGAAAAAGTGAAGCTGCTGGAGGTTTATATTTTGTAGAAGCTTTTAGCTTATAAAATAGTTAGCCACATAATAAAGTACTATTTATGAAGAATATTGTAATTATAGTAATCTTGATTTCGTTATTTTGGAGTTGTAAACAAGATGAGGTTATTACACCTGTTCCCAGACTTAAAAACTGTGCGATTGAATATCTTTGTTTTATTGATGACAACAAATACTTATACAATTCGTCCCTGACATTTCCTCCAAATGATCCGCTTAAAACTATCGTAACTTTTGACTATGAAAACAATCAAATAATAAAAACAACCGGTGGCTTTTTTAATGTTCCGTCCGGAACCAATCTCTCCAATCTGAGTTTCTCCTCCGATGTTTATGATTCCATTGTATATAGGGGTAACGAAATTTTGGTGTTTACCAAACCCCGGGTGATTTACTCTCCTTCCTTTTCACAAAAAGAAAAACCGAATAACCCGACAATTTATGCTTTAGATAATGATGGAAGATTAATTCGTGTGGTAAGAAGAGATAGTATTTCAATCAATTATTTGTATGCTGATAATCTGATTGTGGAAAAAAACAGTGATAACGGATTAACGCGACAATTTCATTTCGAAAATGAAAATCTCATTTCAGTGACTAAAGAATTTGGAGATACGACTGATTTAAACTATTATAAAAAAGAAATTAATTTTCAAGATTTCGACACCAATCCAAATCCTTTCAAAGGACAATATCATTTGACTGGAGCATTTTACAGAGCTTTCTCAACAAATAATTATTCATCATATACTATCATTGAATATATGCGGATGGCCGACGGAAAAATTGGGAAAGTTAGTACATATCGGTATTCCATACCAGTAACTTACACGGCTGATGGCTATCCAAAATTTGGCGATTATGATTTATTCTAAAATTCGTTTTATATATTTAATTCGCCGTAACCCGATAACCAATGGAAATAAAAGATGCATTGTTTGTAACAAGTAATTCGGACATCAAAAAATGCCCGCCACCCAACAAGCCTGAATATGCTTTTATTGGCCGTTCGAATGTGGGAAAATCGTCGCTAATTAACCGGCTGACCAACAAAAAAGCGCTTGCAAAAATATCGGGCAAACCCGGAAAAACAAGGTTAATCAATCATTTTCTGATTAACAAAGACTGGTACCTTGTCGATTTGCCCGGGTACGGTTATGCCGAAGTTCCGAAAAAAGAAAGGCTGAAATGGGAGCAAATGATTAAGCGATACATTTTACAACGCGAAAACCTGTATTGCCTTTTTGTATTGATCGATGCCCGCCACGAAGCGCAGAAAGTTGACCTCGAATTTATGGAATGGCTTGGTATCAGCCAGATTCCGTTTTCGATTGTATTTACAAAAATCGACAAACTAAAACCGGCAGAGCTTGAAACCAACCTGAAAAACTACGAGGAAAAACTATTCGAAACCTGGGAAACCTTGCCTGTTTATTTTGTAACCTCAGCCGAAACCGGTGAAGGCAATGACGAATTACTTGGATATATTGAGAAGCTGAACACAGCAAGTGAATAGCTCCTTACTGATTTTATTACAGAAATATTAACATTTCGAAATTGCATTGGCAAAGTTTTTACCTTTGCAAAATGAAATCTGAAAAATCGGACATCATGGGCAATCACAACAATTCATTAAAAATTTTCGGTTGCCGGGCGACACAATCTCTGGCCGGAAAAATTTGCGACAATCTTGATTTGGACCTTGGAAAATCATCGTGCCCGGTTTTTGCCGATGGCGAGTTTGAACCCTGCTACGAAGAAACCATTCGTGGTTCGCATGTTTTTATTGTACAGTCAACCCCGCCACCAGCCGATAATTTGCTTGAGTTGCTCTTAATGATTGACGCGGCCAAACGGGCCAGCGCTTACAAAGTAATTGCAGTAATTCCGTATTTCGGATATGCACGGCAGGACAGGAAAGACAAACCCCGTGTTTCGATTGGTGCCAAGTTAGTGGCCGATTTGCTTTCATCTGCCGGAGTTGACCGCGTAATTACCATGGATTTACATGCCGACCAAATCCAGGGTTTCTTCAATGTTCCGGTTGATCATTTATACGCTTCGGCTTTGTTTGTTCCGTTTATCGAAAATCTTGGGTTAGATAATATTGTTGTTGCCTCGCCCGATGTGGGTGGAACAAAACGTGCCAATACCTATTCAAAAATGCTTGAAGCCGACATGGTGATTTGCCATAAAACACGGGCCAAAGCTAACGAGGTAGGCAGCATGACAGTTATTGGCGATGTTGTTGGAAAAGATGTAATTATTGTTGACGATATGATAGACACAGCCGGAACCATTACAAAAGCTGCCAACCTGATGAAAAATGTGGGCGCGCGCAGTGTAAGGGCGTTTGCAGCTCACGGCGTTCTGTCCGGTCCTGCTGTCGAACGTATCGAAAAATCGGAACTTGAGGCAGTTTATTTTACCGATTCTATTCAAACGCACAAAAACGTAGGCAGTAAAATTCAGTACATCTCGGTTGCTGAAGCATTTGCACAGGCCATTAAACGAGTTTATAAAAATCAGTCAATCAGTTCGCTTTATTACAGATAATTTATACATTTGCACCGCTTTTTCCGTAAGCAGGAGCATTGTTACTTATGCATGCTGTTGTTCCGTTAGTTGGCGGAATGGACTGAGTACCATAATTGTTAACGTAAATTATTTAAAATGAAGACTTTATTAGTAAAAGGGCAATTGAGAACAAGCCTTGGTAAAAAAGAAGCCAAAAAAATACGTTCTCAGGAAAGTGTTCCAGCCGTTTTGTACGGTGCAAACGAAACCATTCACTTTTCTATTTCATTCAGCGAATTACGCCCATTGGTTTACACACCCGATGTTTACCTGGTAAACCTCGATATCGACGGGAAAAGCTATCAGGCAATTTTGCAGGATATTCAGTGGCATGCAGTTGAAGAACAGGCTATGCACATTGATTTTCTCAGAGTTGAAGAAAACAAACCTGTAAAAGTCGATCTTCCGATTAAAATTATAGGTGTTGCAAAAGGTACTAAAACAGGGGGTAAACTAAAAACAAACCTCCGCCGGTTGAAAGTAAAAGGACTTGCTAAAGATTTACCTGATACAATCGATATTAATGTTACCAAATTAGGTATTGGACAGAGCGTAAAAGTTGCCGACCTGAAAATGGAAAACATTGAATTCCTCGACACAAAATCGAATGTGGTTGTGGCAGTTACAATTACCCGTGCTGCACGTTCGGCTGCCGGCTCCGCTGCTGCTATTGTTGAAGATGACGAAGACGAAGCTGCTGAAGAATAAATCTTAAATATAAATTGTGTGAAGTACTTAATTGCCGGGCTCGGTAATATAGGGGCAGAATACAAAAACACCCGCCATAATATTGGCTTTCAAATATTGGATGCTCTTTCGGGAGCATCCAATATTAGTTTTACAGACCACCGTTATGGTTTTACAGCCGAGTACAAATTCAAAGCCCGTACATTTATCCTGCTGAAACCCACAACATATATGAACCTGAGCGGGAAAGCTGTATCCTACTGGTTACAAAAAGAAGATATCGGCATTGAAAACCTGCTTGTACTGGTTGACGATCTTGCGTTGCCGTTCGGAACTATCAGGCTCAGGGCAAAAGGAGGTGCCGGCGGTCATAACGGACTCGAAAACATTAACCAGGTTTTGGGGCACAACGATTACGCCCGGTTGCGTTTTGGCATTGGTGACAGCTTCCACAAAGGATTTCAGGTTGATTATGTACTTGGCGAGTGGACACCGGAAGAAAAAAAAGAACTCCCGTTCAAAATTGATTCCTGTATCGAAATTATCCAGAGTTTCGGGACCATAGGAACCGAGCGAACCATGAACTTTTTTAATAAAAGGTAATCCATGGGAAACGAGGTAAGAATCGACAAATGGCTTTGGGCAGTGCGGATTTATAAAACCCGCAGCATGGCAACTGAAGCTTGCAGGAAAGGTCATATTTCAATTGCCAGCCAGCCGGTTAAACCCTCCAGATCTGTTCATCCGGGCGAAATTGTTAAAGTGCGGAAATCACCGGTTACCCGAACTTTCCGCATTTTAGAGTTGGCCGAAAAACGAATGGCCGCAAGCCTTACCACAAATTACATTGAAGATATTACGCCTCCCGAAGAACTCGAAATTGTTGAAATGCAAAAAAATATGCGTTGGATTACCCGTGATCCCGGAACCGGCAGACCAACAAAAAAGGAACGTCGTGACCTCGACGATTTCTTCGACCTGAACGACTAAACGTTTAATCAGGCACCTTCAAATATTATTTAAATTTGTACATTTAGCAAAATTGCTTTGAATGGAAACGACTATCAGAATTAATACAGATGCAATTACCCCTGACCTAATCGAAGGAATTAAAAAGCTATTTCCACACAAAATGGTTGAAATAACAATTCAGCCAGCCGACGATACAGAATACATTCTGGGAAATCCTGAATATTCGAAAGTTTTAGAAGAACGAATAATTGAATATGAAAAGAAAAAACAGGTTGTAACTATAAAATCAGACCAGTTGTTATGATCAATGTTGAATTTGTTCCTGCAGCATTTAATGAATACAGGAATTGGATTGAAACCGAAAGGAAAACAGCATTAAAAATCGGCGATCTCATTCGTGACATTTTAAGAAATCCGTACGAAGGCATTGGAAAACCTGAACCACTACGTCATCAGTTTCAGGGATTTTGGAGCCGACGAATCGACAGCGAACACCGGTTGATTTATAAAATAACTGAAACCTCAGTGGTAATTATTTCCTGTTATTCTCATTATTCAAAATAATCCAGACTTACAATGCTTATCGCAAAACAAAAACGAAAAGAAAATATTGCCGAATACATCCTTTATCTTTTTCAGATTGAAGATTTGATACGGGCTTTTCAACTGGATATGGAGCAGATTCAGGAAAAACTGATTTCAAAATACCAGACAGAAAACGAAACGCAGCAAACTGAAATCACCGCCTGGTACCAAAACCTTGTTTTGATGATGGGAAAAGAAGGAATCAGTGAAAAAGGCCATTTTCAGTTTCTGATGAACCTGATTAACGAGCTGAACGAATTTCATTTAAAACTGATGGAAACAGCACAGGTACCGGAATATGTTCAGACTTATAAAACCATTGCCGGGCTTATCACCGAACTAAAACTAAAAAGTAACGGCAACAAAAACAACATTCAAATCAGCCTCGAAGCAATATATGGCTACCTGCTGCTAAAAATGCAGCAGAAAGAAGTGACTCCTGAAACAAGCGATGCGGTGCAACGACTCGGTGGCTGGCTTGGACAACTTTCGATGCTTTTTAAAGATTTTGAGGAAGATAAACTGGAATTTGAATAAAATTTCAGCAAAAAAAATCTCATTTCCCCGGCAAATAAACTTCCTTACAAAAACAATTGTCGGCCAAACCAGATGGCAAGAAACAAGAATAACAATGTCAGAAGGAGATAAATGACAATCCGTATTGTTTTCTGCTTTTTCTTCATGGTTTTATGCGATAGATTTAATGGTTTGCGTAAGTAAAACTAAAGAATATTTTCTGTTAAAACAGCATATTGAATTACATATTTCATGTATCGTTAATGCTGCGTTTACTGATATTCCAGCAGAATTGTTACGTCATTTTTCTAAAACCCGGCAATCACGCCTGCGGCCCCACCACCGATAACGATTAGACGCAATAAAACGGTAAAATTTATTGCGCAACGGCCGGGGAATGATACCGAAAACAAGCATGATTTTCCAGGGAAATTGCATGGAGCGTACAATTTCCAGAGCAGCATCCGATTCAATAAAAACCCTTTCACCAGCAATCAGAATCACTGAATCAATATTTTCAGGCAGTTTATATTTTTGCATCATTTCCCTGCCGGTTTCCGATTGTAATGGAATAAAACCGAATTGATTTTTGCAGGCGTGTTTTAGCAAAAAATCGACAACACCGTTGCACAAATTACAATAACCATCGAATAATATAAACGACTGCTCTAAACTCATACTAATCAAACAAAGTGATCGACTTTGAGTTTTATTTAATTGAAGATGGAGTAAATAACAATCTACCGGTTGGTCTTAAAATCTTTTATCAAACCTTGTGTCAGCCAATTGGCAACTGCCTGCCGGTTGTCGGCAATAATCAACCTTTTGATATCGCGCTGGTGGTTCATATTTCCCAATTCAATAAAAATACCGGTCGGGTACGAGTTCTTCAGCACATATAAATTTCGTGCAGAAACACTGCCCGTGTAACCACGTCCAGGTTGTACTTCGTTGTATTTATCGCGAAAAGTTTGCTGTAAAATTGTGGCAGCCTTCTTTCCACTGTTACTTTTACTGTCGTGATATAAGAAAATATCGATATTCTCTCCCTTGCTCCGCGAATCGACATGAATAGAAATAAACCGTTGAAATGCGTTTCCATGCTTTTTGTACAACTGGTTTACAGCGTCAACACGTTGTTGCAACCGCTTTACATGATTCAGCGGAATTGTACGGTTGGGATAGCAAACCTCATCTTTGTCGGGCATCAGAAAAGTTTCATCCCTTATTCCGTCGTTTTTATCAATCACAATCAGATAAACAGTTGCACCACGCTCAATCAGATTACGGGCAATTCGCAATGTTACATCATAAGCATATTCATCTTCGCAAATTGTATGATTCTGATATTTCCCCATTGCTCCCGGATCGGGACCACCATGCCCCGATTTAAGGTAGTAAACAGCCCCTTTCAGTTCATCGCTCTTAACTGCAACGTTGCTGTAATTTTTACCGAAAACATTATAATTCAGGGTTTTCCCCTGAGTTTTTACCGGCTCTTTTTCTTTTGCGGCGGATTGTTTGTTGTTATTCAAACTTTCCTTTTCATCGGTGGTTATTAAAGTTGAATTATTTTCGGGCACAACCGGAGGTTTGTTTTGTTTTGTTTCCACATCAGGGAGCCTGTATTTTACACCAATAAACAGCGCATTGTTTTCACCCAGGCGGGTTTTATTCATCTCAATAAATGCATTGGTATAAACTGCCGGATCGAGGCCATTGTGCTTTAATAGCTTATAAATGCCGTCGCCTTTTTTAGCCACAACTTCTTTGCTTTGAGCCGCCAGATTCAGTGGAGTACAGACATTCGCTAAAAATAACATTAAAAAAACACCCGAAAATATTTTTATATGTATGTTTGAAACTCGCATAAACCGATTAAAATGCATTCTCTTTATTTCAATGTTTGCTAAAATAGTTTTTAAAACAGATAAACTCAGCCTATGATGTTCAGAACTTTCAGCCTGACGGTGTTGATAACTTACTTTTTGCTGGCGACAGCCTGTAAATCAAGCTACATCTCCTCGGTCAGCTATCAAAACACTTCAATTGATGAACAGATAAACACTGTTGACAGCAATCTTGTTTCGATTTATTTGCCATATAAAAATAAACTCGACAGCGACATGAACCGGGTGATTTCGGTTTGTGAAACTGACATGGTAAAGAATAAGCCTGAAAGCGGGCTTACCAACCTGCTGGCCGATTTACTGCTGGAAGAAGGAAAAACTGAAGCCAGGAATCAATCTTTAAATTTTGTTCCTGAGGTTTCATTTTTTAACTATGGCGGAATCCGCACCGGGCTTCAGAAAGGGATTATCAAAGTGGGTAAAGCATTCGAAATTATGCCTTTTGAAAATGAAATGGTATTTGTTCAGTTGACCGGCACACAATTACAACAGTTTTACGATTTAATTGCTGAAGAGGGCGGAGGTAGTGTGGGAGGCGTAAGATTTGTGATTTCAGACAAAAAAGCAACGCATATCATTGTATCGGGAAAACCACTTCAACCCGAAAATAAATACTGGATGGCAACCAACGATTATGCTGCAAACGGTGGCGACGATCTTAGCGTTTTGCGACAACGACTCGATTTCAAAAGTACCGGAGTTAAAATCAGGGATGTGATTATCCGCAATTTTGAAAAACAACACAAAGCAGGACTAACGCTGAAGGAGAATTTAGATGGGAGGATTAGTAATGAATAGAAGAGGTTTTATCCGGAATATTTCGATAGGAGCTGCAGGTGCAGGATTGGGCTTGTCATCGTTCAATGCATTTGCCACTGAAGATTTTACAACAATTTCGTTTTTACATACCAACGATTTACACTGTCACGTTGAGCCATTTATTGCCAACAGCAGCGATGGTGCTCCCGAAGGCGGACTGGCCCGCATTTCGGCCCTGGTAAAAAAGGTGCGGGCTGAAAACCCGGATACACTGCTGTTTGATGCCGGCGATATGTTCCAGGGAACTCCGTACTACAATTATTTCAGAGGCGAACTTATTCTGAAACTGATGACAGAAATAGGTTATGATGCCGGTGCAATTGGCAATCATGAGTTCGACGACGGACTGGAAAACATACTGAAATCGTTACCTCACGCTGGCTTCCCCATCATCAATTCGAATTATGATTTTTCTGAAACGATTTTGGCCGGCCGGTTTCCAAGGTATAAAATCTTTAAAAAATCGGGAATAATAATTGGCGTGTATGGGTTGGGAATCGAACTCAGTGGTTTGGTTTCTGATAATAACTTTGGCAAAACCATTTACAACGACCCGTTGAAAACGGCTATCGAAATGGAATCATTCCTGAAAAACGAAAAAAACTGCGACCTCGTGGTTTGCCTTTCGCACCTCGGATTTAAATACCGCGACAATAAAATAAGCGACCATGTAATTGCCGCCGAAACTTTGATGACCGACCTGATTATTGGCGGACATACCCACACTTATGTGGAAAAACCTGTTGACATGAAAAACAAAGCAGGCAAACAGGTGATTGTCAACCAGGCCTCGTGGGGCGGACTTGTGCTAGGAAGAGTGGATTTTGTTTTTGAAAAAACAAAAAAGAAAAATCGCGCAATGCCAACTGAAAATGTAAAAGCATGAGACGGATTCACCGAATCTTACTTTCAATATTAACAGGTGTTTTGCTCAGTCTGGCCTGGCTGGGGTTACCCGGCTGGACACTTTTCTTTGCCTTTCTTCCGCTGCTTTACCTCGATAAGTTTTTTGTGGAACGCAAAAACGAATTCCGTGGCGTTTCGTTTTGGGGGCACACTTTTCTGACCTTTTTTACCTGGAACAGCATCACCACCTGGTGGATATTTTTTGCCACTCCGCTGGGCATGGCGCTGGCTATCATTACCAACTCGTTACTCATGTCGGTGGTTTGGTGGATTGCGCACACCGCGCGGCGCAATTTCAAAGGAAACCTCGGCTATATGGCGCTTGTGGTATTCTGGATAACTTTTGAATATTTCCATTATCACTGGGATATCGAATGGCCGTGGCTCACGCTCGGCAATGGTTTTGCCAACAACATAAAATTAATTCAGTGGTACGAGTTTACCGGGGCACTCGGTGGTTCGCTATGGGTTTTGACAGTGAACATCATGCTGTTTACCACAGCCGTTTTATACTTTAAAAAAGCCGGAATCCGTAAATTGATGCTGCCCGTTTCATCTTTAATATTATTTGTTATTGTTCCGGCAGTCATCTCCATTTCAATGTACCATAACTACACCGAATCTGAAAATCCGAAACAGATAGTTGTGGTTCAACCCAACATTGACCCTTATTCTGAAAAATATGATGCTGAAGCTGAACAGCAAAAACTTGAAAAATTTGTTTCGTTAGCCAGCGAAAAAATAACCGCTGAAACCGATTTTATCATAGGCCCGGAAACATTGTTTGAAAATCCGCGGTTCTGGAACGAGAATGAGTTGAATGGCAACATTGCGTTGCAGCAATTGGGTGGATTTATGAATTCGACCCAAAAAGCAGAACTCGTTTTCGGGGTTTCGTCGTTTAAACCCTACCCCGACGAAAAAAGCGCCCCGCCAAATGCCCGAAAAAGCAACAGCATGGTATATGACATGTTTAATACAGCCATTTTTCTGGGTCGAAACGGGCAGCCACAGGTCTATCACAAATCAAAGCTTGTGGTTGGAGTCGAAAAAATGCCATTTGGCAAAGCGCTTGGTTTTTTGGGTGACATGGTGATCAATATCGGGGGAACTTCGAACACATTGGGCGTTCAGGACGAACCAACCAACTTTGTGTCGGCTGACAGTACGCTGGTTGCACCCGTAATTTGTTATGAATCGGTTTTTGGCGAATACGTGACGCAGTATGTACAAAAAGGCGCCAACCTGATTTTTATAATCACCAACGACGGCTGGTGGCGGAACACGCCCGGATACAAACAGCACTTGTCATTTGCAAGTCTGCGCGCCATCGAAACCCGCCGCAGCATTGCCCGGGCGGCCAACACAGGCATTTCGTGTTTTATTAACCAGCGCGGCGATATTTTGCAGCCTGCCCAATGGTGGATTCCCACGGCAATTGCCGGAACAATTCATGCAAACAACAAAATTACATTCTATGTAAAACATGGCGATTATATTGCCCGGGTGGCACTTTTTATGAGCATTTTATTGCTTGCCAATTTATTGGCGACGAAAGTGATGAAAAGAAAAAACGAATTGCAAAAACATTAAATTCCAAATTCCAATATCCAAATTCCAGGCATCAAATTCCAAGTGCCAAATCCCAAATTCCAGTTTCCAATAAGAAAATAAATGAGAGACACAGTCTTGTGAATACTCCCTATAACCAATCAATAAAACAAGCAATAGTGTTATTCATAGAAATATGAGTTTATGTTTAAAAACATTTTTTTGGCAAACCAAAGCAGGAAAAAATTGAATTGAACCAGTCATTTGATAAATTGATGTCAGATGCCGGAGGCATCACATATTTATAGATAAACGCATAAATCACAAACCATTCGACCCCGTCGGGGTCGCACATTCTATGCTCCGCCGACATTTCTATAAACATACCAACCCGCCGGGTTGGAAAACACAAGGCATTTGTATAAGTCCCACGGCAGCACCGTCACGTGTTTATATCAAATTCAGGGGCATAGCCCTGTGTTCTTCGTAGAAAACGGATTTCGCACGAGAAACAAAGGGGCGTAGCCCTGTAATCTTTATTTGTCAATTCAGCGTTTATTTTTTTCAGATGCCAGGGCTAACGCCCCTGTGTTTAACTATCCATGTTTTATGCTACGAAGATGTCGGGGCTAACGCCCCTGTGAAAATGTTGCTATAAAATTGCCAACCCACCGGGTTGAAGAACAAAAACAAAAATATGCATGTTACCGATGCCGGAGGCATCACCTATTTATAGAAAAAGAGGTGTAATGTAAAGGTTCGACCCCGGCCGGGGTCGTATTTCTTCCGCGAAAATATTTTCTATAAACCTGTAAACCCCCTGGATTTAAAAGAAAATAAATCCTTATTGCTTAAATGCCAAATTTTAAAAGCGGGTATTACCAAAAAAATCAGCTCATTACAAAATCTTGTTTAACAACATTTTATTAGCTTTGGAAAAATTAACCTGACATGAACTGCCAGTCGCCAAAAAAAAGTTCCACATTTAAAAATTTCCCAAGGGAATCAGGAGAAGGTTTTGTTATGTGCTTTGGGCCAACAGGAAATTTGGTAAAAAAGCTGATGAACTTCGGGGGATTAACTGGTTGGGTGTAATTATGAATGCAAAAACAACTAACAATAAAATATATAAACCATGAGTGTAGCGACAATTTATTGTAAAGAAGTTAGAAATAATTTTAAAAAATATTTTGGTAATTGGGAACCAACAGACATTATCAAACTTGGAGATATTGGCATTATCGAGAATGATATGTTTATCCATAAAGGTAATATAGAAAACTTTGGAATTAAAAATTTGGCAGTACAAATAGAGAATGGAATTGGGAATAAAACATTTTCAACAAAAGATAGTGTTACAGTTCAATTGAAAGCAAAAGCAACTATAGGACAAGTTAATACAAATGCAGGTATTGAAATAAGTTTCTCAAAAGGAAATTCACTTTTCATTAATGCTTTAGACTGTAGTATTGAGAGAATTTCTGATAAAATATCACTTGGAGAGAAAATTCTTGATTTATATAAAATTGAAAAGAAATGGAAAAAAAATTGGGTTGTAATTACCGATGTAATAATTTCAAAGAATACTACCGTTGCAATTAGTGAAACAGCTAATTCAAATATTTCTTTGGAAGCTAAAAGTAACGCAATTCAACAAATTGATATTTTGGATGCAAGTATTTCCTTAGGTGTTGTTCGCAATAATCAAGTTGGATATTGTGCAGAATCACGAGTGAATATTACTCCATTTTTCTGTATCTGTGGTATTAAAGATACTTGGTTTGAAGAAGCAAAATTTGAGACATTAACAACGAAACAGTATTTACCAAGATTTAGAAGTGGAGGAGGATTAGGTTTTATTCAAGCTGAGACTGAAGAATTTGGAGAAATAGAATAACTGCCACTAAAATCAGCTACCCGTCAAGTGCGGGTTCGGTGGTTTTCGGGGTGCAGTTTTCCGCTCGGTCGGCATTTCGGCTTGACAGGAAATCGCCCGCAATCCGCCCCTGCGTGTAGCTTCCTACGTTTGCGGCAACCAAAAAAAGACACGAACTAACATTAACGCTTAATAAAATGGAATTAAATGACATTCAGATTTTTAAAATCGACATTGAGCTAGCCGAAGTTGAAGTAATTGACTCGGCTACTTACGGTGAAGAATTAGTAGATTATCTTGAGGGCCTTTTTAGAATTGTGATTTCCGGGAGTAGCGGTAGACGGTTTCAATTCGAGAGAGACACCACAGAAGTGAGAGCCCAAATAACGCGGATCAATAATGATGAAGATTTTGTAGATATTTCTAAAATTATCTCTGAAAGACTTCTGAGCACTGAGATTGAGGCTCAAGATAAAATATCCAAACTCGGTATTACTATTCAGAAAGGAATAATTGTTCAAGCAAAAATAACGGATGCAGGACAAGACAAGTTCATTATTTGTAAAGCAGACCACAATGAATTCTTAAACGAGACTAATTATACTCTTTCGAGTGGATTGCCAGTAAAAAAGAAGGCTTTTAAGGCTTTTGTTTGCAATTTAAATTTGGACAATGTCGCCGATGGAATTCTTGTATATGATACGAATCCAAGTGACACCAAATATTGGTGGAAAGATTTTTTAGAGCTTACGATGGTCTATAGTGATGAGGATAATACTGAAAGAGCATTTAGTGCTATTGACAAAGGAATATTTACGAAGATGAAGAAGGAACATCCTCAAGATTATAGCTATTTAAGAAACAGTACTGTACGATATTTCAGATCTAATGACCGATTTGAAATGCAGGAATTTCTTGATAATGGCATAGGTGACTATACTCCTTTTGACGCAACTCTCGACGTTGAAGAACTAAAATCTAAAATAAGAGAGCTTCCAGCAAAAAAGCGGTCGCCTTTCGATAACCAATTTAATATTATTAGACAGCGGGTCAAAGCTCGATTTCAAAATACTATTAAACTAACAAATCAAATTGACCTTTTTATAAAGGAAGATTATCCAGAAAATACGATATTCGCAGAAATTGACAATGATGGAGTAAAATATGTAAAAGTCAAATCAGATGAAGGTTACAAATATTTCAAACATCTAACTTAAGTTGAACCCCAATGAACTTCTATGAAGATTTTATAAATTCATTGTTCTCTGAATATACTTTGATCAGAGCAACCGAAAACGACCTAACATTCGAAGCTGATTTTAATGCAGTCGCTTTTATGCCAAAAGCTATTGAAATTGTTAATCGCTCACTATCGTTTCTCTCTGCAAATGACAGTTTGATTTGCACTGTGGTTTTTGGCAATGCAGACCCTATCTCTTATTATTCAGATCGATTGAATACCTTAGAATTTATAAATAATCTAACTTCAGAATATACATATCAAGAAGGGGAACCCATATCAATTAAGATTTCTATTTCAAAACGAATTGTAGATCGAAAATGCAGTGTTTATAATCTTGATACTTTTATCAAAACTCTAAAAGGTCTTAGTGTAAGTCAATTTCTTACTGTTTTTACAAGAGTATTTGCAAATACAGATTATGTTGCCTTTAAAGTGTTTAATTTAGTAAAGACAATTAATACAGCGAGTATTCATTTTGTCGGTTTTGACCAAGAATTTGTCCCTGAAATCTCTGGAAACAGGATCACTTATATTGAAAACTTTAATTCAATTTGCCACTATTCGAATACAGAAATTCATAGAATTTCACCTATTGATTTTAAAATCATTAACATAGGTGAACAAACCAAGGATTTAATTCAACTTTTTGAGTTTTATTCAATTATCCTTTCGATCATTTATTTATTTGACATCACAACTTTAATTGACGATCAACTTGAATTTAAAGTAAATGGATATAAAGCAATTAAAGGCTCAATAGACTTGAAATTAATCAACATTAGTAATACGAAAGAATATTTCGATATTTTTAAATGGGTCTATAATGGTGGGAACCTCAATGATAAAGTTGGATTAGCTAGGAATATTATTTCTCTTCATTTCATTAGAAATGGCGAATTTGATTTACAAGGGTATCCATTCCAATCAATACAATCAAGCTATAAAGTTTATGAAAAGCAAAATATCAAACAATACATTGAAATAAGGAATAAAATCTCTGATCAACTTATAGATTTTAATAATCGAGCAAGCAAAATTGTAGAGTCTTTTGCAAGTGGATTTCAAAAAAGTGCATTGGCCTTAATCAGTTTTTATGTTTCAGCCATTGTTATTAGAGTACTTAGCAAAGGTAATTTTGTAAATATATTTTCCTTTGATGCGACGATTCTGTCAATTGCTTTTATTTTAGGTTCGTTTATCTACTTTCTAGTTTCTCGTTGGGAAATTTCAGAGCAGCGAAAAAGATTTGAAAAAAGTTACCTTAATCTAAAACTTCGCTATGCTGATTTACTCGAAGAAAACGATATTAAGAGAATCCTCAATAATGATAAGGACTTTAAAGAAGATCTTACATTTATTGATGATAAAAAGAAGGTTTATAGCATCATGTGGGCTTGTCTACTTATTCTGCTTGGAGGAGTGACGCTATTTCTTTTTTTTACATACAATTTGACACAACTTGCTGATACATTTTTGTTTAAACTAATCTTCAGTAAAGTTGGCCACTACTAGACAAAACAAAGGGCAGTCGCCAACATTAGCTTCCCGTCAAGTGCGGGTTCGGTGGTTTTCGGGGTGCATTTTTCCGCCCGGGCTGCATTTCGACTTGACAAGAATTGAAAATCGGCTAAGCCAAATCGCCCGCAATCTGCCCCTGCGTGTAACTTCCTACGTTAGCGGTAATTAAAAAAAAATAGACATCAAAATAAAAAATAGAAAAATGGCACAATTTAATTTTCACAACTTAGACAGCGTTACAAGAAATCTTATGCTTTCTGAAATCCATTCTGACATTGAACATAGAAAATTGTACGAAAGTGAAAGACTTAATGAGACGGGACGAAAAAACTACCAATCTTATTTAATAAAATCTGTAACCGAAGGTGATGAAGTTCTACTTGAGAATTTGTTAGAAATCAATACTCATTTTAATCAGACATATTTCCGGGTTGACAAACACGTAAAAATGCCTTCAAATGCATCCACATTGCTTTCTCAAAGTGAGTTCAATAGATTTTATATTAGAGCAATTTGCTTAAGAGCAATTACCGATGGAATAAACAATGTTCAAATCTATCGCGCACGAGAATCAAGTTGGGCCAGACCTGAATCAGAAGCAAAAATTGGAACTCTTGTTTCTGCAAAAGAATTACTTGAAGATTTAAGAAATTCAATTGGGACAGAACCAAAACTTTTTCCAGAGATAAATTCGGGACTAAGTGTAAAAATTTAAGATTATAAGGTATGACATTCTCAACATCAAAATGCCCTCAATGCCAGAAATCAGGCTTTGAAGCAGTTACAGAAGAGCCTAAGGACTCAAACTTTAAAGTTATTTTTATTCGCTGCCAATGGTGTAAGACCGTTGTTGGAACAATGGAATACTATAACAGTGGTTCTTTGATTCACAAACTCGCAAAAAAATTAAATATCAACCTTGACTATTGAAAAAAAACTACCGCTAATCGAGTAGATGGCCGGTGAGCCGTTAGGCCCACTGGAGCACCTCTCACCCCACTCCCGATGTACATCGGGACTAAGTCTTCCGAAAATTGAGTGAATACCGACAAACAAGTATCAATCATTGGAAGATGCCAAAGAAATTCCGGGAGATTAACCACCATTAAATCTCTGTTAAACAATTCGTCACCTGACAATCCTCACCCTTTTTTCAAAAAGGCAGTAGTTCTTTTGCGCCCTCAAAAGCGATTTTTATTTACTTTGCCATGTTTACAATTTATACCTGGATGAAAAACAAGACCAGTACGATGGTAAAAGATTATGTCATCATCACCTTTGGACTGTTGATGTACGTAATGGGCTGGATGCTTTTTCTGGTGCCGGCCGAGATTACCGGCGGCGGTGTCAGCGGTGTTTCTGCCGTTGTGTTTTTTGCCACAAAAATTCCGTTGAGTGCCACATTTCTGGCTATCAATGCCATTCTGGTTTTAATCGCCATCAAAATTTTAGGGGCTAATTTTGGTGTAAAAACCATTTACAGCATTGCGGTTCTCTCCATATTTTTTGCTGTATTTCAGAATATTCTCGAAAAACCACTGGTTGACGACACTTTTCTTTCGGCAGTGCTTGGCGGTATGGCCGGTGGTATCGGTCTCGGAATTGTTTTTTCGCGCGGCGGCAGCACCGGCGGAACCGATATTCTGGCCATGATTATTATGAAATACCGCAACATCAGTCCGGGGAAACTGATTATGCTTTTTGATGTCATCATTATTGCCTCGTCGTATGTGGTATTCCGCTCGCCCGAAAAGCTGGTTTATGGTTATGTTTCGATGTGGGTGGTTTCGTACTCGCTCGACTCGTTTCTGAGTGGAGCCAACCGCAGTGCACAGATGTTTATTTTCTCATCGGAATACGAGGAAATTGCCGATTTTATTACGCAGGAAGCCGTGCGCGGCGTTACTGTTTTCGACGGCGTTGGCTGGTACACAAAAGAGAACATTAAAATTGTGATGACCATTGTGAAAAAGAAGGAAACCAGCGCTATTTTCCGCAAAATCAAGGAAATCGATCCCAACGCTTTTATCTCGATGGGCAGTGTGATGGGTGTTTACGGGCAGGGTTTTGAAAAGATCAAACTTTAACTTTTATCAATCTTAATTGGGGATCGTCATGCCGGATTTATTTCGGCATCTGTATTGTAACTCAAAAGAACCTGAAACAAGTTCGTGTTGACGTTCTATCAAACTGAATTCGATCAAAACTGCTTCATATATTCCAAAAATACTTTTGCTGTTTTATCCAGATTTTCAATGGAACCGCCGCCATCCAAAACTTCGCACATTTCGTAAACCACCCAGCCCTGGTAACCAATTTCGCGCAGGGTTCCGAACCATGTTTTGTAGTCGATAATCCCCTGCCCCATCGGCACCGCGCGCATAACAGGTTGTTGAGCGCTGTAATTGGTGAGGTTGTTTTCGTAGGTAAAACGCGGGTGCGCCTGGTAATCGGCAGCAATTGTATTCACAATGTAAGGTTTCATTTTCAGAATCGACTGTCTCAGTTCTTCTTTTGAAAGTCCTTCCAGAACAGGCGACCATGCATCCCAGCCAGCCATTACATTGGGCAGATTCACTTCTTTCAGCAACCAATACATCGCATCGTGGTGAAGCGCAATATCGTGATGATTTTGAACCACCAAAGTTACACCGTGCTCAGCCGCCAGTTTTCCGGCCATTTTCAAACCGGCAACTACTTCGGCGTATTGTTTGTCGTACGGAATTCCAGGGCGTTCGTAACCCGTAAAAACACGCACCATATTTGTTCCCAAATCTTTGGCCAGTTCTGCAATTTCTCCCACCCATGCCGCCTGAATTTCTGCGTTTGGAATTCCGGGTTTATCAATACCCGCAGTAAAATCGGTATATCCTGCCAGTCCAACTAAAGTTAGTCCAAGCGAATCGATCTTTGCTTTTAATCTTGCCCGTTCAGCCTTGTCGTAATCGTGCGGCGAAACATGCGGACGTTTGGCCACCAACATCACACCTTCGTAACCCAATTCTTTTGCCTTAACCAAAAACTCATCGACCGACAGAGCGGTTTGTCCACGCCAGATTCCCAGGTAACTCACCGAATGCAGACAGGTTTTCACTTTAAAATCAGCCGGATTACCTGAAGGTGCTTTTTGAGCAACCAAAGGAGTTACAAAAAATACCGTAACTAAAAGAAAAAGTCCAAATCTTTTCATTTCGACAAAGTTTTTATTTCGTTTAAAAGAATTTGATAAGCAGGCGAAGCCATTCCGCCATGGTCGAACCCATCGAGTTCGTACAATTTTGTTTGAGTATGGCCGGCAATTCTCATCATCCGCATCATATAGGCGTTTTCTTCGTACCGGCCCAGCATTTCAAGCTCCCGGTCGCCTGTAATCAAAACCAGCGGCGGGGCATCGGGGCGAACATGCCACAACGGTGCAAACTCATCAACAACCGGTTGTTTATCCGAAATTCCGCGTTCTTTTCTGATGGTCATGTGCGTAATGGTGTGCCCGCTGAACGGAATCAGCATCGCAATTTTATCAGCATCGATATCGTATTTTGCCAGCCACTTTTTGTCCAAACCAATCATACTTGCCAAATACCCACCGGCTGAATGCCCTGAAACCACTATCTTTTTGGGGTCGCCGCCATACTTTTCAATAGTGTTAAAAACCCAGGCAACGGCTGCGGCAGCATCTTCAATATAAACGGGGCATTTTACTTTTGGGTGCAGGCGGTAATTTACCGCGACAACTGCAATTCCTTTATTCTTCCAGGTTTCGGGAATGTACTTTTCGCCACCTTCCAAACCCCCGCCATGAAACCAGACCACTGTGGTAAAATCCTTTACATTTCCGGGATAGTAAACATCGAGCCGGCAACGCTCATTAATATAAGCATCTGCCTGTGTTTCTTCTGCTGTACGATATAAAATGTTATTTTTTGTCTGGTATTCCTGAGCTGCTATCCTGGTTGCAGCCAGCAACAAAATAGGAATTAAAAGTGTTGTCCCAAAAATATTTTTCATTCCTGTATATTTCGTAGTTATCAAAAATTGTTGAGCTTAAAGATAATTGTTTCTCAATCGGGATTAAAATTCTAAATTTAGAATGTTCAAAAATCTGAATATCCATGACGGCAAATAAAAACTATCTGATTTTTGTAGTTGACGACAATAAGATTCTGAACCGTGTGACAACAGAACATCTTAAAAAAAATGGATATTTTAATGTCAGAAGTTTTTTTTCGGGAGAAGAATGTCTGAATTCACTCAAAAAAAGGTTGATACCTGACATTGTTGTTGAAGACTACAACATGACAGGAATGAATGGAATAGATGTACTTAAAGCTGTAAAGAAAAAACATCCGCTAACACAATTTATTTTTCTGACAAGCAACGATGACATTGAAATTGCAGTGAATACCATAAAATATGGAGCTTTCGATTATATTGTAAAAGACAGCATGGCGATGGAAAAACTCGCTTATAAAATTGATACCTTATCAGAAATTCTCCAGCTTCAAAAAAACAACACACAGATTGGATGGCTGAAAATCGCTTTAATGATTGTTGTTCTTCTTGCTATTCTCCTTTCGGGTTACCTGTACTTTGTTTTGGCTGCGTAGGCTTTGCTATAGTATCTGCTGCAAAAAAAGCAGAAAAAAAAGGGAGCTCCAACGACTGAAGCTCCCTTTTAATCAATAGTTTATAAATATTGTTATTTTGCAACCCGTTCAAGCCATTTCAGCATTAAAAGCATGGTAAACATCGAAATTACACAAGCAACAATAAAGATTACCCAGGTTGCCCAGATTGGGATTGAATTATAAAAAATAACCCCGATAAACAATAACTGGTTTCCTAAAGCAGTGGCGGTAAGCCAAAGTCCCTGCATGATACCCTGGTATTGCGGTGGAGCAACTTTTGAAACAAAAGCAATTCCCAACGGACTGATAAACAACTCGGCAACAGTAAGAATAAGATAGGTTCCAATCAGCAAAAACGGCGTAACCCGCAACGTGTCAGTCAATCCACCCATTGCAACTCTCTCGTGCGTATTTGGCAAACCGAAAGACCCAAATGCCATTAACGTAAATGCCAAAGCAGCAATACCCATCCCTATTGCAATCTTTTTGGGAGTTGAAATATTAATATTTTTTGCTTTAAGCCAGCCAAAAAATGCAATGATAATGGGTGTCAATAATACAACAAACATAGGGTTAAAGGTTTGGAATACTTCGGCCCCTTCGAGAGTGGTAAAACCAAGATCGAGTTTAAGCAGCCTTGTGTAGTCGTTGGCAAACAGCGTTAAAGTTTGTCCGTTTTGATGGAAAGAAAACCAGAAGAAAATAACAACTCCAAATACAGCCAATAACGCGTAAATTCTTTGTTTCACTTCTTTGGCATCCATTACAACTTCTGAAGCGTGAGTGTCTTTTTTAACTTTTGTCGATGGGTCGGGTAACGTTTTTTTGATGGTAATGAAAATAATAAGTGAGGTTATCATCGCAACAATTGCCAACGCAAATGAATAATGATACCCTGTCATGAAAATATTTAAATAATCGTTGGCGAATGCAGTGATATCTGCAGATGTATTTCCAACCTCAGTTGCCAGTTGCGATAAACGGGAGGAAGCTTCAGGTGAAATTGTTCCACTTAAATGCTGATTACACAATGCAGGCAGGTCGGCATTAAATTGGTAACCCTTGCTAACAACCCACCAGTTTCTTAAACCTACAGCTAATAAAGGAGCGAACATTGCACCAATATTGATAAACATGTAAAATATCTGAAATCCGGTTTCCCGCTTATCAGCATATTTCGGATTATCATACAACTGACCAACAACTGCCTGCAGGTTTCCTTTAAACAATCCATTACCAAAGGCTATTGAAAATAAACCGATTACGGTAATCGCCAAAATCAGGGGCATATTTTGTACCGGTGTTGGTGTTGGAATTGAAAGCAGTAAATAACCAACCGACATCAGCACCAAACCAACCATAATGGTTGTTTTATATTTTTTTGTTTTGTCGGCAATAATTCCACCCACCAATGCAAGAATATAAATTAATGCATAGAAAACAGAATAAATGATTGCGCCTTGCGAACCGGCAAAACCAAACTTATTATTGAGAAACAATAACAATATGGCCATCATTACATAAAACCCAAAGCGTTCTCCCATATTTGAGAGTGCCGCACCTAATAAGCCTTTTGGATGATTTTTAAACATAGTCTTTCTTTTTTAATTTGATTTTTTTAGCAGTTTTTAATGTCAGAAGGCAAATATAGAAATCTTTTTAGGTGGTGCAAGTTGATTAAAATCAGTGAAAAAAGCAGCGAAAGAATAATTACCAAATTTGCCTTAATTTTAACCATCCGAAATTTTGCAGCCGATAGCAAAAACAACTTTACAACAGCTTTTAAAACTGAAAGATTTATGAAACTTTTTACCACAAAACAAATCGCAGAACTCGATAAATACACCATCGAAAACGAACCGGTTGCCGGTATCGATTTGATGGAACGTGCTGCACTGCAAATCACAAACTGGCTTGTACAGAAATTTTCAGCCGAACGCAAACTGCTGTTTTTTGCAGGTCCCGGAAACAATGGCGGCGACGCACTCGCGGTTGCCCGCCAAATGGCAGAACTCGATTTTTTGTGCGAGGTTTTTATTTTGAATATTGAAAAATCAATGACAGAATCGGCTGCCATTAATCTTGACCGTTTGCAAAAACAGGGAAAAGTGAAAATTTCAACTTTGAATTCCATTGCTGAATTCCCCGAAACAAACCCAGCCGATATTTTCATCGACGGCCTTTTTGGGTCTGGATTAAAAAGGGTTACCGAAGGTTTTGCCAGTGAAATAATCAACCAAATAAACCAGTTACCAAATACGGTTGTAGCCATCGATATTCCCAGCGGATTACCCGGTGAAAACGGCGCTGGGTGCAACGAAAAAAATACTGTTCAGGCTTGCCATACACTCACTTTTCAGTTTCCGAAACTGAGCTTTCTTTTTCCTGAAAACGAACAATTTACAGGCAAATGGGAAGTTTTACCCATCCGGCTTCATCCCGAAGGAATTGACAAAACCCCGACTGACTTTTACTGGATTGACAAAACTATGGTTCAGCCAATGATTCCATCACGTTCGAAGTTCGGGCACAAGGGAACTTACGGGCACGCACTGTTGATTGCCGGAAGTTATGGAAAAATGGGCGCAGCAATTCTCGCATCGAAGAGTTGTTTGCGGGCTGGAGCAGGATTGCTTACCACACATATTCCACATTTTGGCTATTCGATTCTGCAAACTGCTGTCCCCGAAGCCATGGCCAGTGTCGATCAGCACGATTCAAATTTTACTGAATTCCCTGATTTGTCGCAATTTTCGGCGGTGGGTGCAGGTCCCGGAATCGGAATAAAAACAAACACAATGCGGGCGCTTATCGAACTGCTGAAACAGGTAAAAGTTCCGTTGGTCCTTGATGCTGATGCACTGAATATCCTTTCTGAAAATAAAGAATGGCTCAGTTCTGTTCCTGAAAATTCAGTTTTAACCCCTCATCCGGGTGAATTCAAACGATTGGCCGGAGCATCCGCCAATTCGTGGGAACGGCTGCAAACCCAAATTGCATTTTCAAAAAAATACAAAGTTGTTATTGTACTGAAAGGTGCTTTTACTTCGGTTTCGATGCCCGATGGCCGTGTGTTTTTCAATTCAACCGGAAACCCCGGGATGGCAACAGCCGGGAGCGGCGATGTACTTACAGGTTTCGTCCTGGGGCTTTTGTCGCAGGGCTTTTCTCCTGAAAATGCGGCAATTGCAGGTGTCTGTCTGCACGGACTTGCAGGCGATTTTGCTGCACTCAAAAAATCAGAAAATGCACTCGTGGCAGGCGATATCGTTGAAAATATGGGGAAGGCATTTCAGGATTTAAATCAGTCTTTGGAAAAATAAAAATCATACATTTGAGTTTTCAAAAAAAATAAGTTTAACTATGAAATATTTGGCTTTTATTATTGTAATTCTGTTGGTATCGCCGGTATTCGGGCAGCGTAAAGTCAAAGACGAAATAACAGTCCCAACTTTTACTGAAGGCGTTATTTATGCTTTGCCACGAACCGGGGTCAGGGTGAAAGTTCAGGCAGTGAAAGAAACTTTTCAGCCCGGACCATATGCTGCGTATGCCGAGCAACTATTAGGCATTAAAAATGTAAAAAACAAAGCCTCTGTAAACTGGATTATCGATGAAGTAAAAATTGACATGTTTTCGGAACCCGACCCTGAGCAGGTTTACAAGGCCATGGGCGATGGTGCTTTTTTAGTTAATCTCACGCCCGATGGTTGTCTCTCCGGTATCAATTCGGTTAATTCATCAGCCCAAAATTTAAAAACAGAAACCAATCATGTGGGCCAAATCACTGAAACCGCTTCAAATGACTATTTTCAATATTACACCGATTCGCCACTTTACACTGCTGGCGACTCAACGAATAACTACCGGCCCGTAAAAATGGCCGACGAACAGAAAATAAGCAAAGCCGCACAGCGTATTCTGGAATGCCGCAAATTGCAATTTGAAATTGCTGCCGGGCTGGTTGACGAGCTTCACCCCGATGGAGAAGCCTACAAAGTCAGTTTAAAAGAACTGAAAGAGATTGAAAAAACTTACCTGAGCCTTTTCGTCGGTAAATACAATACTGAAAAAGCAGTTTTCGGGTTTGATTATATTCCGAAACCCGGAGGTAAAAGTGAAGCTGTTTTCCGCATTTCAGAAGAAGGGGGAATTATTCCGGCCACAGATTTATCGGGGAAACCAGTGATGATTGAATTTGAAATTGAAAAGGAACTTGCTCAAAAACAAGCCGGTCTTATAAAATCAGACAATCCTGAAGCCGGGGAAAGCGGTGTTTTTTACCGTATTCCGGGAAAAGCTAACATACGAATTGTAAACGATATGAATGTAATTGCCACAGCCCGCGCCACCATTGCACAATTTGGTGTTGTTGCCCCAGTTCCCGAAGAATTGCTTTTTGGCGGATACGCAGTTGATTTTGACGCTGAAACCGGTGCAATCAGGAATATCTCAAAAAAATAATCATAAAAAAATAATCAATCTAATTTCTGCTGAATGGAAACTTTGAAAAAAACGCTTCATGATTCACCGGTAGCCCGTTGGATCGCACTGCTCCTCATTTCGTCAACCATGTTTTTTGCCTACTTTTTTGTCGATGTGGTTGCGCCACTCCAAAAAATGATGATTGCCAATTACAACTGGTCACCCGAAGTTTATGGTTATCTCGGCGGTTCTGAATTTATTTTGAACGTTCTGGGATTTCTTATTCTTTCAGGAATTATTCTCGATAAAATGGGAATCAGGTTCACGCTGCTACTTTCGGGCTCAACCATGGTACTTGGCGCTGCCATAAAGTTTTACGCGCTACGGTTTATCGACCACGGTACAATGGTAAATATTCTGGGATGGGAACTTCCGGCCACTGCATTTGTGGCTTTTTGCGGTTTCGCCCTATTTGGTATTGGTGTCGAAATGGCTGGAATCACTGTATCAAAAACCATTGTAAAATGGTTTAAAGGCAAAGAAATGGCAATGGCGATGGGACTTGAAATGGCCGTTGCACGTTTGGGCGTTTTTGCTGTTTTCCGTTTATCTCCGCTTTTTGCCAATGCCGGCTCCGAAAATCCGGCTGAATGGGACGCTGCCAACTCAGTTTTTATGGGGCTTGCCTTCCTGTGCATCGGGTTCCTCACTTTCCTTACTTATGTTTTTATGGATATTAAACACGACAAGGAATTGGGAGATGCTGCCAAAGTTGCACCTGAAGACGAATTCAGACTCAGCGACCTGAAGAAAATTTTTACCAACCCCGGATTTATTGCCATCGCAGCACTTTGTGTTCTGTTTTATTCGGCGATTTTTCCATTTCAGAAATTTTCAACCGATATGTTATCATCGAAACTGAATATGCCCGCTGATGAGGCCGCTGCCCTTTTCTCATTTTTCCCCATCGGTGCTATGATATTAACACCGTTTATCGGTCTCTTTCTCGATATGAGGGGAAAAGGCGCTTCGATTATGTTGTATGGCGCTATACTGATGACTGTTGCGCATTTAATTTTTGCACTGATGCCAAACGAGAACTTCAATTATATCCTTGCATTGGGAACTATCGTAATTCTCGGAACCGCTTTTTCTCTGGTACCGGCTTCCATGTGGCCATCACTCCCAAAAATTGTGGAGGACCGTTATCTGGGAACGGCCTACGGCAGTATTTTCTGGGTGCAAAACATTGGTTTGATGATTGTTCCAGGAATTATCGGGCTGGCGCTTTCGAAATCGAACCCTGGTGTAGCCGAACAAATTGCAGCTAATGTTCCCGGAGTCGCATACAATTATACAGTTCCTGAACTGATTTTTGCAGGTTTTGGTGTTGCTGCTATTTTCCTCGCAATCTACCTACGCAGAGTGGATGCAAAACATGGTTACGGGTTGGAATTGCCGAACAAAAAGAAAGCTTAACGGTTACTGTTATAAATAAAATTTCAGAAAAATGGAAAAAGATATCACCGGATTAAATCCCAAAGAATTGTGGGGAATTTTCGACCAGATGACCCAAATCCCGCGTCCTTCATTTCACGAAGAAAAAATTCAGGAGTGGGCAGTAAATTTTGGTAAAAACCTGGGGCTCGAAACAATAAAAGACGAGGTCGGCAATGTAATTATCCGCAAACCGGCAACCGCCGGAAAAGAAAACATGAAGGGTGTTATTTTGCAGGGACACCTCGATATGGTTCCGCAAAAAAACAGCGACAAACAGCACGATTTTACAACCGACCCGATTGAAACAATTATTGATGGAGAGTGGGTTCGTGCCAACGGTACAACTTTGGGCGCCGACAACGGCATCGGGGTTTCGGCTGCGTTGGCGGTACTTGAGTCAACTACAATAAAACACGGTCCGGTGGAGGTTTTGTTAACCGCCACCGAAGAAACCGGAATGGACGGCGCCAACGGCCTGAAGCCAGGTATTTTGCAAGGCGATATTCTGATTAACATGGACTCGGAAGACGAGGGTGAATTGTATGTGGGCTGCGCCGGAGGTGAAGATTTTTCGGCTACTTTTAAATACGACGAAAAACAAACAAAAAAGGAATACACCGGGTACAAACTGAGTGTAACCGGTATGAAAGGCGGTCACTCTGGTATCGACATCCCACTGGGAAGAGGCAATGCTATCAAAGTATTTTTCCGTTTGTTAAACGCGGCAAATGAAAAGTTGGGCGTAAAACTCGCTGAATTTGAAGGTGGAAGTTTGCGCAACGCCATTCCGCGTGAAGCTTTTGGCGTACTGGCAGTTAAAAACTCAAGGACAAAAAGCTTTGTTAAACTGGTTGAAGATTTAACCGAAGTAATTAAAGCTGAACTCTCGGTAACCGAACCAACACTTGCCGTTACACTCGAAGAAGTAAAACGGCCTAAAAAAGTAATTTCGAAAAAGAACCAGGAGAGAATCACAGCTGCAATTGTGGCCTGCCCCAACGGGGTTATCCGCATGAGCGACAGCATGGCCGGACTTGTTGAAACATCAACCAACCTGGCCATTGTAAAATCCGATGCAAAAAAGAAAACTATTTCGGCAGCCTGTCTGATGCGTAGCTCGGTTGACTCGGCCAAGGAAGAACTGGGATTAAGAATGAAAGCCGTTTTCGAACTTGCAGGTGCAAAAACTGCGCTCACCGGCGGTTACCCCGGCTGGAAACCCAACATGGATTCAGCTATTCTGAAAACCATGCAGGATGTTTACAACAAAAAGTACAAGAAAATACCTGAAATAAAAGCAATCCACGCCGGATTGGAATGTGGGATTTTGGGCGGAAATTACCCCAATTGGGATATGATTTCGTTTGGGCCAACCATCCGTTTCCCGCACTCGCCCGACGAAAAGGTAAATATTGCAACGGTGCAGAAGTTTTGGGATTTTCTGGTGGCAACACTCGAAAGTATTCCGGAGAAATAAGCTGACAAAAAATGAATATGATAAAAATGGCTGTTCTGAAAAGAATGGCCATTTTTCATAAAGGCCAGTGCCCTGAATCAAGGACAAGGTTTTCGGGGTGGTCTGTTTCTACTATAATCCATCCCGTACCTGGATGAAGAACCAAAGCAAAATATGTTGTTATTTTAAAAAGTCAACAAAATCAGATACTGGTCCGACTTTCAGCAAATTAACCTTTGAACTGAAACTGTTAACCCGACAATTTGCTAACTTTTAGAAGTGAAGAACCTGGATTGGAACAGATTTTCAAAATATTAACCTCGCTCAAAAACGTTAGCACTCCAGGTTGCTGAAATAAAAAGTGACGAACCCGGTACGCCTGCCTGGCGGAAGACAGGGGTTCGATTTTAGTAAACATCGGTACACATAAAAGAACTGTCAGCAGTCCCGATACTTCGGGAGAAAAGCTGGCGCCCTGAATCACAGACCAAGTTTCGCGGAGACATGTTTTGACTACTAAGGTGGAAAACGGAAGTAAGGTTTTTGAAATTGAAACTCAGAAATCATTGGTCAACCGAAACAAACCCCCATTTTATTCCAATAACCTTAGTAGAAATAATATGATACGATATTCATGACCTTATTTACCTTATTCCAAATTCAAAGTCGCCGCCCTGAACTGCTTATAGAGGTTGTTGGTTAGCCTGTATCACCGGATTTATTTCTGAAATCATGTAACCCGAACTTGCATTTCAATTTGGATTTGCACTTCAACTAATGCTGATATCTCATTTAATTACCTGTTTTACTCTGCATCTATTGGAACCGTAATTATCAATCAATTGGGTTACCTTTTTCCCTGATTCAGAATTAGATTTACAGTGACGCTTTAGAAATTGAAGTTTTCATGCTCAATTTGTAATCCGATTCTGATTTTGATGGAGCAAGCAAGTTGGAAAATTGACTTAAACAAAAACTTATGACAGCAGCAAAACTGATTCACAAAACCTACGCCTCTTTTCTTTCCACAGTATTTCCTGTTCATTATTACGGATTTCCGAACGGAAAAATCTGCATTCTTTTCTCACGTTATTACAAAAAAGAGTGCGGTGGTTCAGGAATTGAGTTTGTGTATGCAGTTCACAAAGATTTCAATTTCGATTATAACAACGAGGTAATTACTTCAAAAAATAAGTTTGATAAAAAGCCGGTATTTGCTGAAACCATTGATAATGCTGATTCGAAATACGAAATAATTAAAGTTTGCCGCGACCTGAATTCTTATGGTGAGGCGATTAAACATTTAACAGTAGTGAATGCTGAGATTATTTTTATCAACCCGATTGCATCTAATGTTGGATAACGTTACCGACTGCTAAATTCAAACAGAATTTAAAGTTTTACATCTTCATTCCCATTTAAAATTTTGGCATCATCTCAATCAGTTCGCCCTCATGTGTGCGGTAATGCCCCATTAAATTAGCGGTTAAACATGAGTGCACAGGCAAGATTTCGACAAGTTGCCCCACATAAAACTGACCGAACCGTGATTGCGCCACTTTTAAAATACCATGTTCCTGCGATAGAGCCGACAAATAATTCATCGTATCAAGTAAAACTTTTTTGCCTTCCTTATCTATAATAATACGCCCAAACATCTTTTTCCCGTCGGTATTGCGGATTGAATCTTTCGAAAAATGCACTGCCCCGCCATGAATTACAACCTCGTTGCGCGATGTATGTTTAGCCACCACCGGGCAAACCATCCGCACCGCAATATCTTCCACCTGGCAAACACCCAGGTTTTGCTGCATCAAATCGTAAAACACAAAATTGCCAGGCCTTAATTCATTAACCCCATCGAAATTGTTACAGAGTGTGGCTGCCGGCGTGTCGCCCATGCTTATTTCAATATCCGGAAACCTGTTATGATAATGGTTTTTCAGCGTTTTCAATTTTACCAAAGCATCAAAATGCCGGCGCAGTATTTCATCGGTTGAGTTTGCCAGATATGTTTGACCGGTATGTGACAAAAACCCTTTAAAAACAAGTTTATCGCATCCTGCAATTGCAGTAACAACAGTATCGGTTTCGTTGAAAGCAACCGCATCGATGCCGGTTCTGTTGTATCCGGTATCAATTTTTATCCAAACGCCTACCGTATATAATAACTTTTCTTTCAGAACATTTATAGCGTCAACATTTTCAACAAGAATCTGTAGTTTGATTTTTTCAGCCAGTTGGTTTACGTTATTAATTTCGAGCACGTTCAGCGGAAATGCAATCGTAATATCTTTCCATCCGGCTGCAGCAAAATATTCAGCCATTTGCACCGACGAAACTGTAATTGCTGTGACACCCGCTTTTTTAAACCACTCTCCTATTTTTGCCGACTGGTGTGTTTTAAAATGTGGTCTGAATTTCAGGCCAAGTGCATTGGCTTTTGCTATCATTCTGCCAATGTTCCGCTCACAAACTTCTTTGTCAACCAACAAGGTGGGACGAACGATTCCTGTCATAATTATGCCGATTTAATGATTAAACTGATGTGCAAGCTGATTGCGGGTCTCCATCAGTTTATCACTGATTCCTGTTTTGTAAATATGCGGGCTGATAAACCGTTTGTGTTCGTCGGGCAATAAAGCCGACCGCTGCAAAAGATACTGATGTATCTCCGTAAGGCTTTGTTTTTCAAGTTTGATATTTCCTTTGGATACCACTTCTTGGTGCATCGATTCGAATTTAAGACCTTTTACCGAAGTGTTTTTTTCGGGATAAACCGGATGATAAATCGTTTGTATTTCAGCCGGATTCTCGCTTTCAAGCAAAATGGCATCACGATAAAATTTTCCTTCCTCATCAAAATATCTGTATAACTTCTTTTTACCCGGCAGAGTGGTTTTTTCAATATTTTCGGAAAACTTCATTTTGGGTTTGTCGTTCAGGCAAACTAATTTATAAACTCCATCGAGTGAAGCGTCGGGTTTACCCGTAACCATTTCTGTACCAATACCAAAAGCATCGATTGCTGCATCCTGATCTTTCAAAAGTGTTTTTATTACAAACTCGTTGAGTTGGTTCGACGCAATAATTTTTACATATTCCAGTCCTGCTGAATCAAGCATCTTTCGTGCTTTTTTACTGAGGTAGGCCAGGTCGCCACTATCAAGCCTGATGGCTTTCAGACGGTGGCCACGAATTTCCATTTCTTTAGCCACAACAATTGCATTGGACACGCCCGACTTTAAAGTATCGTAAGTATCAACAAGCAGTGTTGTATTTTCGGGGTGAGCAAGAGCATAGGTACGAAAAGCTTCCAGTTCGCTATCGAAACTTTGCACCCAACTGTGTGCCTGCGTTCCCGAAACCGGAATGCCATATTTTTTAGCTGCCAAAACATTCGAGGTTGACGCAGCACCTCCGATAACCGAAGCGCGGCTTGCCTGCATTGCAGCAAAACCCTGCGCACGCCGCAGTCCGAAATCAGAAAATGGCCGCCCGCCCGAAACGAGTTTTACCCTGAAAGCTTTGGTAGCTATCAGCGATTCGAAATTGATGATGTTCAGCAACAAACTCTCTATCAACTGGCTTTCGATAATACTCGCTTCTATCCGCATAACCGGTTCGTTCGGGAATACGATTTCACCTTCGGCAACACTTAAAATATTACCCGAAAACCTGAACTGTTTTAGGTATTTAAGAAACTCTGGCTTGAAACCCTGTTCTTCTAAATATTTCAAATCAGAATTACTGAATGTGAACCTTTCAAGCAAATCCAGAAAATCGGCAAGACCGGCAAAAACTGTAAAACCCCCTTTGAATGGATTGCTGCGGAAAAAATAATCGAATGTCGCTCTTTCGTTTCTCTTGTCAGTAAAGAAATAACCCTGCGCCATGGTTAGTTCGTAAAAATCGGTGTAAAGTCCTAATGTTGAACCATGTAAATCCATTACTGCAATTTCAGGTTTTGTTTCAGGCTTAAATATAATCAACCTGTAATAAGATTCATATCGAACTTAATGAATATCTGCAAATATCGTTTTGTTGCCATTGCTTTTATATCAAAAAAAGGCAGCTCAACAGCTGCCTCTTATTTTCCTGAAAATATTTGAACGGTCAATACCGGTTCGTTTTACTTTCAGTGGATTTGTATAAAAGAAAAAATCTGGTTTATCAACGTATTTTAAATAAATACGACTGGCGATTGATGTAAACAGCCAAAACAACGGCTGAAATTAATGCTCCGGCTACTGAGCCAACTAATGCGATAATTAATAAAGTTTCCATAATTGTTGTTTTAAATTAAAGTTGAGTGAATACTTAAATTGTTTCTGTTGAAGTTGAAGAGTAAGTGGTTAATCCACTTTGAAGCTTTTGCGTACAGTAACTTCGAATAGAACTACTGCGGAGATGACCATGCCGATAACGGCAGCTGCGAGTGCAATTACTAACAGGATTTTCATGATAATTAGTTTTTAATGATTTTATTGGTGAACCTATTTGAATTTTCGTCGGTGGTTTGAACGAGGTAAATTCCTGATTCGAGCGATGAAACATCGATTCTTTTTTCAGGATTGAACCCTGCATCGTTCCAGTTTTCTTTATAAACTGTTTTACCGGTAAGGCTGATAACTTCGATGGTTACCTGTGCGTTGGTATTACTTACCGGAAAATTGATATTCAGTATGTCGTTACATGGATTCGGATAAACATTTGCCGATACATTTGCCAAAATTTCGTCGTCGTTGGCAGTAAAAATATTGTTGCTTACCTGAACAGATTTTTCACCCCAGCCAATTTCTGAAAGCACCTGGAGTGTATTGATTCCAAGATTATGTTTTGCTTCACCTTTGTAGGCATAAGCACCCATCAGTTCAGCAGGTGCATCGGCTTGTGTTTTTTTCAGGTGGTAAATGCTTACTCCGTTTGTCCATGAGGTTGGTGCATAAACCGTGGCACTGCCAATTTCCTGATCTTCAGTTTCGTAATTGATTACAAGCGAATTTGAAGTAAGTTGTTTGGTTAATTCCTGCGATGGGCAGGGAAATAAGTCTTTGTCGGCCAACCTTTGATTATTTAAATTGAAAATATAATAGTCGTACACGCTCGGAGAGCTACTGCTGTTACTAAACTGACCAACACCGTTTACACTTTTAAAGAACCCTGAAAAACCCATGCCATGGCCAATCTCGTGCAATACTGCGCTTACAAAATCATATTTGGTTGATGGAGTATTTCCGTCGATTCCAAAATACCATGATTGCGTAGCATTAAACGAACAAGTGATGTCGGCTTCGTTTGATTTGTTTTGTTCTTTACCTGTGATTTTTTCAACCAATGCAATTGGGTAAAACACATTGGCAATTGGTGCAGATTTAAAATTGCGGAGGAAAAGCGCTGGTTTACCCTGACCCAGAACACCGCTGGACAGGTTTTCCATACTTACACTAATATTAATAGGTGTTGTTGAAGCAATGTTTTCTTCCCAGATGGAAACTGCATATTCAAAAGCTGCTTTTGCTTCTTCAGTAAAATTGGTGTAGGTTACATTGATCTCGCAACCTTTTGAACCCGATTTCAGAATCTGTTTATTTGATTCAGGAGAATAGTAAACCTGGTTTACTTCGTCGAGTGCTACATTAATAATAGAAGTGTTTTCGAGAGTGGCTTTTTCCTGAGCCAGCACATTCAAACTGATAAGAATTAATGCTGATGTAAACAAACTTTTCATTTTCTTTTTCCTTTATAAATCCTGAACTAAAAGTACCTGACCATGAGGCTTTTACAGACATTTTGATTGCTGATAAAAAAGGAATCAGAGACTGAAAATGAAGTACTTTAATACTTGCAGGAGGTTAGAAAAATGAAATCACCGCCTGCCAAATTGCTTCTTTCGGATAAGCATTTATGAAAGTTACTGGTAGGTTTTCGGGAAATTTGGGCGAATGACTGATAAAATGGATTTGAATGCGGAAAAAATGGAAAGCAATACCTCTCAATTTCTGACAAACAATCAGAATTTGTGAAGTTGAATTTTATAGGCAATCAGGAAGGTAAAAATGCAGATTTTTGGGGAAGAGTCATTTTTTGAGAAAAGAGGAGGAACTTTTCAGGGGACGAAAGTGTATTTTAAAATTCTAAAAAACAGTGGAAGAAGTTTCAGGATTTTTTACAAAAAAAAACACAAATCAGTGTCGCATTGCCCTGTCCATATCGCGTTGGGCATCTTTTTGTTTCAGCGTTTCGCGTTTATCATAGGTTTTCTTACCACGGGCCAGCGCAATTTCAAGTTTGGCAAGCCCTTTCCCGTTGATGAAAAGTACTGTACAAATAATGGTAAACCCCGATTCTTTTACTTTTTTCGAAAGTTTGTTTAACTCTTTCCGGTTGAGCAGCAATTTGCGGTCGCGGCGTGCCTCGTGGTTATTGCAGGTTCCGAGTTCGTATTCCGAAATATGCAGGTTTTTTACAAAAAGTTCGTTGCCATAAAACTGGCAGTATGTATCCGTCAGGTTGGCTTTCCCTCCCCGAATCGATTTGATTTCAGTTCCAAGCAGTTTAATTCCGGCTACAAAACGTTCGGTAATTTCGAATTCAAACGAAGCCCTCCGGTTTTTTATGCGAATATCTGATGACTGGTATGCCATTAGTCGTTACCTATTAAAATTTTAGCCAGCAACAGGCTGGTTACTGCAAAAACTGCCCATGTGGCAGCCATAATTCTTATAATGTATTTATCGCGGGTTTCCTTCGGAAAAGGCAACAATTTCCGCGCGCCCAGCCAGAAAACATAAAGGCTGTAAATTCCGAAAACATCGAGAAAAAAGAAGAAGGGGAATAATCCGGTAACCACCGAAACAACCATGTGCGGAACAAGCGAATAACTTACAAGCTTTTGAAGAACCGGAATTTCCACATCGTAACCAAAACGCCTGACCAGCTCGCGTGTAATAAAAACCCCTCCGAAATAAAGTATTGACAATAAAATAATTTCACGCGTTACCCACAAAAGCGAAATTCCCACACTAAAATAATCTCCCCTGAAAAATCCGCCCAGAAAAACAGCCAATAAAACAGCAGCTAATAAAGGAAATACCAAACTTTTCAGTAATTCAGGGGAGTCTTCGTTAATATCCTTTTGCTTGCGCCAGAACTCAATCGGATTTATGATTATTTCTTTCGAAACAGCGTAAACCTGCAGGTAAACTGCTTTCTGCTTTTCATAAACCTCCTGTAATTTTACGTTTGCTTTTGTAATATGTGGATTCATAATGTCCTGGTTGCCTCAATGCATAATTCGCCGCAAAAATAATCCTTTTATGGCAGAATAACGAAAATTTGCAAATTCAATAAATCGAGCGGTGAATTTGGATTTTCATATATTATTCTCAGAAACGGCTATGTAATAATTAGTATAATACAATTCAATCATAATTTCAAAACTGGTATTTTTTCAATTTAGCCTTGCTTTCTTTTCCGCTCCGACAGCAAATTCTGCAGCGCAAACATTTCGTCGCGCAAACGGGCGGCTTCAATAAAATCAAGCTCTTTGGCAGCTGCTTTCATTTGCTTCTTTGTCTTTTCAATTGTTTTTTCGAGGCCTTCAACACTCATATATTGAATTACCGGATCGGCGGCCATATCGGGCAAGGCATCCCGTTCGGCGTATCCGGCCTGTTTGTCGCTGCGGTACTCGTATCCGATAATTTCGCGTGTGGGTTTTACAATTTGTGTTGGCGTAATATTGTTTTCGATGTTGTAATTCATTTGCCTTTCGCGCCGGTAGTTGGTGGCTTCAATGGTTTTCCGCATCGACTCGGTAATTTTGTCGGCATACATAATCACCATACCATTCAGGTTACGGGCAGCCCGACCGGCAGTCTGAGTCAACGACCGCTCCGAACGCAGAAACCCTTCCTTGTCGGCATCGAGAATAGCCACCAGCGAAACTTCGGGCAAATCCAGTCCTTCGCGCAACAGGTTAATTCCCACAAGCACATCAAATTCACCTTTGCGAAGTTGTTCCATAATCTCAACCCGTTCCAGTGTATCCACATCAGAATGAATATACCGGGTTTTCACACCCATTCGCACCAGGTATTTAGAAAGCTCCTCGGCCATACGTTTGGTAAGTGTTGTCACAAGAACCCGCTCATTCTTTTCAACCCGAACGTTAATTTCGTGCATCAAATCGTCAATCTGGTTTGTGCTGGGCCGCACATCAATTATCGGGTCAAGCAGACCGGTTGGCCTGATGATTTGTTCCACCACCACGCCTTCACATTTTTCGAGTTCATAATCGGCAGGCGTAGCGCTCACATACACAATCTGTTCAACAAGATTCTCAAATTCCTCGAACTTCAACGGTCGGTTGTCAATGGCTGCCGGTAGTCTGAACCCGAATTCCACAAGGTTCATTTTACGCGAATTATCGCCTCCAAACATTGCCCTGATTTGCGGCAGCGTAACATGGCTCTCGTCGATTACACAAAGAAAATCTTTCGGAAAATAGTCGAGTAAACAGAATGGACGCGAGCCAGGTGTACGGCCATCGAAATAACGCGAATAGTTTTCAATGCCCGGGCAGTAGCCGAGTTCACGCATCATTTCCATATCATATTCCACCCGCTCCAGAATGCGTTTGGCTTCGAGCGGTTTGCCAATTTCCTTAAAATAGTCAACCTGCGCCACCAAATCGTCCTGAATGTTTCTTATTGCCGCATTCATGCGCTCTTTGGTGGTGACAAAAATATTGGCCGGGTAAATTACTGCCTCATCCTGTGATTTTATTTTCCGGCCCGATGCAGGCTCGAACATCCATATTTCTTCAATTTCGTCGCCAAAAAAGGTTATTCTGAAAGCATCGTCAGCGTATGCCGGGTAAACATCCACTGTGTCGCCTTTCACCCTGAAATTTCCACGCTGAAAATCGGTTTCGCTACGCGAGTATAGTGCATCCACCAAACGGCGGAGCATTGCATTCCGCGAAACAGTTTCCCCTTTTCTGAAAATTGTGATGTTGGCATAAAAATCTTCCGGGTTGCCGATACCATACAAGCACGATACCGACGAAACAACAAGCACATCGCGCCGACCTGAAAGCAATGCAGAAGTAGTACTCAGGCGAAGTTTTTCAATGTCCTTATTAATCGAGAGGTCTTTTTCGATGTAAGTATCGGAGGATGGGATGTACGCCTCGGGTTGATAATAATCGTAATACGAAACAAAATACTCCACTGCATTTTCAGGAAAAAATTGCTTGAACTCGCTGTACAACTGGGCAGCCAGCGTTTTATTGTGGCTCAGCACAAGCGTTGGTTTTTTTACCTGTTCAACCAAATTGGCAACTGTAAATGTTTTCCCCGATCCGGTAACACCAAGCAAAGTCTGGAAACGCTCACCACGTTCCACACCATCAGTCAGCTGGCGAATAGCTTCAGGCTGATCGCCGGTGGGTTTATACTCCGATACTACTTTAAAATCCATGGCATAAAACTAATGAACAGAATCTGATTTCAGAAGTTTAGTTTGAATTAACAAGAAAGATATTGTATTGTCTCCAACGCAATTTATCACAATTTCTTTTGAAAATAATCACTCAAATATTCACAATCACTGAATATTAAACTTCAGAATTGCTGAAAATTAATCGATTACTTAATATTTTAAGAAAGAAGTTCAGATTAATTGCAACAAGAATTATACATTTGTCGTTCTACATTCTGACGCTAAAATATTTATTAACCTGAAATTAAATGAAGAAACAAAACTCGCTTTTCATTCTGGTGTTTTTACTTGCAATGACCACAATAGCTTTTGCTCAGAAGGGAAAAGCACCAAACAACGAATCTGAAGATTACAAAGGATTTTATCTTGGCATTACTGGTTCAACCAATGGTTTGGGCGGCGAGGTGAAATACCTGTTTAACAAACTGGTTACTGTTAAATCGGGCTACGAAACGTTGAAACTGAAATATGATTTCAGTTTTGAGGAAAACGATGTGGATTATGATGCCACTATGGATTATAAAACCGGTGGCTTTTATCTGTTGGGCGATTTTAACTACACCCGGAACCTGTACATTTCGGCCGGGGCTTTATTCAACCAGTTTAAACCTCAAATTTCGGGATATGCTGTGAGCGGGATTCAATACGGAGATATCACAATTCCGGCAGAAATGGTAGGCGAATTTACGTTTACCATCAAACCCGGGTTAACCATTTCGCCTTATGCATCGTTGGGCGCCCGCAGCTTTTTTGGAAAACAAAAACGAGTGATGCTGAATACCGAAATTGGTTGTTATTATATGGGACCGCCTGAAGTTGAAATTGAAGCTACCGGGTTGATTGCCCCAACAGCCGACCCTGCACACGGGCAAAAAGAAAGACTCGAAAAACAGATTGAACAATACAAGTTATATCCCGTATTTAAACTCACACTGGCAGTTAAACTTTTTTAAAACTGAAACCATTAAAACGAAACACGATGGAAAGCAATTTAAAAATAAACATGGCAAAAATCTTCCTGCTGTTTTCGGTTGTACTGTTTTCGGCATGTGACGACTACTTCACAAACCCGATGAAAGACAAAGAAACCGGAGAAGATATTAACCTGCTCATTCTCGATTTTAATTTCTTTAAAACCCGAATGACCTACCAGCTGAAAGATGCCAAAACCGGCGAAATCATTCAGCAGAATGCAACACTCACCTTCTCGGGGAAGAACGCTGGTGATATTGTAAATTATTCGGGTGAAAAAAACGAAAATTATCAAACCACACAGGGGCAAATTGAATTAACAGCCGACCCGAATGTTGCCATTTCGGAAACTGCACCTTTTGAATTTGCGATAACTGTTGAAATTAGTGGCTATAATACACTAACTCGCTCAATTAGTTTTCAGAGTGAAGGTGTAAAAACCATTGAGCTTCAGTTGGCGAAAGTATCAGACGAAACAGAAACCGAACATACAGGTGGCACCGAAGATGGAATCGATACAGTTTTTCATTTCAGCTTACCGCCGGTTGGAATAAAATCGGCGCAAACGGCTGAGTACAAAATAAATTACACCCTCACAATGTCGAATCTGCTTAAGTTTACCGATGAGGCAGGTCAGCTGATTTTCAAATCGAAAGAAGAAGCGCTGAATGCTTACAAACTCGATCCTGAGAATTTTCTGAAAGTAACCATTTCATCGTTTAATGAATATCAGCCCGGTGTTGAAGCTGTTAACATTAATGGCACTGTTAGAAATGCGCTTTTTCATAAGCTCGAAACCGGCAAACTGATTTCAATTGTTATGGGTGGCAAAAAAGTGGGGAGTTTTAACGGAGGTGTTGTACTCTCTGATGTTACTGACCCGAATGACTTTCTGCCCAAAAAACTCAGTTTTGTAAAGTTTGAAAACGATGCCTGGAAAATGCTGGGTGACTCTATTTTTCACAAATCAATTGAATTTACCTATACTTTGGCAACTGTTTCGGAAGAAGATTTATGCAGTAAAGGAGCCGCTATTACTTTCAAATCGGGAGTAATTTCGAGTTTTTCCATTGTTGCTGATGTTTATGACGAATCGAACGACCTGATAACAGTTATATATTTTAAAGGCAATTTCCCGCAAACTTTTGTTCTTGAGAATGTACCGCAAAAAGCTGCCAAACTGGTTTTCAGAAACAACAATCCGGCATTTAAATCAATAGCCACGCTACAGGTAAGTAACCTGTGCAGTGGAAATTACGAGGTAAATATTGAACCAACCACAGGATATGCTCAGTACCAGGTGGTTTTAAAAGCCTTGTGCCGCGAAAATAAGTTGGTGGCTGTTGCCCCAACTTACAGTGCCGAGATAAAATTGAAAAACAGCAATGACCCCTGGCAGGGCATTGAAATGAAAGGTGGAGTAATTGATTTGCTGGGTTTACCCAACGCGGATTACGAAATGCGGCTGTTATGGAAAAACGATTGGGAGTACTCATCCTACAGTACAAAATTCGATGGCAAAGGCAATTACACAGGCGCTCCGGAACCCGATACTAAAATTATTTCGAAAAAACTGGACGACGGACGAATTCAGATTTATGTGGAAAGGATTTTTGACCAGAATATCTGCGACGATATGGGTTGGTAAACCTGCAAAAAACAGGAGCATAAAAAAGCCGGAATTAAAATTCCGGCTTTTTTATGCTCCTAATCAAACAGAAAGCACTTGTTTTAAGAAATCACTAACGGCTGAATTTCGCAAACACCGGGAAATGGTCGCTTACCCCACCGTAATAATTGGGGCCGCCGTATGTTCGGTTGGGCGAAACTGTTCCGTTTTCGGCTTTGTATTCCATCCATGGTTCGCTGAAAACATAGCCCTTCCGTTCAGTACACCGAAAGCCTGTGTTATCAAGTAAACCACCCGAAATAACAATATTATCAAGCATGTTCCAGTTGCCACGGTAATTGTACGAACCTTTCTTTTCAACATGTTGCGGAAACATCAGGTTGACCAACGGGGCATCGCCGGTTTCAGGGTTTTTGGCGCCAAGTACTTCTGATAAACTTTTATTCGAAGGTTCATCATTCATATCGCCCATAATCAATATGTTGGCTTCAGGATTCTGCTGTAAAACAGAATCAGTTTTTGATTTGAGTATTCCGGCAACAGCAACTCTTTTAATTTCGGTCTCCTCAAGCCCGCCAATCCTTGATGGCCAGTGGTTCACAAAAATATGAAACTCCTCATTATTCAGCGTTTTGCCTTTTACATAAAGAATATCGCGGGTTGAGTATTCGGGGTTGTCGGGAAACGAAACATGCACAGGCGATTTCGAAATAACACTGAACTCATCGGGTCTGAAAAGCAAAGCACAATCAATTCCACGGTAATCGGGGCTTTCGAAATGGGCTATTTCATAATTACCATCATGCAGAACAGTTGTTTTTACAAGGTCATCAAGCACCGACCTGTTTTCGATTTCACAAAGCCCGATAATTTCAGGTAGTTCGATAGTACTCACCGAACTTATCACTTTTGAAATATCGTCCAGCTTTTTCTGGTAACGCTCTGAATCCCATTTTTTTTCACTTCCAGGTGTAAACTCAATATCCCTTTCACCCTGATTGTTTATGATATCGAACAAATTTTCGACATTATAAAACATTACGGTGATGCTGCGCTTTGTATCGTAACTTCCCGCAGGTTCTTCGTTACAGGCAACAAAACCGAAAATAACTGATAGCAAAACAGCTGATTTAAATAACTTTATCATTCCTATTTTTCAAAATCGTTAATACTCTTGATTCTTTCTTTTAATTCTAACAAAAAAACAAAAAGTGCTCCGAACGGTTTAAATCTCGTTGCCAATAGTTACATCGTAATAATCAGTCACTAAGGTGGCCATCATTCCAGCCGCTTTTGCCGCCTCAATTCCAAGTTGCGCATCTTCAAAAACCTCACAAACAGCGGGGTTCACGCCCATTCTTTCGGCACATTTCAGAAATGTATCAGGGAACGGTTTGGGTCGGGTAACATCTTCGGTCGAAACCAGGATGTCGAAATATTTGTCGAGACCACAAATTTTCATGGTTTTCCAGGCGAGGCGTTTGTAACCCCCTGTTCCAACGGCCATGGGCAAAACCCCGTGGTATTTTTTTGCAAGCTCAACCACCGGCAAAATCGGTTTCATTTTGTGCATGATTTTCTCGTATTCAGCCTCCTTAAAATGACCCACTTCTTCAGCATTCATGCTTGTGCCAAACATTTCGTTCAGCTTTTCGATGGTGCCAACAGCCGGAATTCCTGCAAGCTGTGCAAAAATTTCAGGAGTGAAATCAATCCCGAAATCGCGCAAAATGTTTTTATATGCCCAGAAATGTACAGGCATGGTATCAGCCAAAGTTCCGTCGAGGTCAAAAATCAGCGCCTCTGCTTTCGGGTTTATCTTTAATTCTTTCATAACAATCAAAAGTAATTTATGTCGTTTCTTCACCCCCAACCCCCTCCAGGGGGTAATCACAGCCAAGTGTTCCGGTTCTGGTGATTTATAATCCTCTACTTGTAAACCAGTCCGATTTATTGGAATGACAAAAGAGTGAAGGCTTTAAATGTCAAACTGTGCTTCTTTGTACTTAAAGAAGCTCAAAAATAACTTTTTCTTACCCTGCAACACTTTTAATTTTCATACGAAGGAAAATTTGCCAACTTTGTTCACACAAAATCAACAGAAAATGAGCGATACATTTTTATACACAGTTCCGCAGTGGTTTGTTTTTGCCTCCATTATCGGCATGGTTTACGGCTGGATTGAAGACAAAAAAGTTTTCAGGCTGATTGGCGCTTTTGTACTGGTGGCGCTGGGCATTTTTTCGCTTTTTGTTTTAATGGGCGATTATTTTGCCGCCGGCAAGTACCTCACACCCGAAGAGGTGGTGAGTGAGGAACTGGCCGAAGATGTGACAGGAGAAATTCCGTTTGTTGCCAAATTGTTTCCGGCTTATCTCAGCTTTTTGCTCTCAGGTTTACTTGTTATTCCGGCCATTTTTCTCGATATAAAAAACAAAAAAAGCCATCGCATTTTTCTTATAATCAGCTCACTTGTGGCACTTGGCGGTTTTTTTGTGATTGTTGGCGTGCTGAAATATTTGTAAACGCCTTACAATTTGTAAGAAGAACAGTTTCTTTTTGTATCGTATTATTAGTTTTTTATCAATATTTCAACCTCATTTTAAGGAAACAGTAACATTTTATTGCCTTGTTTTATATATTGCAGCCGTAAAAACTTGGTAAAAAATCATAAAATTATGAATCCACAGGCTGAGGAACTCAACATCGTTATTCAGGGAAAAAGCAGTGTAGTTTTTGAATTGCTCTCGCAGCGGGGGAAAGAAATTTATTTTCCGAAGAAGGGAATTCTGGCGCAATCGGCCGAAGCAGCCAAAGCAGGAATTAATGCAACCATCGGCACTGCCGTTGAAGACGACGGTTCGCCCATGCGGCTTGACTCAATTGCCTCGAAGGTAAACCTGAAACCCGAGAAGATATTTTTGTACGCTCCAAGTTACGGACGACCTGACATCAGGGCCGAGTGGAAAAAAATGATTTATAAAAAAAATCCGTCGATGGCGGGTGCCGAAATCAGTCTGCCTGTGGTTACCAACGCGCTTACACACGGTATCAGTATGGCGGGTTATCTATTTTGTGATGCAACCGACCAGGTAATTGTCCCCGACCTTTTCTGGGAAAACTATACGCTCACACTCACCAACGCGTACGGTTCGGTGCTGAAACCTTACAAACTGTTTAAAAACGACGGGCTTGACCTGGGTTCTTTTGAAACAACATTAAATGAAGGCGCTGTTGGCAAAAGAATCGTTTTGCTCAACTTCCCGAACAACCCGGCTGGCTACACGCCTACACAGGTTGAGCAGGATGAAATGGTGAAAATTATCAAAGCCTCAGCTGAAAAAGGGAACAAAATTGTACTGCTGATTGACGATGCTTATTTCGGGTTAGGTTACGAAGCCGGAATTGCCGCCGAAAGTATTTTCTCTTCAGCCTGCACTTTACACGAAAATGTGCTGGCAGTTAAAATCGACGGCCCCACAAAAGAAGATTACGTGTGGGGTTTCCGCGTGGGATTTATGACTTATGGTTTAAAAGGCGGTGACGCTGCTTTGTATGGTGCGCTTGAATCAAAAACCGCAGGCGCCATCCGCGGAAACATTTCGAATGCAGCTAATATTTCGCAGTCGCTGCTGATGGAAGCATACACTCACCCGGATTACGAAAACCAGAAAGCCGGAAAATACGCGATTATGAAGCGTCGTTACGACGAAGTAAAAAGTGTGCTGAAAAACGAGGCTTACAAACCTTATTTCAAGGCACTTCCATATAACTCGGGTTATTTTATGTGCATCGAATTAGCCGAAGGACTTGAAGGAGAAAAAACCCGCAAACTGCTGATTGAAAAATACAGCATCGGGGTTATCGCTTTCGACAACCTGCTCCGAATCGCTTTTTCTGCCGTAGCCGAATCAAAAATTCAACCTTTGTTTGAAGGGATTTATGAGGCTTGCCGGGAACTGAAGGGATAAGAAACCATTAGAAATATAAAGAAAAAGCCGTATTGATTTGTCAATGCGACTTTTCTTTTATACCAGAAAGAATCCCCTTTAATGCTAATTTGTAATTTGTGCCTTATCTTCCATGCATTTTTTTTGCTTTATCAATGCAAGACACATGTAACACATACTCCAGTAATGGTGCCAAAAAAACCGATCTCAAAAAATACTGGTTTTACCGAATTACTATAATTTAGACACTACTTTTTCGGACTCCTTAAAACAGCATATGAAACAAACACAGTTAGCACCCGATTTTTATGAACAAAATCATCAGGAACTGCTACATCCCTCATACTGTGAGTATAAGACAAACCAAGTTTAAACCTGCTGATTTCGGCTCCTGCGCCCCCCATAATTCCATATTCCATTCTCTTCATATCTCCATCTTTTCCCCATTTCACCTTGTCTTTTTCTGTATATGTTTCATGGGTATTTTCATAATATTTAGCAGTACCGGATAGCCCTATCCCGGCATACGGACCCATTTCAACAAAAAATCCAAATTTGTCAAAGGGTATCTTCAAATTCAGTAATACCGGTATATCTAAATAACAGATTTTTAAATCACGTCCTGAGCTAATTTTAGAATCACTAAGTTTAAAGCTTTGATAATATCCCTTTGTTTGAAATATTAAACCCGGGGTTACAGAAAATATTGGGGTCACAGGAAATTCTGTCATCATACCTATTTGAAATCTCGGTTTAAAGGTTTCATCATCCAACAGAACATGATCTTGATATTTATACTCTGCTGTTGTATAGCTTAAACCAGTTTGAACCCACAAAGATTGACCAGTTGAATTCTTGAATATTATTAGTATGAGAAAAGCAAATGGAATTATTTTTTTCATGATTTCTTATTTAAATAATAACAACTATACTGCAATTTCTATAAAATTAAATTTTGGTTACAACCAACCTTCCTACAACATATTTGTCTTTGTATTTAACTCTCAAAATATAATTACCCTCTTTCCAAGTTGAAACATTGAATTGTTTTGTATTTCCTTTCACTTTTTGAAATTTCTCTTTGAGATTTTGTTGCTGATCAAATATTTCCAAATCCCATTCTTCATTCAAATCGATCTTCTCATCCTTTTTTGATGCTTCTATTGTCATGGTTGTTTCACCAGACGAAGGATTAGGAGAAAGTATCATATAATACCCTCCACACATTCCTTCATAAAGAGTAATTGAAGTTATAGCAACGTCGCAATTATTCGATACTTCATAATAGAGATTCTCAGACTGATAGAAAGATAAAGGAATTTCAAATAATACATATCCCTCATCATCATAATAGTAAACGTTCCAACTCCCCATATCCCAATATATACTGTTAAGTTTCATATCAATTAAAGGATCGGCTCTTGCGAGTAATTCGTTTACGTCTCCGGGACAAAATTCATCAGGATAGCTACCTGTAATATCTTCAGAATAATAAATGGTGATATTATTAAGATCGGGTCCCCCTACCCAGATATTAAAAGTATTCATTGTATCGATTCCGCATGTTGTATTTATTATTGGAGTGATATATCCAGGTCCATTGCCTATTGCTTTTAACTGAGCAGAATTTGAAGAACCATAGGTTCGATAAATATTGTCGCTAAAATCCCAACTAACAGATGAATAATCAAAAAGGTTGAGTACATTATAAATAGAGCCCGTGGAGCATAATAAGTCACTTCCTTGAAGATAAGCATTATCTGGTATAATTTTGGTGTTTAATACCCTAAGTGTATCTTTTGCAATTTGTCCACATGCCGTGGCAGTCATTATAATATTTCCTTCAGGTCCATTGGCAGTGGCACTTATAGAATTAGTACTACTTGATCCTGACCATTCTGCTGGTAATTGCCAACTATAAGTGACTCCCGAATAATACTGGGTAGAATATTGATATGTTTGCCTACAGTTTACATTTTCATTTCCTGTTATATCGAATTTGCCTATGTTTCTTGTTACCTGTAATGTAGCATATGTACTATACTGTTCATATGCTTTAGCCCTTACAGTAATATTTCCTGGAGAATTTGAGGATGGTAGTATAATATTAATTGTTTTGCCAGCAACAAATGTCCCGGTTTGTGAGGAACTGGTTTGCCATCCACTGGGTAAAGTCCATTCAAATTCATCAGTAATTTCAAGACCATCACTTAACCCTTCAACATTTTTATAATCATTTAAATTAATTTGTGCTGTTGTGATATAGCATGGAATATTCAATGTACTTCCAGATGCAAATGTTGGAGTTGGCATTACGAGTGTAAATCCAGGAACAGTATAAGCAGCAGTATAATATCCAAAAGGGAAACTGCGAGAAGCACCGCATGTAATAGTATGCGCTGTTTTATTCAATTTAATATTTTTGAAAACAATATATAAATATTGACCACTTAATGTAGCCCCCTGGGTTCCTCCTTCACTGTTTGTTACAACACATCTGTTATCATCAATATACCATGAATCAACGTCCCATACCAAACTGTTGGTAATAGTAAATTTAGCAACTGTTCCGTTTGTTGTTGTAGGTAAATAGCCACCAGGTAAAGCTATTTCAAAAGGGGGATTTTCTGTACCAACTAAAGTGGTTGTTGACCCGAATGCAGAATAGGAATAAAAACATAAGATTAAAAAAATATATACATTTAAAGTTTTCATTATTTGAATTTTAGAGATTTATAAATCAGCTATATTCAACTTTTACTACTGCCAATTTGTAAAAGCCGCCCCCGAATAGTAGTTTTGTATTGGCAATTTTAAAAAACTGCCTACCTCCCCGGGCCGGGAACAAATTAGCGTGCGTAAACCCCGGGGAGGCTTACCCAATAAACTTGTTTTTGCCGGTTAATGTAAGATGTTTCATCTTTTGGTTGTTTTCCTGCTTCGGGGTACGAAGTCAGGGGTCTATTCAAGGCCAATTTAAACCAAAAAACTCTACAAAACAAGGGGTAAAAATCTTCAGAAATCAGTTTTTTTTTTACAACACATTGAATATGTGTTTATTGCAAAATATTTTTAGCGAAATGTTTTATAACATAGCATTTATGGGGTTACCTTTAATTGGTTTTGAGAATGTACGTAAATGTATCAACGAAAAATGCACTGTTTTACTCAAACAAATTCTCATCCCTGATAATCATCAAAACCGACGAATGTGGCAGGATGATGTATTTTTCGTTGTTAAATTCAATCTCGTAACCGCTTTTGCTGAGGTAAACAGCCAAATCGCCAATATGGGTTTGCAGCGGAATGTATTTGATTTCATCTTTTTTGTCTTTCCAGGCTTCGTCGCTTTCAATAACCGCCGGAATGGGATATCCCGGCCCCACTTTTACAATGTAACCACTCTGTATCTGTTCGTTTTCGGTTACTGTTGGCGGCAGGTACAAACCCGTTTTTGTTTTGCCCGCCGGGTTTTTGGGCTTCACCAGCACGCGGTCGCCCACCATAATAAATTTTGCGAGGTCTTTTTCTTCTATAATTAACGACATTTTGCTTCCTGATTTTTGATTTGTGTACAAAGATAGAATTTCCTTTTTATCAGTTGTCCGGCTCTAAGACCATCATCTCAAAAAAAAAATTCAAAATAATTAAAATTTTTACCTGCTGATTTATTGCACTTTACAATTATTTCTAAAAATAATTGTAAAATAATTAGTACTATGTATTGCATGGTATTAGTTTTTGTTTATATATTTGCAATACATATTTCAGTGCATACTTTAGTACAGTTTTAAAAATAGTTCTGTAAAAATGTAACGAAATAAAAAAGCAGGCGTCTTAAAGACATAAAAACAAAAACAGAAAAAATTAAAATAAAACAAAACAGGAGGAAACAAGTCATGAAAACAACAACCAATGTTCAGAAAACAAACTTAAAATCGGTGATTTTTGCAGCAGGATTAATCGTTATCGGATTCAGCGTTGACGGACAGGGAGCCACAAAACCCGATTTAACCATCGACAACAACAAACACTTTGCTTTTGCAAGCGCAAGAATGCTACCAGCAACAACAGCATCAAAAGTTACAGCAACAACAGCATCGTTTTCAGCGTTCACTGCTCCCGCAACAGAAGAAGCACTCACTTTAGAAAACTGGATGACCAACGAAAGCAGGTTTGACGGGACAGAAGCACTTTTTGAACCCGCTGTGGAAGAAGCGCTCACACTTGAAAGCTGGATGACCGACGAAAAAAATTTCACTGTCAGCCAGAAAAAGCCAAAGACTGAAAAAACTGTGGTATTTGAAATTTACACATCGAAATTTATGTACCGCGAAGTAAATTTCGAAGAAGAGTTAAAAATTGAGCCATGGATGATTGACCCACAGGTTTGGAGATAAGAAAACAATAGAAACAAGCGAAAAAGCGTGGATGAAAGTCCGCGCTTTTTTAGTTTACAGGGTATTCGTTATGAATATCGGTAAGCACTTCGTACCCGGTTGGCGTAACCAAAATGGTGTGTTCAAACTGCGCCGAAAGTTTATTATCGACTGTACGGGCAGTCCAGCCGTCGTGTTTATCCACATTGGTGCGCGGTTTCCCTTCATTAATCATCGGTTCGATGGTAAAAATCATACCCGGTTTCATCAATTCGCCCGTATTGCGGCGCGCTGCATGGTCAACCTGCGGCTCTTCATGAAAATCAATTCCCACGCCATGCCCACAAAATTCGTAAACCACGCTGTATCCCTTCGACATGGCATACCGGTTAATCACAAAGCCGATATTTCCAAAATAATTCCCGGGTTTTACCTGTTCAATTCCCAGGTTCAGGCAATGCAAAGTCGCATCTACAAGTCTTTCAGCCTGAGGCGAAATCTCTCCAACCGTAAACATCCGCGAAGTATCGCCGTAAAAGCCATTCAAAATGGTGGTTACATCAATATTAATGATATCGCCGTCTTTTAAAATGGTGTTTTCAGATGGAATGCCGTGGCAAACCACGTTATTTGGCGAAATACAACTCGATTTTGGATAGCCGTTGTATCCTTTTGTGGCCGGAATTGCCCCGTGAGAAACGATAAATTCCTCAATTTTTTTGTCGATAAAACCGGTGGAAATCCCAGGCTTTACAAATTGTGCAGCATAATCGAGCGTTTCGGCAGCCAACCGGCAACTTTTTCTGATACCTTCAATTTGTTCTGCTGTTTTTATGATAATTCCACCCATTGTATTAAAAATTTGCGCAAAAATGGCGATTTGCAATTGTTTTACAAAACCGAACAATAATTTTGCTGAAAAGTTTAAAGAAAGACGGGAGACAGGAGACGGAAGTCGGAAGTAAAGAATAAGAGAGATGAGTGATGAGAGGTGAGAGGTGAGCGTGCTAAAACAAATAACTGCAAAAGGGAATCTGAAGACTGAAACAAAAAAAATAGAGATTAAGAAAGATTGTAAGAATCGCAAGACCGGAAATTTTGAAATCTCCGGGAGTCCGAAGTCCGATGTTAGATTTTTATCCTGTCTTGATACTCAAAACTAAAATCTCATATCTGAAAATATGAAACACATTAACAAACTTTCAACAAAGTCTTATTTTATCGACCGCACCGGGAAACTATCTGCATCGTTTATGTTTTATCAGATGCAGGACATTGCCTGGGAACACGCCAATGTGCTGGGTTTTGGATACGACAAGCTCAGAAAAGAACAACAATTCTGGGTGCTTTCGAGGTTACTCGTAAAAATTAATCGTCGCCCGCGCTGGGCCGAGAATTTTACCCTGGAAACCTGGTCGCGCGGGACCGATGGTTTTTATGGCTACCGCGATTTTAATTTTGTTGACAGTTCAGGAGCCATTTTTGCCCAGGCAACCAGCAACTGGCTGGTGCTCGACGCCGCTACCAAACGCATTGTTCGCCTTTCGGAATTCACTGATTTTCCGAAATATGAAGAGAGTGTTTTTGGCGAAAATGCGGGTAAAGTAAAAGCGCCGCAATCGGAAACCGAACTTCAGTTTACACCGGTTCTTTTTAACGAAATCGATATCAATCAACATTTTAACACCGGGCGTTACATCGAAAGGATAATCGATAGTTATGATTTTGATTTTCATTCGGAGCATGAATTGGCTGAATACGAAATCAACTTTCTGAAAGAAGGTCTGCCTGCCGATAAACTGGCTGTAAAAAAACAAAAGGTGGACGAACAAAATCATTTGTGCGCAGTTGTGCGGGAAAGTGATGGTGCCGAATTGGTGCGTGCCCATCTGGCATGGAGAAAAACTGAAAAATAATTTTAAAAAAGCTAAAAAATGAAACGCAGAAATTTTATCAGAAATAACTCATTTTTAGTTGGCGGACTTTTGGTTGCGCCTTCAGTTTCAATAGGAAAAGAAATGTTTGCAGGAGCGCAATTTGTATCAAACCGCCCTGAATCTGCCAAACGTACATTCACCAGCGAAGCGGTTGAAAAGCTGATTTCAGAAGTAAAAGCCACCATCGCAGACAAAGAGGTTGCCTGGATGTTTGAAAACTGCTACCCGAACACGTTAGACACCACGGTTGATTTTGAAGTGATTGACGGGAAACCGGACACATTCATCATTACCGGCGACATTGATGCCATGTGGCTGCGCGACTCCACAGCGCAGGTGTGGCCTTACATGCCACTCATCGGCACCGACAAAAAACTGAAAGACCTGGTTCATGGGCTGGTGAACCGGCAGGTGAAATGTGTTTTGACCGACCCGTATGCAAACGCTTTTTATAAAGACCTGAAAAAAGAGTCGGAATGGGGAAGCGACATTCCAAAACCACAAACCGGTGTACACGAGCGCAAATGGGAAATCGATTCGCTTTGTTACGTTATTCGCCTGTCGAACCGTTATTTTGAACTCACGGGTGATGCTTCGGTTTTTGATGCTAACTGGAACAAAGCGATGCGCCTGATTGTGGAAACTTTTCGCACCGAACAACGCAAAGACGGCACAACGCCGTACCGTTTTATCCGCACCACCAACGCCATGATTGACGCTCCTGTGTTTTCAGGAACCGGGCGACCGATAAAATATACCGGGCTGATTTGCTCTGCGTTCCGTCCGTCGGATGATGCAACGCTTTTCCCCTACCTCATCCCGTCGAATATTTTTGCAGCCATTTCACTGAAACAGCTTTCAGAAATTTACGCTTCAGTTATAAAAGACAAAGCATTTGCAAAAATTTGTGCAGATTTTTCAAAAGAAGTCTTTGATGCAGTTCAGAAATTTGCTGTGGCAGAACACCTCGATTTTGGTGAAATTTACTCATACGAAGTGGATGGTTTTGGTAACCGTATTTTTATGGACGACGCCAATGTTCCGTCGCTGATGTCGCTGGCCTATTTAGGCGCTCACAAACCCGGCGACAAGTTGTACAACAATACACGCAAATTTTTACTCAGCGACAGCAATCCGTACTATCTGCGTGGCAAAGCAGCCGAAGGACAAGCCAGTCCGCACTCGGGTAAAGAACGCATCTGGCCGATGGGAATTATTTTGCGCGCGATGACATCGGAAGATGACAAGGAAATTGAGCACTGTTTGCAAATGCTGAAAACCACGCACAACGGAACCGGTTTTATGCACGAATCGTTTCACAAAGACGACCCGGCCGATTTTACGCGTAAATGGTTTGCCTGGGCCAACACACTTTTTGGCGAACTGATTATCAAAATTTATCATGAAAGACCTGCGATTTTGAAAGAGACTTTCTGACCCTCATTATGTACCATCTCATAATGAAAAAGCCTGCACTGATATCAAAGATGCAGGCTTTATATTTTCGAATAATATGAAAACACACTGTTAATGAATTATTATGGAAAATAAATTTGTTGTAGAGGTTACAGGACAACGGCAAATAGTTTTGTGATGGTTGTGCTTTATTTAAAAAAGGAAGATTTTATTTATTTAAGATGAGTTTTGTAAATACTGTGTATTATCCATAGGAATTCAAATTCACTCATTTACAAAAAGAACAGCGCCACTCCAATCACCGTAATCACAGCACCCACAATCTCTTTCCAGTTAATTTTTTCTTTGAAAAGAATTACCGCCGGTGCGATTATAAGTACTGGCGAAATCGACATTAAAGTGGCAGCAATGCCGGCTTGAGTGTGCTGAACCGCCAACAAGGAAAACGACACACCCAAAAATGGCCCGAAAAAAGCCCCCAGCGTGATGCGTTTCATGGCCGGACCATTTTTGATGGCTGCCATAAATCTTGGCCAGCGATTCATTACAGTTAAAACAATTATAAAACCAGCTATTCCTGTGAGAACACGGATTTGCGACGACGAAAATGGGTCGTAATTACCCATTCCTTTTTTGCTCAAAACCAATCCGGCTCCCTGTCCGATTGCACCCCCCAATGCCAGCAAAATACCCTGAATTGAATAATTCGATTTTAGTTTTGTTTTAATCGTTCCGTTTTCTTCGGTTTTTTCGCGTTTCAAAATCACGATTACAATTCCGGTGAGCGTGATTGTCATTCCCAATAAATTGGATGCCGACATTACTTCGCCCAAAACCAGCCACCCGATAAATGCGGCAAACGGGGGAGCCAGTGCCATCACAAGCATGGCAATGCGCGCGCCAATTACAACCAGTGCCTGGAAAAGCAGCAAATCGCCAATTACAAAACCAACCAGGCCTGAAAGTGACAACCACAGCCACTGGTAGCCAGTAGCGTCGGTGGGGAAAAAATAACCCCGCACAATCCAACTGTAAAATGCAATAAAAAAGAAAGCAATAATCAACCTGATAAGGTTGACCGAAAGTGAACCTACTTTTTTGCCGGCCGACTCAAAGGCCAGGCTTGTAACAGTCCAGAAAACAGCTGTTAAAACGCCGGCTAATTCGCCTATGTGGTTTTGAAACATGGCGCAAAAGTATCAATTCGAACGAACAAAAAAAGCCTTTCCGAAGAAAGGCTTTTGCTCTTTATTTAAGCTTTACATTATTTTAAATAATCGGCTACAAAAGCGCGCAATTCGTCACCACGTTTGTTTTTAGCGACGATTTTGCCTGTCTGGTCAATCAAAAGGCTCGATGGAATTGACTGAATAGCATAGGTCTGCGCTGCTGCATTTTGCCAATATGCAAGGTCGGAAACCTGAGCCCATGCTAATTTATCATCAGCAATCGCTTTCAACCACGCATCCTTGTCGCGGTCGAGCGAAACGCCAAATACAGTAAATCCTTTGGTGTTGAATTCGTTGTAAACTGCAACAACATTTGGGTTTTCAGCACGACACGGGCCACACCAGGCAGCCCAGAAATCGAGCAGAGTAAGTTTATTCTGGCTGTAAACGCTTGAAAAACTTACAGGATTTCCGTTCACATCATTCTGTGTAAAATCGGGAGCAACCTGTCCGATAGCGACTGTTTTCAGTTTTGTAATTTGTTCTTTAATTGTGATAACAGAAGCCAATGAATCGAGTTTTGGGTCGAATTTGGTTACAAGAGCTTCCAGTTCTTCAGCTTCTTTACCGTATTGAATTTGCGATAAAAGGAAAGGACTTACATACGATGCCGGATTGTTTTTGATAAAATCCTCACGCATTGTATTAGTGCTTTCGTAGAGTTTTTCAACTTCTACCATAATCTCACGTCCCTTGGCAGTGTCGCCTGCGGTAATTGCAGCGCGCGATTCCTGATACATGGCCATGTATTTTTCTGCAATTTCGTTAATCTGTTTGTTTAATGCAGTATATTCATCGTGCGACAACGAGCCGGTAACCACTACTTTATCGAGAGAATCAATATTCCCGGTAACTGTCATAGCTGTATTTTCTACAAAGACCATTGTTTTTGCTCGTTGGCCAAGTAACGAGAGATATAAATCACTTGGATATTTAACTTCGCCTTCCAAAACAGCCACGCCTTCCACAATGTCGGCAGTGTCAACAGGAATCCACTCTCCTGCACCCCGTTTTTCGAGTAAAATTTTGCCTTCGGCACCCGTCAGTTTTACATCAATTTTAAAGCCAGCAGGCTTTTGTGTACAGGCAAAAATTGCCACGGCAAGAATCAGAATAAAGAATTTTTTCATTTTGATGATTATTAAATGATACAGTTTTTATTTGGATGCGAATATAAACAAACTCTTATAATTATTTGAAAACGACTTAAAGTTTCACATATTCAAAGTGATATGAAAATACAGATATCAAAATATGACAAAAAAGCAGCCGGTTGAAAAACCAGCTGCCTCTGAAATATCGATTCAAAATTTTGTTGTCGATTTTAGTCCATCTCAATTTTGTAGGCTGCCAGGTCTTCAACCGCTGAACTGCGGATAAATTCGGCATGTCCTTTCACAACCGATTTGGTCAATTTAATAAATACTTTGGCAGATTTGGTGAAACTTGCATCACGGATGCTGTCGATAACCAACAAATAGCTCATAACAATATGTCCGGCCATTTCAACCAGGCGGCGGGCATGGAAATCGATGAATTCGTTGTCGTTGCTGTTAACCACTTTTGTTACAGCCTGCTCGTATTCGTCGGTAAGTATAATTAGTGTACGACGCATGTACTCCAATTCGGGTGTTATTTTCTGTGCTTCGTATTCCCTGATTTGTGCAAGGTAACCACCTGTTGTAACACCACGGATGGCAGCCACCACCTGTAATTGAGTGGTTCCTTCGTAAATTGAAGTGATGCGGGCATCGCGGTAAATACGTTCTACCGGGTAATCTTTCATAAACCCTGAACCACCATGAACCTGTACCGCATCGTAAGCCAACTGGTTGCAGAATTCGCTCGACAAACCTTTGACCAGTGGCGTATAAATATCAGCCAGTTTCTGGTATTTTTTCATTTCATTTTTTTCGTCTTTATCGAGTGCGCGTTCTTCGGAAATGTGCATATAAGTTTTGTACATATCAACAAAACGGGCTGTTTCATAAAGTAACGTACGCGATGCGTCAAGTTTGGCTTTCATTGTTGTAATCATTTCGTAAACCGCGGGAAAACGAATGATTGCCTTGCCAAATTGGGTTCGTTCTTTTGCATAGGCCAGCGCTTCGCGGTAAGCTGATTCCGATACGCCCACAGATTGTGCAGCGATTCCGAGACGGGCACCGTTCATTAAAGCCATTACATATTTAATAAGCCCCATTTTGCGGTCGCCAACAAGTTCGGATGGAGCATCCTTAAATACCAGTTCGCAGGTTGGCGAACCTATGATTCCCATTTTATGTTCGATGCGACGAACGGTTACGCCACCTTGTTGTTTATCGTAAATAAACATCGAAAGGCCACGGCCATCTTTGGTTCCGGCTTCTGAACGCGCAAGAACAAGTGAAATATCACCGTCGCCGTTGGTAATAAAACGTTTTACTCCGTTCAATAACCAAACACCTTTCTTTTCGTCCCATGTGGCTTTTAACTGAACAGCCTGCAAATCAGAGCCGGCATCAGGTTCGGTTAAGTCCATGGCCATAGTTTCGCCTGAACTAACCCGTGGCAGGTATTTTTCTTTTTGTTCTTCAGAAGCAAATTCGTTTATGGTTTCGGCACAATCCTGTAATCCCCAGATGTTTACAAAACCTGCGTCAGCACGCGAAACAATATCAGCAGCCATAATGTAAGGTACAATCGGGAAATTAAGCCCATCGTATTTACGAGGTAAAGACATTCCCATCAAACCTGCATTGTTTAGTGCTTTGATGTTTTCTTCAGTCCCACGGGCATATTTCACATGACCGTCAATTACTTCAGGGCCTTCAGCATCGATGCTTTCGGCGTTTGGAGCAATGATGTCGCCACAAATTTCACCAACCACTTCTAATACCTTGTCGAAACTGTCGATGGCGTCTTCATAATCCATCGGTGCAAAATCGTACAGTTTTTTCTCTTCAAAGTTCCGTTCTTTCAGCCTGACGATTTTTTCCATCAACGGATGGGTCAGATGGAATCTCAGGTCTTTATTGTCTGTATAATAATTAGCCATTTTAATTGATTTTAGAAGCCCCTCCTAACCTCCCCGAAGGGGAGGGATCTAAAGAAAAGACTTTGGTTATTCCTTATCACATTCATTTTATTCTTCCCCCTTACCCAGGAAGGGTCGGGGGAGGCTCCTATTTCGTATTTGCTTTATAATATTTAATCATTTTCGGAATGATTTCAGAAACATCGCCGGTAATAACATAGTCGGCAATCGAGTTAATCGGAGCTTCCGGGTCGGTGTTGATTGCAATAATCTGAGCCGATTCTTCCATACCGGCGCGGTGCTGAATTTGTCCTGAAATTCCGCAGGCAATGTACAATTTAGGACGAACGGTGGTTCCTGTTTGCCCGATTTGTCTTTCGTGTTCAATGTAACCAGCGTCAACAGCAGCGCGCGAAGCACCTACTTCACCACCTAAAACTTCGGCCAATTCAAAAAGCAGGTTGAAGTTTTCTTTTGAACCTACACCGTAACCTCCGGCAACAATAATTCCTGCACCTTTAATGTTGACCTTGCTTTTTTCAATGTGACGTTCGATGAGTTCAACCACAAAGTCGGTATCGCTGGTGTATTTCGAAACATCGAGTTTATTTACTTTCCCTTTGTAGGCTGGGTCGAGGATGGCTTTTTTCATTACACCTTCGCGAACGGTTGCCATTTGCGGGCGACAATCGGGATTAATGATAGTGGCAATAATGTTTCCGCCAAAAGCCGGGCGAATCTGATACAATAGGTTTTTATAATCTTTGCCTGCTTTTTTGTCTTCGTGGTCGCCAATTACCAGTGAGGTACAGTCGGCAGTTAAACCGCTATGTAGTGCTGAAGAAACACGCGGACCAAGGTCGCGGCCAACAGAACTTGCTCCCATCAGGGCAATTTGTGGTTTTTCTTCCTGGAAAAGTTTTACAACAATTGCGCTGTGAGGAAGTGTGGTGTATGGAGTAAGCCTTTTATCATCGGCAATGTGTAATATGTCAACTCCATATGGGAAGATTTCTTTTTCAATGCCATCGAGTTTATGACCAATAGCAATTGCTTCGAGTTTGCATTTCAGTTCGGTAGCCAACGAACGCCCTTTAGTAAGCAGTTCGAGGCTCACCTCGGCAATCTGTCCGTCTTCTGTTTCGATATATACAAAAACACTATTCATAATTATGTTTATTTTTAGGTTAACCGATGGTGTGATTTTCAATTAACTCGCGCATCAACTGGTCCATATCTTCATCAGAAGAAGTAATGATTTTGGCTTCTTTTGCCTGAAGAACCACGTTGTCAACTTTCTTTACTTTGGTAGGTGAGCCATTCAGCCCAAGTTCATTCATGTCAACTTTTATATCCTGAACTGTCCATTCCCTGATATTGAGGTAAGGACGGTCACTGTAAAGGTGCAGGTAATCTTCGTTTGAAACCTGCAATTCAGTAATTGTTTTGGCATGTTTAAATTTCATAATCAGTTTTGCATTGCGCGCACGGCAGTCGGGGGCTGAACTGTTTACTGTAACAACGAGAGGCATTGGGCACTTTACTACTTCAACTCCTCGTTCAAGGCGGCGTTTAACAGTTACTTGCCCGTTTTCGATTTGCTGGATTTCTTCGGCATAAGTAATTTGCGGGATTCCCAGTTTTTCAGCCACCTGCGGTCCTACCTGGGCTGTGTCTCCATCAATCGCCTGTCTGCCGGCAATAATGATGTCGTAATTTCCATAGTTTTTAATTGTCTGGCCAATTGCATAAGAAGTTGCCAAAGTATCGGAACCGGCAAAAGCGCGGTCGGTGAGTAAAATACCATCATCGGCACCACGAAACAAACCTTCGCGAATGATTTCAGCAGCCCGGCCCGGCCCCATAGTTAAAACAGTGATGGTTGTGCCCGGAAAGCGGTCTTTTATCCTGAGTGCCTGTTCCAGTGCATTTAAATCTTCAGGATTAAAAATAGCCGGCAGCGCAGCTCTGTTCACTGTTCCGTCGGCTTTCATTGCATCTTTACCAACATTCCGGGTGTCGGGAACCTGTTTGGCAAGAACGATAATTTTGTAGCCTTTCATTCCTTATTATTATTGATTTATTTATTGTCGGTTTTAAAAAGGAAGCAAATATAAAAATTCAGGTATAACAAATCAAACTGCAAAGCCATGCCAATGTGGCTGAAACTTGGATTAATTATTTGAATAATCGCCCAACTCAGCAGATTTTGGAAATCAGAGGCGCTGAAACGCAACCCAGCGAAGCAAATCAAACAATCAAACTCATTCTTCAAAAAATCCCATTTAAAAATCAGCAAGATTAATTTAAAATGAGTTTAAGTAAAAAGGGTGCATTTAATTGTATGTTTTACAATACCCTGAGCTATAAAAGATACTCAGATGAGTTGGTATATTGAAATAGGAAATTTGCAACCAGGGTTTAATTAACTGAGAAAAAAATCAGCAAATAAAACGCTTCAAATAGGCATTTTACTTATTGAAAATCAATTATTAAAAATAAACCTTTAAAGGTTTATTTTTAATAAAAAACAATGTATTTAATTTTAAAAAGTCGCAATTTATCCCGAAATGAGCCAATGCCATATATGTGGGAAAAATTGGTTTCAAAATGAAATTTGATAATTCATAAAAAACATATAAATATCAGAATAACAATATATTAAATAATTGGCACGATATTAGTTATGCAGAAATTACCATTAGATAAAAAAGTAAATAAATAAAAATGAAGATGATGAAAAAAGTAAACTTAACCTTATTAGCCCTATTCGCGGTTCTTTTGTTTCAACGTTGTAATACTGTTGATGAACCACAAATCGATCCTTCGGATATGACAATTGAAAATGTGGTTGTCCCTCAGGGTTTTGATTATTCAACCACAAAGGAAGTTGAAGTTGCTTTAACTGTTCCTGCAAATTTAAGCAATGCAGTTGTTTCTATTGAAGCAATCAGCGGAACAGAGAACCTTGTAATTTCAAAAGGCACTTTTGATAAGGCAGGTTATTTCAATGCAACTGTTGTTGTTCCTGCATTTGTTGATACTCTTGTAATCCGTTCACAGTACGTCGGGTTGATAGATGCTGTTGTTGTTCCGGTAATTGGCAAAAATGCGACACTGGATTACCGTCCGTTATATAGTGCCAGTGAAAAATCTGGTGAGATACCATCCGGGTTTTTAAAATCGGCTTCAGCAAATGGTTTCAATTATCTGGGGACATACAATAATTCGGGTGTGCCTAATTATTTAATTGCTTCTGATGTTATTGAACAGAACCTCCTTGACGATATTAACGCTTCGTTACCCGAATCAAAAAAAGTACCTGATGTTCATCCTGAATATATTGCAGGAAATACTGAGACAAATATTATACTTACAAAAAGGGCTGATGTTTGGGTAACTTTTGTTCACGAGGGTGCAGGTTACAGAAATTCACTGGGTTATTACACTTATAAGGTTGGTAATGAACCTAAAACCCGCGCTGAAATTGAAGCATTGAATGTAGTTTTCCCGAACCTTTCGTTTAGCGGTAGTGGTGGGGGATTAAAATCGGGAAACAAAGTTTACCTCGGTCAATTTGAGGCGAATACAGTTGTGTGTTGGTTTCTTGTTGCTGATGGCTGGGATGGAAGTGTAGTAACCAATGGCAGAGGTTTATACTATTCTCAAACCGAATTAAACCCGGAGATAAATACTGCCTTAAAAAATCACATGGTATTATTGTGGGATAAAGCCCGAAATCTTTTGTTGATGGGTTTTGAAGATATAAACAGAGAAAGTAGAGATTGCGATCAGGATTTTAATGATGCTGTGTATTATGCAACAGTAAATCCGGTTGATGCTATAAAGAAAACAGATGTACAGGAAATTGAAGCTGCCAATGATGCTGATGGTGATGGCATTAACGATGAACTCGATGATTTTCCGTTCGATCCGAATAAAGCGTTTAATAATTTCTATCCTTCAGCATTGAACAATGGAACCCTTGTTTTTGAAGATTTATGGCCAAGCAAAGGTGATTACGATTTCAACGATCTGGTGGTTGGGTACAATTTCAATTTAATAGCTGACGGTAAGAATAAAATCAGCACAATTGAAGCCACTTTTAAAATTAAACAAATTGGTGCTGCTTACAAAAATGGTTTTGCGTTTGTGATGCCGATAGCTGCTTCAGCAATAAAAAGCATCGAGGGTCAGCAAATGAATGTTGGATACACAAAACTTAATATTAATGGAACCGAAGCGGGAGTTAATGAAACCGTTGTTTTTGTGACAGAAAACGCAACAGCGTTTAAAGGCAAAACCATAAAAATTATTATCACTTTACAGAAGGCTGTTGCTAAAAACGACCTTGGAAGCGTACCTTTTAACCCATTTATTGTGGTTGACGGAAATCGTGAGCGTGAAGTTCATTTGCCTGATATGGCACCAACCTCAAAAGGAAAAGGGATGCTTGGACAAAAAGATGATTACAGCGATGTTCAATTTGGCCGGTATTACAAAACCGAACGTAATTTACCCTGGGCACTGAATTTTTATACCGAATTTAATACGCCGGACGAAAAGGTTTCGATTGATAAAACATACCCGAAATTTATTACCTGGGCAAATTCAGGCGGAACTGTAAATCTCGACTGGTACAAATAAAATATATGTTTTGGGTTTAGTTAGAAAAGGGGAAGGAAGAAAGTCAGGGCATTTGCTTCGCATGAAGCAAATGCCTTTTTTAATTGGCAATTTTAATTTCAATCAGTTCTATTTTGTCATTCAACGGCAATTTGTCAGTAACATCAATTCGCAAAACCCTACCTTCCAGAAAAATTTTTGATTACATAAGGTCTGCTATAATTGATGCTGAAATATCAGATGCCAGAATTTTGTCGTTTGCTTTTTGGCCAAAACCATCGATACAATAAATAAACCGGCTTTGGGCGAGTAATAAAATATCGCTCATTTTTTATCTTTAATAAGGTAACTCCAACCGAATTTTTTCACCGAAACAAACCGCTCTTCTATTGCCAGTGGAAATTTTCCGTAAGTGAAATCTCTGATCTCCATCCAAACCGAGAACAAATCGTCAATTGCAACTTTTAAATCATCGTAGCCGGGCATTTTTGCAAGGTTGGTAAAATTGCTGGTTTCCGTATGTATAGGGTTGATTTTAAATCGAATGTAATAGGATAATTTCAACTCCATTTTGTTTTGAAGTTTCAAGTGCTTTTGTTTTTGATTCGACTGAACTTCCGGCAATTGCTTCAGGAATTATTGCCATTTTGTACCCCAGTTTCAATCCGCCAAGCAAAGTCTCTAAAACGCAATGTTCGGCGAATAAACCAACCACTACAAATTCTGAGGCCTGATGTGTTTTAATAAACGAACGCAATTGATCGGAGCTGAACGAATTGGGTTTATTTTTAATTATTTTATTCGAATTTACGATCATCAAACGGTCATCCAGTTGTAAACCTTCAGGAAAACCAACCGAAATACCATTGAAATTCAACCTCAGATTCGCGGCAACCGTTTCGATGTAAATTACTTTCTCAGTTTCGGCATAGCCGATTATTGAGTTTACATTTTCAATCAAAAGTTTTGATTCTTCAGGCGACATCAATTGTCTGGTCCATATTTCCTGAATATCAATTACAAGAACATATTTTCCAGATAGCGGATTTTTTGCTACAGCAAAAACTGAAGCAAATATCAGTGCAACAAGAATGTAAGCTTTTGTTGTTTTATTATTCATAGTTAATGGTTTTTGCAATAAGTTTTTATTTAGTTTATTTAATTACAAGCAGTTGAATGTTTTTTTAATTACAGATAACTAATAATTTTCACTTTGTGAAATCAAGTCACTTTTATTGCAGATCATTTTTTTGCCCATTGAAATTTTTAAATGATTATCTCGAAATCATGTTTGTTTTTGGTCTTATGGTGCTGTAATAAAGGGGTAGCAATTTTTTTATGGGTATTTTTTCGATTTAGTACCCATTGAATGTGTGGGGGAAAGCAGAAAATATCTAAAAGTAATACGATTGATATTTTTATCATTCAATGGATTAATGTAATGTAATATTCAATTTTAATAGAATAATGTCACAATTAATTTTGTTGAAAAAGCAATTTGATTATTTTTGGCAAAATTTGAAAAATAAAATACTATCAAATATGTGTGGAATAGTTTGCGCATTCGATTTAAAAACTGACGCCCAGGAACTCAGACCCCGGGTTTTAAAAATGTCAAAGAAAGTCCGTCATCGTGGCCCCGACTGGTCTGGAATTTATTGTGGCGAAAAATCGGTGATGGCCCACGAACGGCTTTCGATTGTTGACCCAGAATCAGGTGGTCAGCCACTCTATAGTAAAGACCGGAAACTGGTTCTTGCTGTAAACGGTGAAATATACAACCACCGCGAAATAAGAAAAAAGTACGAAGGCAAATATGAATTTCTTACCGGTTCTGATTGCGAAGTAATCCTTGCCCTTTATCGCGATAAAAAGGAAAAATTCCTTGACGACATGAATGGAATTTTTGGTTTTGCACTGTACGATGAGGAAAATGATGCCTACCTGATTGCCCGCGACCACATTGGTATTATTCCGCTTTACCAGGGTTGGGACGAATTTGGCAATTATTATGTGGCATCTGAACTGAAAGCGCTGGAAGGTTTTTGCAAAAAAGTGGAAGAGTTTCCACCGGCACATTATTTATACAGTAAAGATGGAGAACTGAAGAAATGGTACAACCGCGAATGGAATGAATATGACAACGTAAAAGATAATCCGGCCAGTATCGACGACATGCGCGAGGCACTCGAAAAAGCAGTTCACCGCCAGTTGATGTCGGATGTTCCTTACGGAGTATTGCTTTCAGGAGGACTTGATTCAACGATTACTTCGGCACTGGCCAAAAAATTCTCGGGCAAGAGAATTGAAACAAACGACCAGAAAGAAGCATGGTGGCCCCAGTTGCATTCGTTTGCCATTGGTCTTGTAGGTTCGCCGGACCTCGCTGCAGCGCGCAAAGCAGCTGATGAAATTGGTACAATTCACCACGAAATTCATTATACCATCCAGGAAGGTCTTGATGCCATCCGCGATGTGATTTACCATATCGAAACTTACGATGTAACCACAATTCGTGCGTCAACTCCCATGTATTTACTAGCCCGTTTTATCAAATCGATGGGAATAAAAATGGTGCTTTCGGGCGAGGGTGCCGATGAAATTTTTGGCGGGTACCTCTATTTTCACAAAGCGCCAAATGCCGAAGAATTTCATAAGGAAAGTGTGAGAAAGGTAGGCCGCCTGCATTTGTACGATTGTTTGCGTGCCAACAAAACACTGGCAGCATGGGGCGTTGAAGGCCGTGTGCCGTTCCTCGACAAAGAATTTATGGATGTGGCCATGCGTTTTAATCCTGAAGAAAAAATGGCAAAGAACGGCCGCATGGAAAAATGGCCGCTGCGCAAGGCATTTGAAGACCAGATTCCTGAAAGCATTGCCTGGCGCCAGAAAGAGCAGTTTTCTGACGGTGTTGGTTATGGTTGGATTGACACGTTGAAACAGGTTGCCAACGATTTGGTTACCGACGAAATGATGAAAAATGCCAAGTTCCGCTTCCCCATCAACACTCCAATGAGCAAGGAAGAGTACCATTACCGGAGCATTTTCAGCGAACATTTCCCATCGGATGAGGCAGCAAAATGTGTTCCTTCGGTTCCTTCAATCGCCTGTAGCACCGCCGAGGCGCTGGCCTGGGACGCGTCGTTCCGCAACAATGCCGACCCATCAGGGCGTGCAGTTAAAATGGTTCATTTACAGGGAATAGATATAAATAAGGAATAAAGATTCAAAAATTCTTATCCAGAGACAGAGATTTCTTTCTCCGTGTCCTTTGTGTTTTCTTTGTGCCACTTTGTGTAATTAATTTCACAAAGAGCACGAAGAAAGCACAAAGTTTTTCGAAGAAAAAGAACCGTTATCAGCCAATTGTAAATTCCCTGATTACATCTTTTAGTTCAGGAAAGTCATTTGAAAGCTTCTCCTGTTCAGCCAGTTCAAAATCTGCAAAATCGAATCCCGGAGCAACGGTGCAACTTACCAACGAGTAGCCGGTTCCGGTTTCTATTCTGGCAGCAAACCATGTTTTAGACGGAACTGTAAACTGCGGAATTTCGCCCTTCAAAATGTTATTTCCGAGCCTGATTGTTTTTAACTGGTTCTCATAAATCATCAGAATCTCCAAAGTTTCGCCACTGTGAAAAAACCAGGTTTCGTCGCTTTCAATCCGGTGAAAATGCGATTTATTTTTTCCTTCCAGCAGAAAATAGATGGCTGTACAAACATTGCGTTTTGCGCCGTTTTTGTTGGTTATTGTTTCAGCCGAACGGTAAGTTTCGCGGTACCAACCACCTTCGGGATGGGGCAGTAGTTCCAGTTTTTCAATCAGTTGCCTGGCTTTCATTGTTTGATTACGGTTTGTGTTGAAATCGAAGAATCAGAAATGATTTTCAGAATATAAAGGCCTGGTTGTATGTGTTTTGTATCAATTGTTTTATTTAGAGCACACGTGTGTTCTTTTACCAGAACTTTACCGTTTAAATCAATAATTTCTGTAGTCAGTGGTTCCGCCGCCGGGTTTTTAATAACCAAAAAATCAACACACGGATTTGGATAAACAGTGATTTCAGGCTTTTTGTATTTGTCTGTCGCGGTAATTGTAAAGGTTTTACATATTGAATTGTTTTCAATCTCTGTTTCAATTTCACCGTTTGGAGCGAGAAGCTGAAAACAAAGTTCGTTGTTTTTAACATCTTCTTCGTAACATCTGTATAATGAAACAGTTTGTGATTGTCCTGGCAGGATTTCGAGACCAGAGATTTTTTGGTAAAAGAAGTTTTGTCCGCAGTTCATTCCACCATGCAAATCAGCAAAAACTGCAAACGATTTGATAGTGTCAGCACTGTTATTTTTTACAATAACTTCAGGAGTAGAAAAGTATCCGATGACAATCGAATCACCTAGAAATATGTAGTATGCTAATTTTATATTGCTGATATTGAAGTCTATAAATTCGATATCGGGTATTGTCGGCTGTTCAGATATTGAATTTTTGGGATAGCTGTAAAGCCCAATCTGGTTTGAAAACGAGTTTCCTGCGAAAACAAAACTGTTGTCGGTTACAATAAACTCAGTTTCGTTCAACATTTTTGGAAAAGTAACAATTGCATCGGTTTCATTGCCCTTCAGTTTTGTCAGGTTAATTTTTCCTTCGTCAAAAGAAGAAAACCATAAATCTTCACCGAAAAAATCAAAGTTCTGTATTTCAAAAGAGTTGGAAATCAATGTGTCGATAATATTCAGATTTAAGTCAATCCGAAACAATTCAGTATCAACAACTGTGTAAACAGTATCATTTTGCAGTAAAGTTTTTTTGATTGTTCCGGTAAATGAAACAGAATCTGTTGTCGAGAATGATTGGTCAGTTTTGAAAATGGTGTTTTGTGTGGTTATCAAATACGATTCAGGATTAATTGAATAAACGGATTGAATAGTACCCTGAACGTCAACCTGTATTTCATGAATTGAAGTCCCGCTGGTATCTGCCATAACAACCGATTTTTCTGAACTTACAATAATTTTCCCATCAGAACTCACGTCAATACTTTTCGGTACAAATTCATAATAACTCTGGTGAGGCACATCTGGATAACCAATACTAAAAATTTCTTCGCCATTGGGGTTGTATTTTGAAATGATAACTTGTTCATGACCACCAACATCATCAATAAAAGTAAAACCGGCAGTATATATAAAATTATCGTCAGTATATACCAGGTCTTGTGTTCCTTGTACTTCCCAGAGCTTTTGTCCATCAAGGTTGAATGCAAAAAGGTTGTGGTAGTGACAGGTTGCATCGCTTACAACTCCCGAAATTACAATTACAGAGTCGCGGAATAGCGCTTCGTCGGTAATGTAGGAAAGGTTTTTGTGCTGGTCGTCAATTACTTTGCTCCAGAAAGTTTGGGCTAAATTATCGTCCGGAGTAAAAATTTTACAACCTGCACAGTCGTTATTTCCTGCTTCCTGGTAACAAAGCAGGGTGCCATAATCTGTCGGGCTAATCACAGGGAACAAACCACTTACCGAACCAATTCCCTCAATCAGTGTATTCCATCCCGATTCGGAGTTAAAACGCCGGTGCACACGGTTGCAATACATTACCGAGTCGATGCTGGTAACAAGGTCTTTTTTGTTTGTGTTAAAATTGTATCCGATACTATCGCCTACTGAAAGATTAAAATTATATAAAACAATGCCTGTCCCGGAAACAACAGTATCGTAACCCGCTGGTGCAAAGAGAATTCTTTTATTCAGCGTGTCGTTTCTGATGGCAGTATAAAATCCGCTGATGGGCTTTTTGTCGGAATTTTGAATGAATGAAAACCCGGAATAGTAAAGCTTTTTATACACGAAGTTATTGATTACAGTATCGCCGTTACAATAGAATTTTACCGAATCGGTTACATACTGAGTTCGTTCGAAATCGGCGCCAAACTGGCCGCCTTTGGTAACGTAGCGGCAATACCATGTTCCATTTTCAAAATCAAAAGGTTGATACGATTGGCCAAAAGTTGCACCGGCAACGATTAATACAATTGCGGAGATTATCAGTTTTTTCATTGTGGTTTGTTTATTCCGGCAAGGTGATTTTTATTTTCTATAAAAATAGATAATCTTTTTTTTGAAAGCTGCGATTCAGAGGCTGTTTTATAACAGGTTGAGGCCAAAATATTCTCTATTTTTACACCGTTGTAGAAAACTGAATATGAAAGCATTTTTGATATTGATTTTTATGTTGCCGGTTATGGCATTTTCGCAAATTAACCAAACCGACAGCAACGGAATGAAGCAGGGGCGCTGGCAAAAAATGCAGCCCAACGGAAAGCCTTTGTATGATGGCTATTTTAAAGATAATAAACCGGTGGGTGATTGGAAACGGTTTCATACCAACGGGCGGATAAAAGCAAACATCAGTTACAAAACAGGTTCTGACTCGGCGTTTACTGTGTTATTCGACGAAACCGGAAAGAAAATGGCTGAGGGAGTTTTTCTGGGCGAGCAAAAAGCCGGGCTTTGGAAATATTTTTCTGAAAACAAAGTTGTTGCCGAAGAAACCTTTGAGAAAGGATTAAAAAGTGGCAAGTCGCGGAAGTACTATATTTCAGGCGAACTGTGGGAAGAAACCGATTGGTTGGCTGGAAATCAGGACGGGAGTTACCAGGTTTTCTTTAAAACCGGGAAACCGTTTTTTCAATGCAAAATGAGCAACAACAAACGCAACGGACTTTGTCTTTCCTATTTCGAAAACGGGCGTGTTGAACTCGAAGCCGGGTATAAAAACGGACTCCGCCATGGAGAATGGAAATATTTCGATAAAGAGGGAACCCATAAATACTCGTTGTTTTATAACGAAGGCGAAATTCTGAACCCCAACGTGCGCGACAGTATCGCCAACCTACAGATAATCAATATGGAGCGGGGTAAAGAGTCGGTTGTAGATCCCGAAAAATACCTCACTGACCCGACTGAGTATATGGAAAAAGCAAAAATTTTCCGTTAGAATTTTTGTTCACTAAAAATGGGTTAACTTTATTCATCACAAAAAGGAGACAAAAAATGAGATTGCCAGGTGTTTTTTTAATTGCAGCGGTGTTCAGTTTTTTTGTTTTTGAAGGTAGAGCACAAAACTATTATTGGGTTGGATTTACCGATAAAAATAATTCTGAATTTGCACTTTCTGACCCCGGAAAATATCTTTCAGAGCGAGCAATTCAACGCAGACAGCGTCAGCAGATTGCCATCGATTCGCTGGATTTACCGGTGAATAAATCATACATTAAAGCAGTAACAGATTTGGGAGTTGAGTTTTTTCACAGCTCAAAGTGGCTGAATGGAATAACCGTAAAAGTAAGTATCGATAGTTTTGAATACAAAGTAAAGCAATTGCCTTTTGTAAAAGAAGTTCAGCATACGAAAGACGCTGGTTATAAAAGTGCGCACGAAAAATTTGAATTGGCTGAAGTTGCAGAAAATGTTCCGATAGATGGTTCATTGTTTGGCTTATCGGTTTACCAGACATCGATTATGAACAGCCAGTACCTGTATGATAACGGGTACAAAGGCGAGGGTATCCGGATTGCTGTACTTGATGCCGGTTACCAAAATGCCGATTTTTATTTTTCGTTTGACAGCTTGCGCGCAAATGGGCAGATTCTCGGAACCCGCGATTTTGTTGACCCTACCGGCGATATTTACAGAACTCACTGGCACGGAATGGGCGTATTGTCGTGTATGGGTGGCAATGTTCCCGGGCGATTGATTGGCACTGCAACAAAAGCTGATTATTGGCTGCTGCGTTCAGAAAATGCCAATACCGAATTTCTTGTTGAAGAAGATAATTGGGTGGTTGCTGCAGAGTTCGCCGATAGTGTGGGTTGCGATGTTATTAATTCATCGTTAGGTTATACCACTTTCTATAACACAGCAATGAATCATGTTTACGCCGAAATGGATGGTAAAACCACCCGGGCAACCCGCGGTGCAAATGTGGCAGCTGCGCGCGGAATGCTGGTTTTTGTGAGTGCAGGTAACGAGGGAAATTCAAGCTGGTATCACATCAGTGCGCCATCCGATGGTGAAAAAGTGATTGCTGTCGGTGCCGTTTCGCAGGACAGTGTTCCCGCCAATTTTACATCACGCGGACCAGCTTTTGGAGGAGCTGTAAAACCCAATATTTCAGGAATGGGTGTAATGGTTTATATGCAGGTGGGTGTAGATTTGGGCTATTCCAACGGAACCTCGTTTTCTTCGCCACTCGTTGCGGGGGCTGCAGCAAGTTTGTGGTCGGCTTTTCCCGATGCAAGCGCTTTGCAAATCAAACAGGTGCTCGAAGAAAGTGCTCATTTGCACAATGCACCTAATAACGATGTTGGCTATGGAATACCTGACTTTCAAAAAGCATTTTTTGCGTTGAAAAGTTTGAAAACACCAAGTCGTGAATCAACGAAAAATTGGAATGCATTTCCAAATCCGTTAGGCGAAACACTGATTATACAAAATACCAACGCTCAAACTATCGATAAAATCAGTCTTTCAATATTTACAACTGAAGGTAAGCTGCTGAAAAAGTGGATAAAACCAGGTTCACAGCAAATCGTATTAAATGACATCAACGATTTACCCGCTGGAATTTTATTGTTGAAAATTGAAAGCGAAAATACTTCAGAAACCATCAGACTGATAAAGCAAAAGTAAAAATGGAGCAAAAACTCACCCTGTCAGAGTTAAACAAACAAATTGGCGATGCACTTGAAAACGCATTTCCGGCTTCGGTGTGGGTGATTGGCGAAATCAGTGAGTTAAAGGAAAACCGCAACGGTCATTGTTATCTCGAACTCATTGAGAAACAGGGAGCCGATATTGTTGCACGATCGCGGGCCACCATCTGGTCGTACACCTACCGCATATTAAAGCCCTATTTCGAAACAACAACCCACCAACTTTTTGCTGCCGGAATAAAAATTCTTGTTCAGGTTTCTGTTGAGTTTCACCCGTCGTTCGGATTAAGTTTAAATATCAAAGATATCGACCCGGTTTACAACGTGGGCGACATGGCGATGCAGCGGGCTGCAATTGTTGAGCGCCTGAAAAATGAAGGCGTTTTTGAGATGAATAAAGAGCTGCAGCTTCCGCTGGTGCCACAAAAAATTGCTGTTATTTCGTCGGCAACGGCTGCCGGTTACCAGGATTTTATCAATCAGCTTGAAAACAATAAACCGGGATTCAGATTTTACCCGAAACTATTTCAGGCAACCATGCAGGGAGCCGATACCGCGCCATCAATTATGGCGGCTTTCGAACGGATTTTTCAATACGAAGATTTTTTCGATGCCGTGGTAATCATTCGTGGTGGCGGTGCCACTGCCGACCTTAGCAGCTTTGATAATTACGACCTGGCGTATTTTGTAACCCAATTTCCATTGCCGGTAATTACCGGAATAGGGCACGAAAAAGATGACACAATTGTTGATTTGGTGGCACACACACGACTGAAAACTCCAACCGCTGTTGCCGAGTTTTTTATTGCAGGAGTTCAGCGATTTTACGACCATTTACTTGAGATGGAAAGCGAGATTGTGCGTCTGACGCGTGAAAGCCTTGATGAAAAACAAACCCGGCTCGAACATATTGCAAATGATTTGAACCATTCGGTTATCAGTTTTATTGCAGCAAAGCAAGTTGAAATTATCCGCTCAGGCGTTCAATTGCAACGCAAAGTTGGCCAGTTTACGTTTAAAAAAGAACACCGGCTTTCCAAAATAAAACATCAGTTAAATTCGTCGGTGCTGCTTTGGTCTTCGTATCACAAAAACCAGATTCAGAAAATGACGACAGCTGTAAAACATGCCATCGACGATTCGTTGCTAAAGAAAAACGCAAAAGTGAATCAGCTGAACCAGCAACTTTTTGCGCAAACCGAAAAAAGATTGTTCCGTGAAAAAGAACGGATACACTACAACGAAAACACCATCAGGCTGATTGATCCGCTTAATGTGCTGAAACGAGGATATTCAATGACTTTTAGCGAAGGTAAGCTGGTAAAAAATGTCGATCAATTAAAAACAAACGACGAAATTGAAACCCGGTTTGCCACAGGAAAAGTAAAAAGTAAAATAACTAACACAGATAAAAATGACAACTAAAAAAACATTAACATACACAGAGGCAATGACCGAGGTGGAAGAAATTCTTGAACAAATTGAGAGCGAGGAACTTGATGTTGACGACCTCGCAGAAAAGGTAAAAAGGGTTTCTGTTCTGCTGAAAACCTGTAAGGACAAACTCACAAAAACCAACGAACAGGTTGAGCAGATTTTAAAAGAAATGGAAGAATAATTCAGCAGCAAAAACAATGAACAAATCTGATGAACTGGTGCTCGTTTTTACCGGGACAGAGGTTGAAATTGAATACATTCGGGCTGAACTTCAAAACAGCGGAATTGCAACTGTTTTAAAAGATGGTTTTGCCCAGGGGTTAAAAGCAGGTTTTGTTGCTGACACAAATGCTGCAGTTGATTTGTATGTGCTTGCCATGGAAGCGGAAAGAGCAAGTGAGATAATTAATGCATTGCGATAAAATGTAACTTTGAGAAAAAAATTATGGGACACGATGCAATTAAGCTTGAAATTATTGAATGGCTCGCAAAACTTGAAGACAGCGATACCATTGAGTATCTGAAAATCGTTAAAGATTTGAAAGGTGGAGAAGGTGATTGGTGGGATGAATTGACAGAGGACCAAAAACAGTCGATTGAAAGGGGATTAAACGACATTGAAGCAGGGAGGTTAATTTCACACGATGCAGTGAAGGCAAAATATGGACTTTAAAATTGTTTGGACACTGGAAGCCTTGTCAAATCTCGAAAACATTCTTAGCTATCTGGCGGAGAATTGGTCGCAACGGGAAATCGATCACTTTAAAACGAGGTTGTCAAAGCAGATTGGTTATATCACAAACTTCCCTGATATGTTCCCGGTTTCATTATTTAATTCAAAAGTCAGAAAAGCTGTATTAAGCAAGCAAACCACCGTTTTTTACAGAAAAGAAGCGGAAATAATTTACATAGTTAGCATGTTCGTTAATGCCAAAGATTTTAAAAAGATTAGGAAATTATGATTTATACAAAAAAGCAAGTTGCCCAAACCATTGATCATGCGGTTTTGAAACCTGAAAGTACCGACCGCGATTTGACCATCAACGCCAAAATGTGTATTGAAAACGAAGTTTTCAGTATGTGTGTAAAACCCTGCGATATAAAAGCAGCCAAAGAGTTGCTGAAAAAAAGCAATGTGAAAGTATCGTGTGTGCTGAGTTTTCCACACGGCGCCGATGCCACACCGGTCAAGGCTTTTCAGGCGCAGCAGGCAATTGCCGACGGCGCTGACGAAATCGATATGGTGATGAACATCGGTAAATTTCTCTCGGGCGATTACGAATATGTGGTTGAAGATATCAGGGCAGTGGTCGATGTTGCGCACAGTCATGGAGTTTTGGTGAAAGTAATTCAGGAAAGCGGCTACCTTACTTTGGAACAGGTTGCCCGCGCCTGCGAACTCACTTACGAAGCTGGTGCCGATTTTGTGAAAACGTCAACCGGTTTTGGACCGGGAAAAGCAACACCCGAAATTGTGGAAGTGATGGTTAAAACCGTGGGCGACCGGATGATGGTGAAACCGTCGGGTGGAATCAGAACCTGGGACGATGCAGTTGGTTTTCTTCTACAGGGTGCTGACCGTCTGGGAGTTGGCTCAACTGAAGCTGTGCTGAATGGTGCAAAAGCCGAAGGAAATTACTAGGAGGCTGAACCGTGCAAAATCGCATGGTTTTTCTGAAAAATCGTGCCATATTTGCACCTTTCATAATCGTGACAGATGTATTTTTTAAACGGCGACCGAATCTATATTAAACCGGTAAAAGTTTGTGGAACTTTCAACGAGGAATTGCAGAATTGTCTTTTGCAGTTGTCTGAATTCAGTTCTGATAACCAGATTTTTAAACTGAATTTTTTTATCAATTCACATTCAAACGAAAGCTATTCCGAAATTCAACAGATAATACACAGGGAAGTCGGTTCGCGGTTTTCTGATGAAATCCTGCTCAGCATTATTGCTCAGCCTCCGTTAACTGGTAAGGTAATTATTGAAGCTTGTTTTTATGATCCGAAACTGTGGCAGACGAAACTGATTTCAAAGGGTGAAAATGGTGCTGTGATTTTTGAAAAACAAGGCAGCAAAATTCTAATCGGAAACGTTCAGTCGTTTAAAAATTCCGATTGCCGCACGAATGCAGAACATGCATTTTCCCAGTTGTCGCAGATTTTCAGTGTTGTTGAGTTTCCAATAAATTCGATTGTCCGTCAATGGAATTATATCGAAAATATTTTGGGTTTTGATGCGCAGGAGCAGCGCTACCAGGCTTTTAACAACGTGCGTTCAACGTTTTACGGCGAAGCGTTTTCAACAACCGGTTATCCTGCTGCTACCGGAATCGGAATGAATCAGGGTGGTGTAATTATCGAGTTTATTGCAATTCAGTCTGATGAGTTGGTAACCTATCCGATTGATAACCCTGAACAGATTTCGGCACACGCATACAGCGAAAAAGTTCTTGTTGGCGAGCAATGTGTGTTAAAAACCACGCCAAAATTTGAACGAGCCCGCTACCTCGAACTTTTTGGAAAGAAAATAATTTTTATTTCGGGTACCGCAGCAATACGGGGCGAACACACAGTTGGTGTTGGCAATCCGGCTGAACAAACCGAAATTACCATCAGTAATATCGGGCAACTGTATTCAAAACAGGTACTCGGAAAAATTTCTTCAGATGCACTGAATCCTAAATACGGTCACGCAAGGGTTTATATTAAAGACCGGAAAGATTACAATGCAATCAGGCGAACCTTTAAAACGCATTTTGGAAATTTGCCGGTGGTTTACATTATTGCCGACATTTGCCGTACCGACCTTTTGGTTGAAATTGAAGGGAAAGTTATTCTTGAATAAAAATTTGATTATCCCTTTTTAAAAATACCACATAGACACATAGGGCACAAAGATCTGCAATATTGCAGAATTTGCATTTTAAAATTTGCTATATATCTATGTGGTATTAATTCAGTTTTTTACTTGTTTTTAAATTTTCAGAATTTAAAGTCAATCCCAATCAGAAAATTAGTCCCGGCCTGTGGAAAATATCCATCCATTTTATATCTGCTGCCTTCGTAAATGTATGAATACACCCAGGCGTTCGATTCGTACTTTTCGTTAAACAGGTTGTTCACCATTCCGCGGATTGTAATTTGCTCAAACAAATTTGTTTTAAACGACCAGGCAGCGGTGAGATTGTTTACAAACCAGGCATCGAGTGCGCGGTCGGCGTTTGCAGTATTATCAATAAACTGTTTTCCTATATAAGTTGATATCAGGCTGATTTCCAGGTTTGCAACAGGATTGAAAGCAAACTGGCTGTTTGCTGTAAAATTGGGCGAAAATGCCAAATCAGTTTTTCCCAGAAAAGTACTTTCCTGTCCCCAGGTGTCCCAGTTATCAACGTATTCAGTGAAGTCTTCAATTTTGTTTGAACTGATTGTTGTATTTCCATTCCATCTCAGGGTGGGTGTAATTTTTACCCCGGCTGCGAGTTCCAGACCGGCTCGGTAGCTTTTGTCGACATTGACCATGATTGGCGCACCTACATCGTTAATCTCGCCCGTTAAAACCAATTGATTTTTGTAGTTCATGTAATACAAACCAGCCGAAAACGAAACCGCCGACGATTTAAAATTGTAGCCTGCTTCAAGGTCGCGAAGCGTTTCATGCACTGGTTGCTTTCCTGCAGGGTCGGCATCAACATAATTATCGCGGTTGGGTTCGCGGTTGGCAACGGCAACCGACAGATACAAATCCTGGTTTTGTTGCAGCTGGTAAAAAATACCCAATTTCGGGTTGAAAAAATTGAAATCGTGTTCCTGTGTAATGTTGCGCAAATCATCGTCAATGCCATCAATTGAGTAGTCAATTCTCCGGTACTGCAAATCGGCAAACAGGTTTAGCTTTTCAGTTAAGTTGTAGTTGTATTTTGCAAAAACATTAAAATCCTTTTTCAAACCGGTGCTAAAATAGTATTCGTGGTCGGGTTGTGAAATACCTGCAAATTGTGCCCAGATTACACGACCGAAATGCTCACCGTCGTAAATACTGTATCCGCCACCAAACGTAAAATCTGCTTTTGCAGTTTTGTGCTGAAGAGAAAAAACTGTACCATAAAAGTCGTTGTCGAGCCACTTGCGGTTAACCAAATCGCTGGTTTCGATGGTTTCATCACCAATCGTAATATTCGGAACCTGGTAATCGGCCAAATCTTCATCTTCCTTATAATTTTCGTAGTAACCCTTGCCGTGTGTATAGTGCAACGAAACATTAAAATTCAGTTTCGGGTTTATCACATGTGAGAAATGAAGCTGATAATGATTCTGCAAAAAGTCGTCAACCTGGTTTTTGTAGTACCTGGTGATTCCGTTTTCATCGGTGTACTCGCCGGCGCTGTTGTAGGTGCGGTTGGTTTCAAGCAAATCAGAAGGTACACCATTCCAGGCGTGGTAGGTATTTTCGTACCCCGAAAACACCACAGCTTTCAGTACCGATTTTTCAGTGTAGTAGCCCGAAGAAATAAAATACGATTTCAGTTTTGCATGGGCCCTGTCGATATAACCGTCTGATTTTACATCAGACAGTCTGATATCGAAGGTCAGTTTTTCATTCATCAATCCGGTGCCGGCCTGTAATGTATTTTTAAAGGTGTTGAACGAACCAGCTGCAGTGCTGTAAGTTGCATAAGCCTTGGGTTGCAACGTGTTTGTCTGCATGTTGATTGTTGCACCGAAAGCTGCTGCGCCGTTGGTTGAAGTACCTGCACCACGCTGAATCTGTACATTTTCGATGGATGAGGCAAGGTCGGGTTGATCGACAAACCAGGTTCCGTGCGACTCGGCATCGTTCAGCGGAATGCCGTTAACAGCCACATTGATGCGGTTCATATCGGTGCCACGAATGCGAAAATTGGTGTATCCAATACCGGCGCCGGCATCGGATGTAGCTACAAATGAAGGCGTTAACTGAAGTAAATAGGGAATGTCCTGTCCCATGTTTTTCTGTTCAATCAGTTCGCGTGAGAGATTGTTGTAGGCCATTGGAGTTTTGTTTCCCGCCACCGAAGCCGAAATCATCACTTCATCGGTTAGTACCGAGTTTGGCGTGAGTTCAACGTTGATTTTTTCGTCATTTTTCAACTCGATTTTTCTTTCTTCGGTTTTGAACCCGATAAACGAAACTTTCAGAAAGTAATCGCCGGGCTTCAGGTTTCTAAACTCAAACGATCCATCGGATTTCGCCGAAATTCCATACATCGTATTTTCGAGCACGATGCTCGCCCCGGCCAGAGGTTCGGTTCCGGAAATCACTGTTCCCGATAATTTGATTTGCCCCCACGAGGCAAAAACAGCTAACTGCAAAAGCAGTCCTAAAAAAATCTTTTTCATTTTTAAGAAATTATTGGTTAGAACTAACCAATGAGGCAGGAAAAAATTCCCTTCGCACTCCCTACGCCGGCATTACCCGGATCAGGTTCATTGAGTATAATCTCAGTCCCGGTTAAAACGGAACACCCCATTGCATAAATATCGGGGCAAAGGTACCAGAGATTTTTGAAAATGATTATTCCTGAATCAAAAAATTTTCGAAAGCTGCGCGCAATGCATCGCTGATGCGGATTGGCCGCATGGTTTGGCTGTTTATGAACGAACCTTTTTGATGGCCGGTAGTGCACAATTCTCCTTTTTCGTTATAAAACCTGAATTGCAAAATGGCCGACGCATTGTTTAGTTGCGAAACCCAAGCTTCAATAATTACCCGGTTGTTCAGGTAGAGCGCTTTTTTATACTGAATAAAAGTTTCTGTGATAATTGGTAATGTTTTCTCTTTTTCAAGCAAATCGTTAATCGAAATGCCGGCGGCTTCAAAAAGTTTAACACGGCCGTTTTCCATCCAGGTAATGTAATTGATGTTGTTTACATGGCCCACAAAATCAATGTGGTAAGTGTATATTTTTTCTTCGAAAGTAAGTTTTTGCATAATGAAAATTTACAAAATCAGGGTTTGAACTCAAGTTCAGAGAACCGGCGTTTTTTTAGCAAGAAAAATTTCCACATGATACTTTTCGGGTAAACCTCTTTGTGCTCTGTTACAACAACCTGTTGCTGAACCTGTTTTCGTTTTTCTATCAATCTGCCAATATTCCTGTAAAACGAGGCATGGGCTTTTACCACCGCCCAGAATTCCCGGAAATTGAAACCTGCAACAAACTTTACCGCGGCAATTCCATCGAGAATCATTCGCGTCAGAAAAATTCGTTTAAACTGGTTTTTTGGAAGATTCTTGAACAACATCCAAAGGTTATTTCTGAAATTCAGATAAACTTTTTTCGGACTTCCGTATGATAATGTGCCGCCACCCAAATGATAAACCACACTTTCCGGTTGATATTGAATTTTGTACCCTAAACTTTTCAATCGCCAGCACAAATCAATCTCTTCCATGTGCGCCCAAAAGTCGCCATCAAAACCACCTGCTTTTCTGAAAGCACTGCTTCGTACAAACATACAAGCACCTGAAGCCCAGAAAATTAGTGTTGGCTGGTCGTATTGTTTTTCATCAACTTCAACGCGGTTCAGCATTCTGCCCCGGCAAAACGGGTACCCGTATTTATCTATAAAACCACCGGCCGCACCTGCATATTCAAACAGTTCGGGATTATCAAAGCTGAGAATTTTGGGCTGAATTGCTGCCAGTTTTTCGTCGGCTTCGAAAAGGCGAATACAGCTTTCAATCCAGTTTGAGGTTACTTTAACATCGGAGTTTAATAACACAAAATAGTCGGCTTCCACCAGTTTCAGCGCCCGGTTATATCCTTCAGCAAAACCAGAATTTTCTTTCAACTCAATGATTTTTACCGTTGGATAATTTTGCTGGATATGCGCTATCGACTTATCGGTTGACCCGTTGTCGGCAACAATGATTTCGGTATTCGTTGAAGTGGAATGCTGTATTACCGAAGGCAAAAAAATGTCGAACATTTTTACCCCGTTCCAATTGAGAATTACGATGGCAGTTTTGGTTTGTTTTGCCATAACAATCAGTCGGTAAGTATTTTGGTGATTATTGTTACCAACCTGTCTTTTTCAGTTAGTTCTATTATTTCAGAAATTTTCGAAATCCGGTCAGTGTCATTTGCGTGCAATAAACTTTCAATCTCCCGAATATTTTTGCCGGTCAGTTCATCTTTCAGTAAAACCAAAAGCTTTTCTTTTTCATATTCCGGTTTTGGTAGCCCGAATGTTTTTAATTCGGCAATTGTGGCAGCAATAATTTCTTCGGCCTGCATAATTACAGGGTCTTTTTCGCTGGTTTTGCCGGTTGCTGCTGTATCGCGCAGGTTCCAGCTCGAATAATCGTACGCCAGTTCTGCAATCATTTTTGATTTCGAATTTTCCTTTCCAAAAATTCTCTCCAGATAAATTAATGTGCTGTTTTTCCAGGCATCCAAATCGAATTTCTTATCGTGCAGCTTATTGATTTGTTCCTGTAAAAGAGCGATTTCCTTTTCTGCCATGAGTTGAATTGTTTTGATGCAAGATACAAATTATTCATCCAAAACAGCGGGCCGAAACTAATAGTTCAACCCGAAAATCCAAAGGGGAAGGATGTTGTCGTAACCATATTCAATATCATCTTTTACAATGTACCCATTTTTTAAACCTGCAATTTGTTTTTGGCTTTTTGATTTGCCACCTATTTCGAAAACAAAATCTCCGATTGAAAAATCGCCCTCATTTGCTGAGAAAACACTGTTTTTGACAGACATTTGATTATAAAAAAAGGTCTCGCGGATATTGCCTGTATTTGGAAGGCCTTCGGCAAAAAGATGAATCAGGTTGGGATTTTGAAGATAAATTTTCTGGACTTTACCTAAAAGCCGGATTCCCTGGGTCGATTCCCTGAGCTGAAGAATCAGCCCAGCCCTTTCGAAGAATTGAAGGTAATCAGTTACCTGATTTCTGCTGATTCCAATGATTTCTGCAATTTTTGTCAGGTTTGGTTTGAATGGAACCGATTGCGAAACCACAAACATCAGCTGTTTCAGTTTGTTAATAGTGGCTGTATTCATGCCAGAATGACTTGGAATATCGGTTTCAATTGTCAGATTAACTGTGTTGTTCAGCTTTTCAATATACCCTGGTTCTTTAAAAAAAGGATAATACCCCGATTTCAGATACTCATAGAAATGTTCCAAAGGCTTAAATCCTTCCTGCTCAAATTTGTTGGCAACTATTTGCTCAAGCGATTGTACAGGAATCAGGATGCCGGCTTTTAACTCAAGGTACTCGCGAAATGATAAACCAGGAAGATAATAGGTTAGTACTCTTCTGCTTAAGTCGGCGTATCCTTTGTAGATATCAAGAATGGAAGAACCGGTAAATACGACAGTCAGTCCGGGCAAATAGTCGTATATCATTTTTAACTCCTGTGACCAGTTGGTGTATTTATGGATTTCGTCGATAAAAAGGAACTTACCACCCCTGTTTGAAAAATTCTGAGCAAACTCAAACAAATTTTTGTCTGACAGGTAAATATTATCAGCACCTACATAAAGCGTTTCGTTGATGGGGAGTTTTAATTTAATAAGCTGCAGAATAAGTGTGGTTTTCCCGGCGCCACGCGGCCCGATAATGGCAGTCATTTGGTTTTCAAGATTGATTTTGGCAAAAAGAAAACGAACAAATTTGGTGCTTGTTCGCGACAAAATACTTCGGTAAAGATTATTGATTTGTTCCATAAATGCACATTTTATTGTGCGAATATATAAAATATTGCATATTTAAATGTGCAATATTTGTATAAAATGCACTTTTAAAGGTGCAAAAACTATTCTTTTAATCCTAAATGGCTATGAATAATCTGGTAGAATTCGTCGAAAAAGTTGTTTCCGGCAACTACAATTTCACCGCCGAACAGCCAGTTGTCGCCACCATTAAAATCGCTCACCTTTCCGCCTGCCTGCTGAATAATAAAAGCTCCGGCAGCCACGTCCCACGAGTGAAGCGCGTGTTCGTAAAAAGCATCGAAACGGCCTGCCGCCACATACGATAAATCAACAGCCGCCGAACCAAGCCGGCGCAAGCCACGGGTGTTTTGCATCAGGTGTTTCATGGCGGCAATGTAATCGTCAACCCGCTCAAAATCGTAATACGGAAACCCGGTGGCGATGAGTGTATGCTGAATATTTGAAGTTGGCGATACTTTTATTTCGGTGCCGTTTAAATAGGCAGGACTGTCCTTCCACGCATAAAACATTTCATCGAGCTTTACTTCGTAAACAACACCCAAAACAATCCGGTTGTCTTCCATCAGCGCAATGCTCACCGAGTGTGGCGCAATGTGGTGCAAAAAATTGGTGGTGCCGTCAAGCGGATCGATAATCCAGATGTATTTTTCATTATTTCTGTCAGCAGTACCTTCTTCTGTCACAAAACCAGAACCCGGGATAAGTTCTTTTAATGCTGCAACAATATTGGCCTCGGCTGTTTTATCGACATAAGTTACCAGGCTTGTAATTCCTTTAAATTCGATATCGCTTTTTTTGAAATTATTTCCTTCGCGACGGATAAAATCTCCGGCTTCGCGTGCAATTTGCTGCACCTGATTACAAAGTTCATGATAGTCCATTTTGTATTGAATTTGATGATTAAAGAATATCGATTGCCATATTTCCGTTGGGAAGTACCGATTTCAGTCTTACTGTTTTTAGTTGATTGTCAAAACCTTCGCGGTAGTTGGTTTCTACTTTTATGTAGTTTTCAGTAAATCCGGTCATTGATTCGCTTTCTGATTGAGCCTCGAAAAGAACGGTTTGCGTTGTTCCCAGATGTTTGTCGTAAAAAGCCCTCAGTTTTTTTTCTGAAAGATTGAGGTAGCGTTGGGTACGACTTTTACGTTCGGCAGGGTCAACTTTCCACGGAATTTTCAATGCCTGGGTACCACTTCTTTCAGAATAGGTAAATGCATGAAGTTGTGATATTTCGAGGCTATTTATAAAATTGTATGACTCTTCGAAAAGTGCTTCGGTTTCGCCATTGGTTCCGGCAATTACATCAACTCCGATAAAAGCATGTGGCACAATTTCGCGGATTAGCTGCACACGGCGGGCGAAAAGTTCTGTCGAATATTTGCGTTTCATGAGTGACAAAATCTCGTCGGAGCCCGATTGCAGCGGGATATGAAAGTGTGGCATAATTACTTTGGATTGCGCAACCAACTGAATAATTTCATCCTTTAAAAGATTGGGTTCGATTGAGCCAAGACGTAAACGTTGCAGCCCGTCAACTTTTTCGAGCGCTCTTAAAAGGTCCAGAAAATTTTCTGCGGTTGATTTGCCAAAATCGCCAATATTCACACCAGTAAGCACCACTTCCTTAAAACCTTTTTCAACGGCTTTTGCGGCTTGTTCAACCGTATTCTGAATGGTGTCATTCCGGCTTTTTCCACGTGCATACGGAATTGTACAAAACGAGCAATAATAGTCGCAGCCATCCTGAATTTTCAGGAAACTCCTGGTGCGGTCGCCCCACGAAAATGCCTTGTGGTAACTTTTTATGTCGGCCAGACGGGTGGTTTTTATTTCGGTGGTTTCGCGCTTTGCAAGGTCGCCAAGATAGGCGGGAATATGAAATTTCTCCTGTGTTCCCAAAACCAAATCAACCCCTTCGATGTGCCCAACTTCTTCGGGCTTCAATTGCGAATAACAACCAACCACAATTACCATTGCGTCGGGGTTTTTCTTCACTGCACGCCTGATGATGTTGCGGCTTTCCTTGTCGCCCTGGTTGGTTACTGAGCAAGTATTAATTACATACACATCGGCTTTGTCGTCGAATTCAACCCGCTCAAAACCAACTTCTTTAAATGAGCCGGCAATGGTTGATGTTTCCGAAAAATTGAGTTTACACCCAAGTGTAAAAAAAGCAGCTTTCTTCCCCCTGTAATCCATCTGTCAAAATATATTTTCTCACCCCCAACCCCCTCAAGGGGGTAATTGTTCAAAATTTCTAATCTGATTCGTTTGTAAATTCTCCCCTTGAGGGGATAATGGGGTGATTATATTATCATCAAATCATAAAAACAAACAGCGGCAAAGGTAGAAAAAAGCTGCTTATTGCAAATTTCGAAATTACAGCAGGTTACTTGCCAGCTCGGCCAGGTAACTGCGCTCGCCTTTAACAAGGTTGATGTGTGCAAAAATGTCCTGGTTGCGCATGCGGTCGGTCATAAAAGCCAGACCGTTCGATTTCATATCGAGATAAGGAGAATCGATTTGCTGCAGGTCGCCGGTAAATACCATTTTTGTTCCTTCGCCAGCGCGGGTGATAATGGTTTTTATTTCGTGCGGAGTCAGGTTCTGTGCTTCGTCGATAATAAAAAAGGCATTTGATAAACTCCGGCCCCGAATGTAAGCCAGCGGAGTGATATTCAGTCTTTCTTCCTTTACCATATCCTCAATTAACTGGTATTCGTTGCTGCGTGGGTTAAACGAATGTTTTATCACAGCCAGATTATCGTACAAAGGTTGCATGTAAGGACTGATTTTTTCACTGGCATCGCCAGGCAAATAGCCAAGATCGCGATTGCTGAGCGCCACAATCGGACGGGCGAGTAAAATCTGTTCATACAATCTGTTCTGTTCGATTGCGGCTGCCAGCGCCAGCAAGGTTTTTCCTGTTCCTGCTTTCCCCGTAAGGGCAACCAGTTTAATGTCAGGGTTCATCAGCATGTTCAGGCTGAAAGTTTGTTCTGCATTTCGAGGTTTTATTCCGTAAGCAGGCTTTTTCTCGATGCGGTAAACCCGGTTTGACTTTGCATCGTAACGTGCTAACGCACTTGATGAAGAACCTTTGAAAATAAAGCATTCATTCGCTTCGGGAGTAAAGTTTGATTTCACATCATCAGTTGGTAATGAACCCTGGTTGTAAAGTACTTCAATCAATCCATCGCTGAAATTATCAAAAGTAGTTACCGTTTTATCAAGCACACTCTGGTCTTTCACCTGGTCGGTTTTGTAATCTTCCGACTGAATACCCAACGATTTTGCCTTCATCCGCAGATTAATGTCCTTGCTAACAAGAATCGTTTTTCGTTTTGGATAAGCTTTCGATGTATAATCGGCAATGGCAAGAATCCGATGGTCGGGAATGTCTTCACGGAAAGATTCTTTTAAAACATCAGAAAAGGGTTTCCCGGTTTCAATCCGTAGTTTTCCGAGACCTTTGCCCAATAGTTTGCCGCCATTGAACAATTCATCACCAACAATTTCATCAAGCAGCCGGGTAAATTCGCGTGCCTGGAAATTAATCAGGTCGTTTCCTCTCTTAAATTTATCCAGTTCCTCAAGTACTGTTATCGGAAGGATAATGTCATTATCCTGGAACTGGTAAATGCAGGTGTGGTCGTGTAAAATTACATTCGTATCGAGAATGAAGATTTTACTTTTCTTTGTTGTACTCAGCATTTCGTAGGAATTTGAATTTTCTAAATGTATGTAAATTGAAATAACCTGCTGAAAAAGGGCGGAAGATTTAATTAACTTGTAACAGTTGATAAAAAAATAAACAGTGAATTACGAAGAAACTATCGATTTTTTATTTGCCAGATTACCCATGTTTCACCGTATTGGGCCAGCTGCATACAAAAACAGTCTTGAAAATACACTCTTGATGGACGCCTATTTTGAGCATCCGCATCAAAATTTCAGAACGATTCATATAGCCGGAACAAACGGGAAAGGCTCAGTATCACACATGCTGGCGGCTGTTTTTCAAAAAGCAGGGTTTAAAACCGGGTTATATACTTCTCCGCATTTGGTCGATTTCAGAGAAAGAATAAAGGTGAACGGAGAAATGATAAGTAAAGATGAGGTTACTGAATGGGTTGAGAAATATGCAGTAAAACACAACCTTTGGAACATTGAACCATCGTTTTTTGAGCTTACTGTTGCAATGGCATTCGATTTTTTTGCACGGCAAAAGGTTGATATCGCTGTTATTGAAGTTGGTTTGGGCGGGAGGCTCGATTCAACCAATATCATTTCTCCCGAAATCAGTGTAATTACAAACATCAGTCTCGACCATACGCAACTGTTAGGCGATACACTTGAAAAGATTGCATTTGAAAAGGCCGGGATAATAAAACCCGACGTGCCGGTTGTAATTGGCGAAACAAATTCAGCGACTGAAGTTGTTTTCAGGAGTATTGCAGAAAGTAAAAATGCCCCTATTTTTTTCGCTGATCAGGAATACAAAACTGAATATTCGCTATTGAGTATGGATGGGAAGCAGGCTTTAAGTATTTCAAAAAAAGGAAAACCTGTTTTTAAGGAATTGAAACTCGATTTGCTTGGGAATTACCAACAGAAAAATGTTCCAACAGTTCTGCAAACAATTGAAGTTTTGATTAGCAAGGGATGGAAAATTGATACTGATGCAATTTACAATGGTTTGTCTCAGGCAGCTAAAATCACCGGATTGATGGGGCGCTGGCAGATTATTGGCAATAATCCGCTGGTTGTGTGCGACACAGGGCATAACGAGGATGGTTTGAAAATGGTGATGGAACAAGTCGGGAACACCGCATATAAAAAGCTGCATATCGTTTTTGGGGTTGTAGCCGACAAAGATTTAAAGCGTGTTCTTCAGCTTTTACCCATTGATGCAACATACTATTTTACAAAAGCAAACCTGCCACGTGCTTTAAACGAACAAGAGCTGATGAAGCAGGCGGCTGAATTTGGATTGAAGGGCGAGAGTTATCAGTCAGTGATTGAGGCCTTTGAAATGGCAAAGTTGAAGGCAGATAAAACCGATTTAATTTTTGTTGGTGGAAGTACTTTTGTGGTGGCTGAAATTTTGCAGCAAAAATTTTAAAATTGTTTGCAGAACTGAAAATAGGTTTTATATTTGCAACGCTTTTCCAGAAACGGAAAACAAGTTAAAAGGGCGGTTAGCTCAGTCGGTTCAGAGCATCTGGTTTACACCCAGAGGGTCGGGGGTTCGAATCCCTCACCGCCCACGAAAAGGACAACGAAAGTTGTCCTTTTTTTTTATATTAATCGAATAAGCAAGATTGTCAGCCAAAAACGGCAAATCCGGCAATATACTTTCGTACCCCTGTAAAACAATAAAATAAGTTTTTTTGATGAAGTAAATTCAGACGCTAAATTATACGATTAATCAGCCTATTAAATTTAGATCAAAGTGTAAGCAGCTTAATAATTTTCGCCACCTTTTCTTCCATTGGCAAATGCCCATTTATCCAATGAATTTTGGTTCCGCGTTTTTCCATTCCGCGAAACCAGGTCATCTGGCGTTTGGCAAACTGGTGAATGGCAATTTCGAGCTGGCGAAACATTTCAGTGTAAGAAAGTTGTCCGGTTAAATGCAGGGTCAGGTATTTGTATTCAAGTCCGTAATAAATCAATTGTTCAGGTGTCAGTCCTGAGTCAAGCAGTTTTTGCACCTCATCCAGCATTCCTTCATCGAGTCTTTGTTTCAGACGATTTGTAATTCGCTGGCGACGAAGTTCGCGGTCAAAATCAATCCCGATATTCAGGCTGTTGATTTCGGGCATTTCCGATTCCATCTGCGGATTTTCGGCATAATATTTTTCGATTTCGATAGCGCGAATTGCCCGGCGGTCGGTTTCAACATCGGTTTCGTTGTGCAAATCCGGTTTCAGCGATTTCAGAATTTCGGTGAGTTCAGCCAGCGTTTTTCCTTCAAGTTCTTTTCTGAGTTCTTTATTAGGCGGAACTTCAATCAGCCGATAGTTTTTCAAAACAGCTTCGATATACAAACCGCTGCCGCCACACAAAACCGGGAATCTGCTGTGTGATTCAGTTTCTTTAAAAACCTTAATAAAATCGGTATGGAAACGATAAACGTTGTAATGAACTCCGGCATCTTCAATATCAATCAAATGATATGGAACTGCAACTCCATCGATAAAATAATCAGCTAAATCTTTACCGGTTCCCAAATCCATTCCACGGTAAATCTGGCGTGAATCCGCAGAAATTACTTCACCATTGATTTTTGCTGCCAGATTTGCTGCAACCCCGGTTTTCCCGGTAGCTGTTGGTCCTAAAATGGTAACTAAGTTATAATTCTGGTTGTTGTTCATAAGAATTTCGAGAGGATGCAAAATTACTAAATATTGAATTACTTGGAGACCGGTGTGTGTTTTGAAAATTGTAAATGTATTTGAAATCAAAATTGAGGTTTTACGTATAAAAGCAAAAAAATGAAAATCAGGAATTTCAACTTAATTGTAATCCCTTTCTGTCTTTTTACTATGTTTCTTAGTTTTCACGGTTATTCACAAGATCAGGCTACTCCTTTTAATGATTTAAAAACCGAAGATGGTACAATTCTTAAACAGACAATAACCCAAATAGAAAATTGTAAAACAAATTCAACTCTTTTCATCCAGGATTTGACTGATTCAAAGGATAAAAGCGCCCTTATCAATGAAGGATCTCTTTCAAGTGCCTGGGATAAAGTGCAGCAATACAACCCCGATCGTTTTGTGTATTTAAACGACAGTAAATACATGATGTTACACGGTTACTATAATGGTAACATTTGTATTTCGGTTTACAATTCACCTGAATTACAAAGTGTAATTCAAAACCAGAAAGTATTTAAATCAGGTTCAGTCGTTGCAGCATATAATGCGATGTCGAATGAGAATAAAACAGCCTTCGACAAAAAATTAGGAAAACTTGCGCCATATTTTAAAAATGAAGAGGACCACGCCAGGCTAAAAAAATATTTAGGCAAAGAACTGTATGATAACCTCTTAAAAAACCTGAATGAAGAAAACATGCACTTACTCGCAGGTGGAATGATTCATGAAGGAATGCATGCACTTTTAACCGATGAGCAAACCTATAACATCCAGGAAGACTTCAAAAACAATTATTTATCGATGGAATTAAATGAACTCCGCTCGTACATGGCTGAGATAAATTATCATTGCCGTTTTTGCAACTGGGCGAAAAAGGATATTGATTCACATTGGATTAACATTAACAAGCTGATAAAGGAACTGGAAAAATGCCGACGTAAAAAACCTCCGGAAATAACTGTGGAAGAGAAAGAAAAGATTGAAGAAATAAAAGCGCAGATTAAAGCTCACATTGCTATGATCAGAGTTCGATTACGGGAAATAACTGAATCAGCAAAAAGAATGGAATTTTTGATGGCCGACTACCGAAAAAATTACATTAAAAACATCGATCCAAAGAAAGATAAAATTAACTCAAAACTACAATTGAACAGCAAATTCGGAAAACTTGAAGTAGCTGTTGCAGCCTTTAAAAAAGATATTGGAACCTACACCGCAGACATGGAAAAAGCTTTGTCGGAATTGGAAAGCATTCTTGATTTGTGGAATGTTTGGGCCGATTGCAAAATTACAACACCTCCGGCACAGGAAATAACAAAAAAACTTATTATCAGGGCACTAAAAATTAAATTCCCCTCCCCTCCTCTGAAACTTTCCGATGAAATAAAAACAGCGGCAGAAAAGGAAATTACCCGAAATTACTTCCAAACGGATGCATTGCCGGGCAAATCTGTTGACCCCGGGATTCAAAGGTTCGGAATAACAACGGGAGCAATTTTTTCATTTGTAAACATGTCGGCACTAAACAACTATTTCGATTATCTGAACAAAACGTGGGATGGAAATATCGAACCTATACAAAACAGTTTTGGATTCGATTTTAACGTCAGTTACTTTTTTACTCAAAATATTGGCATAAAAGCGGGTATCGAGAATCTGAATTCCAAAACCGAAGGAACCCTTGAAGCTTATGGGTCCAATTACAAAAGCAGCAACCAAACGACAGGAATACTGGCAGGATTGGAATTCAGGACCAACCCAATTACAGAAAATATTACTCTTTTGGGTTCTGCTTGTGTTGGCCCCTATTTCTCGCAATATTCTGAAAACGAAGAAGGATTCTTAACTGAAGGAACAGATAATAGTTTTGGATATAAATTAACCGGTGGATTAGAATTTATGATAAATCATTCGATTGGAATCATAATTAACAGCGGCTACCGATCTGTTAAATGCAACGATTTTAACACCAATTTTTTTATACCCGGCAATCCGGATGCTGAACTTGATTATTCAGGTTTTTTTGGTGAACTAAAAGCAACTGTGAGATTTTAAAATCGAATCAAAAGAATTATTTTCACGGCATGATAAAAGAAGCCTGTGTTGAATCTTTTGAAGAAGCTGTTTTAGCTGAAAAGTTTGGTGCTGAACGGATTGAATTGTGCGCCGATCTTCATCTCGACGGGTTAACACCGTCGTTTGAATTGATGCAAAAAACCTGCTCAACACTGAAAATCCCGGTGATGGTGATGATTCGCCCGCGCGGTGGTGATTTTATATATTCTGATAAGGAAATACTTTTGATGAAAAATGACATTGATTTGGCAAAAAAAACAGGTGCTGCCGGAGTGGTTTTTGGATTGCTCACCAATGACAATCAAATTGATATTCGAAACACCCGTTTACTTGCAGCGTATGCACAACCTTTACCGGTAACATTTCACAAAGCGATTGATTTGTTGGGAAACCCAATTGAAGGAGCAAAAATTTTGACCGAAATTCAGGGAATTAAGCGAATTCTTACATCCGGCGGAAAAGCAACTGCTTTTGATGGTCAGGAAACAATTCGTAAAATGATTGAAGTTACCGGAGAAAAAATTACAATTCTGGTGGCAGGGAAGGTTCTGAATTCGAATATTGAAGAAATTCAAAAACTAACCGGAGCAACAGAATTTCATGGCAAAAGGATTGTTGGGGAACTAACTTCTTCCTGTTCCTGATAAAACAAGTGTCCTGAAAAAATTCTCAATACTTAAAACAATAATCATAATACAGACTATGAAAAAAATTATCGCTTTTCTCCCAATTCTTTTTGTGCTGATATCCAATGCACAATACGAGCATGAAGTTACAGACTATGTTTGGCCAACCGACGAAAAAGTACTGCAAAAGCTTGAAGAGTGGCAGGATTTGAAGTTTGGATTACTAATGCATTGGGGCGCTTACAGTCAGTGGGGAATTGTGGAATCTTGGTCGGTTTGCCCCGAAGATTATGGCTGGTGCGAACGCAAAAAAGGTTCGAACCCCGACGATTATTTTACTTACAAAAAAGAGTACGAGAACCTGAAACTGAGTTTCAACCCTGTAAATTTCGAACCCGAAAAATGGGCAGCTGCAGCAAAAAATGCGGGGATGAAATATGTAGTTTTCACCACAAAACACCATGATGGTTTTTGTATGTTCGACTCGAAATACACCGATTATAAAATTACTTCCAAGGAAACCCCATTCAGTGTAAACCCGAAAGCCAATGTTACAAAAGAGATTTTTGACGCGTTCAGAACTGAAGGACTTTGGGCTGGTGCCTATTTCTCAAAACCCGACTGGCACAGCGAATATTATTGGGACCCAAAATTCCCGCCGCTCGACCGCAACGTAAATTACGACCCGGCTGAGTACCCCGAAAAGTGGGAGAAATACGTGCAGTTCACCCACAACCAAATTATGGAACTGATGAGCGATTACGGGGAAATCGATATTCTTTGGCTCGATGGAGGCTGGGTGTCTAAAAAACCAGTTGATATTTACGAAAGCGCTTATGCATCGAAACTCAGCGAAACAAAAACCGGGTTTATCAAAAACCGAATTGTGAATCAGGATATTCGCATGGATGAACTGTCGGCAAAAGCCCGCGAAAAACAACCCGGCCTCATTGTGGTTGACCGCGCTGTTACAGGACCAAACCAGAACTACCTCACACCTGAAAACCGTGTTCCTGAAACTCAACTTCCATACCCGTGGGAATCGTGTATCATTGCCGGCGGTGGCTGGGCCTGGGTTCCCAATCCACAGTTTATGACACCCAAACAAGCCATTCACATGCTAATCGATATTGTAGCAAAAGGTGGAAACCTGCTCTACAACATTGGCCCTGCACCCGATGGAACCTGGCCCGAGGCAGCTTACAAACTGCTCGATGAAATGGGGAAATGGATAACCGTAAACGGCGAAGCCATTTATTCAACCCGCGCAATTTCGCCATACAAAACCGATAATATTTGCCTAACCCAACAAAAAAACACAAAAGCAGTTTATGCCATTTATCTGGAACAGGGTGATGATATCGCTTCAAGCGATGCTACCGCTAATAAGTTACCTGAATCATTTGTTGTGAAAGGGGTTTTTGCTGCTTCCGGCGCAAAAGTGAACCTGCTTGGCTCAAAAGAAAACCTGAAATGGGAGAACACAGCCGAAGGAGTTAAAATAATGGTTCCTGAAAAAATCAGAAAAAAACTGCCTTGCGAACTTGCGTGGTCTTTCAGGATTTCGGCAGTAAAATAAATAAGTTCAGCTAACACATTTCTGTTTATAACTTAGGGCCGGCACCAACAGTTGCTGGCCTTTTTCATTTTATTTTGCCCGGCAAATACACGAAAACAATACCGATGGGCGAGATTACCGAATTACTGAGCAGGGCGAAAAGCAGGAAGAGAAAAAAAATCAGGCTGAAAAAAACGGTAAAAAGAAAACTTTATCTGGCTGGAGGCGCAATTGTTGTGTTAATTCTTGCCATAATCATTATTCCCCGATTTTTTGGAGATGAGGCTGGTGAAAAACCTGAAGTAATTAAATCAGTAGGGACAATCAGGGTTGATTATTACAAAGATTTAAATGCCACCCATTTAAAATATGCCAAAGCTAATGGCATAAAAGGTTTTAAATCGAACAAAGAATTTAAAGCGCAAATCGATGAACTGGTGGACGACGACGAACTGGTGGAAATTGAAACCTGCAAATATTATGTTGTTGATAAACTAACACATTCTCACCCGTATCTCACGCCCGATGCAGCCGAATTGCTCGACGATATTGGCAAACGTTTTCAGGATAAACTCGAAGAACACGACCTGAAAAAGCGATATTACCAGGTAACTTCGTTGCTGCGTACTGGCGAAAGTCAGCGTGGATTAAGCCGTTCAAATGTAAATGCATCGTCCAACTCATCTCATTTGTACGGCACTACTTTCGATATAACTTATGCGCGGGTATTTACCAAACCAAAGCTGCAGAAAAGTGCTGAAATTGCTGATGGCCCGGCAATCCGCCTGCTTTCGGAGGCAATTGGCGAACTCAGAAAAGAAGGCAGGTGTGTAGTTGTTACAGAACGAAAAGAACGGTGTTTTCACATTACGGTTAGATAATTGCGTGAATGCGATAATGATTAAATGCAAGATTGTGGAAGTGAAGTTTTGTCGTGATGATAACACAAAAACAAACCGATGAACTTTAATACCCTGTGAAATGTTTTGAATCACCCCAGGTATTAAATCCTATTTCGAAACCAGCATTTCTGATTTTTTCTGACAGGGCATTGCTGGTTATTTCAGCATTCTCATCAATACAAGGTTTGCCGTTGTACAATAAATACGAAGCCCTGTAATCAACCGGCGTAATGTTTGGCATTACAATATTGGCGCCTGCATTCAGCGCTTTTATTCTTCCATCTGAATCAATTGTTTGTAGTGCGGTTGAGGCAGCAATGTTGATATCGGGCATCATCAACCTCAACACTGCTATCATTCTCAAAGCCAACTCAAATCGGTTTTGAAGCGGCATCAGTAAATCGCGGAATTGATATAAAGGCGTATTTTCATGCTCAATGTACGGTCCCATACCACACATATCAATGTCGAGTTGTTTAAAAAATAATAAGTCACCGGCTAAATCGTCGATGGTTTGAAAAGGAAGGCCAATCATAACCCCGGTTCCAAGCTGATAACCCGTTTCGCGCAGAAAATGCAACGCCTCAAGGCGTTTTTCAAACAGATGTTTTTTGTTGTTTGGGTGAATTTTGTAATACAATTCACGATTTGAAGATTCGATGCGTAACAAGTAACGATGCGCCCCGCTTTCAAACCATCGTTGATAGGTTTTACGGGTTTGCTCACCGCAACTCAAAGTAATTCCAAGTTCATTATTCGAAAGCTGCTTAATTTTTCGCAGCAGACCGTCAACTCTTTTTGCAAAAGCATTTGTAGCAATTTCGCCCGACTGCAGCACCACCGAGCCAAACCCGTTTTCCCAGGCAAAATTACAGGCATCAAGAATTTCATTATCAGTGGCATTGTACCTGATAACTTTTGAATTGCTCTTTCTGATACCACAATACAAGCAGTCTTTTGCGCAGATATTCGAAAACTCAACCAATCCGCGGAAGTGAACATGATTTCCTAAATTTTCCGTGGTAACCAATCGTGCTTTTTCCAACAGCAAATCATGTTCAGCGCCATTCAGTTGCAATAAAACAGCAATATCATCGGCGGTAAAATTGTTTTGGTTCAATATTTCACTCAATGCTTTCATCTCACAAAAATAACTGTTCAAAGTCAATCCGATTCACCCATTTTTATATTCAACAACATAAAAACATACGCACATTTGTCATCATGTTATAAAAAATTTACCCGTAATTTAAGGGTCGAAAATAACCATGTAAAAACTACAATCATGTATAATATTCAGGCTGATTTTATTGATGAGCAAAAAGTTTGGGATGTACTTGCTGATAACAAAAATCCTGATTTCTCCAGAATTCGTGAGGTACTTGCCAAGGCAGCTGAAATGAAAGGTCTCGACCTTGCCGATGTGGCCGTACTCACCAACATCAGCGACCCCGGAATGCTTGCCGAACTTTTTGAAACCGCCAACAAGGTAAAAGAAACCATTTACGGGAAACGACTTGTAATTTTTGCTCCGCTGTATATTTCAAACTTGTGCGCAAACGAGTGTTTATATTGCGCCTTCAGGGCAACCAACAAAGATATTGTCCGGAATTCGCTTTCGCAGGAACAGATTGCAAAAGAAGTTGAAGTACTCATCAAACAAGGACATAAACGGGTTTTGATGGTTGCCGGAGAATCGTACCCAAATCAGGGGTTTCAATATGTTCTCGATTCAATTAAAACCATTTATAGTGTAAAATCGGGGCATGGAGAAATTCGCCGGGTGAACGTGAATATTGCACCGCTGTCAACTGATGAATTCAGGCTGCTGAAAGAAGCCGGGATTGGAACTTACCAGATTTTCCAGGAAACCTATCACCGCGAAACTTACAGTAAAGTTCATCTTGGCGGTAAAAAGCGCGACTATAATTGGCGCGCGTGGTCGCTGCACCGCGCGATGGAGGCTGGAATCGATGATGTTGGCATTGGCGTTTTGTTTGGTCTTTTCGATTACAGATTTGAGATTCTGGCCATGATGCAGCACATTTTCGAACTTGAAAAACAGTTCGGTGTCGGGCCACACACCATTAGTGTCCCACGACTTGAACCCGCCACCAACAGCAATCTGGCTTCTCATCCACCCTTCCCCGTTTCCGACATCGACTTTCGTAAACTCGTGGCAATTATCAGGCTGGCTGTGCCTTACACAGGCATAATCATGTCAACCCGAGAAACTGCAAACATGCGGCGCGAAACTTTTGCCTTGGGCGTGAGCCAGATTTCGGCCGGCAGTCGCACCAACCCGGGCGGTTACGAAGAGGAAACTGAAGACGACCCATCGGGCCAGTTCAGTTTGGGCGACCATCGTCCGTTGGATGAAGTTATTCGCGATGTGGCATCAATGGGATATATTCCGTCGTTTTGCACAGCATGTTACAGGTTGGGGCGCACCGGTCATGATTTTATGGACCTTGCAAAACCCGGCGACATCAAACTGCATTGCGCCCCAAATGCATTGTCGTCGTTTAAAGAGTATTTAAAAAATTATGCCAAACCCGAAACAGTATATATCGGCAACGAACTCATCAGTAAAACAATTTCAGAAATGAGCGGCATTGCACGCCAGCGCGCCGAAAAATTAGTTCAGCGGGTTGAGGAAGGAAAAGATGATGTTTATTGCTGAAAAAGAAAAGGTTTCTTAAATTGAAAATCACGACCAAATAACGAAATGACCATGCAATTTCGCACAGAATCAGATTTTTTAGGAGAAAAGCAAATTCCGCAAGGTACACTTTGGGGTATTCACACTGCCCGTGCTTTAGAGAATTTTCAATTGTCGGGAAAAAGGGTCCATCCTGAATTAATAAAAGCTTATGGCGAAGTAAAACTGGCTTGCGCACAAACAAATTACAAACTGAATTTTTTAAAAGAATTTGCCGGTAAAAGTGATGCAATTGAACAAGCCTGTTTGGAAATGAGCCGCGGCCTACTTTCAGAGCATATTCTGGTTGATGCATTGCAGGGTGGAGCCGGAACCTCGACAAACATGAATGTGAACGAAGTAATTGCAAACAGGGCACTTCAGATTTTTGGAAAACTGCCGGGAAATTATGAATCGATTTCACCGCTTGACGATATCAACCTTCACCAATCGACGAACGATACCTACCCTACTGCGCTAAAAATTGCTGCAATCCGTTTACTTCGCGAGCTCGAAAAAAACGTGCTTGGACTACAGGAAGCATTTCAGCAAAAAGAGAAAGAATTTGAGCACATTGTTAAGATTGGCCGGACCCAGTTACAGGATGCTGTGCTTACAACGCTTGGCAGAGAGATGGGCGCATATGCCGAAGCAATGAACCGCGATCGCTGGCGGATTTATAAATGTGAAGAACGATTGCGGGTGGTAAATTTGGGCGGAACAGCCATCGGAACAGGACTTGGCGCTCCACGTCAGTTTATTTTCAGGGTGGTTGACTGCCTTCGCGAAAATACAGGAATCGGGCTGGCCCGCGCCGAAAACCTGGTGGAGAACACCCAAAACACCGATGCATTTGTTGAGGTTTCGGGAATTATTAAGGCGTGTGCATCAAACTTATTTAAAATCAGCAACGACCTCAGATTACTTTCAAGCGGCCCCGATGCTGGTTTTGGTGAAATAAACCTGCCGCAATTACAGGCTGGTTCGTCAATTATGCCTGGGAAAGTAAATCCTGTAATTCCCGAAGCCGTTGCACAATGCGCCATTCAGGTTATGGGAAATGATTTAATTATCACACAGGCAAGCAGTTCCGGCAATCTCGAATTGAACCAGTTTATGCCGCTTATTGCCAATACATTACTCGAAAGTCTTACCTTATTAAATAACGCTGCACTCGTTTTAAATAAACATTGTATTACAGGACTTACTGCAAATACCGGAGTTTGCCTGAAAAATATCGACAACTCCACTGCCACAGTTACCGCCCTGATCCCCAAAATCGGCTATCAAAAAGCTTCAGAAATTGTTACCCTCGCGCGCAGAAATTCACTTACAATAAAAGAAGCCGCCTTTCAATCGGGATTCGTTACAGAAAAAGAGTTCGAAGAACTAACATCAGCAGAAGCCGTCTGCAAGCTGGGTAGCTGAGTTCTGACTCAATTTAAAAATCATTAACAATTTTATATTTATCTGATTTTCTGTATCTTAAATTTAATGTTTAAAATAAATACCAAATCATCTTTATTTTTATTTTGAAGTTATCTTAATTGTACGTATTATTGAAATGAAATTAATATTAAAAGATTTTTATAACTTTAAATTTAAAACCATGAAAAAAGTATTTTTAATTTTAGCGTTAGTAGCAGTTTACGGTGTGTCAATGGCATTATCAACATCATCTACAGTAACTTTTAACGAATCGAAAACAAAGATTGTAGCAGTTGATGACAACAACACTCCTGCTGCTGAAAAAGAAAAAGCGAAAGAAACAAAAGCTGCCTCTACTGATGGAAAAGCGAAAAGTGAAGGCTGTGGAACTGCAAAAAGTGAAGGTTGCGGAACTGCAAAATCAGGCGGATGTGGTGACAAAGCAAAAACCGAAAGCACTGAGAAAAAAGAAGGTTCAAAATAATTGAGCAATGTACTTGATAAAAAAAGCTGTTCCTGAATGAACAGCTTTTTTTATTGCTTTATGTCAACCAAATTTTTTATATCGCCCGAATATTCTATATTGCAGCAGGTTTATATGTCACGAAAATGACATTACAAACAAAAGTTAATTAAAAACAATTAGAAATCTTTAACTGCTGGAACAATGAAAAAATTAATTCTCGTTTTTGTATTTGCACTTGGTTTTGGAATAGTGGCTTTAAATGCTGCCATCGATAATAAAGATGACAAAAAGAAAGAAGTAAAAAAAGAAGTAACCACCAGTGCATGTTGTTCATCTAAAGAAAAAACGGCTGAAAAAACAGCTACAACCGGATGCTCTGAAACTCAGAAGAAAAGTTGTGCAGCCTCTGGAAAAACCTGCTCCACGGAAGTAAAAAAAGCAGAGGAAAAGAAATAGTCTGACTTAACAATACAGGAAAGGGCGCATAAAGTGCCCTTTTTTTTGTCCCTGATTGTACATCTAAAAATGAATTTGTACTTTGACATTCAATTTTCATTGTACTATGAAAGCTTCTAAATCATTCAGATTACACATCGGAATTTTTGGCCGCCGAAATACCGGAAAATCGAGCATTTTAAACGCACTAACCAATCAGTATGTTTCAATCGTTTCAGAAATTGCCGGCACCACAACCGATCCGGTTGAGAAGCCGATGGAACTTCTCCCGCTTGGACCCGTTCTTTTTATTGATACCGCCGGTATTGACGATATTGGTAATCTGGGCGAAAAAAGGGTGGCAAAAACGATGGACGTTTTTAACCGTACCGACCTGGGAGTAGTTGTTTCGAACTATAATGACTGGGGTTCTTTTGAACTCACAATAATTAATGAACTAAAAGACCGGGCAATACCTTTTATTGTTGTTTTTAATAAAGCTGATTTATACGAAGAAAACAGTACAGTAACCCAGAATCTCAAAACAGACAGCATAAATTTTGTTAAAACATCAGTTTTAAAAAATGGAGGTATAGATAAACTCCGCGAGCTGCTTCTTCAATCGGCTCCACCTGATTTTATTGAACGACCGGCAATTTTATCCGATCTCGTTGGACCTGGTGAGGCCGCGATTCTGGTGGTTCCTATTGATAAGGAAGCACCAAAAGGAAGGCTGATTCTGCCTCAGGTTCAAAGCATCCGCGATTTACTCGATAACGATTCGTTTGCGATTGTAGTTAAAGAACGTGAACTCCGCGAAGCATTTTCACGCTTTAACAAACCTCCAAAACTTGTTGTTACCGACTCACAGGCATTTTTAAAAGTGGCTGCCGATACGCCAACTGAAATACCAATCACTTCATTTTCAATACTTTTCGCACGTTTCCAGGGCGACCTTAACGAAATGGTTCGTGGGGCCACTGCAATCGACAAACTTAAAACCGATGATAAAATATTAATTGCCGAAGCCTGCTCGCATCACCCGATTGGCGAGGATATTGGAACTGTGAAGATTCCGCGCTGGCTTACCCAATATGTTGGCGGCAAATTGCAAATCGACAATATGCGTGGACATGACTTTCCTGAGAATATTTCGGAGTATAAATTAATTATTCACTGTGGCGCCTGTATGTGGAATCGCCGGGAAATGTTAAACAGAATTTTGAAGGCAAAACAGGCTGGTGTGCCAATCACCAATTACGGACTCACTATTGCCTTTTCACTTGGAATTTTTGAAAGGGCATTGCAACCATTTCCGGCTGCACTTGACATTTACAAAAAAGTTATTGGAAAATAAGGTTTTAATAAATGACGATTTTTTCAGCTGATTCGATGAAAAAAACCAAAGAATTCAATTTGTCCGGTTTCATCCTTTTTTAGCAGTTTAAGTTGTTCCCGTTCAATGGCAAACTGAAATCTGACAGTTTTTGAATCTTTTGATGCCAATTCCAGAAAGTTTTTTTGAAGCTTCCATTTGCCGTTTTCAATACTTTGAATCAAATTCAGGTTAAGGCCATTCGAATGAACAAACTGATTATCTGTAGCAAATTCAATATTCCAACTTAAATTGAGTTCGGTAAGTTGTTGTTGTTTAAGATTTTTAAGCTCACCATTTGTTTCAACAAAATACTCAAACAACTGCCATTTCCCGGGAAGTTGTTTTGAAGGCCTTGCAAACATTTCTGTTGACTGCAGCCAATGAAAGAATTTTGAAATAATTCCGATTTCAGCCATAAATTATTGTTGCAACATGGGCTTAGACCGCTGCTGAACTGAAAGGTTTAAAATGCAAAAATGGACAACTTTCGTTGTTCTTTTCGGAAGAGGTGAGTCCAGAAGAAAATCAGGAGAACCACATATACTCACAATGATTGTACTATGATTTGGAAAAGCGAAAAAACGGAACGGTTAAAACAAACTGAAATCGAACTACTCGATTCAGCGGATTCTGCTGGCTTTGGGTGGAGCAATCGGACAAGGTGCCGGATTGGTTCTGAGCAAAAAAGGAATGGGAAGTTACCACCCGTTTTCGTCGTCGCAAATTCGTGTTCTCACCGGAATAGCCGGGTTTGTAATTGTTTTAACCGTAATGAACCGCTGGCCAAGGTTTATGGCAACCATTAAAATTTTTCGGCCATGAAACGCATCACACTGGGCGCTTTTTTTAGTCCATTTCTGGGTGTGTCGTTTTCACTGTTGGCGGTTCTTCAGCACACACAAGCTGTCTTTGCTGCCACTTAAATATCGATTTCGCCAGTACATATAATTGCCCCGGCTGTACTTCTTTTCAAAGAAAAATTTAGCTTGAAAGAGATTGTGGGTGCTGTGATTACGGTGATTGGAGTGGCGCTGTTCTTTTTGTAAAATCTTTCAGTTCAAATCCAGAAATGCCCTCAGTTCAGCCATTTTTAGCTGTCGCTCAACCGAAAAAGCTGTGCTTTCGCGTTCAATTTTATCGAGCAAAAACCACGATTTGCTGAAAAATGCAAGTTTGTCGGTCTCGGTTGTGGCAATTTCGCCCTGTTCTTTTAAAACAAAGGCAATCAGTTCGAGGTGTTCGTTGGTCAGATTCTTTTCTGTAACCAGATAGTGCATCATTTCTTCGGCTGTCATTCCAACAAAATCAGGCTCCACAGCCAGACATTTGTAAAAATAGTCGATTTCATCGCTGGCATTTTCGTTTTGCCCGTTTTTCCTGAACCTGATGATTCTCGAAATCACTTCGAAAAGCATCATCAGCTGGCGCATCAAAAAATCTCTTTCTATACCCATTTTTCTGAAATTGCTTCTAAAGATAATGTGTAGTTTTGAAAAAAAATATACCATGGGCATTTTCGACAGTGTTTTTGGCAACAGCGACAGTTTTTCGGATGAATTGCATGAAGGAAAGGACTTTTACATGGAAAAAGGTTATCGCGTAATGACCGAAAGTTATCTGATTAACCGCGGATATTGCTGTTCCAATGGGTGCAGACATTGTCCGTACTGGCCAAAAGCACAAAAAGGAACTACAAAACTCAGACCCGGTTTAACAAAAATTTAAATTCAGCATGAACGGAAAAGATTTGCGGATTGTGTTTATGGGAACCCCTGATTTTGCAGTTGCCAGTTTAAAAGCCCTGGTTGATGGCGGATACAATGTGGTTGGCGTGATAACCGCGCCCGACAAACCAGCGGGTCGCGGCAACCAGTTGACACAATCGGCAGTAAAAAAATATGCCGTTGAAAACAACCTGTATTTGTTGCAACCTGAAAAATTGAAAAACCCTGAATTTATTACTGAACTGCAAAGCCTGAAAGCCGATTTGCAGGTGGTGGTGGCTTTCAGAATGTTGCCCGAAGTGGTTTGGAATATGCCACGGCTGGGAACTTTTAACCTGCATGGTTCGCTGCTGCCGCAATACCGCGGTGCAGCCCCGCTCAACTGGGCTGTAATTAATGGCGAAACAAAAACGGGTGTTACAACTTTCTTGCTGGACCAGGAAATTGACACTGGAAAAATTCTGTTTAAACACGAAATCGAAATTGGCGAAAACGATACTGTTGGCGATATTCACGACAGATTAATGGATATTGGCGCATCGCTGGTGGTAAAAACCGTGGATGCACTGGCCGATGGAAATTACACGCCCATTCCCCAAAACGAACTGATTTCGGATTCGATAAAACATGCACCCAAAATTTTCAAGGAAGATTGCCGGATAAACTGGCAAAACGATGCTGAAAAAATAAGAAACCTGATTCGCGGACTTTCGCCCTACCCCACTGCCTGGAGTTTGCTCATTAACAGCGAAACCGGTGATGAAATACAGACCAAAATATATTTTGCTGAGAAAGCTGGAATGGCGGGAAAAGCAGATTGCGGAACCATTGAAACCGACGGGAAAAAGAGTTTGCTTGTAGCTTGCGAAAACGGATGGCTGAACATTACCGATTTACAGTTGGCTGGTAAAAAAAGAATGAAAACCGACGAGTTTCTTCGCGGTTTTCAGCAAATAGGGAAATATAAATTTGTATAACTAAAAAATAACTTTCCCAAAGTTCGAAACTTTGGAAAAGTTAAATAAAATCTAAATTCAAACCGGTGTTAATTTTTCTTCCGGTTCATAAAGAAGAAGTACAGCAGAAAACCTGCCGAGATAAAAACAAGCAGAATTCCGAATGGCATTGCTGCATTTTCGATGTTCCACAAATACGGATTGGCTGCCCGCATCAATTCGATTACGATTAATCCAATCCCTGTCATGAGTGCCACCAAACCCCATTTTAGCGATGGGTATTTGTTTGATTCTTCGCTCACCGTACTTCTGGCTTCAAGGATTCCCACCTTATCGTATTGCCCGGCTTTAATCAGTTTCCTTTTCAGGAAGTAATCGGAAATGAGCGTTAAAATGTGGTAAATACCAAAAAAAACCAACCCTGTAACTACAATTTCGCTTAAATGTTCCATAATTTATTTTTTTAAAATTTGTTTTTCTGCCCGTTTGACATTGCGGGTTGCAAAAATGTTGCAGGAAGTGGAAAATATTTTTTAGAAGAAATGCGAATCAATTCTGTACGGTTAATCTTATGAGATTCCCTGCCCAACTTCTTCATTCAGGCGGGCTCGCTTCTAGTTGGGACGACAGGGAGATGCCGAAATGAATTCGGCATGACGTTCTAACTAACAATGTATTTCAGAACGTCAATCTGTTATTAGCAACGGAATAAAATTAAGTGAAGGATCACATCTTTAATTTACTTATTAACCGGACAACAATGATTTAAAACAAAGAATAACAAAATAAGAAATTAGAAAATCAAATACGCACGAACAGGCAGGGATTGGAGCGGCAGCTTGTTAAAGCAGGTGACATTGACGGCTGGCCGGCAGGAGCGACAAGAGGAAGCTACCTGACGGACATCGCCGGAAAAGGAACCTGCGAAACAACTATAGCGGAAAGCCCGGCTGCCTGCAAAAAAGTTTTCGGTACAAACTGCAACATTTTTATACCTTTCACAGTCAGATAGTGCAGTTATGACTGATGCCGAGTTAGTACAACAAATTTTGAATGGGAACAGCAATGCTTTCAGGTTTCTGGTGGCGAAACACCAGCGACTTGTTTTGCATGTGTTGGGACGCATTGTGCAACGGCAGGAGGACATTGAGGATATTTGCCAGGAGGTGTTTATGAAGGTGTATTCGAAAATCGGGAAATTCAGGGGCGAAGCAAAACTTTCGACATGGATTGCGCGGATTGCATACAACACAAGCATTTCGCACCTGAGAAAAGAAGACCGCGGCGAACTGTCGTACGACGAACGACCCGCGCTGGTGGCCGGAGAAACCGACGAATCGACGCATCATCAGCCCGTGGAAACTGCTGAAATTAAGAATTACCTGATGTTGAAAATAGAGGAATTGCCGGTGCAATACCGCACGGTACTTACGCTTTTTCATCTCGAGGAGTTCTCGTATCGCGAAATTGAGGAGATTACCGGGATGCCCGAGGGAACCATAAAAAGCTACCTCTCGCGTGCCCGGAAAATTTTAAAAGAGAAGCTTGAAAAAGTAGCTGAAATTGAAAAAACAAATATTTTTACCGAGTATGCTTAACAACGAAAAATATACCGATGCCGACAAATGGCTGGTTGACGCGCTGAAAAGCGAACCACATTTTGAATTGAAAGCTGATTTTGCCGACAGGATGGCTGAAAAAATGAGCCGCAAATTTGCATGGGGTCAGTACCTGCGGGAGTTTGCCATTTATGCTGGTGTAATTTTGGGCGTGGTAGCCGTATTAGCGGCAGTTCACATTTTTCTGGTGGGTGCCGATTGGAAAAGCTGGACTCATTTTATTACCGAAAACCTTGTATTTGTTGCTTCGGGTGCAGTGCTTCTGTTTTTCGTACTTTTCACCGACCGTGTATTACTGCGTTATTTTATGTACCGGTCGAAAATCGATTCGTTGTAAATAAAAATTCAGCGCCGCTTTTTTCGCAAATAAATCACTTCTTCGGTTTTTGGTTCTTCTCCCGGTTTCATTTTGTTGCGTTTGTAAAGCATATTCAGCCTTACACCGTAAACCTGCGAAATAAAGTGCATGGTTTCACCAGCTTCAACCCTGTGAAAATCTTTGCCTTTTTGGGCTTTTTTGTGTTTCTTTTGAATGTAAACCACTTCGTTCTTCTGCGGCCGGTAACCTTCGGGTTGGTCGTTAAAATGATAAATTTCCCAAGCTTTCTTTCTGAACCCCTGTGCAATAATTTCATAGGTATCGCCTTCGCGGGCCACAACAGCTTTCAGGTGGTTTACATTAATAACTTTGTGTGCTACCAGGTCGATTTTCAACCGGTCAGAAACATTCTCACCGGAAAGTTTTGCACGCTGTGCGATGGCTAAATCATCGATATTGACACCGGAATCGAGCAAATACAGTTTATTATCTTCAATAATTTTAATCACCCGCTGCGCATAATCGGGAGCTGTGGCATAACCTGCGGCTTTCAGCCCATGCGCCCAGCCCACATAATCGTTGGGAGCTAACTGAAAAAGGGATGCATACCGAGGGCTGTTCACCAAAAAATTGGAATGGTCGATGAACGATTCCTCGACAGTATTGTATTTTCTGAAACATTCGTTCCGTTCGTCGTCGTCCCATTTTACCGACGGCCCTGTCCAGTTCGATTTGCATTTGATGCCAAAATGATTATTTGAAAGTTTGCTGAGATTGCTGTTTCCGTTGGCCGACTCAAGACAAGCCTGTGCCATTTTTATGCTGGCCGGAATTCCGGTACGCTGCATCTCTTCGATGGCGAGCATCTGGTATTTTTCGATGTATTGCGTGCGGGTTTGCTGCGAAAAGGCAGTAAATACCAAAACTTCAAAAATCAATAGTAAAACATACTTCATTACTTTCCTTTTTTTAAGCTCACCAAAAATAGGTTGTCTGAAAAACTTCACGGCTGTACCGGATTTTATTTATAAACAAAACTATGTCAAATTCATTGTTCTGTAACACACAAATATTTCATACAAAATTACTGAATGGCCTGAATAATCAATAAAATTGTACTTTTGGGCAAAACTGACACCATGCAGAAAAGAGTTTACCAAATTGTTACCGAAGAATTTGACAGTATTGCCGAACTACCCGGAACCGACCAGCAACTGATTGCTGCAGCCCGCGAAGCATCGGAAAAAGCTTATGCACCTTATTCAAATTTTAATGTTGGAGCGGCAGTGCTACTCGCTAACGGTGAAATCATTAAAGGAAACAACCAGGAAAATGCCGACTTTACCGATGGACTTTGCGCTGAGCGGGTTGCGTTGTTTTTTGCTCACGCGACTTACCCTGATGTTGCTGTAAAAGCGATGGCTGTAACGGCAAAAAATGGTGGTAATCTGATAACAGGGCCAACACAACCCTGTGGCTCGTGCCGTCAGGTTCTTGTGGAAACCGAAAGCCGTTTTAAACAGACAATCAGGCTGATACTCGATGGAGCAGAAAAAATAATGGTTTTGGACGGGGCTGACAGTTTGCTGCCTTTTGCTTTTAAACCGGATTCACTGGGCTGAACCGGTTACTTCTGAAAAGTTTCATAAACTCATTCCATACAGTATCATCTGGCGGGTCAGCTACAATTGTTATCGGCTCATTTTTTACCGGATGAACAAATTCTATTTTACGTGCATGTAAATGAATGCTTTTATCGGCATTCGGTCGTGGAAAACCGTATTTTATATCGCCTTTGATATACAGTTTTAATTGGCGTAACTGAACCCTGATTTGGTGATGACGGCCAGTGTGTAATTCAACTTCGAGTAAATGATAATTATCGATACTCGCCACATGCCGGTAGGTAAGGCTCGCCAATTTTGAACCCTTAAGTTTTTCTTCGTAGGCATAACTCCGGTTCTGGTCCTGTTTTTTTATAAGATAATGAGTAAGTGTGTCGGTATATTTTGGCGGACGTTTGTCAACCACAGCCCAATATGTTTTTTTTACTTCTCCTCTGTTTTGAAAAAGATGGTTAAGCCGGGGCAGAACTTTGCTTGTTTTGGCGAGCACAACAATTCCAGTGGTTGGCCGGTCGAGCCGATGTGGCAGACCCAAAAAAACATTTCCCGGTTTATTGTATTTTTCTTTCAGGTAATCTTTAACAATATCGAGCAAGGTAATATCTCCGGTTTCGTCGCTTTGCACCACTTCGCCACCCGCCTTGTTAACTACAATAATATGATTGTCTTCGTAGAGTACCTGCACTTTTAAACAACTCTTTTAAATATTAAACTTTGAATTCAATCCTTGGAAAAACGCACTATAGTGCGTTTCTACTAATATTGTTCCTTTTCGTTCGGAAAATCGCCCGATTTCACATCTTCGATATAATGTCCCACCGCGCCTTTAATCTCAGCTGCCAGGTTATGGTACCGGCGTAAAAAACGGGGCGAAAACTGCTGCGTAATTCCCAACATATCGTGAATTACCAATACCTGACCGTCAACACCACCGCCGGCGCCAATGCCAATTACAGGAATTGTCAGCGATTTTGATACAGTTTGGCCAAGCTCAGCCGGAATTTTTTCGAGTACCACGGCAAAACAACCGGCCTCTTCCAACAATTTTGCATCCGTCAGCAGCTTTTCGGCTTCGGCTTCCTCGCGCGCCCTCACCGAATAAGTACCAAATTTATTGATCGATTGCGGCATCAGTCCAAGATGCCCCATTACCGGAATTCCTGCCGATAAAATGCGATGAACAGAATCGATAACCTCGCTGCCACCTTCGAGTTTTACTGCGTCGGTTGCAGTCTCTTTCATAATTCTGATTGCCGTACTCAGTGCCTTTTTTGAGTTTCCCTGGTATGTGCCAAACGGCAAATCAACTACCACCAATGCTCTTTCCACTGCATTCACCACCGATTTACCGTGATAAATCATCTGGTCTAAAGTAATTGGAAGCGTGGTTTGATTGCCCGCCATCACATTCGATGCCGAGTCGCCCACAAGAATCACATCAACACCAGCTTCATCAACCAACTGGGCCATGCTATAATCGTAAGAGGTGAGCATCGAAATTTTTTCGCCACGTGCTTTCATTTCAGCCAGCCTGTGGGTTGTAACTTTTCTGATTTCCTTGTGAACTGACATTTAACTCGTATTTTTTCCGTGGTAAAGCTATATAATCCATTTTAACTGAACAAAACTGTTTTGATTGTTCTTCTTTTTATGCATCCAGATTGTTTACTTTGAAACAAATTTCAGAACAGAGAAATTATGAAATACAGTCAACTGTCAGCAATAGTAACTTTAATCGCAGTATTTGTTGTACCTGTTTCGGGTTGGGCTCAATTGCATAAAATTCAAACCGACAAACTTGAATTCAGAAGACACGAAATTAACTGGGGACTCAACTACAGTGCAAAAAAAGAAAGAGAGTCGTGGAGAACTGATGATGCAAAATATGATGAAGATGTGTCATCAAATTCGGTTAACCTTTTATTTGAAAACTTGCTTTGGGATTTTAATGAGGATCGGCAGCGACAGTTTTTTATTTCGGCAAAAGCAGGCCCGCTATGGGGAAAAGGTAATTGGAACGACAGTTCGTATATCGAAGAAATAGATGCGGAACACCGGTTGAATGGACTACGGGCTGCAATTTCCGCCGATTATTCTTTTCGCTACTATTATAACAACCGGAATTATACTTTACTTCAAGTTGGTGCAGTTGCGCAATACGATTGGTACAGCCAGACATCTGAAGGAACAGTCATCGACTCTAATTCTGTTGTAAGTGATTACGTTGAAGATACAAAAGGCGACAAGCTGAAAACCGGAATCGATGCACGCGCCGGCTGGGGTTTAGGCCGTTTGACTGCAGTTAACCACTTTATGGCTGCTGAATTTATTTTGAAAAAATACTATCCTGAAAAAGAATTCTCACAAGATGAAATTCTTTTTCTGGCCGGCGAAATTGCCCGCATAAAAAATAGCCACGACCCTCGCACCAGTCACCAGGCAGAAATCGAAGTGCCGCAAATTGAAGATTTTCTGAATCAGAAAATGATTCAAATGCCTAAAAGAATATTGATTGCAGACTGGGAATCGGGTGAATTTTTGCCACGATACAGCGGCAGCCGTGTTGAGTTCGGACCATTTTTTCAGTACTTCAACCGCGAACCCGATTTTGTATATGGAGGGTATTTAACGTTCGAAAATGCCAAGTATTGCAACATGAAATGGAACCGGAATATCAGCGCTGCAATCAACTACAACGCTTATAAACACAACGACTGGATTTTAGGTGAAATCAAATTAGGATGGTCGTATTTTCAACAAATGCAGAGCCAATGGGATTTGGGCTTAAAGTACATTCCCGGTGTTGAAATTGACAACGAAAAAGCATTTTTTTACCAGGGAGTGGTTCCTTATTTTTCGTGGTTCACGCAACTGAATTCAAAAAACAGGATTGACATGAGTCTTGCATGGCGGATTACCTCAGACGAAAAACTGATGTTGCCAGGCCCGGAAATTTCGGTTTCGGTGTACAGAAGCAAATACTAAACGGAATTGGAAATATTGCCAAACTGAGTTACGATTAAAGAGGCAAAAATGGGAAGGTCTTTGATTCTGCTTTCAATGATATCAATTACTACAGCTATATTCATCGACCCATAATCATGAACCGCAAGGTTTCTAAACCCCGCCATTGCCTGCATTTTACGGCTGAGCTCCTGCGAAATAATGCCGTTTATTTCAAGTTTCACAAATGTATCACGATTACTTTGGGGCAGTCCAAGTTTTTGAATCCGTATTACCCGGTTTCCCATGTCAATTGCAGCCTGACATGCCCTCTCAATATTCAGAATCACTGCATCCTGTTTGGTGAAGTTTGATTCAAAATCATCCTGAAAATCCTCATTAATTCTTTTCAGGCAGCGATTTATAGTTGTCTGTTTATTAATCAGAATTTCGTCCATATTCATTTTTATAATCATTCAGAATATCAATTCTGTTTTCATTTAAATCGCTGTATAACGAATAGGTCGTAACTTCGAAACTCTCACACGCAAAAACGTTGGCAGTATAAATCCGCTTGCCTTTTTCTACGATTTCGGTGCGCAGAACAACGGAAGCTTCATTTAAATCAACTAAATCAATGTTTCTGTCAAGCACGGAAGCCAAACTTTCCTGGATTCTCCATTTCTCAGCTTTTGAGATATTTGCGGTTGTAAGGAATGCAATATCGATATCACTTTCGCGCATCATCGAATTATCGACATAGCTACCAAAAAGATAAACCCCCTGCAAATCGGGAATTTCCTTCCTTAGTTTTTCAATGATTTGTATTTCAACCTGATTGCCCACTATCATGAATATTTAATTCAAAAGTAGGCAGAAAGAATGGTTTTTTAAACCCGCAGGAAAATTTTCTTCTTGTACATGTAATACATGAGTAACCAAACCAGCATTATTCCGCCTGCAACAATAAAAACCTCACTGAATTCGCCAAAAATAGTGGTCCAGCCAAGCAACAAGGTTGTTGGCCTGCCGATATCAATAAACCGATGAAACAGGTAGATAAAAATTGAATTCATCCCGATTACGCGAAAGAAAAATGACCATTTCTGCCAGCCTTTTACATCAATAATCCAATAAAACAGGGCAATCAGTAAAAATCCGATACCACTGGTAAGCAGGTTAAAACTACCGGTCCAGCAGGCTTTGATAATTGGGTAAAACGTACTGAGCAGCAATGCAACAACAATTGCTGAAACCCCGCTGATTGCCAGAATTTTTACTTTCTGCATTTCAGCAGTCTTTTTATTACGGAGAATATACCCGGCCAACGATCCCATTAATGTAACACTCACCGCCGAAACAACACAAAGCAAACCCTCTGGATCGAAAACTTCGCCATGCAACCTGCCCGGAACCAGCATTCTGTCGATGTAGCCGTTAATACAACCTTCGGGTGTTAAAACTCCTGCTCCCACTCCTGGTACCGGCACCAGCAATTGCAAAATCCCGATACCCACAAGAATACTGCCCAGCCAAATCAGCCGCTGTTTCAGGTTTTTTGTATAAATAGTGATAAGGGCGGCAAACATGTAACCTAACCCGATTTGTCCCAAAACGCTCAGCAATCGTGGATTTTCAAAACCATTGCTGAAAACACCATTGTAAATCCAGCCCAATAAAACAAGAATCAACCCTCTGCCAATTGCCTTTTTCGCCAGCGACGATTTCGGCACCTGTTTTTCAAGCTTCGAAACCAGCGAGAACGGAATGGCCACCCCACTAATAAACATGAACAGTGGAAAAATCAGGTCGTAAAAATGAAACCCGTTCCACGGAACATGTTCCATTTGTTCAACCACCGGGTTCATCCAGGATGCGCCCGATTGGCGTGCAATTACTTCAACAAGGTAACTTCCTCCGGTTATCCAGAACATATCGAAACCGCGGAGTGCATCGAGTGAATAAAGGCGTTTTTCGGGTTCAAGGTGCAATGATTTTGCTGTCATATTTTTTGGTTTGATAAATGCCGAATTTAGAAACTTTTTACAAAGACTCATTTAAATTTTTTGCCTTTTACCAACCAAAATATTCCAATACAAATTAAGAGTTTCTGCCTTTTTGTCACCGGGTTTGACAAAAACCTGCGTGTAACTTTTGTTTTCCGTGTCACATTTTCGGCCAAAACAGCCAATTTGTGGCTGGCACAATCATTGCAAAACACCCATCGTAATTTTTAAATTGAATAATCATTTAAAACATAATAAAATGGGAAAAATAATTGGAATTGACCTGGGAACCACAAACTCGTGTGTTTCGGTTATGGAAGGCAACGAACCTGTTGTAATTCCTAACAGCGAAGGAAAACGTACCACACCTTCGATTGTGGCTTTTGTTGAAAATGGCGAACGCAAAATTGGCGACCCTGCCAAACGTCAGGCTATTACAAACCCCACAAAAACAGTTTACTCAATTAAACGTTTTATGGGCGAAACCCACGACAGGGTAAGTAAAGAAATTGCCCGCGTACCTTACAAAGTGGTAAAAGGTGACAACAATACGCCTCGTGTGGAAATTGACGACCGCAAATATTCGCCACAGGAAATTTCGGCAATGGTTTTACAGAAAATGAAAAAAACTGCCGAAGATTATCTGGGTCAGGAAGTTACTGAAGCTGTAATTACAGTACCAGCCTACTTTAACGACGCGCAGCGCCAGGCAACCAAAGAAGCCGGCGAAATTGCAGGCCTCAAAGTTCGCCGCATCATCAACGAACCAACCGCAGCATCGCTGGCTTATGGTTTGGATAAGATGCACAAAGACATGAAAATCGCCGTATTCGACCTTGGTGGCGGTACTTTTGATATTTCAATCCTTGAACTGGGAGATGGCGTTTTCGAGGTAAAATCGACTGATGGTGACACCCACCTTGGTGGCGATGATTTCGACCAGGTGATTATTGACTGGCTGGCTGAAGAATTTAAAAAAGATGAAGGTGTTGACCTGAAACGCGACCCGATGGCTTTGCAACGCTTAAAAGAAGCTGCAGAAAAAGCAAAAATCGAGCTTTCAAGTTCTTCACAAACCGAAATCAACCTGCCCTACATTATGCCGGTTGACGGTATTCCAAAACACCTTGTAAAAACGCTGACCCGCTCGAAATTCGAGCAATTGGCTGATAAACTGATTAACGCCACCATCGAACCTTGCAGCAAAGCGCTTAAAAATGCAGGTCTTTCGGCAAGCGAAATCGACGAGGTAATTCTCGTGGGCGGCTCAACCCGTATTCCAGCTATCCAGGAAAAGGTACAACAGTTCTTTGGAAAAGCGCCTTCGAAAGGTGTAAACCCCGACGAAGTTGTGGCTGTGGGTGCTGCCATTCAGGGCGGTGTGTTAACCGGCGAAGTAAAAGATGTGTTGCTGCTCGACGTTACTCCGCTTTCGCTGGGTATCGAAACCATGGGCGGTGTGATGACAAAACTGATTGAAGCCAACACAACCATACCGACCAAAAAGTCGGAAACATTTACCACGGCTGCTGACAATCAGCCTTCGGTTGAAATCCATGTGTTACAGGGCGAACGCCCGATGGCAGCAGGCAACAAAACCATTGGCCGCTTCCACCTCGACGGTCTGCCACCGGCACCCCGCGGTATTCCGCAAATCGAAGTTACTTTCGATATCGATGCCAACGGTATTCTGCATGTAAATGCAAAAGACAAAGCCACTGGTAAAACCCAGTCGATTCGTATTGAAGCTTCATCGGGTTTGAGCGATGACGAAATCAAGCGGATGAAACAGGAAGCCGAAGCCAATGCCGAAGCCGATAAAAAAGCCAAGGAGATGGCCGACAAAATCAATCAGGCCGACAGTCTGATTTTCCAGACAGAAAAACAGTTGAAAGAGTTTGGCGACAAAATACCTGCCGACAAAAAACAGCCGATTGAAGATGCACTGAAAAAGCTGAAAGATGCGCACGCCAGCAAAGACCTGACTGCTATCGACGCGGCCATGACAGAATTGAACACAGTGTTCCAGGCGGCTTCGCAGGAAATGTACAATGCATCGCAGGCACAGGGTGGACAGCAAGCTAACCCGAATGCAGGAGACCAGAGCAGCTCAGCCGGTGGAAAACAAAAAGCCGACGGCGAAGTTACTGATGTTGATTTCGAAGAAGTAAAGTAAGAAAGTCGGAAGACGGAAGACCGGAGACGGGAGACGGGAGAAAGAGGTCGGAAGTCGGAAATCAGTTGGTGACTTAAAGTTCACCTGCTGAATACAACTCAAAAAGCCCTTTGGTTTGCAGCCAAAGGGCTTTTGTTTTCACCTGTTATTACTACATTTGTAAAAGCTTAAAGAAATAAAGATGACAACGATTGTAATAAATATTAAAGACAAGTCGAAAGCAAAACACATTCTCGATGCCGTGAAATTGCTGAAAGGGGTTAGCCAGGCTGAAGTTGCTTCTGATGAATTTATGGAAAATATATCGATGCTAAAAGCTTGTAAGGCGGCACGCAATACATCTTTTGTCGCTGAATCTGACATTTTAGAAGCATTGAAATGAAAGTGCTGTATCGGAGTTCATTTTTAAAGGATATTAAAAAACTGAAATCTGCTTCAACAATAAATCTTATTCAATCTGCTATTGAAAATTGCAAAAAGGCAGTTACAATTTCCAACATAAAAAACTGCGAACCACTACAAAGCCGGGGAAAGTTCTTTAAACTGAAATATGGTCAATAGCGGTTTGGCATCTATATCGATAAGGGGACTGTTGAATTTCTGAAATTTGGTACACGACAAAACTTCTACAACGATTTTCCACCGTTTTAAAACAGATTACTGATGTATAAAAAGCCCTTTGGTTTGCAGCCAAAGGGCTTTTGTTTTCACAATGCCGCAACTGCTTTGAATATGTGGATTTTGCACCGTGGCTTCAGCCCGGTGAAGATAAAAATGATAATGATTACGGCTGGCCTGCCCCTCGTTTGCAACGAGGGGTTAGTGGTTATTGAGTTTGAAACTCGCATGTATTTATTTAAAAACCACTGATTAATAGTACTTCCTCTCTTCAATAATTATGCAGGTGGACAAACTGTGCTTACCAATACAATTGCATTTCAAATGCCAAACAGCCAACCCCTCGTTGCAAACGAGGGGTAGCGGGAATCGCGCGGTAGCGGAGTGTTATACGCTGGCCTTTAGTCGAATGATAATCCTGATGATTCACTTACAATCAGCCATTTTTTATTTGTGAATCTCCATTCAGATAAATACTCGCCACCTATCTTCTCACCTGAATTTAAAATCGCGCTCCATTCTCCTTTTTCAACGGCAATCGTATCGCTTACGCTAACACTTGTCGCTTTTATTTCTGTAAATTTATACTTGCCTGTCTCGATACGATAGTAGTTCTTAATGAATTCCTTACCACAGCCTCTCGAAACAAGACAAGCATCGTTACGATAAAGTTCTGCCAGGGAATTTATCTCCCCGTTATTAAAATACTCCAGGAAATCAGTATTGGTCTTTTCAATTATTTTCCTGACCTTAGAATCTGATTGCCCAAAAGTCACGTTTGTGATTGACGAAATCCCAAATACAATAGCTACTATAGCTATCGATAAAATCGATACTTTTTTCATTGCGTTTGTTTTTAAATTAAATAAATCAATAAAACTTATATAAAATTGCCCGAGCCACTTTTCAATGCGTCCTTTATCATTCTCATGCTGAGAACTTAAGGAGTTTTCAAAATCAAGTTCCAAAACCTCAAGAATCAACTTAATCGTGTAAATCCTGGGAGTTACTTCTCCAGCCTCAATGCGCTGTAATGTGCGTACACTCAGATTGCATTTCTCAACAAGTTCTTCCTGCGTAAATCCTTTTGATTTTCTGAAATCAGCAATCTTTTTCCCTAGTTCCGGTTGTTGAATCATTTTGAAACTTTTCAGCAATTTTAAATCTTAACTTAAAAACAGTCCACGAATTATTATCGTTTTATACCTGACATTTACCCGACATACTGTTTAATTTATTGAATTTCTGTTTATTATCATTTATCCGTATCTCGCTGCCGAACGATTGCATCTTGTGGATTAAAGTAAAAATTATCACGCGAAAGGATTCGCGCGGTAGCAGTGAAAGTTTACTTTATCAAACTTGTTGGAAATTCCTCCGCAATTAATTCTTCGATAGTTTTTTGTTCGCTCTGTGACTTGAGTCTTTCGAGAATGGCAATTGTTTCGCGATACTCCATTGCTTCAGGTATTTTATGAAATTCTGCTTCTATGCCAATTTCTTTCACTTTTTGCTCAATTTCATCAACTGTTACATTAAAAAATTCCTTTCGATAATTCAGCATATTAACCTTTCTATTGGTAAATGATTTATGTAACTCATTTTCAAGATTCGGTGCATCTTCCGAATAAATCATTGCATGTATATCGAACTGGAACGGAACCGATGCATCACCTAATTCTTTAATTCTGTCCTCAGGCTCTAAACGTCTTGTCATACCTATTTTGAAAACCTGTTCGCCAAAAGAACCGATATTGGAAATTACATAAACGTGTCCTCGTTTTGTTTGTTGAGCCATTGAAATTGCACGTTCCTTTTTTTCCTGGGCCTCTTTTAACTCTTGTTCCAGTTTTTCGATTTGAGCTTGAAGTTTGTCATGCTTGTCGCCAGTAGCCTGTTCAATTTCCTTCCTTGCTTTTTCAAGAGCTTTTTGATAATTGGACTCCTCTTTTTCTGCCTCCTTTTGAGCTTGCTCAAATTCTCTCCTTGCCTTTTCTTCTTCCCTCATTGCTTCCTGGGCTGCCCGAAGTTCTTCTTTTTCCTTTTGTCTCTTTAACTGATATTCGTATTCAAGATTGAGTTCTTTTAATTTCAGTTCAAGATATTCTCGTTGAATGCTAACCGTCTGGCTTTCTCCTATTTTATTAATCGTATCAAAGGATTTAATAATTCTTTCACGCATTTGATTAACGTTATTCCATTTCACTTTCGAAATTAAGGAATCACATTCCCCATTAAATGCACGCAGAGTCAATTTGATATATCTTTTAGTACTTGCCCTTCCCTTTGCCTCGCTACCGTCAATTCTCCAATTTGTTCTGCAAATTGCTGCATTTTCTGAGCTTATTAAATTTTTCTGGAGTTCAATAATTCTGTTTAACTCTGTTTTGTAATCTTCCGACTTTTCAAAATCATAAATTGGCTCATAAACTCCAAATTCAATAAGGTCGAGTTTATTCTCGAAAATACTAATCTCTTTACGAAGCTTTGAATAAGTTTCAAGCGCAGACTGATAGTCTGAATTCAATTTGCTGAAATTATCCTCAACTGATTTCAGTTCCGATTGCTTGAGTGCGATTAATCGCTCTAAGTTCTTCTTTTGTATTTCTGCCTCAGCCTCAACATCAACAATAGGTTTGTAGCGTTCAAGCTGAGATTTGAGTTGCTTTATTTCCTCAAATTCTTTTTTCTTTAAAAAATCAAATAAGCTCATAAATAAAAAATTAGTTTAGATTTTACTTTTCGTATTAAGGTTATGTGCAAACTGCAATAAATTCACAATTGAAATATCGTCTTTTATTTAACGGTTTTATTGTTTCTTTCAATAAGTCGTTTTTCAATTTTCTGTATTAGCTCAAAAACGTAATCGAAATAATTCGAAGCATTTTCTTTTGCAAAATTCTCTATTAATATTGCTTGTATAGCCGGAATTATCTTTTGGTTCACCGATATAGGTTTAATATCTTTCATATTTGAAAAACTACCTTGAAACATTATCGTTTCGTCAGGTATTTCCTTTAAAATTTTAGTTGAGTCTGCGTGAGAGAATCCGTTTCTCATTAATTCTCGAATTTTATCATATAAAATTACTTTTTCGCTCTCTGTTATTAGGTCAAGCTTCCTGCATTCTTTAATTGAGTTTGCCAATACATAACGAGAAAACGTTTTATTTGGCTCCTCAAAAGTAGAACCCCATTCTTCAAACGGTTGTGGTCCAATTCCTGCTTCATTGTAAATTAGAGATAGTTTCAAAAGTCGTTCAAGTAAATAATTTGTCAAGGTGATTGAAGCTCTATAAAATTCGAGAATCAAGCATTTATTAATTTCAAATACGGTACCTTCCAATTCATTGAAAACACAAAATTCAAAATCAAAATATTTAGAATGACTTTGAAAGTTCTTATTTAAGCTGTTTATAAATGCCTTTTCAAATAGCTGCTTTTCCATATTCAGGTTTCAGTTTTTGGTCGGTCATAAACCTGTCAATCCATAGTTAATCCCCTCCGTTAATCTGCTTTTTTAAAGTCTTTTACCTTTCTTCCGCACCCCTTCCCAATTTCATGCTTATGATTTTCCAATTTCATGCTTACGAAATTTAAAATCGACACTATGATTTTTGCAAAACATAGCGTCGATTTTTTAAGAGTGCCAAAAGCTGCTGTTATCAGGCCTTTTCGAATTTCAGGTTTTTAAGCTGGTTTTTCAACTCCATGCCAGGTGTAAACACGGTGCGTGCGCTTTTAATCGATTTGGCCGACACCTTATCGGCTGTAGCTTCGCCATTGCTGGCAATGCTGATGCGCAGACTGCCCAGGTCGCCCAGGCGCACAATCTGTCCATCTTCGAGCGACGCTTTCATTACATCAACCATGGCATACAATACCGCGCGAATATCGGCACCACTGACTGTACTCACTTTTTCGATGCTGTTGGTGAGTTTGTTTAGTGTCATTTCGCCGCCCGAAACGGCTGTCGCATAATACTTTTTGGTACCTCCGCCGGTTACACCGGGTTGTCCTCTTTCGATAACTTTAAATTTAATCGCCATACTTGTTTAATTTATTGGTTTAACATATCCGCCTGAGGGCGGGATAATTTCCTTTTGTGATGGTTTGCGTGAATCGCGTGTGTGGTATGGGGTGACTTCATTTGGTTTGTTTTGGGTTAGCATCATGGTAATGAACTGTTTCGATTTGCCACTAAAGGTAAAAAATAATCCAACAGGTTGTACCGGGGATGTTGAGAAACATAAAGATTAAACTGGAGTAAACGGCTATTCAGCAGGTGAACCGGAGTCACCAGCTGAATTGAATTGCAGTGGATCTTCTCTCAATTTTCATTGGCCATTCGTAAAACATCGGACAACAATTGTTCTGAAAACCTAAAATTTGTCAACCTGATTTTTTCGATTACCGGCTTCAGGGTTTCTAATATTCCAGTTTGCTTTAATTTTAATAAGAGCCCAAAAGTACCCGAGAATTTCAGGTTAAGTTTAGCAGCTACCTTTCTGCCTTTTAAATCATCTATAAGTAATACCGCACCTTCTATCTCGAACATAAGCGAAATTGCACTTGCTTCTCCCCTGTCGATATCCATTTCAAGAATATGCTGGTAATGTTTGTCGCGGGGATCAACAACCTCAATCCATGAAGGCAATTCAGTTTTGAGTTCATCCTTTATAATCGAGGTGATAAAAACTCTTTCTGAAAATTTTCTTAGCAAATCAAGCTCTCCAATCTTTATTAAAAGAATAAGACAACTCGTGTCTGAAATTACAATTTTAGAGTTGAGAGGCATCTTTCAGAATATCAGCAGAAGTATAATTTATCAACGAAACATTATAATCGGCAAGCAATTCCGAAAATGTGATTTTCGACATAGCAGCCATTTCAGCCGCCTGACCCAGCGAGAGTTTTCCCGACTCAAAAAGTTTGGCGGCAAGAAATCTTATTGTTTCGTGCTCTGAAAGATTTGCATTGTCGGGCATATTTAATACGATCTGTTTCATTCCTGTAAGATACAATTTTATACTATATGCCAAATATAAACTTTTTCTTCCTTTTTTATCCTTCAAGATTCAGCAGGTGAACCGGAGTCACCAGCTGAACAGTCTTAGAACAGTGTTATTTACTCAAATCGCACTCAAATAGTGCAATATTTATTTCAATTTGCACTCAAGTAGTGCAAATTTATCCACTTGTTGATGCACAATTGCATAAAAATTAAGATGTGAATGGATTAGTGTATTATGGAACTGGGCTATTTGAACACAATACCCCTTTGGCAGTTTGGTTTAACCTACTGATTTTGTTTTAAACCTTAACGGGCAAAACATTGTTTTACAAGCAAAATAATTCAGGCTGAAATGAACGAATACGAAGAATCGAGAAGGGGTTTCCTGGCAAAGCTGGGATTGGCAGTTGGCGCACCGGTGTTGGCAGGCGAAAAGCTTTCGGCACAGGTACTGAACAGTAAAACGGAGTTTCCGCTCACTGACCCGCAACAACAACTGATGGACCGCTACGAACAGTGGATGGATGAGTTTATCCCTGTCATCAAAGCTTTCAGGACCAACCCCGATGATGCGGCGGCTAAAAAAAGCATTGCCGTACTCTCAGAAGAAGCCGAAACATGGCGGGTTCAACTCATAAAGTTTATGAAAGACGAAAACTTTGCCCGGTACTACATGACCGCCACCGAGCGGATGACAAAAGAAATTTATTGACGAAGCAATTCATCCAACGCTTCAACTAATTTTTAACTTCGGATCAACCACCTGAACAGCAGGTTTTGCCAGCATTCTTCTGGGAATGCTTTTCAGAATTACCGTTTTTAATGCTTCCACCTGCCGCTCTTTCGGGAAGTTTTTAAGAACCGCCATACTGATTTCGCGAACGGGTTGCTCACCGGCTATCGTTTTTACAAGGTCTTCCTGCTCTGCCGGTATATTAATGGTGGCCAGCTCGGGAATAAAAGTGAGCCCCTTCTCTTTCTCCACAATCCGCCGCAACGACTCAATCGAACTGCTGCGATACACAAGATTTTGTGTTGTTTGCGGCGTGTTAAACATACACATCGAATTTACCTGGTTCTGAAAACAGTTTCCTTCTTCAAGATACCAGATTTCATCCTCTTCTATTTCAGCAAGTGCAATTTCGGCTTGCTCAAACAACCTGTGATTCTCTGATACATAAACAAAGAAACGTTCATAAAACAGGGGTTCAAACAACAATCCGTTAGCAATAATCGGGGTTGAAACAATTCCGCAGTCAAGCGTTCCGGCTTTTAACCGGCTGATAATTTCTTCTGTTTTAAGTTCGGAGATGTCAACGCTCAGGTTTGGAAAACCTGCCGCCAGCGCATTAATAAACAGCGGAACCAGGTAAGGTGCAAGTGTGGGAATAATCCCCACTTTCAGTTCGCCCTGTACTTCTTCGCTCATTTCGAGCGAAACCTGTTTTAACTGCTCCACCATTTGGAGTATTTCAACCGATTTCTGAAAAAATATTTCTCCCTCGCGGGTAAATTGCAACGGGCGTTTGCTGCGGTCGATGAGTTTAAAACCCAACTCTTCCTCCAGCTTTTGAATTTGCAAAGTCAAAGCAGGTTGGGTTATACCCAGTTTTTGTGCAGCCGATGAAAATCCACCGGAAAAACGAAGCGCTTTTAAGTATTCAAGCTGAGCTAATTGCATTGTATATAATCTAAAGTTATAGAGTCATAAATTTAATAAATATCGCTAATGGTATCTTTGATTCATAATAAATAACACAATTAAAAAATAGAAATTATGAATACAAAGAATCAAAAAGTAGTGGAACTACTAAACAGCCTGTTGGCCAATTACCAGATTTATTACCAGAACCTGCGCGGATTGCATTGGAACATAAAAGGAGCACAGTTTTTTGCACTGCACGAAAAGTACGAAAGCTACTATAACGAAGCAGCAGAGGTGGTGGATGAAGTTGCAGAACGCATTTTAATGCTTGGCGGACAACCACTTCACACCTTTGGAGACTATGTAAAACATGCCACGTTAAAAGAAGTTTCAAACGTCTCGGGCGGACAGGAAGGCGTTAAAGCCGTACTTGAAAACAGCCGGGTTTTACTTGGTCAGTTCAGGGAAATACTTGCATTGGCGTCGGAACACGGAGACGAAGCCACATTGGCGTTGATGAGCGAACTGATTGGGGTTACAGAAAAACGGATTTGGATGCTTGAATCATTTCTTGCTTGAATTCAGAATCAGGCGTTATTAAACAGAAAAGAGGAACCGTAAACGATTCCTCTTTTTCTATTTTGTATGATGACATTTTAAGCCTGTGCTGTTGGACCGCCAAAACTCAGCGGCGGCAACATTGGGTCTGAACCCGGATTGTTTTTGATAGGCCCGTTTACTGCTTCAAACTTTTTAATGTTATCCTGCAATGCAAACAGCAATCGTTTTGCATGTTCCGGTGTAAGAATAATGCGCGATTTTACGTTCGCTTTCGGAATTCCCGGCATAATCCTTACAAAATCGACCACAAACTCTGAACTCGAATGCGTAATCACTGCAAGGTTTGAATAAACGCCCTGCCCGATTTCTTCGCTGAGTTCGATATTCAGCTGCTGTGGTTTCAGATTCTTTTCGTCCATCCTCTTTTCAGATTAATCTTTCATATCAACCAGTTGGTCGTATTCCGATTTGGAACCTACCACAAGGTTTTTGTACTCTTTCAAACCTGTACCGGCCGGAATCAGGTGACCGCAAATTACGTTTTCCTTCAATCCATCGAGGTAATCGGTTTTGCCATTGATGGCAGCTTCGTTTAATACCTTGGTGGTTTCCTGGAACGATGCGGCTGATAACCAGCTGCGGGTTTGCAGTGCAGCACGCGTGATACCCTGTAACACCTGGCTCGAAGTTGCGGGGATTGCATCCCTCGCTTCAATCAATTTCTTGTCTTTTCTCCTCAACTGCGAATTTTCATCCCTCAGTTTACGGGCCGAAATAATCTGACCGGCTTTGATTCCTTCTGCATCACCCGCTTCGATTACCACTTTTTTGTTGTAAATCCAGTCGTTTTCAGAGAAGAATTCATTTTTATCAACCACCTGTTTTTCAAGGAAGCGGGTATCACCCGGGTCTTCGATTTCCACTTTACGCATCATCTGACGGATGATGATTTCATAGTGTTTATCGTTGATTTTTACCCCCTGCATACGATACACATCCTGAACTTCGTTCAAAATGTACTCTTGCACCGCGGTCGGGCCTTTAATAGCCAGAATATCGGATGGAGTAGTTGCACCGTCAGACAGCGGGGTACCTGCCCTGATGTAATCGTTCTCCTGAACAAGTATCTGTTTTGAAAGCGGAACCATGTATTTTTTTACATCACCCGATTTCGAGGTAACAATGATTTCACGGTTACCACGTTTGATTTTACCCATCGAAACTTCACCGTCGATTTCCGAAACGATTGCCGGATTCGAGGGGTTACGTGCTTCGAACAATTCGGTAACACGGGGCAAACCACCGGTGATGTCACCAGCTTTACCAGCAGCGCGTGGAATTTTCACCAACACCATACCGGCTTTTACCACTTGTTTATTGTCAACCGAGATGTGACCACCTACGGGTAAGTTGTATGAACGAATGGCAATTCCATCGCCATCAACCACTTTCAGTGTCGGGTTCTTGGTTTTATCTCTCGATTCGATAATTACCCTTTCGCTGTAACCAGTCTGTTCGTCCGATTCTTCGCGGAAAGTAACACCGTCAATCAGGTTTTCAAATTCAACAGTACCATCAAATTCAGTGATGATAACACCATTGAACGGGTCCCATTCGCAAATAAGTTTTCCTTTGCGCACTTCCTGTCCGTTTTTCACGTACAGCTTCGAACCGTATGGAATCGGGTGTGTTGAAAGTGTGATGTTTGTATTCTTGTCAACAATTTTTAATTCAGTTAAACGGCTGACAACAACATCACACTCGTCAGTATCTTCAGGTTTAAATTTAACCGCGCGCAGTTCTTCAATTTCAACATAACCATCGTATTTCGACTCAACCATCGACTGAGCAGAAATATTACCGGCAATACCCCCTACGTGGAATGTACGAAGAGTAAGCTGTGTACCAGGTTCACCGATTGACTGGGCTGCAATAACGCCGGTTGCTTCACCCTTCTGTACCTTTTTACCGGTAGCCAGGTTTCGTCCGTAGCATTTTGCACAAATTCCCACTTTCGATTCGCAGGTAAGTACCGAGCGAATCTCAACACTCTCAATCGGAGAGTTTTCAATTACAGATGCAATATCTTCGGTAATTTCTTCACCTGTAGCAACAATCAATTCGCCGCTTAACGGGTGGAAAATATCGTGCACTGAAGTACGGCCAACAATTCTTTCGAATAGTGAAGCGACGATTTCCTCGTTGTTTTTAATGGTTGTAGCCACTAAACCACGCAGCGTTCCGCAGTCGTCTTCAGAAATAATTACGTCCTGAGCCACGTCAACCAAACGACGGGTAAGATATCCTGCGTCAGCTGTTTTCAGCGCGGTATCGGCCAAACCTTTACGGGCACCGTGGGTTGAAATAAAGTATTCGAGAACCGACAGACCTTCTTTGAAGTTGGCCAAAATCGGGTTTTCGATAATCTGTGAACCTGTTGAGCCCGATTTCTGTGGTTTTGCCATCAAACCCCTCATCCCACTTAACTGACGAATCTGTTCTTTCGAACCACGTGCACCAGAGTCAAGCATCATATAAATTGAGTTGAAACCCTGTTTATCGCTGCTCAAAGTCTGCATCACCACCTGGGTAAGTTTCGCATTGGCATGTGTCCAAATGTCGATAACCTGGTTGTACCTTTCGTTGTTGGTGATAAAGCCCATGTTGTAGTTATTGATAATATCTTCAACTTCGGCGTATCCGTCGGCAACAATTTTTTCTTTGGCTTCAGGAATAATCACGTCATCGAGGTTAAACGACAAACCTCCGCGGTAAGCCATGTCATAACCAAGGTCTTTAATATCGTCGAGGAAAGCAACTGTTTTTGCATTTCCGCTACGGATAAATACATCGGTGATGATGGTACGCAATGATTTTTTTGTCAGCAACTGGTTGATATAACCGGCTTCGCGTGGCGTTTTTTCGTTAAAAATCACGCGGCCAACAGTTGTTTCAATAATATGTTTGAAATAGTTGCCCTTTTCATCAACGTCTTCAACCTTCACTTTAATAATAGCATGAAGGTCGATTACTTTTTCTGAATAAGCAATAATTACTTCTTCGGCTGAATAGAATGTCATTCCCTCACCACGGGCGCCTTTGCGTTGTTTGGTCATGTAATACAGACCCAAAACCATGTCCTGGGAAGGAACCTGAATAGGAGCACCATTGGCAGGGTTCAGCAAGTTGTGCGAAGCAAGCATTAAAAGCTGAGCTTCGAGAATTGCTGCGTTACCAAGCGGAAGGTGAACTGCCATCTGGTCGCCGTCGAAGTCGGCGTTAAAACCGGTACAAACAAGCGGGTGCAACTGAATTGCCTTACCTTCAATCAAAACCGGCTGGAATGCCTGGATTGACAAACGGTGCAGGGTGGGCGCACGGTTCAACATCACCGGATGTCCTTTCAGCACGTTTTCAAGAATTTCCCAAACAACCGGATCTTTGCGATCAACTATTTTTTTTGCCGATTTTACTGTTTTTACAATACCGCGCTCAATCAGTTTTCTGATTACAAACGGTTTGTATAGCTCGGCAGCCATATCTTTCGGAATACCACATTCGTGGATTTTCAGTTTTGGGCCCACAACGATTACCGAACGTGCAGAATAATCGACACGTTTACCGAGCAGGTTCTGACGGAAACGTCCTTGTTTCCCCTTCAAGCTGTCGGATAGTGATTTTAACGCTCTGTTATTTTCGGTTTTAACCGCGTTCGATTTTCTTGAGTTATCGAAAAGTGAATCGACAGCTTCCTGAAGCATACGTTTCTCGTTCCGGAGAATCACTTCGGGAGCTTTGATTTCAATCAACCTTTTTAAACGGTTGTTACGGATAATAACCCTGCGATAAAGGTCATTCAAATCGGATGTGGCGAAACGTCCGCCATCGAGTGGCACCAGCGGGCGTAAATCGGGTGGAATAACCGGCACAACGCGCACAATCATCCACTCGGGGCGGTTGATGTTTTTGCTTGCCCTGAAAGCTTCAACAACCTGAAGTCTTTTCAGCGCTTCGTTTTTACGTTGCTGCGAAGTTTCGGTATTTGCTTTGTGACGAAGGGTGAATGATAAATCGTCGAGATCGATTTTACTTAAAATATCGAACAACGCTTCAGCACCCATTTTTGCCAAAAACTTATTGGGGTCTGAGTCATCAAGCAGATGGTTGTCTTTCGGAAGTGATTCAACAATGTCGAGATATTCTTCTTCAGTCAGAAAATCAAGTTCCCTCACACCATCGATATACTTTACACCCGGATTGATTACCACATAACGCTCATAGTAAATAATACTATCAAGCTTTTTGGTTGGTAACCCAAGCAGGTAGCCAATTTTATTTGGCAGCGACTTGAAATACCAGATGTGCGCAACAGGTACCACCAGCGAAATGTGGCCCATGCGTTCGCGACGCACTTTCTTTTCTGTTACTTCAACACCACAGCGGTCGCAAACAATACCCTTGTAACGGATACGTTTGTATTTTCCGCAATGGCACTCGTAATCTTTTACGGGTCCGAAAATACGTTCGCAGAACAAACCATCGCGCTCGGGTTTGTATGTTCTGTAGTTAATTGTTTCAGGTTTCAAAACTTCGCCAAACGATCTTTCCAGAACTTCTTCGGGAGACGCAAGGCTGATTGAAACTTTTGCAAAACTAACTTTCGCTTTGTTATCTTTTTTGAATGCCATAAATACTAATTATAAAAATGAAAACAGCACCTGTCCAATTCAGGAATGAAATTACTCCATTCTCACACTTAATCCCAATCCCCTGAGTTCGTGTAACAACACGTTTAACGATTCAGGAATACCGGGTTGCGGCATCGGTTCGCCTTTTACGATTGATTCGTATGCTTTTGCCCTTCCCATCACATCGTCAGATTTAACCGTAAGTATTTCCTGAAGAATGTGGGATGCTCCGAATGCCTCGAGTGCCCAAACCTCCATTTCACCAAAACGCTGACCACCAAACTGTGCTTTACCACCGAGCGGTTGCTGCGTAATAAGCGAATACGGACCAATTGAACGGGCATGCATTTTATCTTCAACCATGTGCCCCAGTTTCATCATATAAATAACGCCAACAGTGGCAGGCTGGTCAAATTTTTCTCCGGTTTCACCATCTCTAAGTTGTGTTACACCAAAACGTGGAACACCAGCTTTATCTGTGTATTCACTGATTTCTTCGAGGCTTGCACCATCGAAAATTGGTGTGGCAAATTTTACCCCGAGATTTTTACCTGCCCAACCCAGTACAGTTTCGTAAATCTGTCCGAGGTTCATACGCGAAGGTACTCCTAACGGATTTAATACGATGTCAACAGGAGTACCATCGGAAAGGAAAGGCATGTCTTCCTGACGAACAACACGCGATACAATCCCTTTATTACCGTGGCGGCCCGCCATTTTATCACCAATCTGCAACTTACGTTTTTTGGCAATGTAAACTTTTGCCAGCTGAATAATTCCGGCAGGTAACTCATCACCAATAGTGATATTATACCTTTCACGGCGTGAAACTGCTTCTGCTTCCTTGTATTTCATGATGAAGTTGTTGATCACCTTGAATACCATATCGTTTTTCTGTTTATCAGTTGTCCATTTCTGTGGATTGATATTCAGATAATCGATTTCCTGAAGCTGTTTTAACGTGAATTTTACGCCTTTGGCAATAATTTCGGTACCGTAATAATCTTTTACTCCCTGCGATGTTTTACCTCCGATCAATGTAAAAACTTTGTCTTCGAGTTTAGCTCTCAGTGAGGTAACTTCGCGTTCAAAACGTTCGTCAATCTGGTCGAGCAATGTTTTTGTTGCTTTTCCTTTTTTGTCTTTGGTAACGCGCGAGAAAAGTTTTTTATCGATAACAACACCCATCAACGATGGAGAAGCTTTCAAAGAAGCATCTTTCACATCACCAGCTTTGTCGCCAAAAATAGCGCGCAGCAGTTTTTCTTCGGGCGATGGATCTGATTCTCCTTTTGGAGTAATTTTACCAATCAAAATATCGCCGGGTTTTATATCGGCACCAATTCTGATCAAACCGTTTTCGTCGAGATTTCTTGTAGCCTCTTCACTTACATTCGGAATATCTGAAGTAAACTCTTCAACTCCTCGTTTTGTGTCGCGAACTTCAAGACTGTATTCATCAACATGCACTGATGTAAACACATCTTCGCGAACGATCCGTTCAGAAATTACAATCGCATCCTCATAGTTGTACCCCTGCCAGGGCATGAAAGCCACCATCAGGTTTCGTCCTAAAGCAAGCTCTCCATTTTGGGTAGCGTAACCTTCAGTTAAGATTTCGCCCTGTTTGATCCTTTGACCTTTGCGAACAATAGGTTTCAGGTCAACTGTGGTTCCCTGGTTGGTTTTTGTATATTTCTGTAGTCTATAAGTAACAACTTCAGGGTCGAAACTTACAAAACGGTCATCTTCTGAAATATCATAACGAACAATAATCTGTTCTGCATCAACAAACTCAATAACTCCATCAAATTCGGCTTTAACAAGAATTTGAGAGTCGGCTGCTGCCCTGCCTTCCAAGCCTGTACCCACAATCGGGGCTTCAGGACGTAAAAGCGGCACTGCCTGACGCATCATGTTTGATCCCATTAATGCACGGTTGGCATCGTCGTGCTCAAGGAACGAAATCAATGAAGCAGCAACAGAAGCAATCTGGTTGGGCCCTACGTCCATCAACTGAACGCGTTCCTTCTCAACAAGAGGATAATCACCCTCAAGTCTGGCTTTTACTCTTTTGTTAATGAAATATCCGTTATCATCGATTGGTGCATTTGCCTGGGCAATAATCTGACCTTCTTCTTCTTCTGCGGTGAGATATACAACACCTTCTTCTGACAGGTCAACTCTTCCTTCTTTTACAAGACGGTAAGGAGTTGAGATAAAGCCCAATTCGTTGATTTTTGCAAAAACACAAAGAGAAGAAATCAATCCGATGTTTGGTCCTTCAGGAGTTTCAATCGGGCAAAGCCTTCCGTAGTGGGTGTAATGAACGTCACGAACCTCAAAACCTGCTCTTTCGCGTGAAAGACCACCAGGTCCCAAAGCCGACATACGACGTTTGTGCGTCATTTCAGCCAGCGGGTTGGTTTGATCCATAAACTGCGACAGCGCATTGGTTCCGAAGAAAGAATTAATAACCGATGACAACGTTTTTGAATTAATAAGATCGATCGGGGTGAACACCTCGTTGTCCCTTACATTCATACGTTCGCGAATGGTACGTGCCATACGTGCCAAACCTACGCCAAACTGTGCAAACATCTGCTCGCCAACTGTACGAACACGACGGTTACTTAAATGGTCGATATCATCAACATCAGTACGTGCATTCACTAACTGGATGAGATGTTTGATAATTTCGATAATATCTTCTTTTGTCAGAACCCGATTCTGAGAATCAACTGCTAATCCAAGTTTTTTGTTGATTCTGTAACGTCCAACTTCACCTAAATCATACCGTTTATCCGAGAAGAAGAGTTTGTCGATAACATCGCGAGCTGTTGCCTCATCTGGTGGTTCAGCATTACGCAACTGACGATAAATATGTAATACAGCTTCTTTTTCTGAGTTACATGGATCTTTTTGCAGCGTGTTATAAATAATTGCAAAATCCTGCTGATTTTGATCTTCCTTGTGAAGAAGGATTGTTTTAACCCCCGACTCAACAATTTCGTCAACATGATCTTCACTGATATCAACTTCACGGTCGATAATGATTTCGTTACGTTCAATTGATACAACTTCACCTGTATCCTCATCCACAAAATCTTCGGTCCATGATTTTAGAACACGTGCTGCCAATCTGCGACCCACTACTTTTTTCAGTGCGGTTTTCGATACTTTTATTTCGTCGGCCAGATTGAATATTTCAAGAATATCCCTGTCGCTTTCAAAACCGATGGCACGCAATAAAGTGGTTACCGGCAGTTTCTTTTTTCTGTCGATATAAGCGAACATCACTCCGTTAATATCAGTGGCGAATTCAATCCACGATCCTTTAAACGGAATAATACGCGCCGAATACAATTTTGTACCATTGGCGTGCATACTCTGACCAAAGAAAACACCGGGTGAACGGTGTAATTGCGAAACAATTACGCGTTCGGCACCATTAATAATGAATGTTCCTCTTTCGGTCATGTACGGTACTGTACCAAGATAAACATCCTGCACCACAGTGTCGAAATCTTCATGTTCAACATCGGTACAATACAGTTTTAACTTGGCTTTCAGGGGCACACTAAAAGTTAATCCACGTTCAATGCACTCCTGGATTGAATACCTGGGTGGATCTACCTGATAGTCGAGAAACTCGAGAACGAAATTATTCCTTGTATCCGTAATAGGAAAATTTTCCTCGAATACTTTGAACAACCCTTCTGATTTCCGATTATCGGGTGTGGTTTTTAACTGAAAAAAATCTTTAAATGATTTAACTTGTACTTCCAAGAAGTCAGGGTAATCAAACCTGGTTTTTGTAGAGGAGAAACTTATCCTCTCTTTTTTTGCTTGTACAGACATGTATTTATACAAGTTAATTTTACAAAATACCAATACACAAAAAGGTTTAGAAGCCAACGTAAGTTGGCTTCTAAACCAAATAACCTTTTAAAAAGGTCTTGAAGCTTTATTTAACCTCAACTTCGGCTCCTGCTTCAATAAGCTGACTTTTGATAGATTCAGCTTCTTCTTTAGAAACTTTTTCTTTTACTGCTTTTGGTGCAGCATCAACTAATTCTTTAGCTTCTTTTAAGCCCAAACCAGTTAATTCTTTTACAAGTTTAACAACGCCCAACTTAGCTTGTCCAGCTGAAGTTAAAACTACTGTAAATTCTGTTTGTTCGGCTGGTCCTTCAGCTTCGGCTGCACCACCGGCTGCCGGGCCTGCTGCTACTGCAACTGCGGCTGCAGGTTCAATTCCGTATTCGTCTTTCAGAATTCCAGCTAACTCGTTAACCTCTTTAACTGTCAGGTTAACCAATTGTTCTGCGAGCTGTTTTAAATCTGCCATCTCTATTAATTTTATAATTATTTCAAAAAATTTATTTTTTCTCTTTCAGTGTATCAAGAACACCGTGAATGATATTACCACCAGATTGCAACTGTGAAAGCACAGTATTCATTGGCGATTTTAACATAGCAACCACATCGGCAATAAGTTCGTTTTTCGATTTTACTGCAATCAATGCTTCGAGTTGGTCGGCACCCACATACACAGATTCCTGAACATAAGCAGCCTTTAAAACAGGTTTTTTATGCTTTTTGCTGAAATCTTTAATAAGTTTTGCGGGAACGTTAGCATTCTCGGTAAACATTACCGAGGTGTTGCCTTTAAGTGCTTCGTAAATTTCCTCAACGTTCTTATTCGAACTTTCGAGTGCTTTACGCAGGAGCGTATTCTTAACAACTACCAGTTTTACATTCTGGTTAAAGCAAAGTCTTCTCAGATTACTGGTATTTTCAGCATTTAAACCGCTAATGTCAGTAAGATAAAAATGGTTGTAAGAATTAATCTGTTCCTGCAAATTATCGATAATAACTTTTTTCTCTGAACTCTTCATTTTTACACATTTTTAGTCAACTACTGACTTTGGTTCAACTTGAATACCAGGGCTCATGGTACTGGAGAGGTAAATACTTTTAATATATGTACCTTTTGCAGCTGTTGGTTTTAGTTTAACAATGGTATTCACAAATTCCAAAGCATTGTCTTTAATCTTATCGGGAGTAAAAGATACTTTCCCGATTGATGTGTGAACAATACCAAATTTGTCAACTTTAAAGTCGATTTTACCTTGTTTAACTTCAGAGATAGCTTTTCCAACTTCCATAGTAACTGTACCACTCTTGGGGTTTGGCATTAAGCCACGCGGACCTAAAATACGGCCCAGCGCCCCAACCTTACCCATTACTGGAGGCATGGTAATAATTACATCAACGTCGGTCCAGCCGCCCTTAATTTTCTCGATATATTCATCGAGACCAACAAAGTCGGCGCCTGCATCGGTTGCTTCCTGAACTTTATCAGGAGTAACCATTGCTAAAACGCGAACTTCTTTTCCAGTTCCATGGGGTAAAGAAACTACGCCTCTAACCATCTGGTTAGCTTTTCTTGGATCTACTCCGAGTCTTACATCGATATCAACTGATGCATCGAATTTTGTAAAAGTGATTTCTTTTACCAATGCAGCGGCTTCATCAATGCTGTAAGTTTTTCCCTTTTCGATTTTTTCAAGAGAAGCTTTCTTATTTTTCGTAATTCTGCCCATCGTATAAGATTTTATTAATTTTTGAATGGTGAAGCGCCTTTTACAGCAATTCCCATACTTCTGGCGGTACCGGCAACCATCTTCATAGCCGATTCAATTGTAAAGCAATTTAAGTCAACCATTTTTACTTCAGCAATTTGTTTGACTTGTTCCCAGGTTACAGAGCCTACCTTGTTAAGGTGTGGTTCTGCTGAACCCTTTTTCACTTTTGATACTTCCATCAATTGAATAGCAACCGGGGGTTGTTTTATAATGAAATCGAACGATTTGTCTGCAAATACAGTAATAATAACTGGCAACACTTTTCCGGGTTGGTCTTGTGTACGCGCATTAAACTGTTTACAGAACTGCATTATATTAACCCCTTTGGAGCCTAATGCTGGTCCCACCGGTGGTGAGGGATTAGCTGCACCACCCTTAATCTGTAATTTAATTAATCCAGCAATTTCTTTAGCCATAATAAATATTTAACGTGTTTTATTCCTTTACAACCTGCATAAAGCTCAGTTCCAAAGGAGTTTTACGTCCAAAAATCTTCACCATTACCTGAAGCTTTTTCTTTTCCTCATTGATTCCTTCAATGGTTCCGTTAAAGCCATTAAATGGTCCATCGACAACTTTTACAGTTTCTCCCACAACAAATGGTACACTAATTTCCTCATCGTTTTCAGCCAGTTCATCAACTCTTCCCAAAATTCTGTTAACCTCATTTTGCCGCATCGGAACCGGATCTCCACCTTTGGTGTCGCCAAGAAATCCAATTACGTTTGGAATATTCCTTAATGTGTGCGCAACTTCACCCAATAAGGCAGCTTCAATGAGAACATAACCCGGGAAAAAATTTCTTTCCTTACTGATTTTTTTACCGTTTCGGATTTGATATACCTTTTCAGTTGGTATTAGAACCTGGTCCACAAAATCCTTTAAATCTCCATTAGCGATTTCGTTTTCGATATATTCTTTAACCTTCTTTTCCTTTCCGCCAATTGCACGCAGAACATACCATTTTTTACTATTTTCGCTCATCTTGTTTTAAAGATTTCGATTAATAAAATAATCCATAAATAAGTTCCATCATGTTTCTGAATGACAGATCCATGACAAAAATTACAAGTGATATTATTAAGGAAGCAACCATTACAACCAATGCACTGCTTTGCAGTTCTTTCCAGGTAGGCCAGGTAACTTTATGAATCAGCTCATCATAAGCCTCCTGTAAGTATAATTTAAATTTCATATTTAAAGTATCTGTTAATTGTTGTACGGAAGGTAAGAATTGAACTTACTGTTTCTCAACCACTCCCTTTATGAGCTTCATCCGTAAAATAGTCCCGGGCCAAAAAGCCCGGGACTTATTTATTGACTGATATAAAATCTCTTAATTAAGCGATAATTTCAGTAACCTGGCCTGCACCAACGGTACGACCACCTTCGCGGATTGCAAAACGCAGACCCGGGCTCATCGCTACTGTATAAATCAATTCAACTTCTACTGATACGTTATCGCCTGGCATAACCATTTCGCGACCTTCTGGTAAGTGAATTTCACCGGTTACGTCGAGCGTACGAATGTAGAACTGTGGACGGTATTTGTTATGGAATGGAGTGTGACGTCCACCTTCTTCTTTTTTCAACACATAAACCTCAGCTTTGAAACGTTTGTGAGGAGTGATTGAACCTGGTTTTGCGAGAATCTGTCCACGTTTGATTTCTTTCTTGTCAACACCGCGAAGTAATAAACCTACGTTATCACCAGCCTGTCCATCATCAAGAATTTTACGGAACATCTCAACCCCTGTACATACTGTTTTACGTCCTTCAGCACCCAAACCGATTAACTGAAGTTCGTCTCCTGTGTGAATTTTTCCAGTTTCAATACGACCAGTAGCAACAGTTCCACGACCAGTGATAGAGAATACATCTTCAACAGGCATCAGGAATGGTTTATCAATATCACGGGGAGGAAGCGGAATCCATGTATCCACTGCATCCATAAGTTCCATTACTTTGTCTTCCCATTTTGCTTCGCCATTCATTGCACCAAGTGCTGAACCCCTGATAACTGGAGTATTGTCGCCGTCAAAATTGTAAAAGCTGAGAAGTTCACGAATTTCCATTTCAACAAGTTCGAGAATTTCTTCATCGTCAACCATGTCAACTTTATTCATGAAAACAACCAGACGAGGTACGTTTACCTGACGTGCCAAAAGGATGTGTTCACGAGTTTGTGGCATAGGACCATCGGTTGCAGCAACTACGATGATAGCTCCGTCCATCTGAGCCGCACCAGTAACCATGTTTTTCACATAGTCAGCATGGCCGGGACAGTCAACGTGAGCGTAGTGACGTTTTTCTGTCTGATATTCAACGTGAGCTGTGTTAATAGTAATACCCCTTTCTTTTTCTTCAGGAGCATTATCAATTGAATCAAAACTTTTAACTTCAGATAGACCTTTTTTTGCTAAAACCATAGTAATAGCAGCAGTCAGAGTGGTTTTACCATGGTCAACGTGGCCAATAGTACCGATGTTAACATGGTCTTTGTCCCTTACAAATGTTTGCTTTGCCATAATTTTTAATTTTTAATTTATTTTATTTTTAAAATCATAATTGAGCCGATGACGAGAATTGAACTCGTGACCCCTTCCTTACCAAGGAAGTACTCTACCCCTGAGCTACATCGGCTTTTTACAAAGAATGAGACATGAACTTTCAGCTTTAAAGGCTCCGGTTCAAGTCTCAATTCGAGCGGGAGACGGGATTCAAACCCGCGACCCTTAGCTTGGAAGGCTAATGCTCTATCGACTGAGCTACTCCCGCATTTATTTTTGCAAAAATGCCGCGCAAAAATACAAAATTTCCAATACGACAACAGAAAAAAAATTATTTCTACTTTCTTAAAGTAAAGAAGACCTGACTAATTTCCTGCACTTCAAAAGATGTAAAAATCTCATAAACAACAGAATAAATGGTCAAAATCTTTAAAATACTGCCGTACACAGAACGCCCCAAAATTGGGTTTGCAAATGTAAAAATATTATTTAATAAAACTAAAAATACAATAGTGTATTTTCTAATTTTATTTGTTTTTGAGCTTCTCTTTAAATTTATCTAATTGCCGACGTATGGCTTCAATGGCAAGGTCGGTTGCTTCTTCAAATGTATCGGCTTGTTTTTTAGCAAACAAATAACCGTTGGAAGGAATAGAAATTTTCAACTCAGAGATTTTGTTGTTGGTTGCTTCGGGTTTGTCCAACTTAAGGGTCACTTCAGCATTGATTATACCTTCAAAAAAGGTATCCAATTTACTTACCTTCTTGTTTACAAAGTCTAACAGCTTTTGATCGGCATTGAAATGCACTGAATTAATCTTTACTTCCATAATCGTTTGTTTTTAGCCCCTTGGATGGGCTTGTTTATATATTTCATATACCTTTTTAAATGTAGTGTGAGTATAAATTTGCGTGGCTGCAAGATTCGAGTGCCCGAGCAATTCTTTTACTGCATTTAAATCGGCTCCGTTATTCATTAAATGTGTTGCATATGTATGCCGGAGTACATGCGGACTCCTTTTTTCAAGCAACGTCACTTTGCCAAGTTCTCGGTTAACCACCCGATAAACCAATTTCGCGTAAACTGGCTTGCCTTTTTCGGTTAACAGCAAACGTTCTGAATTTGTTCCGAACAAACTTCTCCTTTTTTCCCAATATTCTTCTAACAACGAACTGACAGGAACAGGATAAGGAATAATCCGTTCTTTGTTCCGTTTACCTAAAACTTTTATCTGAGTTAATTTGATATCAATATCGCTATCTTTTAATCCTGTCAACTCAGACAATCGCATTCCTGCACCATAAAGTAATGTTATTATCAGTTTGTCTCGTGTCCCGATAAAATCGTTGTTAAAAAAATCATTGTCAAGTAATTGGTTCAGTCTGTTTTCTTCAACAAACCCGGGCAATTTTTTTCTTAACTTGGGAAGAGGTACCGAAACAGCAGGGTTTTCAGCTATAATTTTTTGTTTTTGTAAATACCTGAAAAAAGATTTCAACGAGGTTATTTTCCGGTTTACCGAAGCTGGATTCAGACCACTCTCCATTAAACGAACGACCCAACCCCTTACAATCTTTGAATCTGTTGTATAAACATTAAATTCCCCGACCACTTCTGCACAATACTGCAAAAACTGATCGAGGTCATTTTTATATGCCGTCACCGTATGAGAAGAGCTTCTCTTCTCAAATTGCAAATAACTGATAAACGACTCCTGATAATTCATTTAATTCAAAATAACCCAGGAATCACTAAAATCAATTTAGTCTTCCTGCCGTTGCAATCCCTGTACGTAAACTGCCTTTTTAAGTTCTTCCCTTCTTTTTACCGAAGGTTTTGTAAACTTCTGACGGTCACGTAACTCTTTAATTACGCCAGTTTTTTCGAATTTTCTTTTAAATCTTTTTAGCGCTCTTTCAATATTTTCGCCCTCTTTTACCGGAATTACTATCATTTTCTTTCGGTTTTTATTTTTTAAAATTGAGGCGCAAATTTAGAAATTATTCGATTGAAATCAAATTTATATGAAAATTTTAATAATTCCTATCTGTCCTGTTTCATTTAAACTTATTTAACGGCAAGTCAAATAGGAAATAGTTTTTTTGAACTCAGTTTCATCAAAAATTCCAGATGCTCTAATTTCATCCTCATTTTCAAAGGAACCATTTTTCTCACGGTATTTCAGAATCAATTCAACCTTTTGTTTACTAAAGTATGGGTGTTTTATAAACTCCTTAAAATCAGCAAAATTTATTCTTATTTTTTGAATTTTAAGTGTATCAACATATATATTCCCTTCTATTTTCGCATATGTTTCAATCGGGAAATTATAAACTTCAAGCAATTGCGATGGGTTGAAGAAACCTCCCAGTCTGTTACGATATTTAATAATCCGGCTGGCAAAAGAGGGTCCGATTCCATTAAGTTCTACCAATTCAGCAGAATCAGCTTCATTTAGTTCGATATAAAGCGATCCTGTAATAGGAAATGTTCTATTCTCTGCAGAATTTTCAATTCTGATATTACTTTTTATTGACAGGTAAAAAGAAGAATCAATACCGTAAATTTTTAAAATGTCTTCAGGAGCCTTGAAAATGCCCCCTTTGCTTCGATAGGCCACCAAGTTTTTAGCCTGAAACTGATTAAATCCAAATTCCATCAAATCACTGAATTCAGTATTATTAGGGTCAAAAAAATCCTCCTTAACTTTGGGTTCATGAACAGCACCAACCTCTGTCCTCTCTTCTGAATTTGAATTATTCGTTACTACATATTCCGAAATGACGGCAAAAATACTATCGTTCATCCCATAAATTTTTCTGAAATCCTGAGTCTTTTTAAATATTCCTCCTGCTTTTCGGTAATTGATAACGTTTCGTTTTATATTCTCCGGCAAATCCAGTGAATCTAATTCTCCGGCTGAAATTGTATTTGGATTAAACCGGAACAAAGCCTTTCCCTGGGTTCCGTCTGCATCCTGACCGTTTAACTGTATTACTTTATCCCGGTATTCTGAATAGTCGAATTCTGATTCAGGAATAAACCAGGGGACAAGCAGAGTTGCGATGAATGTAAACAGTATGAGCCCGGCTAAAATAATAACAGAATGCCTGTCACTTTTCGAAAACCGGTTGTATTCCCTTATCAAGTTGTTGAAATGCTTCATTTGACGTAATTGCCGGGTTAATGATTCCAATAACGAAAGCAACCAAAGTTATGAAATGAGCCTGACTATTCAAACACCTTCATAAAATTCACATTTCCTTGTCATAAATCACTCGTTGAAATGATTGATCACAAGCTGGATTTGTTTCAATAAAATAAAATACAGCAAAAATGAGGGGTTTATGAAACAGAATTTCTTTACAATTTGATTAATCCAATCCCCTGAAGGAACACAAATGCGATTGCCAATGGAGCAACAAACTTTATTACAAACAAAAACAACGGAATGTATCGTGCTTTGAGTTGTCCGTTATTCGAAAGTTCTTCTTTGGCTTTGTCGCGGCCAAAAAACCAGGCAACAAAAATTACGATGAATAATCCACCAATGGGAAGTAGCACATTCGCAGTTGTAAAATCCATCAACTCAAAAACTGTTTTATCAAATAATTTGAAATTAGCGAGCGAGCTTGTTGACAATACACATAAAACTCCAAGAGCTGAAACGGATGTTGTTGCAAGCCAGGTAGCTGCACCTCTTTTCATTTTTAATTCTTCGACAAAAAAGGCAACAATTACTTCCAAAACCGAAATGGTTGAGGTTAGAGCAGCGACTCCTAACAGGGTAAAAAACATGACAGAAAAAATTGTTCCGCCAGTCATTTGCTCAAAGATATTTGGAAGAGTAATAAATGCCAGTCCCGGACCTGATTCCGGCGCAATATTGAATGCAAAAACCGCCGGGAAAATAGCAATACCCGCTAATACCGCAACCAGAGTGTCGGTAAAAATAACTGACAAGGCAGTGGTAGCAAGATTATCTCTTTTCTGGATGTACGAACCATAAGTAATTAAAGTCCCCATCCCAATGCTCAATGAGAAAAATGCCTGCCCAAGTGCCATCAGAAAAGTAGTAGCTGTTATTTTACTGAAATCGGGTTTAAACAGAAATGAAATTCCTTTGGCAGCACCTGGCAAAGTGACCGATCTGACTATTAAAATTAATAGTATAACAAACAAAAGTGGCATAAGAATTTTGGTTGACTTTTCGATTCCATTTTTAACTCCGGCCGCCACAATAAATGCCGTTAATCCCATAAAAACAAAAAACCAAATCAATGGTCGTATGGAACTTCCAATAAACCCATTATACATGCCAACCAGTTCCTCTGGTGTTTTACCGTGGAATCCGCCAATAAATGATTGATACAAATATTCGAGCGTCCAACCAGCTACCACAGTGTAAAACGCCATAATCATAAATGCTGCAACCACTCCCATCAAACCTATGAGATACCAAGGCCTGTTTGGGGCTAGTTTTCTGAAGGCACCATACACATTTTGTTGTGCCCTTCGTCCGATTGCGAGTTCTGATAACATTACCGGTATCCCTATCGCAATAATTATAAGCAGATAGATTAAAATAAAAGCTGCTCCTCCGCTTTCTCCCGCTACATAAGGGAATCTCCAGATATTACCAAGCCCAACTGCAGAACCGGCAGTTGCCGCAATAATACCAAACTTTGACCCGAATGATTCACGGGGAGAAGGAATTCCTGACATATTCTATTTTTTAAATTTGTAATTAAACGAATCGGTTAACTATCGATTCTGGTTATTTTGTGTGCCAAAAATGCAAAAAATATAAGCATTCCATACACAAAAAGTTGCAATAAAAACCAAATTTAAAATGGATAGCCAATTGCAAATGTAAAATTGAAATCATTGCTTGTAAGTTGCCGATTTCCGATTATCCAGCCACTATTATTTACTACCGAAGGATCTCGAAGCTTCATTCCCAAATCAAGTCTCAGAATAAAATAACTCATATCGAACCGGAGACCGGTACCGGTTCCTAAAGCAAGTTGTTTGTAAAAACTATTGAATTTAAACTGTGCGCCCAGCCTGTTGTCTTTTTCGTTTATTGCCCAGATATTTCCTGCATCAATAAATAAGGCTCCTTCTATAAAAGCGATGAGCTTAAACCTGTACTCAAGGTTGGCTTCCAATTTTATATCGGCAGTCTGGTTCGGATAATCTTCCGAAGAAGCTTTGTAAGTTCCCGGGCCAAGCGAACGCACAGGCCAGGCTCTGATACCATTGGCACCTCCTGAAAAGTATTTTTTTTCAAATGGCAAAACATTCAAATTACCAAACGGTATTCCAATACCAAAAAATGTTCGTCCAACTATTGAGTTAAATTTGTCGATGATAAAACTTCGGCTGTATTCAAAATCACCTTTCACATATTGAGCAAACCTGGTATTAAAGGCCTGGTAATATTCTGCCATTATATTACCAAGCGAGTCAACTTCCTGATATTTATCCCGATTAGCCAACTTTGAAATGGTCCAAAGCAGGTTCCCTGACGATTCTATATTAAACCTGGCATAAGTATAATTCTTGATTTTAGTTAATTGCTGGTTGTTAAAAATCCAGGAATAATTCATTGCAAAAATAAGGTGGTCGGTAAAACTACTTTTTATATACAAGTCCTGAATACTGTCGATAAACGCCGGATCGTAATCATATATTTTAACTTTGTTATAATCAAGTATGTTCCAAATGTTCCTGATATCTTCTGCCGATTTCCAATCGTAACCAAACTTAATGTTGCTTATTGTTCTCGTATATTCTGGCCGGCGCTGGTAATTGTACCCAAGTGTAATAACTGTTCTGGGCGAAAACCGTTCAAACTGCTGAATAAAACTTCCAGGTCCGAGTAATTGTGGAATCATCAGGTTTGTTTCAACTCCAAATTCAGTGGTATTAAAATTACTTCCATTATTCAGGTTTTGCAAACGCTCCACTCCACCCCTTAAACTCATCTGAAAGACTTCAGCTCCCCTGAATAAGTTTCGGTGTTGATAGGTCAGATTTCCAGCTACCCCAAAATTTCCGGAGGTATTTGTACCTTCAATATCAAAAGAGGTTGCTTGTTTGTTTAAAGGTGCCAGCCGAACATAACAGTCTAACAAATTTGAATCATTAACCGCCGGAACTTCAGCAAACTGGATATCAACAAACCGGAACTGGCGCAAACGGTTGAAAGCATTAAACGCATTTACAACCTCCGAGTTATTATAAAGAGCACCTTTCTTCAGTGGCAGTGTCCGATCAAACAGTGCGGGCGGATATTTAACCTTATCGTTTTGATATAAAGTTGAGTTGCCCCAAACAAGCGTATCGGAAAAAACAGAAACAGAATCGCGGCTAACGGTAACCGGAGAATTTCCGGGTAAAACCGAAATATAAAAGTTATTCAAATAAAACGGTTGAAATACTTTTGTTGAATCGAGCTGGCTATTTTTAGCAGGCCTGATTAATAAATCGACAAGTACTTGTTTTGCATAAACCGAACTGTCCGCAATAAACTTTACATCATCTTTTGAAAAATAGAAATATCCATTATTTTTAAACAGCTTTACAATATCAGCCTGATGTTTCTCCAGGTTTTCAATATCAAAAGCATCTCCCGGCTCAACATTCGGTTTAATTGAACTATTGAAATACAACTCCTGCAGAACTGAATCTTTTATTTGGTAATTTATTCGTTGAATGATGTATTGCTCCCCGGCTTTTAGGTTGAAAACTAACTCCGCTTTCCGTTTTTTTTCTTTCAGCTTCAGATCGGTTTTAACTTCAGCTTTAAAAAATCCTTTGCTATTGGCATATTGAAGCAGCTGCTCTTCCGATTTTTTTACCAATACCTCATCGTAAACCTGTGGAGCTTCACCAATTCTTTTTAACCAATCGTCCTGTTTCTTCTTGGATGAAAGATTGTACACATGAAGGTGAAACTTTAAAAAGCCGAGTATTTTGTAGTTTTCTTTTTGCTTAACAAGAGCACGGGCACTTTCTTTACTCAGTTTTTCATTGTCAATTTCAACCTGTACTTTGCTAATGAGGTATTTATCTTCAGGAACAAATTTTACCGGCGAACAGGAAAACAACATCAGCCCTCCGAGCAGAAAGGCGAAATGCAATGCTTTTAATCTATATATGATATTACCCAAAGTTGAGGTCATTGTTTTATACTGCAAAAATAATGAAGTGTTTTGTTCAGAAAATTTAACTTTGATTCATTTAATTACACTCTGTTGTTTATAACTGATGATTGGTAAAAATACGATAAAACTGATAAAATCGCTTTCGGATAAAAAAAACAGAATCGAAGAAAATCTGTTTGTAGTTGAAGGAGATAAAATTGTTTCAGAAATTCTAAATTCGGGTTTTAAAATTCAACGACTTTTTGCTACAAATACATTTTTAGAGAAACATTCTTTTGATTTATCTAAGGCATCGGCAGTTATCGAAGTTTCGCAGGACGAAATTAAAAAGACCAGTTTGCTAAAAACCCCACAAAATTGTATTGCAATATGCCAGCTCCCGCCACCAATAAAATTCCCCTCAGAAATGACTGAATCCCTGACTCTTTTTCTCGATGATGTACAGGACCCGGGAAATTTGGGAACCATCATCCGTATTTGCGACTGGTTCGGAATAAAACAAGTTTATAGTTCACCCGGTTGTGCCGACCTGTTTAACCCAAAAGTCATTCAGGCAAGCATGGGTTCGTTTTGCAGAGTTGATGTGATTACATCAACATTCGACAAGGTTGAAACAATAGCGCATGCAAGTGGAGTAAAAATTTGCGGAGCTTTTCTTGATGGCGAAAACATTTATACATCCGACTTGAATAAAAAAACATTACTGGTAATGGGCAACGAAGGGAATGGAATAAATGGCCAAATTGCCGGAAGAATTGACAGAAGAGTAAGCATACCACAATTCGCGGTAAACAATAAAGGGGCAGAATCGTTAAATGTAGCTGTTGCTACAGCGGTTATTTGCGCTGAATTTAAACGACAGTTCAACTATTCGAAGTGAAATGAAAGCGTAAAAATTGTTGACCGTAAATTCTTAATTGACTGTGAATAATATCGAGCCTGCGAACCCGTGGGCGTTGAACCTAACTGATTGTTTAATCCAAAACTGAATTTCCCTTCAACCGAAAAACGAAAAAACGGGAAGTAATGATCCCAGCCACCACCTGCCTCGGCATAAAAACCAGGACTCGCAAGTTTTACAAGATCTTCCTTTGCTGTTCTCGAAATATCCTGACGGTAAGCACCTCCAAAAATAAGATAAGGCCTGTCGTTGTTAATGCGGCGTGCTTTGTACTTTATCAGTAGCGGAAAATCAAGAAATGTGGATTTTATTGAATAATAAGTCAGTGGCTGATAACTATTGATATCGATAACCGGAATATTGTATGTTAATTTCCTTTCACCAAACGACATCCCTGGTAAAAACCGAAGATCAAGATCTTCTGTAAGTCTTAAACTCGAAACAATAGCAACAGTAAAACCGGGAACAAGCGTTTGAACATCACTTCTAACAATGCTGCCTTTATTTATCGAAAGTTTATCCTGATCCATTGGAACAAACTCGTCATTTTCACCGATTGGGTTGTAGTTTGTAACATCAAAATCGAGATAATTCATTCCAAGTGTAAAACCAAAATGAATCCGCTTTTCATCGAAAGTAGTGAGGTAATTAACCTTTTGCTTTTGTGCAAAACCATTAATTAAAACCAAAAGAAATAATATCGATACAAAAAACTGTTTCACTTTTTCACATTTCACTTTTCACAAAAACATCATTTTGCCTGATTTATTGCGTCAATCACAATTTTCAGGGTTTACATGCTTTGTATATTGTAGCAATTCCAAAAGTTTGTTCAAAATATTGAGTTCCTGTAAAACCCGTTTCGGCTAAAATAGCTAAAAAATTTACGCCATCCGGAAACTCATTAACCGATTCGGGCAAATAGGTGTAAGCATTCCTGTTTTTCGAGATCATCCCGCCCACCAATGGCAAAATTCTGGTAAAATAAAAACGATAAAACTGTTTTACCGGAGTTTTTGACGGTCTTGAAAATTCGAGCACATAAAACTCACCTCCAGGTTTTAGAACCCTGAAAATTTCGGACAGCCCCTTTTTCAGTGTTTCAAAATTCCGGACACCAAAACCTACAATTGCAGCATCAAAACTATCTTGCTCAAACGGCAGATTTTCCGAATCAGCTTTCACAAGCTTAATTCTGTCATTTAATCCATTTTTAACTATTTTCACACGCCCAACTTCAAGCATCCCTTCCGAAATGTCAATTCCGGTAATTATAGAATTTTTTATGCGAGATGCAGCCAGAGCAAAATCTGCTGTTCCGGTGGCAATGTCAATGATTGTTTTTGGCTGCTTTTGCTCCAGCATCCGCACAACCCTGTTTCGCCACAATTTATCAATGTTAGCCGAAAGCAAATGATTCAGCAGGTCGTACTTTGGCGAGATGTCGTTAAACATCTCCTCAACCTGTCTTTTTTTCGAAGTCTCTGAGTTTTTATCGGGTAGTGCTGCCATTAAGCCCCAACGGTCATTTTATCAACAAATCCAAGTGATTGATCATCAATTCTGATTTCTCCCTTTGTGATATGCCCCAAGGTAAAGAATGGAACTTTCAAGCCAGTTAAGATATCCACAAATTCGTCTTCTTTTTCAGCTGAAACTTCAACAAGAATGCGCCCCATCGCTTCGCCAAAAAGGAACGAATCAATGCGGGTTTCGGCAGCCGTTGTAATATCGAATCCTAATTCGTTCGGAATGGCGGCCCTAAGAAGCGTAAAAAATAAACCTCCTTTTCCAACCGGGCTTGCACTTTCAATTAATTTGAGTTCATTCAGTATTTTCACTGCATGTTGAATTCTAATCTCATCCTGAATATTAAATTCGGGCAGTGGGGAGTCAGATATTTCATGGTAAAACTCTAAATATTCCGAAGTTCCGATATCGTCAGAGGTTCTTCCAATCATAAAAATGTTATTCCCTTTTGTTTTAAATGAATGAGTGGTAATGCTTTCCTTACCGCTCAACAAACCAATCATGCTGATAATAATCGTAGGTGGAACAGGTCCATGTTGCGAAAAATGGTCGAACCTTATTTTTCGGTCGGCGATTTTAAGGCCGAATTTCGCTGCTGCATTTTCAAGCCCTTTTTTTGCTCCTGATGCAATAAACTGTCCGTTAGGATCGGCAAAATTGATGTGGTATAAAAAAGCACTAACAGTTGTGGGTTGCGCCCCAAAACAAATCATTTTACGTGCTGCCCTCGAAATCAGTATTTCAGTGGCCTTTTGAGGATCGTTTTGAAGATGATGATGAAAAGCATGTGTACTCATCACCATTTTATTTCCATTTAAATCGATTTCGAATAAACCGGATTCATCGGTTTCAGAATCGCCAATTACATCGGGAGAAATATTTGATTCGCCAAAATCGTTAAAGTAATTAATACTCGATAAGTTGGGATTCACCATCAGAGAATAAATTACGTCTTCAAGGTTAGCTGGTTCGGGAATCGAATCGATATTAAACACATTTTCTTTTTGAAGAAGTTCGCTCATATTGCTGTGGTTTTGTACATTATCAGTGCGCAAAGGTAATTAAGAAGCGCGTTTTTCAATCAGGTTTATTGTTTTTTTTAACTTCGTCGTTAAATCAAAACAATACAACATGAGATTAATTGCCTTAATTACAGGAGCTTCCTCGGGAATTGGCGAAGCAACTGCATTACTACTTGCAAGAAACAATTTCAATATCATTATTACCGGTCGTCGGAAACTGCTACTCGAAGCACTGAAAAGTAAAATTGAAACTGAAACTGATGCAAAGGTTTTGATTCTTAGCTATGACATCAGAAATCTGCAGGAAAACAAAACAGCAATAATGCGTATTCCTGATGAATGGAAAAATATTGATGTACTCATAAACAACGCAGGGTTGGCTGCGGGTTTAAGTACTGTTCAGGATGGTGATTTTGATGAGTGGGAAAGGATGATTGATACAAATATTAAAGGATTACTTTACATTACAAGGCTAATTACTCCCGGAATGGTTGAACGCGGATCAGGACATATCATCAACATTTCATCCATTGCCGGTAAAGAAACTTATCCAATGGGTAACGTGTACTGTGCATCAAAACATGCAGTACAATCGCTAACCAAAGGAATGCGGCTTGATTTATTAAAACATGGAATAAAAGTCAGCACTGTAAGTCCGGGCGCAGTTGATACTGAGTTTTCCATCGTCAGGTTTAAAGGCGATAAAGAACGTGCAAAACAGGTTTACAAAGGCTTTACTCCTCTTTATGCACAAGATGTTGCCGATACAATTCTTTTCATTCTAACACGTCCGAAACACGTTAATATCGACGATATTTTGATTATGCCAACCGACCAAGCGTTTTCGCGCGATTTTAACCGAAAGGAAATCCTTTGATTTCACTAATTTTGTTTTTCAATTTAAAACAGAATGCCAGAAGCAATTGTTATTACACCGGTAAAAGATTCGTTACAGACCACTTTGCAAACAATAAGTTCTGTTGCCGCAGCTGAAGGTAACTTTGAATATATTGTTTTTAACGATTTCAGTACAACTGAGACCACATTTGCTTTGGAAAAAGAGCGAATTGAAAAGAAATTTCAGCTAATTAATCTTTCTGATATTACAAATACTCCCTCGCCTAATTATAAATTAGTGTTGCAACTTGCACAACAAATTGCACTTGAAAAGTGTTGCCCGTTAATCATCATCGAATCGGATGTTGTCATTAAAAAAGAAACAATAGTCCGGCTGATTGAAATTTCGAAAATGTTTCCCTCAGTAGGATTAGCCGGAGCAATAACAGTTGACAAGAACAAAAATTATAATTTTCCTTACACATTTGAAAAAATAAAATCCAATGAGATAATCAGTACAAATCACAGTCTGAGTTTTTGTTGTACTCTTTTATCCGAAAACTTTTTGCAGGAATTCGATTTTAAAACACTTTCAGAGCATAAAGACTGGTTTGATGTTTATATAAGCCGCCAATCGAAGAAACTTGGTTTCGACAATTATCTTGCAAAAGAACTTGAAGTGCTGCATCAGCCACACTCAAGTCGCCCCTGGAAGAATCTGAAATATAAAAACCCTTTTTTATATTACGCAAAAAAACTCTTTAAAAACCGGGATCGGATTTAATGTTTGATCAAATAAAATATCAACAATTTAAGATTTTTGCCCATGTTACCTTTTGGGCAATTTCGTTCGTTCTTCTTTCTCTTTTATTTCATTTTTATGGCGAGAATTATTCAATGTCTCTTTTCTTAAAATCATTTACCATAAATCTCTTATTCTCAATAGCTGTATATCTTAATCTCTATTTTTTAATCCCACGCTTTCTGAAGAAGAAAAATTATATTTTTTACCTTTTCTGGTTAGTGACATTTCTGACTATCATCAGTTTATTGTTGCAATTGCTGTTTATTTATCCGCTGAATGAAATCATTTCATTGAATTCAAGTGCATCCCATTTTAATTCAAATCTGCATTCTGCTTATTTCTTCTCAATATTGGTTTACGTTATAGTAACAACGTTTGTAAAGTTTGTAAAAGACTGGATTTCGCTTCAGGATTTAAACCTGAAACTTGTTAAAATTGAACAACAAAAACTCGAAGCTGAATTAAAAACCCTGAAAGGGCAATTAAATCCGCACTTTCTGTTTAATTCGCTCAATAACATTTATTCGCTTGCCTTAGTAAAATCAGAAAAAGTACCTGAACTGATTCTGAAATTAGCCGATTTAATGCGACACATCATTTACGAATCAAAAGAGAATTTTATTTCACTTGAGAAGGAACTGGAGTTTGTACAAAATTTCATAGAATTACAACGAATCAGAACCTCAGAAAAAACAATTATTAGATACACAATTAAAGGAGAAATACCATCGGCCAAAATAGCTCCTCTCCTGTTCGAGCCATTTATTGACAATGCTTTTAAACATGGGTTACCGGGATCAGCAAAGAACGACTTTATTGAAATAAATTTTGATTTTAGTATTGAGAATAAATTGAATTTTACAATCTCGAATAATTACAGCGAGTTTTTTATCTCTAACAAAAAAAATTCCGGCATTGGGCTTCAAAACGTTAAACAGCGTTTAAAATTGCTTTATCAACCCCATGAATTTGATTTACAAATTGATAAATCGGACCAAGTTTTCAGCGCGTCACTTGACCTAATATTAAAATAATTATGGAAATCAAAGCACTTATAATAGACGATGAACCTCTGGCGAGAAATGTAATAAAGGAATATTCAAAAAGCATCCCTTCGCTGCTAATTATAGGTGAATGTGCTGATGCAGTCTGTGCATCTCAACATTTAATGGAGAATGAGATTGATTTATTGTTCCTTGATATCAATATGCCAAAAATATCAGGCATAGATTTCCTTCGAAATTTAAAACATCCACCATTGGTAATATTAACAACAGCTTACTCTGAATATGCATTAGAAGGGTATGAGTTGAATATAATAGACTATCTTAAAAAACCATTCTCATTTGAAAGATTTTTTAAAGCATGCCTCAGGGCAATTGAACAAAAAAGCTTGTTAAATGCTGCAAATAAACCAATTGAAAGAATTACTCAAAGTAATTTCATTTTTTTAAAATCGGATAAAAAAACAATAAAAGTAAATATTAACGATATCTGTTATATTGAAGGATTGGGCGACTATATTAAAATCTACACACCAACTCAGAAGTATATCTCAAATCTTTCAATGAAAAAGATAATATCAGTTCTGCCTACAGAAGATTTTTACCGAATACATAAATCATTTATAGTCGCAATTGATAAAATAGAATCTATTGAAGGTAATATGATAAAAATTAACAACGTTCGATTACCAGTAGGAAATAACTTTCGAAATGAATTTCTTCAGTTTATAAAAACTCATCTTGCTGAATAACAACCTCCGCTTTTACCTTTTTTTAATCCAGCCCAGATTGTACTTCATAAGAATTTCATCTTTATAATTCACTATTTGTAATAATCTGATTATATCAGAATTATACTTTTGGATATAATCAAAAATGCTATTATTAAAATTTAAGCAAAAAAAAGGGAAGCTAAAAGCTTCCCTTTTTAATCAATCAATTCGGTATTACCTTTTAATAATCCTTTCTGATTTTGCAATGCCGTTTTCAGTATATAAACTGATTACATAAACACCACTTACCAGATTAGCAGTACGGATTTCACGGTTCGGATATTCAATATCAATAACGCGTTGTCCAGCGATGTTAACAACAACTACTCTGGTCAACCTGTCATTATTTTCAATTGTAATATTATCGTTGAACGGATTTGGATATACATTAAATGTAATTTCTTGTTCTGGTTTAACCGGAGTTACTCCCAAATCAACAATATCAGAAACCATTCTTGGTTCTACTTTGAATGCATCAAGTCTTCCGTTAACGATACCTGTTACATCGTAGTAGGTATCTTTAACAGGAGTATAAGCAAACATCCAGTCGTTTACAGTAACATTATCTGTAACTTCAAGGTAAATATTCCATTCACCAGAACCAGCATTAACTTCATCAGCACGCGCACCTTCTACTTTCACGAGAACACTTTCGTAAGCTTCAGCTTCAGCCTCAGTTGGAGTTACAGCAATCGGAGTTATTGCAATCGGAGCAGCCTTAATAACTACACTTGTAGCAACAATACCAGTCACCCCTGCAAGTTCAGCAACATCACCAACAACAGTTACACCATTACCAATCTGAATACCAGAAGTATTAACATCACTGTATTCTACCCAAATACCACTCCATTCAGCAACGGCATCCTGCACAAAGAACCCTTCGCCAGCTGCAATACCAGTAACTGTACCAGTAATCTCAGCAGTTTTATCTGCGATTGGACTTTCATCCCCAGTTCCCTGAACTTCAGCAATTGTGTATGGTTTTGGAATAGCAACTACTGTTACATTAAGAACCCTGTCACAACCAGTTTCTCCAACATAATCAAATGTATGTGTACCAGCTGAAAGCAATGTATCAACACCAGCTTCTGCATCAACAAACAGTACTGAATCTCCAATGAATGTTGTATCTTGAACATCTCTCACAACCACAACAGGAACAACTTCGTAAGTGGTTTCGAATTCACAGAAATGTCCATCAACAACTATTATGTCATGAGTTCCTGCACTTAATGTAACATTCATGTCAGTAACCAAAGTGCTGTCAACCCATACCATATAAGGAGTTGTGCCACCAGTTACATTCAATTTTACATCTTCTGTACATTCGTTTGCAACAACTTCAGTGTAGAAGATTTCGATCGGATTTTGAACTTTATCAAAAGTGATAATTCCAACTTCTGACCAACATCCTTCACTATCTTCAATTATAACATCATAGTGTACATCATCAATATTTTCATCATCGAAAATAAAGGTATCACGGATATCAATTGAATCAGTAAACCAACCATTGTAAGCAACATAATCAGGTGTAGCTGGAATATCATTTTCAACTTCTTTATACCAAACTCTGAACGAACGTCCAGGAGTTCCAGCAGCTGTAATTCTTGCTGATGCTTTAACATCACCATAACAACTGATATTCTTCATTGTAAAATCGATTCCAAGTGGAGTTTCGATATTGAGAGTATCTTTTGCATCACAACCTTTAGCGTCTTTGGCAACTACAATATATTCGTGACCAACAGCCAACACATGATTTACAATTGTTGAATTTTCACGAACCTTAACACCATCTTGCCAAATATCATATTTAAATGGAGCAGTTCCTCCAATGACGCTAATTGCAACCAGTACTTCATCTTCGCCTTCGCAAACTGCACCACTAATAATAGTTGCGTCCACATCAAATACCGGCGGTTGTGTTACATGAATTGTGTCACCACCACCTTTACAATCTGAATCAGTTGCTACATTAATGATATATCCAGTTGTATCTGATGCGTAAACATCTTCCAACAGATATTTTGCTAATCCAACTTTCCATGGTCCGAATGTATAAGTAGTATCCATACCATTGTATGTTTTACCTGAAAGCACGAATGTTAAACTGTCGCCTGAGCCACCAGTTACACCATACAATTCAACATCTGCCAAACCTCCATAACACAAAGGTTCTTTTATGTAAACTGAATCAACAGCAACAGCTGCAGCTTCCTGAACAACAACTCTGTGTTCATCAATCGGGAATCCTTGTGCATCAATTTCACAACCGGTTTTACAACCATTTGCGTCTAAAACCCAACCAACATAAGTTCCTTTAGGTAATCCTGTAATAATAGAATCACTCACAAAAAGACTATCTGCAGGTTCACTTGGATATTTGAATCCTTCAGTTGTTTTATCGGTATAAGAGTACCAATATTTAAATGGTTTTTCACCACCACGAGCCTGAATGCTGATAGCACCAGTACTGTCACCTGCACATTCTACATTATTTACTAATGTTACAGTCAATAATTCGAGAGTATCTGGCTGGCACATAGTAAACTCAATCGGACGACAGCAATTTGCCAATGTGAAACCTGAATCATCACGCAGATAAATCCAATATTTACCTACTGTCAAAGTATCGAATACTATTGAAGTATTTACATAAACATTGTCTCCTTCTGCATCTTTTGGCCACCATAAGTCTTCGTTTGTTGCCTGATATGACGGATTTTCTCCACCAACCAATTGAATCTGATATTTACCAGATCCTCCTGCAATATTTGAAATTGTTACTTTACCATTATCTTCACCATAGCACTGAACACATTGTACTGCTACATCAAAAGTAAATGGATTAAACACTTCAATTGTAGTATTTTGAGTTCCAACACATTGTTCATCAGTCAGCATTAGATACTGCATGGTTGATGCATCGTTAACAGCTGTAATTGTATATTCAACACCATAAACTGCTGTATCACTCAACAAAATTGTGTCACCGCTTGAAATGTTACCACTGTAAACATCATCAAGAGATACACTAATTTCAACGCCTGGTATATCAGCTTCATCAAAACCACCTGAAACAATAGCCCATACCTCACCATCCTTTATATTACAATCCGATGGATCCTCAAGAATTGGTTTAATAACCCAAGGTTTTGGTTCAAACACAGTAACAGTGTCAATAGCAGTGCATCCGTTGGCATCTTTAACAACGATTTCGAAATCACCACCCATTGTCTGGAAATTAACAGTATCAATACCATCTCCCAGTTTAAGACTGTAACCATATTCACCTTTAATTTGGTTAATAGTAACCTCGTATGAATTACCATCTACATCTGCTGTTTTTGATTCTGAACATCCATCTCCATTTGATGTATAGTCATAATTTCCACCAAGACCACCCCAAATACTAACATAGATAATTCCATTTTCTTCTCCTGCACAGCTTACATGTGTAATTTCTGTTGAGAAATCCAATTCACAAGGTTCAAGAATTTCTACTTCCATACTATCCGGAGGACACTGTGCTGGCATAGCAGTTGGGTCAGTTTCGTCGTAAACATAAACCATGTATGTTCCGGCAGTTAAACCAGTATAGGTATTAGAAGCTTGTTGTGCTTTGCTTCCTATTACTTTACCGGCTTCATCTTTTACAGTATAAAGGTATTTGCCAACGCCAGCTTCAGGAGCACCACCAGCAGCGGTAATTACAAGGCCACCATCTTTACCACCATTACATGTAACATCCGTAGTTTCAACTTCAGCAACTTCAAGTGGTTCATACCCATCAACAACTGCTTTAACAGGATCATTCGTTTGATCACAACCATCTATTACTTTAATATAATAGGTACCTTTAAGAACTTCAATACTTTCAACAGTATCGCCATAAGTGAATGGATACCAATTAATTACAGCATTTGGATTGCTAAAAACATCCGGATTATTAGCATATGCATAATAATATACAGGATCTGGGTTGCCACCTGTTACCGTCACAGTAATTCTTCCACTCCATGTACCATAACATTCTGCATCTTCCACAACGGGTTCAAAAACTTGCAAAGGCAAAACATCTTCAATTACCACAGTATCAATATCCGATATACAGCCATTTGGATCCTTTGCTCCGATATAATATGTTCCGGCAGCAAAACCAGCAGTTGAAACACCAGTTTCATCTACTACGAATGCAGTTCCTGACCAAGGATTCGTTGGTGCAGTAGTACTCCAATACCAAGTATAATCTCCTACTTCACTATAGTGAGTATAACTTAAAATATTAATTCCAATATATGGTTTGTCACCCGGACATTCAATCGTACTCATTAAAGTAGCTTCGATCACAATAGGATCCAAATATTCAACCATAATTGAATCACTCCAGATACAACCTTGAGCATCTTTAACTTGTAACAAATGTCCTCCCTCAGTCAATCCAAACGATGGATTTGCTCTCCAATTTGGAGCATTATCAACTGAATATACATAAGGAGCAGTACCACCACTTACATACATTTTTACCCAACCATCGTTACCTCCAACACAAGTGGGAGGATTAATTTCAGAAACTTCTGCAGTAAGAGGACTTTCAGCACCTGTTACTTCAACATCTTTTGATACGATACAAACATCCGGATCAGCGGCATCACGTACCTCAATTGTATATTCACCAGGACATACTTCATAAACAGAATCAATATCCATCCAATCCGTTGTTCCTTCACCTTCAATAACCCTAAATTCATACACTGCACCTTCATTGCAGTTTTCACAATTCCTGATTACGTTAGTTACACTAATTGTTCCATCACATTCTTCGTAACATGTTTCTGAAGTAATTACTTCGTCAAATTCAATCGAACCATCATCCAATAACGGAATAGTATTACCTGAACCATCAACATTATCAAATGGAATATCACCAGGACATCCTGGAATTAACCATGCACTGTAATAATCAGAGTATAATCCAACCAAAGTATCACCTACCGGAAGAATAGTATCTACTTCTCCACCAACAACTCTGTAAGTCCATGTTGAATAATCAACTGTAGAATTTTCAATTAAAACTCCGTTGATTTTATTCACCCACAGCGTACCTGTTCCTTCAGTACAGGGAGCATCGGTATAATCAACATAGAAAGTAATCGGAGCAACATTTCTGATAACAAATGTTTCTGCTGAAGAACAAACTGAATCCGCAATAATTACTTCGTAGGTTCCAACAGGAAGGTCAGAAATAATCATATCACCACCGACAAACATGCTATCCAGAATACCTGGAATATAAATTCTGTATCCGGCAGCCCAAGGATATCCACCAGTAAGATTTTCGATTCGTACTTCACCGTCAGAACCGTTATAACAGGTAACTGTATCGGTAGTAACAGGAAAATCATAAGTAAACAACGCTCCGGGAGCAATTGAATCTAGTTTCCATCCATGTACACCACATTTATCCTGAACAGCAGCATAATATTTACCTGCTGGCAATAAAAACTGATTGGTAACAGTTGAGCTATATTTGGAATCAAAAGTACCACCTTCGAGATAGACAGCTTCAGGAACCACCCAATAAGTAAAAGGTGCTGTTCCTCCAACTTTATTAATTGTTATTTCACCCAAATTAGCACAACTTTCATCTTCACTGGAAGTGGTAAAAGTTAATTCATCCTTTACTGTAATTGTAAAATATTTCTTAACAGAAAGACATCCATTAGCATCTTTTACCCAAACCACATGGTCCCCGGCGGCCGCCTGACCAATTGGGTTTGTTGACCATGTTGTTCCACCGTTAAATGAATACTGGTAACCTGTTCCAACAGGCGATGTTACCGTTACTATTGCAAAATCTCCGGGACAATCTAAAACTGCAGGAGCAATTGTAACTGTTACATCATTATATAATATGTTTGTTGTAATTTTCCCGTTTGTATAACTTACATCACTCCAAACATTGAAATTAACACCACCACCACAATATAATACCTTACTTCCGGTTAACCATGATAAGTTGTTAATGTACGTTGGTAAACTGTTGTTAGGGAAGTTTTTAAGCGAGAATGTCAACTCGGCAAAAGCAACCTTTGTTCCCATTGATTCCTCAATGTCACCTCTGGTTACCCATTCAGTCCACTTAAAGTTAAGAACACCTGTTGACGAGTTATCACTTATCGTCATTGGTTTGTTAGTTCCATTTGGGCCTGATGCGGTGCTTTTGAATTCGCTTAAAAGTACTTTTGAACTTTCAAACTTCCAATACACCTCATCGTAATCCAAAAGGAGGTTAAGGCTGTCAACATTGTGGAAGTCTTTTAACGATACTGTAACCGTATAAAGGTTATCACCATCGTAGCAGGCATCCAGGTTGTCAGCGTAAAAATACACCGTACCGGTTGGTGGCTCACAAGTTTGGGCAAAAACATTACTGTTTGCCCAAAGCAATGCTACCAGACCAAGTGCAAAAGATCGAAGAATTCGCAGCGCACCACGAGATCCTCCTCTCAAGAAATTTCCAGTAAATTTTTTCATAGCAAATTGCTTTTAAATTGAACTTAATTGATTGATTGATTTTAATTTATTTAATTCTTTAATCATTTATCCAAACTATTACTTCACGTCAATCTCCGTAAATATTACAAACGTATAAAAATTTGCAACAATGTACAAAATATATGCTGTATAAAATACTTTCTTTTTCATTAATGTTTTCAACAGATACCTATTGAAATCATGTATTACATATTAATAACTCCAGACTATTTATTCAATGTCTCTCTTTAATACATCATCTTCAAAATTGCTGCAATTTTAAATTTAATTTTTCAAATATCTGCAATAATTATTTGATTTTTTCGCTTGTAAGGAAAGTAAAACACGTTTTCAATTGAAACATTAATCTAAATTTGATGTTAAAACTGCAAACTCAAAACTTAATAAATGTTAATTTTATAATTTCATAGAAATGAAACGCTTTATTCTCAGGAAATACTTAGTTTACAGACATATATTAATAATTATAACCACATTTGCTATCCTTTTTTTAACATCATGTAAATCGTGCAAATGTCCTGCATATTCATATGTAAACATTGTACCCGGCACAACTTATTCAATGAAATGACAACTAATGTTCTACATGATTTTAAGAATAACAGGGAATCCCAAATTCGCTCCCAGTTTATTTAGCAGATTCTTTCCAGTGTCGCAGAATCAATAATGCAATGCATTTGCATGTACTCGCAAAACCAATAAATACGTAATTTTTCTATTTCAACAAAAATGCACAGCCTCATTTTCGTATTTAAATATTTATATTCAAATATGTTATATAGATTTTACCCTGCTGAGAATTCAATAATTAATTATGACCCGACACCAATATCTAAAAAACAGAGTTTCAATTGTGGTTACCTTTAATTCAATATTAAGGTTGACTAAATTTTGCCTTTAAAATAAATTGAAGCCTTGACTCAATACAATAATAGTGTTTACTTTGCATGGCTTTAACAAAAACAATCTTCTATAATTGATAATAATTAATATTTAAACAACAAAACTATGTCAAAAATAAAAATTGGTATTAACGGGTTTGGCCGCATCGGCCGTTTTGTGTTTCGCGTTGCTGTTGCCAGCGAAAATGTTGAGGTTGTAGGAATTAATGACCTTATAGATGTTGACTACATGGCTTACATGCTGAAGTATGATTCAACACATGGCCGTTTTAAAGGTACTGTTGAAGTTAAAGATGGTTCTTTAATCGTAAATGGGAAAAAAATAAGGGTTACTGCTGAAAAAAATCCAGCTGATTTGAAATGGGGTGAAATCGGTGCTGAATATGTTGTTGAATCAACCGGTTTATTCCTCAGTAAAGATAAAGCACAAGGTCATATCGACGCAGGCGCTAAAAAAGTGGTGATGTCAGCACCATCAAAAGATGATACCCCAATGTTTGTAATGGGTGTTAATAACACGTCATATACAAATGATATGACTTTTGTATCAAATGCATCTTGTACAACAAACTGTCTGGCTCCGGTTGCCAAAGTGTTGAACGACAATTTTGGAATTGTTACCGGATTAATGACAACTGTACATGCCACAACTGCAACTCAGAAAACAGTTGATGGACCTTCAGCCAAAGACTGGAGAGGTGGTCGTGGTGCTGCTCAGAACATTATTCCTTCATCAACCGGTGCGGCAAAAGCAGTAGGTAAAGTAATTCCTTCTTTGAATGGTAAACTTACCGGGATGTCTTTCAGGGTTCCGACTCCCGATGTTTCAGTAGTTGACTTAACTGTAAATTTAGCGAAACCAGCTACATATGCCGAAATTTGCGCTGCAATGAAAGCTGCTTCTGAAGGATCAATGAAAGGAGTACTTGGATATACTGAAGATGAAGTAGTCTCAAATGATTTTGTTGGTGAACTTTGCACCTCGGTTTTTGATGCAAAAGCAGGAATCGCACTGACTGATACTTTTGTTAAAGTAGTGTCGTGGTATGATAATGAAATGGGTTACTCTAAAAAGGTAGTAGAACTGATTGAATATATGGATTCGGTAAAATAATTCCGGTTTCAGTAAAATATAAAAGGATGTCGCAAGGCATCCTTTTTTTATGACCTGTCATCAGCAAAATAATGACAGGTCATCTTGTTTGAAATGACCTGACATTAAAACAGAGATGTGCTGACAATAGAAATTTAATGTCAGTACAATATTTTGACAAGTATTATTCGTAACGTAATGATTCAATCGGATCGAGTTGTGAAGCTTTTTGAGCAGGATAATAACCTGAAATAATCCCCACCAGAAAACATAAAAACACACCCATAAAAATCCAACCCCAGGGAATTATAAATGAGGAACCAATCATTACCGATACCAAATTCCCGGCAAGAATTCCAAAAATAATTCCAAAAGCACCACCAATCTGGCCTATAACAATGGCTTCCATCAGAAATTGCTGTTTAACCGTTGAACTTTTTGCTCCGATAGCTTTTCTCACTCCTATTTCACGGGTTCTTTCAGTAACTGATACCAGCATAATATTCATTAATCCGACTGCAGCACCCAGAAGGGTGATAAATCCAATTATTGTTGCAACCATTGTAATATTCTGAATATTCTTAAGTAATAGATTTACAATATTATCACTTTTCTCAATGTTAAAATCCGTCTCATCCAAAGGTGATAAGTCACGAACTACCCTGAATGTAGATTCTGCTTGTCCGAATGCGGCATCCATTAATTCGGGCTGATTAACCCTGATTTGAATTTCGAAATTCATATTTGGTCGCGGAAAATAGTTTCGTGAGTTTGAGTATGGGATGAAACAAACCATATCGCTGCTTGCTCCAAAACCACTTCCTTTCTCCTTTAAAACACCTACTACTTTATACTTTCCACTGCCAATATTAATTTCTTTGTTGACGGGATTTTCTCCTCCCTTAAAAAGTTTTTTTACTAACTCACTTCCAACTAAAACCAAATTTCTACCTGATTGAATATCTTCTTCACTGAATGATCTTCCCTGACCGACTTCATAACCAGTTGTAAATAAATAATCTTCATCTATTCCTCTTACTGTAACATTCGGATTTGTTTTTTCTGATCCATATTTTAGCGTGGCTGTACCTGTGGAATAGACCGAGATAGAAGCAGTGGCCGGAAAATCGAACCGTTCCTTAAACTCTTTTGCTTCGTAATATGAAATGTAGGAGTAGTTCTTTGTTCTGTAACGCTGATTCCCAATCTGAACACGCATTCCCCTGCTTGTAATTGAAAATGTATTTGCACCTAAAACCGTGAATTCTTTTGTAATTGAGGTTTTAATAGACTCTATAGCGGTCAGAATTCCAACAAGAGCAGTGATTCCAACAGCAATAATTAATACTGTCAGTATCGATCTTAAAATATTGCTTTTTATTGATTGTAAAGCAATTTTAATATTCTCAAAAACCAGTGTCGTTCCACGCATTCTGTTCAAAATTATGATTTCTCAAAATAAGTATATCATTGGTTAAGATAATGGAAATTTCATTACAGTTACTTATATCCGATATCAAAATAAAATACAGAACAGACGACGTATCTGTTCAATATTTTCTCTTAAGATAATTCTTTTAACATTTTTTAATGTCTTAAAGTTACCATCCGCGATTCATAAGGCTCAAATTCAAGAAAGCCAGAATTCATTATATATCAGATTTTTGAAACAGTGATTATGGCTGTATTTTGAATTTTTCAACACTGTCTCATAGTTTTTTTCTAATTCTTTTAGTTTTCTTTTCTTGCATTTTGTATGAAAACATTTAAAATTTGAATCGAGTTCGTAAAAGTGAAAAGTTTATGATTTATCATTTTCAGATTATTTCACAGGAGTGTAAAGATTTCAGGTTGGAAATAAAGCTTTCAAAGCAAAATACCTTTTTTGACTTTCACTCCATCATTCAGAAAAGTTTAGGTTACGAATCACACCAATTAGCTTCATTTTTTATTTCAGACAGAAAGGGTCTTAAAGAAAAAGAGATTTCGATGTTAGACATGGGGATTAATGGTGCTGCGTTTTTTATAATGCAAAAAACCCATATTGCTGATTTAATAACCAATAAAGGACAAAAACTGATTTATACATTTGATTTCTTAAATGACAGATCATTATTAATTGAATTAATTGAAGTAGTTATGGAAAAAAATCTTAATGAACCAATGGTAACACTGAAAAAAGGTGAAACTCCCCTTCAGGTTTTAGGTGAAGATGTTGAACTGATGGAACTGGACTCTTCAGAACTTAATGATGACAAAGTGTATTCCTATTTTGGAGAGCTCGAAGATTACAATGAAATTTTTGGCGAAATGGACGATTTCTGAACCGGCTATAACGATTTATGAATATGCAGACTGCTCAACTGATTGAGCGGTCTTTTTTTTGTTTATTTGTACAAAATACACATTATGCAGAAATACCTGATAGTAATAACTGGTCCGACCGGAGTTGGTAAAACACCAGTAACAATTCAGCTTGCCAAACATTTTGACACAGAAATAATTTCTGCTGACTCACGACAGCTATTCAAAGAATTATACATTGGTACTGCAACTCCAAACCCAAATGAATTATCAGAAGTTAAACATTATTTTATTCAATCGCACTCAATTACTGACAATTATAACGCCAGCAGGTATGAGATTGAGGGACTTCAACTCATGGAGAAACTTTTCAGAAAAACCAACCTGCTTTTTCTAACCGGAGGATCGATGCTGTACATTGATGCCGTTTGCAAAGGAATTGATGAAATGCCAGACGCAGAACCTGAAATCAGGTTAAATTTGAAGAAAAAACTTGAAAATGAGGGCATCGAAAGCTTGCGTCTTCAGTTAAAACAACTTGATCCTAATTATTACCAAAACGTTGACTTAAAAAATCCAAACAGGATAATACATGCACTCGAAATTTGCCTGACAACTGGAAAGCCATACTCTTCATTTCGAACCAATCCGAAGAAACAACGTCCCTTTACAATAATTAAAATAGGTCTTGATTGCGACCGCCAAATTCTGCACAACCGGATTAACACCCGGGTTGACAAAATGATTGCAGAGGGACTGGAAAGTGAAGCTAGGAATCTTTTAGCTCACAGAAATCTGAATGCACTAAATACTGTGGGATATCGCGAGTTATTCGACTATTTTGATGGCAAAACCTCCCGTGAAACAGCAATTGAATTAATTAAACGAAATTCGAGAAGATATGCCAGAAAACAACTTACCTGGTTTAGAAACGACCAACAAACACAATGGTTTCATCCAGAAAATGTTGCTGAAATTATTAAATACATTGAATTAAACACTTCTGTAAAAGGATGAATGAAAAGATTGATTTTGTGATTCGGATCTATGCTCTGATTGTAAACAGCAATAACGAAATTCTACTGACCGATGAGTATCAGCTAAATACAATGATGACTAAGTTTCCGGGAGGTGGGCTGGAGTTCGGGGAAGGCACAATTGAATGTTTAAAACGCGAAATTACTGAAGAATGTAACGGTCAGGAAATTGAGAATATTCGACATTTTTATACAACTGATTTCTATCAAAAAGCGCTTTTCTATGAGAATAAGCAGTTGATTAGTATTTACTATCTGGCTAACCTCAGTCAGAAAGTAAAATTCAGAATCTCAGAAAAACCTTTTGATTTCGATATTGAGAAAGGTGAAAATCAAAGTTTCAGATGGGTAAAAATTAAGACGCTTGACCAAGCCGAATTAACTTTCCCAATTGATAAATTAGTTGCGCGTAAACTAAAAGAATATTTCGAATGAAGAGCTCCAATTTCCAGCAAAAAAATGATTCTGAAAACAGTTTGATAATTTTACATTTCTGAATGTCAGCACAAAATAAAGCACTATTTATCGATCGTGATGGAACAATCAATATCGAGAAACATTACGTGTACAAAAAGGAAGATTTCGTTTTTATGCCTGGAATTTTCGATCTTTTAAAACACTTTACTGATAACGGGTATCTCATTTTTATTATCACCAACCAATCTGGAATTGCCCGTGGTTTTTATTCAGAGGAAGATTATAACCGGCTGACCAGTTGGATGCTGAATGAGTTTGAATTGAAAGGAATTAAAATTACAAAAGTTTACCACTGTCCTCATCACCCCGATATCACTGGCCCGTGTATCTGCCGTAAACCAAAGCCCGGGATGATTTTACAGGCGATCGAAGAATTTAATATTAATCCGTCTGCTTCAGTTTTAATCGGTGACAAAAAAAGTGATATTTTAGCGGGTGAAAATGCCGGAATTGGTGAAAATCATTTCATCCACGAATTTCCTGGCAATCAGGGAAAAGATAAATTTTAACTTTTTATAAGGTGCAGCATTTTACGCCCGCAGAAATGCGCTATATCGAGGATTGTTACGAAGATTTCCTGAAGGAAATCAGAAACAAATTCGACCACGAAAGGTTGGCCCGGATTGAAAAAGCATTCAGGTTTGCCAATGCTGCACATGACGGAATCAGGAGAAAATCAGGTGAACCCTATATCATTCATCCGATTGCGGTTGCAAAAATTGTGGCCAAAGACATTGGGTTGGGCGCTACTTCTATCGTTGCAGCCATACTACACGACGTAGTTGAGGATACAGAATACCGGCTTTCAGACATTGAAAGTATGTTTGGCGAAAAGGTGGCGCGCATTGTGGATGGACTTACAAAACTTTCGGGCGATATCGATTCCCGGCAGGCGCTCACATTGAAAAAGATGCTGATGACACTTTCTGAAGATGTTCGGGTAATTCTCATAAAAATTGCCGACCGCCTTCACAATATGCAAACGCTCGATTCGATGCCGGCCAATAAAAAACTGAAGATAGCAGGAGAAACGTTATATTTATATGTCCCATTAGCATACAGACTAGGCCTTTACACAATTAAAACCGAACTTGAGGAGCTCAGTTTTAAATACAAACAACCCGAAGAATACAACCAGATTATTTACCTTTTACACAACCAGGAAGAAAAACGCAATTACCTGGTGAACGAATTTATCAAGCCAATTAAAGAAAAACTGGTTGCCGAAAAGTTTAGCTGCGAGGTAACACACCGGCTGAAACCAAGTTATTCGATTTGGCAAAAGATGCAGAAAAAAGGGGTTTCTTTCAATGAAATCTATGACATTCTTGCAATTCGGATTGTGATAAAACCCAATCCTGAAATCTCAGAAAAGCGCCAATGTTTTGATGTTTTGTCAATTGTAACTGACATTTATAAACCAAAGCCTGACCGTATTCGCGACTGGATTAACCTACCCAAAGTGAACGGTTACGAATCGTTACATGTAACAGTTATGGGGCCTCAGGGGAAATGGGTTGAAGTTCAAATTCGAACCGAGCGGATGGACGAAATTGCCAATCGCGGATTTGCATCGCACCACAGATACAAGGATATTTCCACTTTTGAAAATGAACTGGAAACCTGGATTGAAAGAATTCGCGACCAACTTAGAAATCCCGATTCAGACGCATTTGAATTTCTCGACGACTTTAAACTGAACCTTATTGGTGCCGACATCAACGTTTTTACGCCGAAAGGAGATATGGTTTCAATTGCGCAAGGATCAACTGTAATCGATTTTGCGTACGAAATCCACTCTGATTTGGGAAATAAATGTATTGGTGCAAAAATCAACAATAAACTGGTCCCCTTGAGCCATGTTTTGCAAAATGGAGATCAGGTTGAAGTGCTTACATCAAAAAACCAGGTACCTAAACTTGAATGGCTTAAATTTACAACTTCAGGAAAAGCCAGATCAAAAATTAAAGATGCATTCAAACTTGAAAAAAACCGTCACATCGAAAACGGACGAATCATGGTTGAAGAAGCAATTCAAAAAGCCGGAGCATCATTAACATCAAATAATCTCAAAAAGCTGATTGGTCATTTCAACCTGAATAATAAAGACCAATTGTATTCGCAGGTTGGAATGGGATTTCTTGAGTTGAATGAAATTAACCAGGTACTCGGTCGTAAGTCGGAAAATAAATTGATAAAATACTGGAATATCACCTTTGGTATTAAGAAAAAAGAAGACACCCCAGGTGATGCAAAAGATGAACAGACATCAAAACTTAAAAACAAAATCGACCGTAAAAAACCCTTTGTTTTAAAGGAAAACCAGAACGACATAACTTTCTCAATGGCAAAATGCTGCAACCCGATTCCAGGCGATGAAGTTATGGGCTACCTGAATTCCGATGACCATGTAACTATTCATAAAACCGAGTGTGAAGTTTTGGCAAAATATCTGTTGAATCAGGGAGAAAAAATAGTTTCTGCCGAATGGACCAAATTTAAAAAACAATCGTATTTAACACGACTTTTACTCGAAGGATTTGACCGGATGGGAATTGTAAACCAGGTAACTAACATCATTTCGAACGAAAACAACATTAACATGCGTTCGGTACAGTTCGATACCAACGACGGCATTTTCAGAGGCGAACTTTTTCTGTACATCCACAATACCGACGACCTGAATAACCTGATTGCACAGCTTAAAAAAATCAAAGGCATCGAAAACGTTTCAAGAATAAAAAGCCTGTACGATTAATTTTTAGTCATTCTAAACAAAATCCAAAAAAAAAATTATTTTTACCCCGCTATTTAAAATTGGTTTAATTATGAATAACCAGAAGACCAGGGACACTGTAAAAAACATGTTTACCGAATACCTGGAGAAAAATGGACATCGGAAAACCCCTGAAAGGTTTGCCATTCTTGAAGAAATTTATTTCAGGGAAGGTCATTTTGATATCGAATCTCTTTACATTTCGATGAAAAATAACAATTACCGCGTGAGCAGAGCAACGCTTTATAATACAATCGACCTGCTGCTCGATTGTAAGCTCGTGGTAAAACATCAGTTTGGAAAAAACATTGCACAATTTGAAAAAGCTTTTGCAACGATGCAGCACGACCATTTAATCGACATCACAAATGGTAAAGTTGTCGAATTCTTCGACCCGCGGATTCGCGAAATTATTGAAGATGCGTGCAAAAAAAACAACTTCAAACTTTCGCACCATACGCTCTACATTTATGGCGAAAACCTGAAATAGTGCGGTCAAATTAAATTTAAATTATCGGCCATCCATCGCAAACAACCCTCCTTTTTATAACAGCCAATTAAAAATATTAGTATTTTTAACCGCTTTAAACAAGCCGTGAAAGTCGATGGAGCACCGTTGGTTTTCGCGGTTTCTTATGTAATTTAAAATTCTTACAATGAAAGTTGATGTATTATTAGGCCTTCAGTGGGGCGATGAAGGAAAAGGGAAAGTTGTGGATGTACTAACGCCAAAATACGATGTTATATCGCGATTTCAAGGTGGTCCGAATGCCGGACATACGCTGGAATTCAACAACATTAAACATGTTCTTCATACCATTCCTTCGGGTATTTTCCGCGAAAATAAAATAAACATCATTGGAAACGGTGTGGTTATCGACCCCATCATTTTCCAAAAAGAAATAGTATCTCTTAAAAAGCTGGGGTTCGATATTTCAGAGAATCTTTACATTTCTAAAAAAGCACACATGATTTTGCCTACCCATCGGTTACTTGATGCTGCTTCGGAACAGAAAAAGGGCGATTCAAAAATCGGGTCAACGTTAAAAGGAATAGGGCCGACATATAAGGATAAAATCGGGCGCGAAGGATTACGTGTTGGAGATTTACTTTCCGATTTCGACGCCAAATACACCCAGCGAATTGATAATCACAAACTTCTGTTAAAAGATTTCTTCCACTTCGATTATGAGAAAGCACTTGCAGATTGTGAAAGCGAATGGTTTCAGGGAATTGAACTGATTAAAACTTTCAAAATTGTGGACACCGAGCACATGCTTAACCAGCTGCTGAAGGAAAACAAATCGGTTTTAGCTGAAGGTGCGCAGGGAACACTGCTTGACATCGATTTTGGCTCGTATCCGTTTGTAACCAGTTCGAATACAATAAGTGCAGGAGCATGCACCGGATTAGGCGTTGCACCGAATAAAATTGGTGAAGTTCTCGGTATTTTTAAAGCTTATTGCACCCGCGTCGGAATGGGCCCCTTCCCCACAGAGCTTTTCGACGAAACAGGGAATACACTTCGCGAAATCGGCCACGAATTTGGCGCAACCACAGGCCGGCCCCGTCGTTGTGGCTGGCTCGATTTGGTGGCCTTGAAATATGCTGTGATGCTGAATGGAGCTACCCAACTAATCATGATGAAAGCTGATGTTTTGGACCAGTTTGAATCGATTAAAATTTGTGTCGGGTACGAAATTGACGGAGTTGTAACTGAAGATTTTCCATTCGAACTGAATGACGATGTTAAACCTGTTTATGTGGAATTGCCCGGGTGGAAAACGGACCTTACAAATATTAAAGACCAAAATGAATTCCCGGAGGAACTCAACAACTATATCAGTTTTATTGAAGACGAAATGGGGATTCCTGTAACCATTGCCTCAGTTGGGCCAAACCGCGAACAGACCATATTTCTCGATATCAGATAAAAGAGAGAAAACCTGACACAAAAAATGCCTGCAAATTAAATTTTTGCAGGCATTTTTTGTTTCGCATTTATTCTGTTTACCAGCTGCCGCCGGCACCGCCGCCACCAAAACTGCCACCGCCAAAACCTCCAAAACCTCCGCCTCCCGATGAAAAGTTGCCAAACGAACCGCCTGAGCGACCACCGCCTGAAAGCAAACCCATCGCGAGCCAGAAAGGTAAGCTTTTACCCGGCGAGTAATATCTCCGGCTTTTGCCCCTCATCATCAGAACGAAAATCAAAATAAAAATCACAATCGCCGGAATAATCCCATCGTTCTTTTTAGCATAAAACTGCTGATATTGGTCGGCTGTGTATTCTCCACGCGTAATATTCATAATTACCTGAACTCCACTGGCAATTCCCTGGTAATAATTATTCTCTTTAAACCGGGGAATCATTTCATAATCAACCACGGTTGAATTTACCACGGCATCGGGCAAAATACCCTCAAGCCCGTAGCCGGTTGCAATAAAAACCTGTCCTTTGCTGTTTCCCAGTTTCGGTTTTACAAGAATTACAATCCCGTTATCCTTGTCTTTCTGTCCCACACCCCATTTTTCTCCCAGCCGGAAAGCATAATCTCCGGGGTCGTAGCCTTCGAGGTCGGGAACGGTTACTACTACAATCTGAGTTGAAGTGGCTCTTGCAAACTGAACCAGGGAATCTTCAAGCACAGCCTTCTCATTCTCCGAAAGCAAGTTGGCAAAATCGTTTACAAGCCTCGGCGGAACCGGGCGTTCGGGAATTTGCGCCACTACTGAAAAAACAGCAAGAATAAGTATTGATATAGTGAAAAATATCTTTTTCATCGGATTGATTATTGTCCGAACGAAATATCGTTCGAAAGTTCGTTTACATCACCTGTTTTGTAAGGAAAATGTGCTTTAAGCTGCTCACCTGCCCTGATAATCCCGGCAGCCAGACCATCGGCAAACGCTCCGTCTTTAAGTTTCGAAATCACAATTTCTTTGGTTTCATTCCAAAAATCAGCCGGCACTTTCTGATTGATTCCGGCATCGCCCAGGATTGCAAACTTATGGTCTTCTATTGCGAGATAAAACAATACTCCATTCCTGAGTTCTGTTTTGTGCATTTCAAGCTTTTCAAACCAAAACGCAGCCCGGTCGAGAACTTCTTCGCGACAATGTTTTTCGATATGAACCCTGATTTCGCCCGAGGTGTTTGTTTCAGCTGCTCTTATAGCATTGGCTATCTGAAGCTTATTTTCCTCCGTAAAATATTTCTGAACATTCATGGCAAAGGATTATCAGAACTTAACTTCAGGCACTTTTTCTGCTCCCTGCTGTGCTTCGAAATAGGTTTTCTTTTCAAAACCAAACCAACCTGAGTAAATCACCTGCGGAAATTTGCGGATGTAAGCATTGTACGTCATTGTTGTTTCATTGAATTTCTGGCGCTCAACGGTGATACGGTTTTCAGTGCCTTCGAGCTGAGCCTGCAAGTCGAGAAAATTCTGATTGGCTTTTAAATCGGGGTATTTCTCAACAACCACCATTAACCTGCTTAATGCCGACGACAAACCCTCCTGTGCCTGATTGAATTGCTGTAACGTTTCAGGCGTAAGTTTGGTAGGGTCGATATTAATCGCTGTTGCTTTCGATCGGGCTTCGATTACCCCTTCAAGTGTTTCTTTTTCATGTTCGGCATAACCTTTTACCGTATTTACCAGATTAGGAATTAAATCGGCCCTGCGCTGATAAACGTTTTCAACCTGTGCCCATTGAGAAGTAACCTGCTCATCCATGCTCACCATTTTGTTGTAACCACAACTTGAGAACAAAACTGCAATCACAACTGCAACTAATCCTAATTTTAAACTTTTCATATTCTTCCTCATTTTTAATTTTAAGTGTGCAAATATTTTAAAACAATGTAAAAAATCAGCCTGAAAATCGGGGAAAGGCCATATTTTGCCGTTGTATTTCCACCGGTACCGGTTAAACGACCACAAGATATGATAACAACTGATTTTAAACAAACAATTTTACGGGGAATTCCAGAAACATTACCTGCTCAAAAGCCTTACGATACAACGATAAACCACGCCCCGAAGCGAAAAGATATTTTGAGTGTAAAGGAAAAAAAACTGGCACTAAAAAATGCCTTACGTTATTTCCCCATCGCGTTACATGCGAAACTTGCTCCCGAGTTTTTAAATGAATTGAACACGTTTGGTCGCATTTATATGTACCGTTACCGGCCCGATTATCCGATGTATGCACGTCCAATCAGCGAGTATCCGGCACAATCGAAACAGGCAGCATCGATTATGCTGATGATTCAGAATAACCTCGATCCGGAAGTGGCACAACATCCGTACGAATTGATTACTTATGGCGGAAATGGCGCTGTTTTTCAGAATTGGGCGCAATACCTGCTCACCATGAAATACCTTGCCGAAATGACCGATAATCAAACGCTTGTGATGTATTCGGGTCACCCGATGGGATTGTTTCCATCGCATCCGGGTGCACCGCGGGTTGTTATAACTAATGGTATGGTTATTCCAAATTATTCGTCGCGCGATGATTATGAACGGATGAATGCACTCGGAGTTACGCAATACGGCCAAATGACAGCCGGTTCGTATATGTACATCGGGCCGCAGGGAATTGTGCACGGAACAACAATTACTGTACTAAATGCCGCCCGCATGAAATCTGCCACCAGTTCAAAAACAAAAATTCTTGTGACCAGCGGTTTGGGAGGAATGTCGGGTGCTCAGCCAAAAGCCGCTGTAATTGCCGGAATGGTTTGCGTTGTAGCCGAAATTAACCCCAAAGTGATTGAAATCAGACACAAACAAGGATGGGTTGACGAAGTTTATTCTGATATCGGAAAGCTGATTGAACGGATACAAAAAGCCAGTGAAAACTACAAACCCGTTTCGCTTGCTTACCATGGCAATGTGGTTGATTTGTGGGAAACACTGGCTGATTCAGATATTCGGATTGATCTGGGATCCGACCAGACTTCACTGCACAATCCGTTTGCAGGGGGCTATTACCCGGTTGGACTTTCATTGGAGGAATCGAACCTGATGATGACCGAGAATCCCGATTTATTCAAACTGAAAGTTCAGGAGTCGTTAAAACGACAGGTAAAAGCCATCAACAAACTGGCAAAACGGGGCATGTATTTCTGGGACTATGGGAATGCATTTCTTCTGGAAGCAAGCAGAGCCGGGGCAAATGTTACAAATTCAGATGGTGATTTTATCTATCCTTCATATGTTCAGGATATTATGGGGCCGCTATTTTTTGATTACGGGTTTGGTCCTTTCCGCTGGGTTTGTACCTCGGGAAATCCGGCAGACCTTGAATCCACTGACCGGATTGCGGCCCGGGTTTTAACAGAACTGGCTAAAACCGCTCCTGTCGAAATAAAACAGCAACTTGAAGATAACATCCACTGGATTACTGAAGCCGGCAAAAACAACCTGGTGGTTGGCTCGCAGGCACGCATTTTATATGCCGACTGCGAAGGCCGCACCCAAATTGCCATCGCATTTAATGAGGCCATCAAAAATGGTGAGATTTCTGCGCCTATTGTGCTTGGCCGCGACCATCACGATGTCTCGGGAACAGATTCTCCTTACCGTGAAACCTCAAATATTTACGACGGTTCGGCATTTACAGCCGACATGGCTGTGCATAATTTTGTTGGCGACAGTTTCCGCGGAGCCACATGGATTTCGTTACACAATGGCGGTGGCGTTGGCTGGGGCGAAGTAATCAACGGAGGATTCGGGATGACGATAGACGGGTCGGAAGATGCTGAAAAACGAATTAAAATGATGCTTCACTGGGATGTGAACAATGGAATTGCCCGTCGCAGCTGGGCGCAAAATCCGGCAGCAAAATTTGCCATTCAACAGGCAATGAAAGTTAACCCTGATTTGAAAGTTACCATGCCCAACGAAGCCGACGAAAATCTATTGAAAGTATTATTAGGTGAGTTTTTGTGAGTTGGAATTTATTCCCCGAAAATCATTGAATACGGTCTGTCGATTTCGCGTTCCAATTCGCCAATACCGATATTCCGGCTTTTGCGGATATACTCCCTTCCTTCGAAATAAACCATAAGCGTGGGAACAGCGAACACCTGATTTTGAGCAGCTACTTCGGGCAATTTGTCGGTTTGTATATAAACCGTTTTGACTTTGGGGAAAGAAGCCTGAATCAACTCAGCAACTTTTGGTTTTAGTACTTTACAAACATTACAGGTTTCGGTTGAAAAATAAGCGAGTAATGCGGGTTCCTCCTCTTTCAATTTCAAAAAAGCTTCGAATGATTCCACTTGTTCAAACATGTTGTAATAATTTCTGTTAATACTGACCCGTGTTAAGCATCACCAGCGTGCATCCTTCAATAGTCTCAATTCCTTTTAATTCGAGCATTTCAGCAAATTCGAAATTCTCGGTCCCAGGGTTGAAAATCACACGCTCAGGTTGAAGGTCAATCACCTGCTGGTAGTATTCGGTTTGGTGCTGCGGCCCCACATAAAGAGTAACCGTATGAATTAATTCGTTCACCGGAAAATCAGTCTGAATCGGAACTCCAGCCACTTCACCAGCTCTTTTGGCTAGTGCAACAACTTCGTGCTGATGGCTTTTTAGTGACCTGACAGCCATGTTTGAATATCGCTCAGGATTTGTACTTGCCCCGATTACAAGTGTTTTAGTATTTCCCATTATTTCCTTTTTAGCAGAACAACCGCATTCACCGAAATTCCTTCTTCACGACCTTCAAACCCGAGTTTTTCGGTAGTGGTGGCTTTCACCGAGATTCGGTCTTCGTCAATTTCAAGAACCGAAGCCATTACACGTTCCATTTCAGGAATGTACGGTTTGAGTTTGGGTTGCTGTGCGCTGATTGTACAATCAATGTTCACAATTTCGTATCCCTTTTCAAGAACAAGCTGAACCGACTTTTTCAACAATATTTTACTGTCGATATTTTTAAATTCGGCTGAATTATCAGGAAAATGTGTTCCGATATCCCTCAGTTTGACTGCTCCGAGAAGTGCATCACAAATGGCGTGAATCACCACATCCCCATCAGAATGGGCAACCGTTCCTTTACTGTGTGGAATTAAAATACCGCCAAGCCACAAGGTTTCTCCTTCAACCAGGCGGTGCACATCATATCCTTGTCCGATACGGAAATCCATTACCGCTGTCTTCCAAATGCTTCAACATCAAACGAAAGCGTAAACCGAAGTGTATTTTCAAGCGGGTGATTGCGCTGTGTTGGCAACAGGTAGGAAAAATCGAGTGAAAAAACATTCATCTTCAACCCGGCACCTGCCGTGAAATATTTCCTGTTCCCTTTGTTTTCGTGTTCGTAAAAATACCCTCCCCTGATAGCAAATTGCTTATTGTACCAGTATTCAACCCCGAGTGCAAGAGTTATTTCCTGTAGTTCTTCCTTAAAACCACCGGGTGCATCATAGAACGAAACAATCATACCTTCAATTGAACCAATATCAGAATTCACTCCGCCTGACCAGATCACATCATCATCGCCGTATTCAGTTGAATCGGCTGGCGGCGTTGGAACCAGCAATTTATTGGCTTCGAATGAAAAACTGAAAGAATTGTAGTCGTCGAGATTGGTTGTGTAAGATGTTCCAAGCATAAGATTGGTTGGTATAAAATCTTTTACTTCGCCATCGGTATATGAAATTTTTGAACCAATATTCTGAATATTGACACCTGCTGAAAAAATATTGTCTTTTCGATTGGCTCTGAACTCGTTGTAATAATAAAAAGCAACGTCGGCAGCAAAAGCATTTCCAGCGTGAGTTTCCTGTCCATTTACGAGTTGCCCCCCGGTTAAATCAGATCTGATGTAACGAAGTGTAACGGCACCTGAGAAAATTTCGGAAAGTTTACGTGAATAACCAAAATCGAGTGCAAACTCGTTTGGACTTTGTTGTCCTTGAAACACACCGAACTCACTGGTAAAAACAATATCGCCCAGTGCAAAATAACGCAGCGAAGCAGCCACAGCCGAAACATCGTCGAGCTTTTTATAACCCGAAAGATAGGCAAGATTAATGTCGTCAACCAGGTTACGTAACCAGGGAGAATATGAAAGTCCAACGCCCATATCGCTTTCCATGAATACATATTTTGCCGGGTTCCAGTGTTGCGAACTCACATCAGGAGTTAAACCAACCCCGGCATCACCCATACCACCTGCCCTCGAATCGGGAGTAATAGTAAGAAACGGTACTGCTGTGGTAATTGTATTGGCGCCTGATGTTGTTGACTGAGCCTGAATGTTTTCAGCAATTAAAACAACAACAGTCGTAAGAAGTAAAAACCTAAATAATTTTATCATCATTTTTCAAAAAATTGAGGCTGCAAATATACAACATTTGCCTTTGCAGCCATGGTTATCGTAAAAAGAGAACGCGGCATTATTCCAAAAATTTTGCGCTCCCGAAAATTTAACGTGAAATCATCATTTTCCCAGATGCCGAGGTTACCACACCTGAATTGTTACGTGCCGTAATCCGGTAAGCATAAATACCGTTACCCAGGGCGGTTTGGGTGGAATTAAAATCCCACATCACGGGGTTACTCAACAGTCCTGCCGAACCTACCTCGGTGGTAATGTATTCAATCCGTCTTCCCATCAGGTCGAATATCTCAATCATTACATCAAGTGTGGCGTCAGCCTGGTTGTGTTCGAACCTGAAATTAGTGAACCCGACTGCCGGATTTGGTGTGCTGTGTACTGCACTTATTATGAAATCACCTGTCACTTCAAATTCAATTTCTGCTTCCGATGAGTTATTGGCCACATCCCAGGCTTTTAAAGTGAGCTTGTGTTTGCCTATTGAAAGATTCTGAAACGGATAATTAATCACCCCGCTTGTATAATCATTGTTGTCTGCCTGGTAATACTGATTCAGCACAAGCACATTTGAAAAATCATCGTCGAGAATGGCAGTAATATCGTGGCCGATTCCTGTTCCGGCGGTGTTTATTCCATTTTCATCGGTTATAAACGCCATCAGCAAAGGATTTTTACTTGTTTTTTCACCATTGGCAAAATCCTCCGAATCCATAAATAAATTGATGTCGGGCCCCTCATTATCAGTAATTGTCTGATTGGATAAACCGCCAATCATAAAATTATTAAAAGCACCGTGAGCATCCTCGGTTCCATTATCGGCATAATACATAATTTTGCCCTGCCCTGCTGCATACGAAATATCTTTTGGCACAACAAAACTGAATGTAAAAACCCCATTAGTTACACTCGCAGTCCCCTTGTAAATAATATTCTCCAATACCCTGTAATTAAAAGGTGTTTCACCGTTGTTTCCGCGTGTACTTGCTGTTGTTGTCTTATCATAAACAGTAACAGACATCTCGCCCGAGAAATCGCCAAGCGTATTGCCGGCAAAATCGGTAACAACACCCTCAACTATTACTTTATCAAGCGCTTTTATTGTGTCGGTATTTGTACCTGCATCTTTATTGTTAATTCTTTTTGTCACAACCTTGTGTTTCGGGTACGATAACCGTAATGCAGGATCGGCCAACAGGCTGAAATTTCTTTTGTTTGTGGTGTTTATTGTATTGTTCTTAGCCAATCGCATAATGTCGCCCATCCGGTAACGATTACCGTTTTTATCGGCTTCAAAAACATAACTGTAAAAACTTTGACTTAATAAAAAATTGGAGTAGGCATAAACCAGCCGGGTGGTTGAAAACAATCCTATTCCCCCGCCGTTCGGATTAAACAGTACATACTCTCCAATCGAGGTTTCGTCAGTATCAAACCGGCTAAATTCACAAGTTGCAGTAACAAAAATTGGCAGGTTTTTTCCATTCGACCACGAGTTTACGTTGCTGATATCCAAAACATGTTCATCGGCCATATAACGTTCATTTGCATGACCTACATAATTCAGAATCAAAACTCCGTCTTTTACCCTGTTGTTGATTGCTGATGTAACTTCAGGATATTTTTCCTCGCCGGCAGTTACAATTTGCTGGTAAGCATCGAGGTAAATCTTTTCTGTCAAAAATTCTCCATGACCTGCATTTACCATGCTCGCCAGTTTTTCGGCATCCGACATGTGCAAACTTCCATCCTCATCATCAGCAATAAAACTAATTACATTTCGCCAGTCACCCAATGCATCCTCTGCATAATAATTTTCAATCTTATCAATTACAAGTTCTGCTTCGTATGCCGAAGACGCAGGAATTCGTCCAATTCCGATATCAAGGCTCCCATTATAAACACTTTCTCCCTGATCCAGAATTGCATAATAATCGTCGGTTACAAACGATGCAACCGGAACAAGCGAGTTTTCTGATTGGTAAGTAGGAATAAAATTTTTAGTTGTTGCTTTTATCCCCCTGTTATCGTAACTGCCATCACCAAGAAGCAAAACATATTTCAGTGTGGTTGATTTATCGTACATCATTTTTATGAAATTCCTGATGCCTGTTGCATTTCGTTCACCTGAACTGAATTCGTTATAAACCTGTTCGGCATTTACAACTTCCACGCTCATACCGTCGTAGCTCCGGTGAAAATCGGCTAAACGGTTCGCAGAACTTAAAAATAAAGGATGTGAAATAATAACGAACTCAGGCACACTCATCGCATGAAGATTCTGGTTGGCCACTTCGCCAACCAGTTCAGGCTCGCTGTAAGTTCCATTGGGATTAAATGCAACATATTCAGCCAACTCCGTCGATGGCCTTTTAATAACGCCAATGTTACCCGTAATTTCAACCGGTATTTCACCGACGTTAAAATTGTCGGTAACGTCGAAAACACGAACTCCCGAAACTGCATTTTCAAAAGAGAAAGCTGTTGTATTGCCTGCGCCGGTGGTATTCAAATCGCTGAAAAAAACCGGTTTGTTTCCAAATTTCAGTTTTCTGCGATAGTTAATTTCGAAATAATCGAGCCAGGCTACAGCATTATCATCAATGTTATCGCCGGTGTTGTCACTAAAATATTTCAGGGTAAATCGAACAGTGTTTCCAGCAACAGTAGTCGAAAACAAACCTTCCTTTTCATCGGCATAACTGGCGGTTTGGCTACCGGTATTTACCATTGCAAATTTAAGTATCCCAATTTCAGTCTGGTTAATCAGCGTTTTCAATTCCGATTTGTTGTACGACCGCGCAATTCCGCTAACTTTCACTTTAACCGGGGCAGCAACATCAATATCTTCAAGTGTTAAATCAATATTTTTCACGCCACTGTTTCTGAACTTATCGCCAAACCACTTTTTTCCTGAGCCATATAACAACACATTTTCGAGATCATTTTCATAAACCATAAAAGCATTTGCCGAGGTTACTGTATGCGTGGGAGTTTCAGGAACAACAGCCAATAATGGGGCAGTTTTCGCTGTGCCAACGTTATCAGTTAAAAAGAAAAAACCTTTCGATGAGTAATCGTTGATTTGATGGTAAAAAACGTCGTTTGTTTTATCAGGAGTCCATTTAATAGGACCGGGAGCATAAAAAAACAGGCAATCGGCGCCATTATTTTTATCGCGCCAAACAGCACACTGTTCAACATCATCATAATTAATTGTGCCCGGGTCTTCCGATAAAAGCATTCCACCGCTTCCATAAACACTTACTTTAGAAGGGTCGGCAAACCCCCAGGCTGTTAATTTTGAATATGGTATTTTATAAATTCCTTTTTCTGTAATACTGATTTTTATCCATTTCCCCTGACTTAAAACCGAACTGCTTTTCCATTCGTGTGCAACTTGTGCCTTTTTTAATTCGCTATCAGTAGCTCCGGGAATTCTTTTCAGCACAAAACTTTTCAGTCTGAAAAGTTTCCCATCCACTTTTTTCAAAGTTGAAATCTGAATGTGCAGAACTGCATTTTCCCGTGTTTGCGATTTGTTGGTAACCAGTTTAAAATCGTCTTCAATCCTCTCAACACCAGGAAAATCATCGGGCAAAACAAAAGCTTCAAAAACCGGACTTTCCAAAACATAGCTGAATTCCTCACTTTCGTTTAACTCAACAGATTTAAAATAAACAGGAATCATAGAGCCCGGCTCTGGAAAAGCTGCTCCTTCAAAATTCAATTCGGCGGATAAATGCAACCCGTTTTCATCAACAAACAGGTTACTCCATTGAATAGTAATATGTTCCCTGTGGATGTCACCCGAAGTGAATCCAGCTAATACAATAAATAACAGGAGTGTATAAAACTTCATATAAAACGGATGTGAAATCAGAAATAAAACGCCTAATATAAATATTTATTGCAGCAAAACTGGTCATTAAATTAGAACTATTGAACCTTCCTGATGTACCAGGATGTCAGTGCTGATGCAACAACCACAAAATTTTTTAAAAATGCAAAACAATAAGAATTGAACAAATTAGTTATATTTGTGACGTTCTGAAAAGTAAATTGAAAAATGAAAATGATGAAGTTAAAGACTTTGTTCATATTGCTATTAGCAGCATCCATATCGGGATGCGGTTTGTTTGGCAAAAAAAGCGGAAATGTTTCAAGAACAACAGGTTGGGAGTACAACTCTGAAGAAACAGGAAGCATTCCATATGAATCAGGCTACGAGCAGGATGCCGGACCAGGTCTTGTTTTTGTACAGGGCGGTACTTTCACCATGGGCCGTGTTGAAGAAGATGTGATGTACCGCTGGGATAATACTCCACGCAGAGTAACAGTTGCTTCGTTTTACATGGACGAAACTGAAGTTTCGAACCAGGACTACCGTGAATATACACACTGGCTGACACGTGTTTATGCCGGAAACAGGGCAAAAATTAATTCAGCTCTTCCCGACACAACGCTCTGGAGAAGTGAGCTTGCATACAATGAACCATATGTTGAGAATTACTTCCGTCACCCCGCATACAGTGATTATCCCGTTGTTGGTGTAACCTGGGAGCAGGCTAATGCCTATTGCTCATGGAGAACCGACAGGGTTAATGAGCAGATTCTTGTTGAAAAAGGAATAATGGAACATGACAATACGCAAGCTGGCCAAAATGTTTACACATCTAAAACATATCTTGCCGGCTTGTACCAGGGAGCAGATGGAAAAAAACCACTTGAAAATCCGGATGGAACCACCAAACGAGTTCGTTGGGAAGATGGAATTTTACTACCAAGCTATCGGTTACCAACCGAGGCCGAATGGGAATATGCTGCTTACGGATTAATAGGAAACATGGACGGCGAATTACTGACCGACAGAAGATTATATCCTTGGAATGGTGCTTACCTGCGTGAGGACTCTAAAAGTGAAAAAGGTTTAATGAAAGCCAACTTTGTACGCGGACGCGGTGACATGATGGGGGTTGCCGGTGCATTAAACGACAATGCCGATATTACTGCTAAAGTTTACTCTTACGACCCGAATGATTTCGGATTGTATTGTATGGCTGGTAATGTTAATGAATGGGTTGCTGATGTTTATAGGCCACTGTCATACAAAGATGTGGAAGAGTTTAACCCTTTTCGTGGAAATGTGATAACAGAATATCGTCGTGATAACAGTGGAAATCTGATGCGTGACGAATTTGGTGAGTTGGTAAAAGACACAATTGCGGGTATGGATTACAGAAATTTTAAAGATGGTGATTCAAATTCACAACTTGTTGAATCTGGAAACTGGAACGCTGTTCAAGGGAATAAAACATCTGACATGTATATTCAGGATGACCGCCCCGGTGCATTTTCTTCACTGATTACCGACAATGTACGTGTGTATAAAGGTGGTTCATTTAAAGACCGCTCCTACTGGCTTGTGCCCGGAACCCGCAGATACCTGGAACAGGATAAGGCGCAGAACGATTTGGGATTCCGCTGTGCAATGACACGTGTGGGTTCACCAGAAGGATTCTGACAAATTTAAATATTCCAGAAAGAGCTTCATTTTATACAGTGAAGCTCTTTTTGTTTCAATAAGTCAAATTACCATTGAAATTGAACAATGACAACCATTGCTGAACTCTACCACATTTTCAGGAACAACCCTGTAATAACCACCGACAGCCGGAATATTGAACCAGATAGCCTGTTTTTTGCATTAAAAGGCGACAGTTTCAATGGAAACAAATTTGCCATTGAAGCGCTGAATAAAGGGGCGGTTTATGCAATTATCGATGAAAAAGAATTTGAGCTGCCAGGGAAAACCATATTGGTTGAAAATGTACTTCAGGCATTGAAGGATTTGGCAAGCCTGCATCGCAAAAAGCTCGGGTTGCCCATACTTGCAATAACCGGTACGAACGGAAAAACAACCACGAAGGAATTAGTCTCAGCGGTTTTAGCAAGAAAATACAATGTAAGTTTTACACAAGGTAATCTGAACAATCACATCGGGGTACCACTGACGCTGCTTAAAATGAATGAATCAACCGAATTTGGCGTGGTTGAAATGGGAGCAAACCACCCGGGCGAAATTGCTGAACTTTGTGAAATTGCTGACCCTGATTACGGGATTATTACAAATATCGGGAAAGCTCATCTGGAAGGATTTGGCTCTTTTGAAGGAGTAATTCAAACTAAAACCGAACTCTACCGTTTTTTGCAAAAAAAGAACGGCCTTGTTTTTTACAACAAAAGCAATCCCTTACTCGAAAAACTGACCGGCAATATCGCCAACAAAATAAGTTACGGAGAGAATGACGCCAATTTGGTTGCAGAACCAATTGAATCACCACCCTATTTACATTTGAAGGCTAATTTTCCAAAAGGAGTCCTTTATCTGAATACCCAACTAACCGGGAACTACAATTTCGAAAATGTTTTGGCAGCGGCCTGTATTGGAAATTATTTTATGGTTGATCCGCTCGAAATTCAAAAGGCAATTAAAGTTTATCAGCCAAAGAACAACCGCTCTCAGCTGATTGTGAAAAACAACCTGAGAATAACGATGGACGCATACAATGCAAATCCAACCAGCATGCAGGCATCGATTAAGAGCTTTATGCAAAACGCCTCCCGCGAAACCAATTTGATTTTGGGTGATATGCTTGAATTAGGTGAATATTCAAGAGATGAACACACTACAATACTTGAACTCCTTAAAAGTTATCCTGAATGCAATGTTTATCTTGTTGGTGATATTTTTTTTGAAATTGCAGGAGAGTATGATTATCCTGTATTTGAAAATGCTGATTCCCTGTGCGAAACCCTTAAAAAAACACCTATCACCAACGGAAATGTTTTAATAAAAGGTTCGCGCGGAATCCATCTCGAAAAAGTGTTGAACTGTTTTTAGTTCAGCACGGGTTTTTCAACTTTCAATACATCAGCAATTGCTCTTTCAAATGTCTGTTTCGGAAGCGCTCCCATTGCCATTTGTGGTTGTCCGTCTTTTGGAACAAACAGCAACGAAGGAATGCTCTGAATACCAAACAAACCAGCCAATTCCTGCTCGTCTTCAGTGTTTACTTTGTAGATAACAATTTTATCACCGTACTCTTTTTGTAACTCTTCCAATACAGGAGCCACCATTTTACACGGGCCACACCAGTTGGCGTAAAAATCAATCATACAAGGCACGCTGCCTTCATATTTCCAATCTTTATTCTCCTCGAAATTGAATACTTTTTCTTTAAAAGTTGCTAAGGTTAAATGCTCTAACATAATATCAAATTTTAAAATTAAACTTCATATGTAACTATCTACATATTTCAATGCAAATATAATACCGTTTTTGTTACCCATTGTTTTTTGCCCATTTCAGTTAAATAATTGTAATTTTGTCACGCAATTTTCTGAATGTGTCATGTTTGTAACATGACACATTCACTTATTTTACAGACGATGATTAAACAACTGAATCACAAAATATTTCACGAAATTAAAGCAGTTGCTGATGAAATGCAACTTGAAACCTATGTTATCGGCGGTTTTGTCCGCGATATTTTTCTTCATCGAAATTCAAAAGATATTGACATTGTGACATTAGGCAGTGGAATTGAACTTGCCAGAAAAGTATCGGAACGGTTAAAAAACAAACCCCAGGTTCATGTTTTTAAGAATTTTGGGACTGCAATGCTGAAATACAAAGACCTTGAAATTGAATTTGTTGGTGCCCGAAAAGAATCGTACCAACAAGACTCGCGAAAACCACAGGTTGAAAACGGAACACTGGAAGACGACCAGAATCGCAGGGATTTTACCATAAATGCGCTGGCAATTGGATTGAACAGCGCTAATTTTGGCCAGCTAACCGACCCGTTTAATGGGCTCGAAGACCTGAAAAACAAAATAATCCGCACCCCGCTTGACCCTGATATAACTTTTTCTGATGATCCGCTCAGGATTATGCGGGCAATCAGGTTTTCAACCCAGCTTGGATTTGAAATTGAACCCGGGACATTGCAGGCTATCGCCAAAAACAAAGACCGGATAAAGATAGTTTCAGGCGAAAGAATTATTGAAGAGCTAAATAAAATTATGCTATCCGATAAACCTTCCATCGGATTTAAACTGCTCGAAGAAACCGGATTACTGGCAATTATTTTCCCTGAATTACAAAATATGAAGGGGATAGAAAGGGTTAAAGGAATTGCGCATAAGGACAATTTTTATCATACACTTGAGGTCCTCGACCGTATTACGCCTCACACCCAAAACCTTTGGTTACGATGGTCTGCGCTGCTTCACGACATTGCCAAACCACCTACAAAGAAGTTTGTTGATGGACAAGGCTGGACATTTCATTCTCACAATTTTGTAGGGGCGAAAATGATTCCCGAAATCTTTAAGCGACTCAAATTGCCACTGAACGAGAAGATGAAATATGTACAGAAGATGGTTCAGTTGCACATGCGACCGATTGTTTTGTCGGAAGATGTGGTAACTGATTCGGCTGTAAGAAGACTGCTATTTGAAGCCGGGGACGAAATTGATGATTTAATGACGCTTTGCGAAGCAGATATCACTTCAAAAAATCCTGAGAAAGTAAAACGTTACATGAAAAACTTTCTGGTAGTCCGCGAAAAGCTTAAAGAAATAGAAGAGAAAGATACAATTCGCAATTTTGAGCCGCCTGTTAAAGGCGAACTTATTATGGAGATTTTCGGGCTTCAGCCATGCAGAGAGGTTGGGATAATTAAAGACGCGATAAAAGATGCTATTCTGGATGGCATCATCAGAAATGATTTTGACGAAGCTTATGCGTTAATGATGCAAAAAGCAACTGAACTCGGGCTTACAAAAAAGGGCAATTAATTTGTTGAGAGACGCAACATTACTGGCAAATGGTCGCTGAATCCTCCCTGGTAATCAAAGCCATTATAAGTGCGATAAGGTTTTCTGCCACCGAACTTTTTATCTTCCTCTAACAAGAATGGGAAATTCACAATTGATGCATTTTCCGGGTTAGTATGTAACCTGTCGTTCGAATTTAACAGCGCCCCGGAAACCAGAATCTGATCGAAGACAAACCATTGCGACTGGTATTTTAGTGTGCCGCTGTTCGCCTTTACCCAGTTTGTTGACATATTATAAATTGCTGAATCAGTAACTGTTTTTTCATAACTCCGTGCCCCGAGAATATTTCTAATCGAATTATCATCAGGATTTTCGTTAAAATCACCGGCAATAATAATTTTCGGATTTTTGTAATCGGTTATTAACTGCTCAACCAGGCTTCTCAATAAGCGAGCCGCAGCTTCACGTAATTCCCTGGTTTCCAACAATCCTGAATAGCGCGACGGCCAATGGTTACCTAAAATATGAATCGTATCATTACCGTCAACTATTCCCGAAACACACAAAATTTCACGCGTTTTCAAAACCTCGTTTTTAAAAATCAGCGGATAGTATTTGTAACTTATCGGATAAAACCGTTCACTGTTGTACAGCATGGCAACATCAATTCCGCGGTGATCCGGTGATTCTTTATGAATGATTTTATAAGCTGTATTTTTTAATGGTGTTTCGTTTGCAAGTTTATCCAGAACAAAACGGTTTTCAATTTCACAAAACAGCAACATATCCGGCATTTGCCATCCACCAGCAGCAATAATAACTTTCGATACGTTCTTTAATTTCGAATTCAACCTGTTATAAGTCCAGTGCATTTCACCACCGGGAGTAAAATCCTCATCATTTGTAAGTGAATCGTCTTTTATATCGAACAGATTTTCAAGATTATAGAACATAATTTTGAATTCTCCGGATTCGGTTTGAGCCAATGAAACTGTGACGATGAAACTGAAAAGACCTGCAAGTAATATGCGTTTACTTTCCATTCTTTTTTTCAATACGTTCGTAAGCTCCCAAATCGGGTGCTTTGTCAACAGTTCTGTCTTTATTAAGTATATCGTACTGGTACAACGCACCAATTTCGGGTTTTCCTAAATCTTTTGCCGGCGAAAGCGTATCCAGCTGGTAATTATATTCTTTGTACGGATCAACAAATAACGGATCATATTTAGGTCCTTTCCAGATGTTTACAAAACGTTCCTGATTTGATGTTTTAAACGTATCGGCAACTTGCATGATGCAATTTTCGAATTTAAAATTGAACTTGTTTTCTCCATTATCGCCAAGTTCAATCTCCTGAATATTATTGCCATAAATTACACTATTCCCGAAAGTTGCATTTTCAAGCTCCCCGTTATACACTTTACTTCCACCTTTTGAATCTGCTATAATCAGCACATTTGAAATTACTAATGAAGCTGTTGACCGGGCTTTGGTTGAAAAATTGCCCCAATAATTGGCAATAGTTGTATGAAAAAACTGGTAATCGCCTCCAACAACAAGTGCAACAGCATAAAAACCACAATTGGCAATCACATCGTTGTATGCGGTAATTCTCGATTTAATTGCAAACAGCCCGGCATAAGCCATGTTCTCTATTTTAGTATTTGTGATTCTGGCACTTGCATACCCTTCATTTTCTATTGTACCTACCTGCAAACCAATATTTGCATTTTTAATATTACAGAAATTGAAAACATTATCGTGGCTTCCTGAAAACAGGACAATTCCATTCCATTGATCCGGAACATTTTTGTACGCATCTTCAAGTCTGTCGGGAATAAAATGAATCTGCTCCTGGAAAGTACCGTTTGCTTTAACTCTGCCTTTAACATACAAGCCTGCCCCTTTATGAAAATAGATTTTTGTACCAGGCTCAATCGTAAGTACCGAGGTACTGTCAACGTACGCATAATCATAAATCAGATAGGGCTTTTCAGCGGTCCAGGTGGTGGTTTTTATCGTTTCGGCTCTCACTAATTTAAAATCCTGACCATACGCCACCAGTTGAATGTTCTGAACATTCGAATTTGTGGTAAACTCAATTGAATCCTGAACAACCATCGGAAGATTTTGCCCGGTTGGATCAATGGTTACTTCAACAAATATAAAAATACTGTCTCTGGCCGGAACTTCAACTTCGTATATTTCATTGGCAACTTCGCCATTAATATTCAATCTGAAACTGGAGAAATCACCACCCGACAGCCGAATGCGGGAAATCAGAATATTCTCCTCGTATGTATTATGCACTGTAAACCGTTGCGTGGTTGACCCTATTGTTGTAAAAATTGTATCAAAAGTAACTGTGTCAGCTGAAAATTGTAAACGGGCATCGGGAGAGTCCAGATATCCTTCATCCTCGCAGGAAAATAACGAGAAAACAAGAGCTGCGAGCATCAATATTTGAATAAGATACCTGTTCAATTTGAATTATTTAGAATGTATATAACGGTTATGCGAACCTCTTATTATGGCAAATATAAAAATGAATTCACAATTTTTAACGTTTCTTGGTAATATTTAGTTACTTCATTCTGATCGTTTTGAAATCAGCAATAAACCAATGATTGTAAGAAAGGCGTTTACCATTAATAATTCAAAGCCAACCTGATATCCGTTAAACAAAACCGGAGCATATTTCGCAATAAAAAATGATACAACCGGAGCTAAAACAGCTACCATTGGCACCCACTTCTCGTTAGTTTTTCGTTTAAAATACAGGCTGAAGATAAAAAGCCCTAAAATTGGCCCATATGTATAACCGGCGACTTTAAAAACTGCCACAACAATACTTTCATTATTAAGCGCCCTGAACAACAGTATTATAAGAATTAAAAGTGCGGAGAAGAACAAATGTGCCAATCTTTTAATTCTGTTTCTTTTAGCTTCGTCATACTTTTCTATCTTCAAAAAATCGATGCTGAACGAGGTGGTTAAAGCTGTAAGCGCCGAATCGGCACTGGAATATGCAGCTGCTGTTATTCCTAAAAGAAAAGCAATTCCAACGGGTAACCCCAAATATTTTAACGCCAGCATCGGGTACAAATCGTCGGTATTAGCCGGAATTGTGATCTCTGATTTTTCTGCAAACGCATAAAGCAAAGTTCCTAAACTCAAAAACAGAATCACTACAATTAAAAAAAGCAGACTGAAAACAATCATATTCTTTTGCGCATCGCGTATGTTTTTGCAGGTCAGGTTTTTTTGCATCATATCCTGGTCCATTCCCACAATTGCAATGGTGATAAATGCCCCGGCCAGAAATTGTTTAAAAAAGTTGTTCTCCGAACGCCAGTCCCAGAAAAACACTTGTGAATTCGGGCTTTCAACAATTTCATTAATTAACTGTAACGAGCTCCAGTTTAACGATTTTGCTACTGTTACGATTGTAAAAACAACAGCAATAACAAGAAACAATGTTTGAAGTGAATCGGTCCAGATAATTGTTTTTATTCCTCCTTTTTGGGTGTAAATCCAAACCAGGGTGATGGTTGCAATTACTGTAAGCGCAAATGGAATATTAAATGCGTCGAAAAAAGCAAGTTGCAAAACACCAGCTACAAGGTAAAGACGGAAAGCAGCCCCGATAAGTTTTGAAATAAGGAAAAAAAATGAACCTGTTTTATGGGCATATTCTCCCATGCGTTGGTTCAGAAAGGTGTAAATCGAAATCAGGTTCAAACGGTAGTACAGCGGCAATAAAACAAGTGCAACTATCCAAAATCCTGCAATATTTCCAAAAATAAACTGCAGATACGAAAAGGCTGAATTGCCAACTTCTCCCGGAACGGAAATAAAAGTTACCCCCGAAATTGTGGTTCCAACCATTCCAAAAGCTACAATGTACCAGGGTGATTTTCGGTTACCGGTGAAAAATGTTTCAGTATCGGCTTTTCTCGAAGTGAACCACGAAACTACAATTAACAAAACAAAATAACCAAGAATGATGCTGATAACCAGATATGGATTCATTGCTATTCAAAATCAGGGTAAAGCAAATACTTTTTTCTAATCTCTTTGTATTTATCTGTTTCGGGCACAAACAACTGCATAATTTCAGCCTCGCTTTTACCCTCCCTGATTTGACTTAGCAAAACCCCGGTTCCGGCCAAAGTATTAAACCACTTTTCACGATTGATGAAATCTTTTTCAACTTCATATTTTTCATAAAAATCAAGAAAAAACTGTAAGGTGAATTGCGGAACTTCTGTCAGTTCCCTCAAATCAATACCATAACATTTCTGATTTACATTTACAGGATTAATCGCAGCACCTGGTTTATCGACAGGTGTAAAATGAAAACCGCCAAGATTTTTTTGCAAACCACCCAATACCTGAAACGGATAATCAGTTCCTCTGCCAACACTCACAGTTGTTGCCTCGAAAAAACAGAGCGATGGATATAATCTTACAGACAAGTAATTTGGCAAATTGGGTGAAGGCGGAACTGGCAACTCATATTTTGTACGATGGGTGTAATTCAAAACCGGAATTACTTTGAGCACACACGGGACTGTATCAGTCCACATTTCACCATTAATCATCAGAGCAAGTTCGCCAACAGTGCACCCGTGTACAATCGGAATCGGATCCATTCCAACAAACGATTTAAACTCAGGTAATAAAATCGGGCCGGCTACATAATCGCCATTTGGATTTGGCCGGTCGAGCACAAGCAAAGGCACGTTGTTTTCGGCACAGGCTTCCATAACCAGGTGAAGTGTTGAAATATAGGTGTAAAACCTGCATCCCACATCCTGAATATCAAATACAACCAAATCGAGATTTTTTAAATGTTCACTGGTGGGTTTTCTGTTTATACCATAAAGCGAAACCACCTGAACACCGGTTTTTACATCAACGCCGTCCTGAATTTCTTCGCCGGCCGATGCATCGCCTCTGAAACCATGTTCAGGGGCAAATATCTTCTGAACATCAATTTTTTCCGAAATCAGAAAATCTGCAAGATGCATTGTGCCTTTCATCGAGGTGTGATTTACAACCAAACCAAGCCGCTTTTCTTTCATCAGCGGTAAATATTTTTCTGGCTGGTCGGCTCCTGTAACAATGTTTTCTGCACCCGATACCTGCAAAAAACCAACAACAAACAGCAATAACAATAACAAACTACTTTTTGGCATGACGTGATAAAAATTACATTTGCAATGGCTAAAAATACAATTTGAAAAGCCGTTAACAGCAGGTTTGAGAAAAATCTTCGACAGAAAAATGAACAACATCCAATTCAAAAATATTGCATCCGCTTTTATTATCATTTTTACCATTGCAGTTCAGGGTATTGCACAAACAATTGATCCGCCGTATTTTCAATACAAAACAGATGAGTGGGTGACAAATCAGCTTAAAAATCTCACGCTGGATGAAAAAATTGCCCAACTGATGACTATCGCCGTTTATCCTGAACTTGGGGAGGCAAGCAAAAACCGGTCGCTTGAAATTATTGGCAAATACAAACCGGGGGGAATTCTCGTAATGAAAGGAAATCCGGTTGAATCGGCAACCTGGATTAATGATTTTCAGAAAGCTTCCAAAACCCCGTTGTTGGTTGCAATCGATGGAGAGTGGGGTTTGCCGATGCGAATCGACAGCACAGTGCGTTACCCGTATGCTCAGGCTTTGGGAGCTGTTACCGATTCGGTACTGATTTACCAGATGGGACGTGATATTGCCCGGCAAATGAAGTTGATGGGAATTCACGTTAATTTTTCCCCTGTTGCCGACATCAGCACAAATCCTGAAAATCCGATAATCAATTTCCGATCGTTTGGAGAAAACAAAAATACAGTGGCAAAAACCGCCTGGTATATGGCAAAAGGGATGCAGGACGAAGGTATTTTACCCGTAGCCAAACATTTTCCGGGACACGGCGACACAGAAACAGATTCACACCACACATTACCTTTGTTGAATCATTCAAAAACGCATATCGATACGCTCGAATCATATCCTTTCCGCATTTTAGCGCGCAATGGAATTGGCGGAATTATGATGGCCCACTTAAATGTACCGGCCCTCGATAAATCAGGAACACCGTCTTCTCTTTCAGAAGAAATTGTAACCGGATATCTCCGTAACGAAATCGGGTACAAGGGTTTTGTAGTTACTGATGCGATTGACATGAAAGGTGTCAGAACCACCGGCGGAAATGCTGAACTTCGCGCATTAACCGCGGGAGCCGATATGGTTGAATGCGTTCCCGACCTTAAAAAGGCAATCGAGTCGGTTAAAACAGCGATAACCAATGGAAAACTCAGCATTGATGAGATTAATGAAAAGTGCACAACGGTTTTGGCAATTAAGCGTTGGGTGCAATTGAACGAATACAAACCTGCTGTAACAAAAAATCTTACTGTAGCTTTAAACAACCCGAATTTTGAAGTCACCAACCGGAAACTGCTTAAAAAGGCCTTGACAGTTTTAAGAAATAAAGAGATACTGCCGCTTCAGGGTTTGGATACGTTCAAAATTGCCACATTAAATATCGGGGGAAACGAAGTTTCAACATTTCAGGAATACGTTGGAAAATATGCAAAAGCCGACCATTTTGTTCTGCCCAAAAACGCTCCTGAGCAAACCTGGGCTGACCTTCTCGAAAAATTAAAAAACTATAACCTTGTAATTGCCGGAATCCAGGGAATCAATATTTATCCGGCCAACCGGTACGGGATATCAGAAATCCAACGAAAAGCTGTGGATGATTTGGTGAAGGACAAACAGGTGATTTTTGCTTTTTTCGGGAATGTTTATGCACTTCAACATTTTGCCAGCATCCATCGTGCAAGCGGATTGATAGCAGGTTATCAAAACACGGAGCTAACGCAACAACTGGCAGCCCAACTGATATTTGGGGCATTCGGCAGCAGCGGGAAACTGTCGGTTACTGTCGATTCCCGTTTCAGGCAAAACAAAGGGATTGAAATAGTTGCCAATCAAACACTCGCGTACACAATTCCCGAGGAAGTTGGAATCAATTCGGAATTACTCAATTATAAAATTGATTCAATTGTAAACCTCGGACTTACAGAAAAAGCTTACCCTGGATGCCAGGTGCTGGTTGCCAAAAACGGAAACGTTATTTTTCAGAAAAGTTATGGCTGGCATACCTACGACAAACGTTTAAAAGTAACCGACAGCGATTTGTTCGACTGGGCTTCGGTTACCAAAGTAACCGGGCCGCTGCCTGCCCTTATGCAATTGGTTGACAAAGGAAAGCTGGATGTTGAAAAACCGCTGAGCGATTATTGGCCTTCATTTAAAAACAGCAACAAGGAAGGTATTAAAATCAAAGAATTTCTGGCACATCAATCGGGAATTCCGGCCTGGCTGCCGTTCTGGCAAATGGCCACCGGTAAAAAGGATCAATTGAGAACAATGAACTTCAGAAGCGAACCAACCGACAGTTTTAAAATCAGGGTTTATGAGAATCTGTACGTGCGTAATGATTTTAAACAAACCTTTTTTGATACCATCAGAAACTCAAAATTAGGAGAAAAAAAATACTTGTATTCTGACCTGAGTTTTCATATTTATCCCGAAGTGATATCAAATCTGACAGGAACAAATTACGAAGATTTTGTTCAGAAAAACTTTTACCAGCCGATGGGAGCAACCACTGTTACTTACAATCCATTGCGTTTTTTCTCTTTAGACCAAATTATTCCAACTGAATCTGACACTGTTTTCAGACATGCCAATATTCATGGTTTTGTGCACGATGAAGGAGCTGCAATGCTGGGTGGAGTCTCAGGAAATGCGGGCTTGTTCGGATGCGCCAACGACCTCGCCAAAATTTTCCAGATGTACCTGCAAAAAGGATTTTATGGCGGGAAACGATACATACTCGAAGACACCTTTAACCGTTTTAACACGGTACAATTTCCCGAAAATAACAACCGTCGTGCACTGGGTTTCGATAAACCGTTACCTGAAAATAAATCGAAAACCCCAGAAAATTCGTATCCGGCAAGCAGTGCAAGTGCCGCCAGCTTTGGGCACACCGGATTTACCGGCAATATGGTTTGGGCCGACCCCGACAACGGATTGCTTTATATTTTTCTTTCGAACCGGGTTTACCCAACGCGTGAAAACAACAAAATTTCGGAACTGAATATTCGCGTGGCCATTCACAACGAAATTTACAATTGTATTGAAAAAGGACTCTGACAATCTTAATAAATGTTAATGCAATTGGTTCCCCTTGTGGTTTAACAGAATATATTCTTCAACTTAATTATTGATTTATTGCATCTTAATCAAACTGTAATAATTCATCCGTTATCAGTAAAAACTGATTTTAATCCAGGCTGTATAAATAGATATCTGTGAAACTTTTGTTATTAAATTATTAATTCTATTTTTACAGGTGAGACTAAAAACTTTTAATAATCACATAAAAAAATACGCGCTATGACAAGTAAAATCACTTTTAATGAGTTGCGAAAAATCAAAGACAGTTTGCCTGCCGGTTCCATCAAGAAATTGGCGCAGGAGTTTAGTGTATCAGAGGAAACCGTCAGGAATTATTTTGGAGGCGCCAATTACGAAAAGGGAGCTTCAGTTGGTATTCATATGGAACCAGGGCCTAATGGGGGAATTGTAATGCTCGATGATACGGCAATTCTCGACAGGGCGATGGAACTCATCCATGCTGAATCGGTTCATTGATTATAAAAACATAAAAAAATCTTATAACTGTCTTATTTACATGAGACAGTTTTTTTATTACTCAACTTAACCTGATATCGATATGAAAAAATTTTATTTTCTGCTTATTTCATTTTTAACAGTGCTGATTTTCACTTCGTGTCAAAAACCATGGAAGCCATTGTTTAATGGTGAAAACCTCGACAACTGGGACAAACATCTTGGAACTTTTTTATCCGGAGCCGAAGATGCAGGAATTGGTGCGACCGATGAAAATGTTTTTACTGTTGTCGAAAAAGATGGAGAAAAACTGATTCGTATTTCCGGCGTTGTGAATGGTTCGTTGGCCACGCGCGATACGTTTTCGAATTACCACCTGCAATTGGTTTTTAAATGGGGCGACTCGATTTACACTAAACAAAACAGCGGTTTATTGTACCATAGTTTTGGTGATTTCGGCGAAGCGCTGGGTACCTGGATGGTAAATGCCGAATGCCAGTTAATGCACGAAAGGCTCGGAGATACCTATCTGATGAAAAACATGTATTGCGAAACGGCTGTGAAAACTGTTGAAGATGGTTTTATGTTTTCAAAAAACGACTCAGTAAAACCTTTCGGGGTATTGTATGAAAGACAAGGAATTAAAAAAGCGCTTGACGCTGAAAAGCCGCTGGGAGAATGGAATACGGTTGACCTTTACTGTTTTGGGCGTACTTCGGTGCATGTGGTAAACGGGCAGGTTGTGATGATTAACACAAATATCGGCAAAACTGAAAACAGACAAATCATTCCTGTAAGTTCAGGAAAGATACAGTTGCAGTCGGAAGGTGCCGAGTTGTATATAAAAACCATTCAGATTAAACCAATAAAGGAAATACCAAAGGAATTGCTTAAGTAATTAAGCTTTCTAATACATGCGGGGTTGTTCAAATTGATTTGAACAACCCCGTTTTTTGTGCTTTGCCTTCAAAAATGTTTCGTAATTTTAATGGCCAAAATAAACTATCCGGCCATGAAAACACGAATTTTACTTTGCACAGGTTTTATTCTTCTTGCAAACCTGGTTTTTGCCCAGCTTGATGTAAAATCTTACACCGATTTCCGCAACTCGGTGAAGGATTTGAGTTTTAGCGAACTAAAAGAACTCAACAAAGAACCCGGCCTGAAATATTACAAAGGCTGCAATCTTACACCATCGCCCGAAAATATTTTTTATCTCGATTCTGTAACGCAAAAACTGAATCTTACTGAAACAGAACTTGAGCTTTTATTGCAAAACCATTTTGTTGTAACCGAAAGAATCAGCGACTACAGTTTTGGTACTGCATACCAAAACAATGTCTTTAACAAAGATTTGCCGGTTTTTATCTCAACCGACCTCATTCTTCATGCGCTACACACTTCGTACGACGAAATTCTGAAAGCCTCGGAAATAAAACTGCTGATGCCAAACATCAATAAATACATCAAAGGTTTATACAATTGTCTGCCTGCAGTTGCAGCACAATACGGCAATTCGCTGCCTGAAAGCATTGCCGATATCGATTTGTACCTTACAGTTGCAAAATCGCTGATTGATGATACAAAAATGCAGACACGTTATGCAAGTCAGGAAAATTACGAACAGGTGATGAGCGCCATAAAAAGTGAAAAATTAACTCCGGTTGTACTTTTTACCAGGCCAGACCGCTTACGAACAATCGATTTCTCGCAATTTAAAGTGAGGGGACATTATGTTTTTACACAGGAAGATGAATGGATGGGCAATACCAACCTTGAACCTTATTTTAGAACAATGATGTGGCTCGGGCGAATTGACATACCGATGACGCCTCCTCCCACTGGAGGAATGGAACCTCCCTGGGAATCAGAAGAAATCAGGCGGTTCAATATTTCGGCCTTTCTTCTGAACGAAATGATGCAGTCGTCGGCAGAAAAGAACCTGTTGCAGCAAAACAACGAAATCATTACCTACCTTGTTGGCGAAAGCGATAATCTCACTTCCGATGAATACACGGCCTTTATTCAATCACTTGGCATTTCAAATCCGATGCAACTTAACGATTCGGCCACATTTGCAAGCTATTACGACGGATTGGTTCATAATCCCGAATTTATGCAGCAATACATGGGCGCATTCTACTTTGTTGATCCGAATGGAGATGAGCCCGATGAACTTCCTGTTTCGTTTCTTGTAAGCGGACAGCGTTTTATTATCGATGCCTTTGTTTTGGCAAATGTAGTCTTCGACCGCATTATTTACAACGACCATAAAGTGATGCGGATGATGCCAAATCCGCTGGATGTGTTGTATGCTTTGGGAAACAACAATGCACTTCACTTTCTGGAAGAGGAAATGACTCAATATCCTTACGGCACGCAACTGGCGCTGATGCGTTACCTGATTGACGCAAAAGAACCTGACTTTTGGAACGAAAACCTTTACAGTACCTGGCTTTCATCGATTCGTGCCCTTAACCCGGTTTCCGATAACGACAACCTGCCTTTTTTTATGCGCACCGGTGCGTGGAACCAGCAAAAAATGAATACACAACTTGCCGGCTGGACTCAGTTACGGCATGATAATTTGTTGTATGCCAAACCTTCGTACACCGGTGGTGTAGGTTGTTCATTCCCTTACTCTTACGTGGAACCATATCCTGAATTTTATAAAACGCTGGCTGAATATGCCAATAATGCCGCCGACTTCTTCAGTGGGAAACAAATAATGCCTGAATATGGTACACCGGTGGACCAATATTTCAGAAAGTTCGCAGAAATTATGCAGAAACTTGAGATTCTCGCATTGAAAGAACTTAATAACGAAGTTTTTGATGAAACAGAGCAGGAATGGCTGAAACGGATGCTTGTAAAAGTTCCTAACCAGGAATGTGGCGGATTGCCCATCGATGGCTGGATTCTTGATATGTTCTGGCAGGCAGATAAGGTTATTGAAAGCGACTACATTAATGTTGATATTCACACACAGCCAACCGATGAATCGGGAGTGATGGTTGGGAAAGTGTTGCACACCGGACTTGGAAAAATAAACATTGGTGTTTGTCTTGCAAAAATTCCGGGAAGCGACATTACCACAGCTTACACCGGCGCTTTTATGTCGTACTACGAACACATTACCAATGATTTTTTGCGCGTTACCGACCAGGAATGGGAACAGAAAGTGCTTGACAACAAATTGCCTGCCCGGCCAAAATGGGTTTACAGTTATCTCGCTGATAATACCGGGAATGCATTTGCAGTTGAAAAATCGTTGCCCACCACCATGCTGATTGTAGAAAATACCACAGAAATACCTGGCGCACAAAAACTAGCCAGTGTCTTCCCAAATCCGGTGAACGATTTTGTCACTATCCAACTTTCTGATGGGTCAATCGACCAGGTAAATTACTCGGTATTTGATATTTCCGGTCGTAAACTGAATTCAGGAGTCGTTTATTCCAATAACAAAACAGTGGATTTTACCCCGTTTCCAAAAGGAGTTTACTTTATCAGGCTGAATAACGACAGGCAACAACAGTTGGTAAAGATTGTAAAAGAGTAGCTTGGTTTTTATTTAACTTTTCCAAAGTTTGGAACTTTGGAAAAGTTAAGTTTCAAACTAATTCAATATCATCATCTCCGGCAAAAACTTCCAGAACCGCCGTGGCAAATGTTGCCGTTGCAGTTTCAGGTTCTTTCGCTCCTGAATGTTGATGTGTGTGAAATACGCCTTCCACAATTTCTGGTAAAACTCCTCCCCTTCCTGCAATACATTTTCGTTTACCTGACCGGTTATCGAGCTGAATTCCTTGTTCGAAATCACCACTTCCTGTGCTTTGTTTTTATCGTACAACATGCCGTAATTATGTTTAAGGTCGTACAAAAGCCAGCGCTGGTCGGCAAAACGTTTCTGAAACTGGCTTACCACAAGCGGAATCACATCGTAACGCGGTTCAATTCCACAAAAATACAACCCGTCTTTTGTGTGCTGAAACCGTACAAATTGCAGCATCCGCATGGCTTCCTGCTTAACCTTCCGCGAAGTTTGGGTGAGATACAAAACATCGGGGTCGCCAAAATCGGTTTCAATATTCAGATTGCCGCTGAACAGCCTCCGCAGAAAACGGTAAATTTTCATCTCAATTCCCTGCTCCTCAGAGAGAAAGACATAAAACACAAGCTGCTTATTTTTTTCAGTCATTTTTTGCTGAATAGCTTTCCAAACCCGTTCTGCTTTGGCTTCATCGGTTTGAATATCCACCTTTTGAGCAAAAAGGTGCTTCTGTCCGCCGTTGCGCGAAACAATTTCAACCGGAAAGTCTTTTCGGCTGTAACACTCAAAAATGGCGGTGAGAAAACCCGCAAAAGTTCCGTCGTATGTGTAAATCAGTGTCAATTTTATCGTCAGTTTTGTTTCTAATAAAATAGCATTTTTTACATTCCAACCACTCGGGTTTTAATTCATTTCTGCTAAGCACAAAAAAATATTCCATTCAGATTAAACAAATATTATATTTGCAACGTTGTTGCATTTGAATACTTGTTGCGACAAACACGAGTAGCTGCAAAAGCAAAAACACAAAAGCATTGAAAAACACAATTCGAAATATTGCATTTTTATTGTTTGGCATATTCAGCTTTCCGCTGATTTACCAGCCTTTTCACGTGGTGGTTCATCACGGTCACACGAGTTGTGCTAATTGTACTATAACTTGCAGCGAGCCACATTCAGATTTTGGTTTTGCGGTTTTTGATGTTACTGAAGAGAAAGAAGAACCCTGCCCCATTTGCAACTATCATTTTCCGCTGAACGAAATCCCTGCTGAATTTTTATCACTTCATACAGTTATTATTCAAACAGGACAGGTATTTTATGTGCCGTTGAAAGGATATTCAAAAAACATTTTTTCCAATTTAATACCAAGAGCGCCTCCCGCCTGCTGAATCCCGGCCAATTATCAGTTAACTATTATCTTTTAAAAAGTCAGAAACTTCAGCTCATGAGGGTTTTAGGGTTGCTTTTTGTTGTATTGGCATTGCCATTTACAGCAATAAGCCAGCAAGTATATACATTGTCAGGTGTGGTAAACGCTGACGGTAATCAACCGTTACCGGCAGCTTCGGTTTTGGTAAGTCCGGGGAATTACGGTGCAGTAACCGATAAAAACGGAAAGTTTATTATCGGGAAATTGCCAACCGGAGATTATACAGTTCAGGTAACTTACCTGGGGTACAAAAAATATTCCCATTCATTTCAAATGAAAAACAATGTCGCTCTCGAAATCACTCTTGAACCTGAGTTACTGAATCTGAACGAAATTATCATTACTGATAATTATGCCGAACAACGGAAAAGGGAGGAATCGGTGAATATTGAAGTTGTAAACGAACAATATTTAAAACAAAATTTAGGTGGAAGCCTGATGAAATCACTCGACCGTTTACCCGGAATCAGTACCATGGATATTGGTTCCGGCCAGTCTAAACCAGTAATTCGCGGACTTGGATTTAACCGGGTGGTGGTAACCGAAAACGGCATCAAACACGAAAGCCAGCAGTGGGGCGCCGACCACGGACTTGAAGTTGACCAGTTTGCTTCTGACCGGATAGAAGTGATAAAAGGCCCCTCGTCGCTGATGTATGGGTCTGATGGAATTGGCGGAGTTATAGAGCTGAAACAAAAGGAAATACCTGCAAAAAACAGTTTGGGTGGAAATATTGACTTGATTGGCAAAACCAACAACAATTTCGCAGGATTTTCAGCTTTATTTTACAAACGCCGGGAAAGCCTTTATTATACAGCGCGTGTAACAATGCTTGATTTTGCCGATTACCGTGTGCCTGCCGACAGCGTTGATATTTACTCTTACAAGGCGCCGTTGTACAAAAACAGAATGCGAAACACTGCCGGCAACGAAACAGACTTGCATTTTTCGGCCGGATATGTTGCCAATGGTTTTTCAACAAAGGTTTTTCTGAGCAATGTTTACAATAAAAGCGGATTCTTTGCCAATGCTCATGGTCTCGAACCCCGCAGAGTGGATACCAATCTGCACGACAAATCAGACCGCGATGTTCAGTATCCGTACCAAACAGTGAATCATTTCAAAGCGATAAGTAAAACAGAATGGAGAACAGGTCAAATGCATTTTTTGACAGAATTCGGGTTTCAGCGGAATTTCAGACAGGAACTGAGCCAGTATGTGAGCCACGGTTACATGCCCGCGGTTTTCCCCGATTCGCTGCTTTATCCGTCCGATCTTGAACTGGAATTCGACAAGTATATTCTTTCAGCCAATTTAAAAACTGAATGGCAAGCTTCTGAAAAAGCCATGATTTCATTGGGTATTCAAACCGAATATCAAAATAACAAAACCGGCGGAAGAGGTTTTATCATTCCGACTTTTACACAATTTACCTCAGGTGGGTTTGTGCACGTAAAGTATAACTTTTCGGAAAATAGTATTCTTCAGGCTGGGTTGCGTTACGATCTCGGAATGATTGAAAGCGAGGCTTATTCCGACTGGTTTCCAAGTCCGGTTGAAACCAAATCTGACACAAATTGGGCGTATTTGCAGCGTGCCCCGGCATTAACAAGACGTTTTTCAAGTTTCACAGGTTCGGTTGGATACAGCTACAACAGCGAACATTTTTCAGCCAAAGCCAATTTGGGGAAAAGTTTCAGAATGCCCATTGCAAAGGAACTTGCGGCCAATGGTGTTAACTACCACCATTTCAGTTACGAGGTCGGAAATCCCGGGTTATCGCCTGAAGTTTCTTACCAGTTTGATGGCGGATTAGAGATTCACACCCAACAGTTTGCAGCCGGTGTAACCCCGTTTGTAAATTATTTTTTAAACTACATTTATCTGAACCCCAGTTACGAACACGACAGGTTGTATGGTAACGGAAACCAGGTTTTCTATTACACACAGAGCCGTGTTTTCCGCTGGGGAGGCGAAATTCATTCACATTTCGAACTTACCAAAAACTGGCAGTTGGGGCTGATTGCCGAATCTGTTTATTCTGTTCAGTTATCTGGCGAAAAAAAGGGTTTTACCCTTCCCTTCTCGCCACCAGCCTCAGTTTTGCTTAACCTGAAATATGCCCGTGAAAAAGCCGGGATTTTCAGAAATCCCTATTTTTCTATCGATTACAGAATTACTGCAAAACAAAACAACATTGTGCCACCCGAGGAAAAAACACCGGGTTCGGCCATTTTTAATCTGGCTTTGGGTGCCGGAATTCCGCTGAAAAACCAGGTTGTTTCTGTTGCCGCACAGGTTCAGAACCTTTTCAATACCAAATACTTTAACCATACCAGTTATTACCGGCTCATTAACGTACCCGAGTCCGGCAGAAATCTGGTTATCAATGTTAACATCCCGTTCAGAATAAAATAAATGTCAAATTTTAAAACAAAAATTATTATGAAAACAAAAAAATTACTGCCCGTTTTATCAATTATTGTTGCTGCATTTATTGCGTTTGCTTGCAATAACGATGACGATTTAAAACCTGTAATTGCCAATCTGGAAGTCGGGCACAACGACTCGATTTTTGCTGGAGAAGCCATTCATCTTGAATTTGAAGTAAGTGACGATGAATTGCTTGACTATTACCAGGTAAAAATTCATCCTGAAGAAGACCATAAAAGTGCAAATACAGAAAGCTGGGAATTCGACAGCACTTTTACTGAAATCTCAGGTCTGAAAAACTACACGGTTCACCATCACGAAATTATGGTTCCTGTTGACGCAGAACATGGAAATTATCATTTCCATCTTTCGGTTGTCGATAAATCGGGAAATGTGGCAGAAGAAGAAAAGGATTTAATTTTAACTGAAAGCAATGGTGAACATGAAGATCATTAATAAAGGACTTTTTATTACGGTATTTCGGAACAAAGCATGGATTGCGGTTTTTCTTGTAATTCTTTTTGCAGTTTTTAATGCTTGTAACAATCAGGAAACCGACGATGAAAAACCCGAAATTGATTTAACCAATGCTGATGCATTCCCAGTAAACTGCGACACTTTATATTTTGGCGAAGAATTTTCGTTTCAGGCTTTGCTGAAAGACAATGTTGAACTGGGTTCGTACAGCATTGATATTCACAATAACTTCGACCATCATTCGCACAGCACCGAAGTAACTGCCTGCGAATTATGGCCCGTAAAAACTCCGGTAAATCCGTTTGTTTTTATTGAGGATTTCGACATTCCGGAAGGAAGCACCGACTTTGCAACAGCCGAAAATATTTCAATTCCCGCAGGCAACGGAAATGGAGAGTTTGATGAAGGAGATTATCATTTCTTTATTTCGTTAACCGACAAGGAAGGCTGGTCAACACAAAAAGGGTTAAGTATAAAAATGCTGAAACGAAAGTAACGCTTAACAGAAGATGTCATTTCGACGTTAGGAGAAATCTGTTTGTTCGAAGAGATTTCTCCTCGCACACTCGTCGAAATGACATCCAAAAAAGAGTTTGGTAAAAGAAGAAAAGGTAATCTTTGCATTCTAAACTTAATGCAATGGTGGCAAAACCGGCTGATAATTGCCAAATAAACTAAGTTGTGTGTCCGGCGATTTTCGGTTTTTTGAAACCGCACCTGCAACCAGTTTGTGCTTCAGCCTTTCGGGTGTCCAGCCCGAAGCTGAAATCACCACATCACTGCACGTAATAAAATACTTGGCGCGTTTCATCACAACTCCCAGTTTTGCAAGATGTTCCATCGTCAGTTTCCGGTGGCGGCGCGCCAGAATAATCCGCTGCGCCGACTGCACCCCGACTCCGGGAACCCGCAAAATCAACTCGTAATCGGCACGGTTGATATCCACCGGGAAAAGATGCAGATTACGAAGCGCATAGCCAAGTTTCGGGTCCACATCCAAATCCAGAAAAGGCTGGTCGTCGGTAAGAATTTCCTCGGCTTTGAAATGATAAAACCGCATCAGCCAGTCGCTCTGGTACAACCGGTTTTCGCGCACCAGCGGTGGTCGCGTGAGCGCCGGAAGTCGCTTGTCGTAGTCATTTACCGGCAGGTAGCCCGAAAAATAAACGCGCTTCAGGTTTTGAGTTTTGTACAACCCCGACGACAGCAGAATGATTTGCCTGTCGGTTTCGGGGGTTGCGCCAATAATCATTTGCGTGCTTTGTCCGGCCGGGGCAAAACGCCGGGCATTTCTGAAAATCTTCACCTCCTCTTTGCTCGCCAGAATTTCGTTTCTGATTTGCGTCATCGGTAAAAATATCGCCGGGTAGTTTTTCTCGGGAGCCAGTAATTTCAGATTGGGTTCAGTAGGGATTTCAAGATTTACGCTCATTCGGTCGGCCCATAAACCACCTTCGTGCACCAGTTCGGGACTGGCGCCTGGGATGGCTTTCAGGTGAATGTACCCGTTATAATTCTCTTCAATCCTTAGTTTTCGCGCCACCTGAATCATCCGCTCCATCGTATAATCGGGGCTTTTTATTACTCCTGAACTCAGGAACAACCCTTCGATATAATTGCGGCGGTAAAACCCGATTGTGAGGTCGATAATTTCCTCAACAGATAAAGTGGCGCGCTGGCGGTCGTTGGTCCGGCGGTTGGCACAATAGGCACAATCGTAAATACAATGGTTTGTCATTAATATTTTAAAGAGGCTCACACAACGCCCATCTTCGGTAAAACTGTGACAAATTCCACAGGCAACACCATTCCCTATTCCTTTGGTACTGTTTTTCCGGTTGCTTCCACTCGATGCACACGAAACATCGTATTTTGCTGCATCCGAGAGTATTTCAAGTTTTTGCTGAACAGTTTTCGTTTCCATATTTCTGACAATATTATCGTCAACGACGACGACAATAAGATAATTTAAAATGATGCATTTGCAAGTTTTTTTTTGTAGTTTGGCAATCGAAAAACCTTGCAATATATTTTTTGAGAATGTGGATAGAATTAATTACCGTTGAGAATATTAAATGCTTTGAAAAGCAGACTATTCGTTTTGGTTCGACCAAAGAACCATATCCATGGATAACTTTGTTGGGAGAAAATGGGACAGGAAAAAGTACCATATTGCAAGCTGTATCCATTATGCTTGCTGGTCCCGAAGGCGCTAATCAGCTCTTAAAACCAGAAGGATGGTTAAAAACCAAGAATAAAGCTGGAAAATTAACTGTGCGTTTGCATCAGGGATTGAACGATCCGGGTCAATTTGGGGGAGACAAAAAAGAACGAAAGGTGTTTCAATATACACTATATGTTACTGGCAACGAAAAACTCGAAATTAATAACAAAGTATTTACCGAACCTGTAATTACAGAGGATACAAATAGTAAAACACTTCCCTGGCTGCGACAAAACGCGTTACTACCAAAAGGGAAGGGTTGGTTTGGAGCAGGGTACGGGGCGTTTAGAAGGCTTACCCGCAATAATAGCCGAATAATAGTTCCTTCACTTCAAACTCCATCACGATTTACAAACTTCTTCTCACAATTCAAAGAAGACGATGCCCTTGAAGCTTTCGAAACTTGGATGGTTTACCTGGATTATCGCATCTCAAAAAGCGGAGATGAAATAGCTAAACGACAAAAAGAATGGAGCATAAAAGCATTCAATCAACTATTGCCTGATGGAAATTCATTTGATTCTATCGATACCGATGGACGAATCTGGTTTAAAGTAAACGGTGAAAAGGTTTCAACAGTAGCTTTATCCGATGGATTCCGAAGTGTTTTGGCTCTTTCGGGCGATTTGGTCTGGCGGTTAATTAATGCTTTCCCTGAAAGCGAAAATCCACTAGATGAGCACGGTATTGTTTTAATCGACGAGTTGGATATTCATCTTCATCCCACATGGCAACGGACAATTGCGGGACTCTTGAGAAAAACTTTTCCAAAAATCCAGTTCATTATGGCTACTCACAGCCCTTTAGTTGCAGCCGGTGCAGGCGACGATGCCATTACGTATCGATTTTATAGAAAAGATGATAAAACCGTAATTGAGCAAATTATGAACATCCACACAAAAAGTGTCGATGATATTTTACGCAGCGATGCATTCAACCTTGTTTCTGTGTATTCTCCACAAACTCAGGAAAAGATTGATCGGTATTACACACTAAAGAAAAAGGCAAAATTAAACGCAAGCGAAAAGCATGAATTACAGACTGTAATTCCCTTTGTGGAAGGTGCATTAGGATATAATGCCATAGAATCGGAAACTGAAAAAAGCCTTTCCGAATTTATCAAGAAGAACTGGAAATGATACAGGTTATCCGAACCGGCCAGCCCGAGGTACTGAATAAAAAACAGGCTGAATGGCAATCTGCGCTCCACAAAGCACTTGATGCATATCAAAAAGATACTTCCCAATACAACAGAAAGAAGTTAGATTCAGCTTTTAGTAAGTATAATCATAAACAAATAAAAGATTCCCTGAAAACAATGTTTTCGGGGAAATGTGCTTATTGTGAAAGCCAAATAACCCACATCGGATATGGTCACATTGAGCATTTCCGTCCAAAATCTAAATTTCCTGATCTATGTTTTGAGTGGGATAATTTAATGCTCGGCTGCGAAATTTGTAATGGGAAGCAATATAAGGGAGATAAATTTCCAGAAAACAAAGATGGGGGACCATTTGTAAACCCAGTAGAAGAAAATCCTGAAGACTTTTTTGATTTTGAATTTGATCCGGAAACCGGAACCGCAAATATAATTCCTCAAAATTTGAGGGCTGATATTACGGAAATGATATTAGGTTTAAATAGACCTGAGTTAGTGAAGCGAAGAAGTAGTATAGTTCAGTTATTGGTAAGAATAGCAATTAAAGCAGACAAAGGAGACGTAGTATTTATTGAAGAGTTGAAGAGGAGGTGCAACAATGATGAAGAGTATGCCGCGTTTGCACGAGCTTTGGTTAAGCGCTTTAAAATTGAATAGACAGGTTAATTTTCACATCAAATGGTCACCGATTTTAATAGTCTTTTAACGGATTACTGGGCTTTACTTGATGAAAATCTCCAGCTCAAAAAAGAAATCAAGCTGCTTCGGAAACAACTTGGGGTTGGGCAAACAGAAGATACTATTAAATACCTGAACACAATAAACCATAGCAATACTACTTTTGAAACCCTCCTATTTGAAACAGTCAACCCAAGTATTACCAACAACTCCGGTTCAGCAGAAAAGATCAGGCTGTTCTTGTCCCTTTTCAAGGGGCGTGACGATGTATTTGCCCGAAGGTGGGAGAATCGAAAAAAAAGATATCTGCATATTCTCCAGAATCGATTTCAGGTGAATGTAGCCATTGTAATTTTCTTCAATCCTCAGTTTTCTGGCCACCTGAACCATCCGTTCCATTGTATAATCAGGGCTTTTTTATTACTCCCGAACTCAAAAATAAACCTTCTATATAATTGCGGCAATAAAACCCGACGGTAAGGTCAATAATTTCCTCAACAGTTAAAGTGGCGCGCTGGCGGTCGTTGCTGCGGCGGTTGGCGCAGTAAGCACAATCGTAAATACAATAGTTTGTCATTAATATTTTGAAGAGGCTTACACACCGGCCATCTTCGGTAAAACTGTGACAAATGCCACAAGCTACCCCGTTACCAATTCCTTTGGTACTGTTTTTCCGGTTGCTGCCGCTCGATGCGCACGATACATCGTATTTCGCTGCATCCGAGAGTATTTCAAGTCTTTGCTGAACTGTTTTTGTTTCCATGTAATTCAAAATCTTTAAAAAATCCTCCCGTTTAAAACGGAAGGATTTGAACCTCAAAATATCGGGACTTGCTTCCCTGGGAATAATTAATCTGACAATATTATCGTCAATGTTGACGATAATAAAGTAATTGTTTTTCGGATTCTTTGTATAGATTTTTGAGAATAATGAATAAAATATTTTGTCGGTAATTTAACGGATAGCATCCAGCCTGCGGCAATGAATGCCATCCTTTTTCGTAACTTTGAAAAAACGGTTTCTGAAAAAATGCACGAAGCTCTATTTTATTCAAAGCTCGAAAACCAAACACTCCGTTGCGATCTTTGTCCGTGGTTTTGCTTGTTAAAACCCGGGCAAACCGGAAACTGTAAAGTGCGGAGCAACGAAAACGGAAAACTGTTTACACATGTTTACAATAAAGTGGCGGCATTTAGAATCGACCCAATCGAGAAGAAACCGCTTTACCATTTTCACCCCGGCAAAAGCATCCTTTCGATAGGAGAAGTGGGTTGCAACCTGCATTGTTCATTTTGTCAGAATCATCAAATTTCTCAATGTCTTGCCACCGGGTTCGATGGATTTCAGGAAATCACTTCAGAACAAATTGTTGCAAAAGCTCTTAAAATTTCTGCAAATATTGGCATTGCCTACACTTACAACGAGCCGTTTACTTTTTACGAATTCATGCTCGAAACAGCAAAACTGGCTCGCGAAAAAGGGCTCAAAAACGTAGTTGTTTCAAACGGGTACATTAATCCTGAACCATTGAGAAAACAGATACCTTTAATTGATGCTTTCAACATCGACTTAAAAGCCTTTACAGAGAATTTTTACCTGAAACAAACCAAAGGAAAGCTGGCGCCAGTTTTAGAAACACTGAAAATAATTGCTGAAAGCCCGGCGCACCTCGAAATAACCAATCTGGTTATTCCCGGACTTAATGATGACGAAGCAGAATTTGAAAATATGGTGCAGTGGATCGCTGAAGAAATTGGGAAAAATGTTCCGTTGCACCTTTCGCGCTATTTTCCGAAGTACAAATTAAAAACCGCCGCAACACCAACGGAAACAATGCTTTTACTTTATGAAATTGCAAAAAAGCATTTAAATCATGTTTATGTTGGAAATATGTTTGATTCCGAACGTTCTTCCACATTTTGCGGACATTGCGGAGAAATATTGATCCGCAGGAACGCGTATGAAGTTCAAATTCAAAATACAAGAGAAGATGGTTGTTGTGCAAGTTGCGGAACACCTGTCAAAATTATTTTTCATTAATTTCAGATATTTTTGTCTTTATTATTTGCTTCGAACCATTCAGATTCCGTAACTTTTCAGCAGCAAATAACCATTAAATTCAAATCTGCAATGACTTACGAAGATTTTACCAACCAACCCGAGTTTCTTGAAATGCTGAAAGAGGCCGAAAAACTTAAGAATCGTGTATTCTCCGATATCATTGATGACGAAGGAAATCAATATGTCGATCTTGTTCAGGAAGGAGGCGGTGTGCTTGGTATCGCTCTCGTGGGTTACACTTATATTCTTGAAACCGTGGGAATTCGTTTTTTTCATTTGGCAGGAACCTCTGCCGGAGCGATTAACACTTTGGTGCTTGCCGGTATCGACAGCATCGACAAAGCCAAATCGAAACAGGTACTTGATGTGTTAGCCAAACAGGATCTATTTGAATTTGTTGATGGCGACCCGTCGCTGAAAAAGATTATTCAGAAAGTTATTGATGGCACTCCGTTTAAAAAAATGCTTTGGAAACTGGCGCTCAATTTCCCCAGAGTGAGAAAGGCGCTTTTTGTGAACCTTGGATTAAACCCTGGAAAGGCTTTCGAAATATGGATTGAAAAAGTACTCCGCGATTCACCAAACACAATCACAAAAGTCAGCGAACTGATTGAAAAAAGAGGCAAAAAATACTTTCCGGCAGGACTAAAAAACAGGCTTACCGGTGAACTAATCCCCGATGATTATGCGCATGTTCATATTATAACTGCCGATTTAACCACTCAATCGAAAGTGCAGTTTCCAAAAATGGCGCACTTGTATTGGGGCGACAAAATGTGGGATATCTCGCCTGCAAAAATGGTTCGTGCGTCAATGTCTGTTCCCTTCTTTTTTACCCCTTTTGAAATTGATGATGTTCCTGATGCCGGACAACCAGCCAATGACTCGTGGATAAAATACACCAATTTTCACGGTCCGATTCCGAAAAAAGTAAAATTTGTGGATGGAGGAATGATATCGAATTTCCCCATCAATGTCTTTCACTCCAAAGGAGGAAACGCTCCGCGTAAACCAACTTTTGGTGTAAAACTCAGCGCTTATCGCGACGAATGTTCTGATATCGATGATCTTGGCGGGTTTATCGGATCGATGATCAGCACAATGCGGCACGACTCCGATAATGAATTTCTGATTCAGAATCCCGATTTTCAGAAATTGATATGTTTTATTGATGCCGATAAAGATTTTAACTGGCTCAATTTTAAAATGAGCGACGAAAGCAAAAAGAAACTGTTTTTACTTGGCGCCCGCAAAGGGCTCGAATTTATCAGCCAGTTTAACTGGGATGACTATAAAAAGCTGCGTGCACAGCAACTTATGATACAATAAAGAAGGAAAGCAAACAATTTGGCTACCTTTGTATCATTATTCAGATGATACAAATACTATGAAATTTTCAGAATTAGGAATTCACGAAGACCTGCTGGATGCCATTTCGTACATGGGTTTTAAAGAAGCAACCCCAATCCAGGAACAGGCCATCCCAATTATACTTGAAGGCAACGATTTAATTGCCTGTGCCCAAACCGGCACCGGAAAAACCGCAGCTTTTTTGCTGCCTATTCTCGATTTAATAGCCAGCTTGCCCGGCGGCGAAACATCAACATTAATTATTGTACCCACCCGCGAACTTTGCATGCAAATCGACCAACAAGTCCAGGGAATTGGTTATACCATGGGAATCAACTCGATAGCAATTTATGGTGGTGGCGATGGCGACAACTGGGGCCAGCAAAAAATAGCGCTCACGCAGGGTGCCGACATTGTAGTTGCGACGCCCGGGAAACTGATTTCGCACCTTAACCTTGGCTATGTTAAATTCGACACAATAAAATTTCTGATTCTCGACGAGGCCGACCGGATGCTTGACATCGGGTTTTACGACGACATTGTTAAAATAATTTCGTACCTGCCAAAAGAAAGACAAACGCTGATGTTTAGTGCAACAATGGCTTCAAAAATCAGAAGTCTTGCGCAACAGGTTCTTGTCAATCCGAAAGAAATTAATATTTCTATTTCGAAACCTGCTGAAGGGGTACTTCAGGCAGCTTACCTCACTTTCAACCAGCAGAAAAACAAACTGATAAGCCACCTGATTTCTGAAAACCCTGAATACAGCAGCATCCTGATTTTTTGTTCGACAAAACGCGCCGTGAACGAACTCGCCCGCGAACTGAAAAAAATGAAACTGCCGGCAGAAGCAATTTCATCGGACCTGGAACAGGCGCAGCGCGAAGAAGTTTTGCAGGGATTCAGGTCGAAACGCATCCGGATTCTGGTGGCAACCGATGTAATGAGTCGCGGAATCGACATCAAAGACATCAATCTGGTTATCAATTACGATGTGCCGAACGATGCAGAAGATTATGTACACCGCGTTGGCCGTACCGCCCGCGCCGACGCTACCGGTGTTGCGCTTACGCTGGTGAATGAGGATGATATGTACAAGTTTCACCAGATTGAAAAACTGATTGAACGCGAAGTTTTTAAAATCCCATTACCCGAGAAATTTGGTGCCGGACCTGCCTGGCAGGTAAAACCGTTCAGAGGTCGTCCGCACAAAAGCGGGTTTCACAAACCTAAAAGGCCAGCAATTGCAGGCAACCAGAGTCCCCGCAACAGCCAGAATCCGCCTAAAGGAAAACCAAACTGGCATAAAAATCCCAAAGGACAATAAATTTGGGTGGACTTATTTTGCTACATTTCGTTTAAGTATTATTCAAACCTAAAATTCAGTGTTATGAAAACGAGAATTGTATTTTTTGTAATGTTCTGCTTCGCAGTACTTTTTGTTAATGCTCAAAACACAGGCGACACCATTCTTGTAAAAATTGAAACCACCGACGGGAATGAGTTTATAGGTCAGGTTATGAGCGATGACTCAACAAAAACGGTTCTCAAAACCGAAAAGCTTGGAGAAATCACAATTTTGAAAACGGATATCAAACACACTGAATCCGTGCAGGTTAAACAAATAAAAGAAGGAAAATACTGGTTCCCTAATCCACAATCTACACGATATTTCTGGTCGCCTAACGGTTACGGATTAAAAAAAGGAGAAGGATATTACCAAAATATCTGGGTTTTATGGAATCAGTTTACCTATGGAGTAACTGATAATTTCTCCATCGGGGCAGGTGTAATCCCCACGTTCCTTTTTGGAACGTCAACACCTGTTTTTGCAACTGTCAAATTTTCAATTCCTGTTGAAAAAGACAAGATAAATATTGCAGCTGGTGCTATTGCCGGTACTATTTTGGGTGAAAGTGAAACCGGAGTTGGAATCTTATATGGTCTTACAACCTTTGGTTCACCCGATGCCAATGTAACTTTTGGATTAGGTTATGGGTACGCAGGTGGTGATTGGGCACAGGCTCCAATGATAAATTTTAATGGAATGTTCAGAGTGAGCAGCAGGGGATATTTTATTACCGAAAATTACTTATTGAGCGGAGGTGGAGAAACCATTTTACTTATTTCTTTAGGAGGCCGGTCAATTATAAAAAAGGCAGCATTGGACTATGGGTTGGTTTTCCCGGTTGCCGAAATTGGCCAGTTTATCGCAATACCCTGGCTTGGCTTTACAATACCTTTTGGCAATATAAACTAAAATCAGTCCCAACTATTCTCTGAACGAAAAGAAATCACAAACACTTTCTTATTAATTACTAATTTTGCGCCCTATGAAAAAACGGGTTGTTATCGGACTTTCAGGAGGCGTTGATTCAAGTGTGGCTGCTTATCTTTTAAAGGAGCAGGGGCACGACCTCATCGCACTTTTTATGGTGAACTGGCACGAGCGTGTCGGGAACATCACAAGCGCGTGTACCTGGGAGGAAGATGCGCTGATTGCCCGCATGGTAGCCAAAAAACTCGATATCCCCTTTCATATTGTTGATTTGAGCGTTGACTACAAAAAACGGGTGGTGGATTATATGTTTGCCGAATACCAGGCTGGCCGCACCCCAAACCCCGACGTGCTTTGCAACCGCGAAATAAAATTTGACACTTTTTTAGGCGAAGCGCTGAAATTTGATGCCGACTTTGTGGCCACCGGTCATTATTGCCGGAAAAGCGATTTGGAAGTGAATGGAAAACCAATGTATCAGCTGCTTGCCGGGAAAGACCCGAATAAAGACCAGAGTTACTTTCTGTGCCAACTCAACCAGCAACAACTTTCGCGGGCGCTTTTCCCGATTGGCGATTTGCTGAAACCCGAAGTCAGGGAAATTGCACGGCAGCAAAATCTGCCCACCGCAGAACGCAAGGATTCGCAGGGTATTTGTTTTGTCGGAAAGGTTGATTTGCCCACTTTTTTACAGCAACAACTCGAACCCAAAACCGGCAACACCATCGAAATTGATGCTGAATTCATGGAGAAGAAAAAGCAGGTTGAAGTTGCAGAAGAAAACTACAGAAAGCTTTGCTTTCCTTTCCCGTTTAAGCCCTGGAATGGAAAAGTAATCGGGGAGCATCAGGGTGCTCATTTTTACACTATTGGCCAGCGAAAAGGACTGAATATTGGCGGACACAAAGAACCGCTTTTTGTAATTGGCACCGATGTACAACGTAACATTATTTATGTTGGCGAAGGCCAGAACCACCCCGGGTTGCACAGGAAAGGGCTTTTTATTGCTGCTGCCGACATGCACTGGATAAGAACAGATTTAAAGATGCAGCCGGGAGAAACACGCGATTATGAAATCCGCATCCGTTACCGGCAGCCGCTCGAAAAAGGAACAATTTATATGAAAGAAGAAGGCGCTTATTTTATCTTCGAAAGCGAACAGCGCGGAATTACTTCGGGGCAGTTTGCCGCTTGGTACGACGGCGACGAACTGATAGGCTCGGGCGTAATTTCATGAAATATAAGGTCCCAATTAAGAAAATAAGAAATAATGAATAAGAAATAAGAAAGTTGAAAGGGAAGAAACTTAAGTCTTCGGACCTCAGACTTCAGACTTTCTCTTACATTCGCATAAAAACACAAACATGATAAAATCAATGACTGGTTTCGGCAGGGCCGAATTCGAAGTGAACAATAAAAAATTCACCATCGAAATTAAATCGCTTAACAGTAAACAAACCGACATCAACACCCGGATTCCGTCGTTGTATCGCGAAAAGGACATCGAAATCAGGCGCGAACTTTCGGATAAACTGGAGCGCGGCAAAATCGACTTTAACCTTTACATTGAAAACCTTGGCGACGAAACCAGTTCGAAAATTAATGAGCCGATTCTGAAAAGCTATTTTCACCACCTGGCGAAAATCAGCACTGAACTCAATCTCGCTACTGACCAATCGACACTGCAAGCTGTTTTGCGCTTACCCGATGTAGTTAAAACCGAATATTTTACGCTCGACGAGCAGGAATGGAACGTGGTTTTAAAGAACATTAAGAAAGCAATTGCCGACATCGACAAATTCAGGGAACAGGAAGGAAATGCGCTGCGAATGGATATTGTGAAGAATCTGACCGCTATTCAGAAACTCCAGGTGATGATTGAACCCTTTGAACCACACCGGCTCGATTCGGTAAAAGCGAGGCTTTCAGAAAACCTTGAGAGTTTAAAACTTGCGGGTGGTGTTGATAAAAACAGGTTTGAACAGGAGTTGATTTTTTATCTTGAGAAACTTGACATTAACGAAGAAAAAGTGAGACTGGCCAACCACTGTAAATATTTTCTCGAAACAATTGAAGAGCCGGTAAATACTGGGAAAAAGCTCGGGTTTATATCGCAGGAAATCGGTCGCGAAATCAATACTATTGGTTCGAAGGCCAATCACACCGAAATTCAACGCATTGTGGTGCAAATGAAAGATTATCTCGAACGTATTAAAGAACAGTTGCTGAATGTTTTATGAACGAATCGCCGCTACTCTGGCAACAATCGGTCAAAAATTGTAATTTTGAGAAAAAACTATTGAAATGATTTTAGAAAGGACACAGTCAGAAATTTTAGTTCGCCTGCCTTTATCAGTCGATTTAAGCGAACTTCAGGATATGCTTGATTATTTCAAGTATAAAGATGCTACGGCCAAAACCAAAGCTTCACAAAAAGACGCTGATTTGCTGGCAAAACAAGTCAACAAAACCATTCTGGAAAAATTCAAAAGCCAGCGTGGGTTAAAATGAAAATCGTTGTTGACTCCAATATTGTTTTCAGCGCAATTTTAAATACGCGCAGCAGGATTGGACAGCTTTTAATTGGCGGTTCGAAATATTTCGACTTTTATTCGGTTGGCCTGCTTAAAGAGGAAATACAGAACCATAAACTTAAAATTTTAAGAGCAACAGACTACAACGAAAATCAATACAACATTGCTTATCAAATAATTACAAACCAAATCAGTTTTCTGGATGATATTTTCATCAGAGATTCGTCAGTAGATAAGGCTTATGAATTGGTTAAGGATATTGATATTAACGACTGGCCATTTGTGGCTTTAAACATCGAATTACATTCCCTGCTTTGGTCGGGCGACAAAAAACTCACAAAGGGATTACAGAATTTGAATTACAAACGGGTCATCACAACAGAAGACTTGTACATGAAATATTTGGAAAAAGAGTATAAAAACCGTAAAGAATAAAAATCAACCGCGAAATTATAGGATGAAAGGCAAACTCATTATATTTTCAGCCCCTTCTGGCGCAGGTAAAACCACCATTGTGAGGCAGTTGCTCGAACGTGGGCTCAACCTCGAATTTTCTGTTTCGGCTACAAGCCGCTCGCCACGGCCAAACGAATTGCATGGCCGCGATTACTATTTTCTCACCCTCGATGAATTTAAAAACAGGGTTGCAGCCGGTGATTTTTTGGAATGGGAAGAAGTATATAACGGTATCTGTTACGGAACACTGAAAAGCGAAGTTGACAGGATTTGCGACGCCGGAAAAAATGTAATTTTTGATGTGGATGTAGTTGGCGGTCTGAATATAAAAAAGCAATTCGGAGAACAGGCACTTGCCATTTTTGTACAGCCGCCGTCGGTTGAGGAGTTGCGAACCCGGTTAAAAAACCGCTCCACCGAAACCGAGGAAAAAATTGCGATGCGCATTGCCAAAGCCGAACACGAGCTTTCGTTTGCTGATAAATTCGATGCGATTGTGGTAAACGATTCTCTTGAAAATGCCGTAATTGAAGCCGAAAAGCTGGTTAGAAATTTTATAGGCTGAAAAGAGTTCCGGCTCTTTCATTTTTTAATTTTAAATTTCTCATTTTTAATTTAGTTGCATGTCCGACCTTTTAACCGATATTTTCTCGCCAAAACCCGTCAGCTTTAAAGTGGGGCTCTATTTTGGTTCGTACAATCCGGTACACATCGGTCACATGGTTATTGCCAATTACATGGTCGAATTTACAAATATCGACCAGCTATGGTTTGTGGTTTCGCCACAAAATCCGCACAAAGCACAGGAAAACCTGCTTGATGATTATCACCGGCTCGAACTCGTTAACCGTGCCATTGATGGCGATCCACGCTTTCGCACGTCAAACATCGAATTTGGCCTGCCAAAACCAAGTTACACCATTGACACACTTGCCTATTTACACGAAAAATTTCCAAACCATCAGTTTTCAATTATCATGGGGTCCGATAATCTTGAGAGTTTTCACAAATGGAAAAACCACCAGGTAATTCTTGAAAATTATGGTATTATCGTTTACCCGCGTCCCGGGTTCGATAAATCAAAAGTAATACAACACCCAAACATCAACATCGCGGCAAATACTCCGCTGATGGAAATCTCGTCGTCATTTATACGCGAATCAATAAAATCGGGCAAAGATGTTCGGTATTTTATGCCCAAAAAATCCTGGGAATATCTCGATGAAATGAATTTTTACAAGCGCTGAAATCAGCTTTTATGATTTATTAATCCTGTTAATAATCAATCTGATTCACATTTCTGATTGTCAAAAAACTAATTCGAAAGAAACCGGCTTTAGTCTGTAATGTAACAGTTACTATTCCAACTGATTGTATTTGGTTTAATTTTATTATTGCTGACGATGTTTTGCTTTTAAACTATTTTTAAAAGTAAAAGTCAAAAGCACTGTTTCACAAATTTCAATCAAATTTAACTGTGCACATTAAAATTGAAAATTTAAACAAGGTATATAAAGGTGGAAGTTATGCCATCAAAAACCTGAATCTCGAAATTCCGAATGGAATGTTTGGGTTGCTCGGGCCAAATGGCGCCGGAAAATCAACACTGATGCGTATTCTGGTAACACTGATGAAGCCCAGTAGCGGAAAAGTTACCATCAACGGGAACCTCGATTTGGCAAAAAACCGCCGCGAAATCCGTGCAATGCTCGGATATCTTCCGCAGGATTTCAGTTTTTTCTCAAAACTCAAAACTTACGAGTTTCTGGATTACGCTGCTCGGCTTGCAGGAATGAAAAACGGAGCAACCCGGCGAACCGCCGTTGAGCAAATGCTTGAGGAAGTGGGTTTGTTTGAAGCGCGCGACCGCATTGCCAACAAGCTCTCGGGCGGGATGAAACGAAGGCTCGGAATTGCACAGGCACTGATTAACGACCCAAAAATCATCATTGTTGATGAACCTACCACAGGTCTCGACCCCGAAGAACGAATCCGGTTTCGTAACCTGCTTTCAACCATCAGTACACGCGACGTTACCATTATTCTTTCAACCCACATTGTTGGCGATATTTCGAGTACCTGCGATAATATGGCACTGCTCAACAAAGGAAATCTAGCATTTTCTGGTTCGCCTGAACAATTGGTAAAAGAAGCCGAAGGATTTGTTTGGCTGATTAAAGCCACCGAAAAAGAATACCTCGAAATCAATGAAAAATACCCGGTTATTTCAACAATTCCTATTGATGGCGGCTGGGAAGTTCAGGTTGTGGCCGAAGATATTAACGGCTATTACGGCACGCAAATAAAACCAAACCTCGAACATGCCTATGTTCATTTTATGGAAAACAAACTGAACAGCTGGAGTAACGCTTAATTAAATCGAATCAAATGATATCATTACACAACATTTTATCCATTGCCAAGTACGAGCGGAAAACGCTGCTCCGAAGCTGGTTCTTCCGTATTTTCGGCATCCTTTCGCTGCTTGTGCTTTTCGGAATGAATTTCGGGATGATAATTGAAGGCGGCGGTGGCGAAGGTTGGGCAATCCGCAGCATTCCCAGTGCTATTCCTTATTTCAACCTGTTAATTCTGAATGTCGCACAAGCAATCATTGCTGTGTTCCTGGCATCCGACTTTTTAAAACGAGATAAAAAACTGGATACCACAGAAGTAATTTACATGCGTTCGATGACCAACGGCGAGTACGTGATTGGCAAAACATGGGGAAACCTCCAGGTTTTTCTGGTACTGAACGTGGTGGTGGTATTAATGGCGCTTATTTTTAACATGCTTGCCAAAGGCGCTTCAATCAGTTGGGAATCATACGCAATTTACCTTGTAACCATTAGCGTGCCCACACTCATATTTATTATGGGACTTTCTTTTTTGCTGATGAGTGTTATCCGCAACCAGGCTATTACTTTTGTACTTATTCTCGGCTATATCGGCATAACGCTGTTTCTGCTTCAGGCCAAATTCTACTATATTTTTGATTACATGGCCTTTAACATCCCCATGTTGAATTCCGATATCGTTGGATTTGGCAACCTCGAAACTATCCTCATCCACCGCGGAATTTATCTTTCGCTGGGATTAGGTTTTATTTTTGCCACCATTTTCATGTTGAAAAGGCTGCCACAGTCAGAAGCAACAACTTATCTTTCGTTGGTTTTCAGTATTATTTTTGTTGCAGCAGGAGGATATCTGGCGTATAATCATATCGATAATTTCAGGCAAAACGAAAAACTCAGGGCCGAAACCATTGCTTTAAACAACAAATATGTTGATGAAAAAACGCCAACAACACTCAGTCATCAAATTATTCTGGAACACAAGGCAGAAGCAATTGCAGTAAAATCAGAAATCACCTTACGAAATGATAATGCAGAATCTCTTGAGAAACTGATTTTCAACCTGAACAGTGGATTAAACATCAGTAGTTTGAAAATTAACGGCACTGAAACTCCGTTTCTCCGCGAAAATCACCTCGTGATGGTTACCGACAGGATTAACCTTGCCCCGGCAGCTGAGGTAAAAGTTGAGTTTACTTACGAAGGAAATATAAACGAAGTACTTTGTTACCTCGACATTGAAGAAGAAGTGATTCAGGAAAAATATGGCAAGTTTGTGGTTAACGTTGACAAGCGATATGCCTTTATCAGCCCCGATTATGTACTGCTAACACCCGAAGCCAACTGGTATCCCAGAACCGGTGTTACCTACAGCACCGAAAGTGTAAACTGGTACAAGCCACAGTTTATTCAATTCAGTCTCGAAGTAAAAACCACCGACGGGTTAAAAGCAATTTCGCAGGGTGAAGTTGTGGAAGTAGCTGCCGGTCAGTTCAAATTCGAAAATAAACATGCCCAAACCCAGATTTCGCTGGCCATTGGTAAATACCAACAAAAAACAATTAAAGGTAAAGATGTTGAATTTGGCGTTTGGTATCTCGAAGGTCACGACTTTTTCACCGGCGCTTTCAAAGAAATTAACGACACAATCCCAAATATTCTGAACGAACGATTTGAAGACTTTAAACGAACATACAAGCTAAACTACAACAGCGAAAGACTTTCGCTGGTTGAGGTGCCGGCACAGTTTAAAACTTATCCGCGCAGTTTTGCGTCAATGCAGGAATATGTTCAGCCCGAACAGGTAATGATTCCTGAAAAAGGGTTTATGATCAGGAATTTTGATTTTGAAAACCAGGTAAAAAACATGCAGCGCTGGGGTGGTCGCGGTGATAACAATATGACTCCTCTCGACATGGAACTGCGTGTTTTTGAAGAATTTCTTGCTACTTTCACTACGGCACAGGAACGCAACTGGCGCCCTGGTCAGGGCGGAATGGGACAACAGGTTGCAACCGCAAGCCCTTATTTCATTTTCCCGATGATTTATAACTTCCAAAACAATATTTATTCTGACGAGTGGCCCATTGTAAACCGCATTTTTGAAGCTTACCTGAAAAACCAGGTTACCGATATGCGTTCGGTTTTTATGAACCAGGGACAAAGTACCGACGAACTCGCAAATATTTCGCTGCAGGACAGTACCTTTAAAGAAATCTTAGCCGACCCGAAGCAAAAATCGATCATCGAAAACGTGATTAAACTGAAAGGTGATGTGCTGTTTTCAACCATCGAACTTAAAGCCGGACAGGAAGAGTTTCAGGCTTTTCTGCGTACAATGCTCAGCGAAAATATATATAAGAATATCACTTTCAGCGATTTTTCGCAGATGATTTTCGATCGGTTCAACATCGAAATACTCCCGATGATGAATGTGTGGTTTAATGCAAAAACACTTCCCGGCTACCTCTTTTCGCCAATAACAGCTGTTAAGGTAAAATCGGAAGACAAAATGCAAACCATGGTGAAGTTTAAAGTTACCAATTTTACCGACACAGAAGGACTGGTTAAAATAACTTTCAGACTGGGCGGTGGCCCGGGCGGTCCGGGTGGTGGCGGAGGTCGCGGAGGCGGAATGGGTGGAAGCGATGTAATTAATAAACTGGTGTTCCTCGAAGCCCATCAAACCAAGGATTTAAGTTATCTGCTGAATGTTGACCCTCGCATGGTGATGTTGAATACTTTAACATCGAAAAATATTCCGCAAACACTCTCTTCATTTTTCCGCGATGTGGAAGAAGATGCCAAAGCAGTTCCTTATGAAGGTGAAACCATATCGGAAACTCCCGTGCAACTTTCATTGCCCAACGAAGTGATTGTGGACAACGAAGACCCTAAATATTTCAGAATAACCAAATCTGAAAATATCAGTATGCTTGAAAAATGGGTGCTGCGCGAAAAGAAAAGCCAAAGCAAATATTCGGCAATGAACTGGTGGAGACCACCAACCAACTGGACAGCAATCACAAATTCCGACTTTTATGGCGAGTATGTGCGTTCGGCATATTATATAAAAGGCGGAACCGGCGACATGAAAGCAGTTTGGAGTGTGCCACTTAAAAAAACCGGATACTACGATGTGTATGTAAATATGTATAAAGCCCGACAGTTTGGCCGTGGTGGTGGAGATCGCGGAAACAAAGGGGAGTATCATTTTATTATTCATGGTGATGAAGGTGCTCAGGAAGTGACTATTGACAATGACAATGTGGAAGCTGGCTGGAACCATTTGGGTTCATTCAGTTTTACAACCGATACTGCTCTTGTTGAGCTTACAAATAAATCGGAACTAAGAATGATTTTTGCTGATGCAGTAAAAGTTGTTGAATTGTAGAGGAATAAAAATTTTATAATAATAAACCAAATAAAAAAACAGAACAATGCAAAGACTATTCATGCTGGGGATTTTCATTTTGCTTGGCATTTCGGTGTTAACTGCCCAGGAGGCGCTTACACTCGAAAAAGCCCTGCAGATTTCGGAAACCGGAAGCCCCGATCTGCAACAATCATTACTCAACCTTGAGCGTTTTCAGAACGACCTGGAAGCTCAGCGTGCTGCACTTAAATCGCGCCTTTCGCTCGATGTTACACCGCTTAATTACAGTAACCAGCGAAGATTCGACACACGTGTTTCAGAATGGTACACCAACGAAAGTTTAACATCAAACGCCAGATTTCTGATTTCTCAACCCATCTTGCCAACCGATGGTACGATTTCGTTATCAAACGAATTTGGATGGCAAAACAGTACATCCGACGCCAGTGGAACCAACTCCCAAAGTAAAAGGTTTTATAACAACCTGTATCTGAATCTGAATCAGCCGTTATTTACCTACAACCGGTTAAAACTTCAGATGAAAGAACTTGAATTGAGTTACGAAAATGCCAACATCAGTTATGCGATGCAGCGTTTAAATCTCGAAAAAAATGTAACCCAGTTTTTTTACAATGTGTTTATGGCTCAGAATAACCTCACCATTGCCAAAGAAGAATTGGTTAACACGCAAAAAAGTTATGACATTATAAAAAATAAAGTCGATGCCGGACTGGCAGCAAAAGAAGAATTGTATCAGGCCGAACTGAACCTTTCAACAGCAAAATCGACCCTGCAAAACAGGGAAGTTTCGTTCGAAAATGCCAAGGACCAATTAAAACTTTATCTCGGAATGGATTTATACCAGGACATTCTTGTTTTAGGCGACATTACCGCAAACCCTGTTGATGTTGACCTCGAAAAGGCTATTGAAAACGGGTTAAGCTCACGAATGGAATTGCGCCAGCGCGAAATCGATATTGAAAACAGCCAGTTTTCACTTATTCAAACCAAAGCGCTGAACGAATTCAGGGGCGATGTGAATTTGCGCCTCGGAGTTACCGGTGATAATGAAGAGCTGGGAATGATTTTCGATGCACCTACAAGTAGCCCTTCTGTAAATTTAAGTTTTAGTATCCCGCTTTTCGACTGGGGAGAAAAGAAAGCACGGATAGCTGCACAGGAAGCTACAATTAAATCGCAGGAGCTTAACCTTTCAGAACAGAAAAAGCAAATAATTATTGACGTTCGCCAGGTTTACCGTAACCTGCAAAACCAGCTGAACCAAATTGAAATTGCCAAACAAAACGAGATAAATGCTCAACTTACCTACGAAATTAACCTTGAGCGTTACCAAAACGGCGACCTTACAGGTATGGACCTGAACCTCTACCAAACACAGCTTTCTGAAAAGAAAATTGCTCTGGCACAGGCGCTCATCAATTACAAAATTGAATTACTAAATATGAAAATTCAAACCCTTTATGATTTTGAAAAAGGGCAACCCATTTTACCTGCCGAACTTTATTTAAAACAACAAGAAAAATCAGCAAAAAAATAGAAAAATGAAGAATATAAAACTACTTGTATTAGTTGCAGTAGCTGCCATTGGCGCAATTTCGTGCAACAACCAGCAACAAACCGAAACCGCCGAACTTGCAGTGCCAGTTTCGGTTGACAATGTTAAAAAAATGAGCATCAGCCAGTACATAAACACAACTGGTACAGCCAAGTCGATATCAGAAACCACAATCACTTCCGAAGTGGCCGGTCAATACCAGCTTTTGGTAAATCCTGCTACCGGTGCTCCTTTCAAACTGGGCGACAGGGTAAAAGAAGGCCAGGTTATCATTCGTATCGAAGATGCCGAATATGTAAACGGCCTTGCTATTGATTCAAAAAAGCTCAACCTCGAAATCTCAGAAAACGAATACGAAAAACAAAAATCGCTTTACGAAAAAGGTGGTGTAACATTGCGTGAACTTCGCAATTCAGAAGTTTCAAAAACAAATGCAAAATATGATTTTGAAAGTGCTGAATTAAGGCTTCAAAAAATGAAAATCGTTGCTCCTTTCTCAGGCGTAATTGTTGATTTGCCTTATTACACAAAAGGGACACGCGTTACTTCAGGCCAAACAATGGTAACGCTGATGAGTTACGATAAAATGTATATGGAAATTAATTTGCCAGAGAAAAGTATTAACGATGTAAAACTCGGACAGCAGGTTCTAATTACCAATTATACCATTGAAGAAGACACACTGACTGGAACTGTGAGTGAACTTTCGCCTATGATTAGTTCTGAAACACGCACATTCAGCGGAAAACTCACCATTAGCAATCCTGAACTCAAACTTCGCCCGGGGATGTTTGTAAAAGCCGATATTATTACTGCCACAAAAGACAGTGTGCTTGTGATTCCAAAAAATATAATTCTCACCGGTAACCGCGGAAAATATGTTTTTGTGGTTGAACGCAACAGCGCTGCCAACGACAGGCAAATTGTTACCGGTATTGAAAACAAAGACCAGGTTGAGGTGATTGAAGGGTTGAAACTAAACGATAAACTGATTATCAAAGGCTTCGAAACACTTCGCGACAACTCGAAAGTGAAAATTATTTTGTAGGAATTGTTAATCATCCGAAAAATTGTACAATGAAGAAATTAACGCAATTCTCGGTTAATTACCCGGTTACGGTTTTGATGGTGGTACTCGGTGTTATTTTACTGGGTTTCATTTCATTCAAAAAACTGGGGGTTGACCTTTTCCCCGATTTAAATTCGCCACGCATTTTTGTTGAGGTGAAATCGGGCGAACGCCCGCCCGAGGAAATGGAGAAACAGTTTGTTGAGGGAATCGAAGCGCTGGCCATGCGCCAGTCGGGAGTTACCCAGGTAAATTCGATTTCGAAAGTTGGCTCGGCACAAGTTACTGTTGAATATGGCTGGGATAAAGATATGGACGAAGCTTATCTCGATTTACAGAAAGCTTTAAACACACTCACCCAGAATTCAGAAATCGACGAACTGAAAATAACGCAGCACGACCCGAATACTTCGCCGGTAATGATGATTGGTGTTACCCACACCGAAATTACCGACATGAACGAAATCAGGAAAGTGGCTGAAAACTATATCCGCAACGAATTGGTAAGGCTCGAAGGTGTTGCCGAAGTTGAGCTTTCAGGCCAGGAAGAAAGCGAAATTATTATTGAAACAAATTTGTACCGGCTTGAAGCACAAAATCTTTCGCTCGACGAAATCAGCTCACGCATTCAGAGCTACAATCGTAATGTTTCAGGAGGCCGCATCAGCGAACTTGGTACTCAATATATTGTAAAAGGCGTGAGCTTGTTGCGCGATCGCGAAGATTTTGAAAATCTGATTGTGGGGTATAAAGCCACACGGGTACAAACCGCCAACTCAACAAATATTGAGCGTGCCCCAATTTATTTGAAAGATGTTGCCACAGTTAAATATGGAAACAAAGACCCGTACAATATTGTGCATGTAAACGGTAAACGTTGCGTTGGGCTTGCGATTTACAAAGAAACCAAATTCAATACAGTGAAGGCGGTTGATGAGATAAAAGAATCGCTTGTGGATATTGAAAAGGCTTTGCCCGGATATAAACTTACCCAGGTTACCAACCAGGGCAAGTTCATCAGCGATGCTGTGGGCGAGGTTCAGGATACAGCTTTAATCGGGATTGTTTTGGCTGTTATTATACTTTTTGTTTTCCTCCGTAAAATTGGCACAACATTAATTGTAAGTGTTGCAATTCCTATTTCGGTGATTGCCACTTTCAACCTGATGTATTTTAACGACCTCACCATAAATATCATGACATTGGGAGGGCTTGCGCTCGGGGCAGGTATGCTTGTGGATAATGCGATTGTGGTGATGGAAAATATTTTCAGAAACCACGAAAACGGATCGAGTGTGCGCGATGCAGCCATTAACGGGACTGCCGAAGTGGGAGGAGCAATTACGGCTTCCACGTTAACTACTATTGTGGTGTTTTTGCCTATCGTTTATATTCATGGCGCTTCGGGCGAGTTGTTTAAAGACCAGGCATGGACAGTGGCATTCTCGCTGATTTCGTCGCTGTTTGTGGCAATCTTCCTTATCCCGATGATGTACCACCGGTTATACAAAAACAAAAAAACTGTTGCAACTCAAAAATCGGTTCAGATTGGTGGCTACGGACGCTTTCTCGAAAAAGTACTTGCAGCCAAATGGCTGGTTGTACTTGTAGCAGCTTTGATGGTGGCAGGTTCGGTGCTTTTACTTCCATTTATCGGAACCGAGTTTATGCCAAAAACCCAGACCCGTGAAATCACCATCGAACTTAAATTACCCGAAGGAACTGAACTTTCGCGTACCGAAGGAATGGTAAAAAACATTGAAGGTGTTTTAACCGATTACCTTGGTGAAAATCTCGATATTATTTATTCAAGGTCGGGCCCTTCAACTGGAACAATTGAGGATGCGTCCTCGGTTTTTGAAGGCGAAAATACAGCCGAAATTATGGTTGCGCTGAAGGAAAAATCTTCCATTTCAACCGAATCGGTAATTTCGTCGGTAAACCAGCTCACCTCGAATATTCCTGGCCTCGAAGTTACTTTCAAGCAGGAACAAACATCGCTTAATTCAATTCTCGGAACCAGCGAAGCACCTGTTGTTGTTGAAGTTCGCGGCGAGGAACTTGACGAAATTGAGTCGGTTGTAAACCAGGTAAAAGAAAAAATGACAGGCATGAGTGATCTCTTCAATGTTCAAACCTCAATTGAAGACGGGGCACCTGAAATTGAAGTTAAGGTTGACAGAATGAGGGCCGGAATGTATGGCATCGATATCAACACAGTGGTTACACAAATTCAGGATCAGCTGGAAGGCAAAACAGCCGGACAGATTGAACGTGAAGGCGAAATGCGCGACATTACGCTCAAAGTTCCTGAGAAAAGCCTGAGTGAGGTAAATGATATTTTAATCACTTCGGGCGACCAGGTTTTCAGGCTGAGTGAGATTGCCGAAATTACCCAGGAAATTGCGCCAAAGGAAATCATCAGGCGTAACCAGAACCGCATTGGCAAGGTAACTGCTCAAATCAGCAACGATACACCTCTCGATAAAGTGGCCACCGAAATCAGGGAAGCTGCTGCCACCATCGATTTACAACCCAACTACCGGATTATGGTTACCGGCGAGGAAGAAAAAAGGCAGGAATCAGTAAGTAACCTTTCATTTGCACTTTTACTTTCAATCGTGCTGGTTTACATGGTTCTGGCTTCACAGTTCGAGTCGCTGATTCATCCGTTTACCATTTTACTTACAATACCGCTTGCACTGGTTGGAACTGTACTCATCTTTTTTGCGATGGGAAAAACCATCAATATCATGGCCATCATTGGTATCATCATGCTTGCGGGTATTGCTGTAAACAACTCCATCATTCTTGTCGATCGCATCAATCAGCTGATGGCAGCCGGACTTGACCGGAAATCTGCCATTATTCAGGCAGGGCAGCAAAGGTTGCGCCCGATTCTGATGACAAGTCTTACCACCATTCTTGCGCTGTTACCGCTTACCATTGGTTTTGGAGAGAGCGCTTCGCTGCGTTCGCCAATGGCGCTGGCAGTAATCGGAGGGTTAGCTACATCAACCCTGCTCACGCTTGTGGTTATTCCTTGCGTATTCGATATTCTCGACAGGGTTAAAGGTGTATTTGCCAGAAACTGATACTGAGATTTCAGTTTTTAATAAGAAATTAAACTATGAAGTTCATCTTACACAGAAAAATATTCATCAGCATGGTATTCCTCGCGCTTACCATGCTTGGATATGTTTCGTATAAAAGGTTGCCGGTTGAGTTGATACCCAACGCCGAGCTTCCCATGCTTTTCGTACAGATTCAGTCGCGGCTCGAAGTAGATCCCACTTACATGGAAAACCAGGCAGTAATTCCTATTGAAGGAGCTGTTGGTACCATGGAAGGGATTGAAAACATTGAGACGTTTCTGAATAACCGTTCGGCAACCATACAGGTTGAGTTCAAACAAAATGTCGATTTTAAATATACTTTCCTGAAACTTCAGGAAAAAATTGACCAGGTTGCCGAATCGCTTGACGAAAATTTCTTTGTAACCGTCAGCAAAGTTGATATTCAGCAGCTGACCAACCAGTTTATGGAGTTACAGGTGAGGGGCAGCGGTGGAACCGACCGGTTAAGAAATGTGGTGGAACAGGAAGTGCTGGCCGACCTTGAAAATACCGACGGAATTGCTTCTGTTACGGTTTTTGGCGGCAAAGAACGTTCAATAGAAGTGACTTACGACCTGGCTGCCTGCGAAGCTTATGGAATTACACCTTCGCAAATCAGCAATGCCATAACCCAGAATTCGCGGAACCGCGTGTTCACAGGGTATTTACACGAGTCGGAAAAACAGTTTTTTGTACACGTTACTGCCGAATACGACAATGTTTCGGATATCGAAAATATTGTTATAGCCGATGGCCCCATCTATTTAAAAGATGTTGCCGAAGTTTACTTCGGGGTTAAGGACGAAGAAACCATCAGCCGTGTAAATGGCCTCGATGCAGTTTCCATTCTGCTTGTGAGCGACTCGCAAGCCAATCTCATCGACTTGTCGCATCGCGTACAGGAAGAACTTGTTGAACTCAACAAAAAACTGGCGCCCAGCGAAATCGAAATTGTGGTTCAGACCAACCTGGCCGAAACCATGGAAAACAATATCGACCAGATTATCGATCTGGCTTTGGTTGGTGGTGTGCTGGCAATTTTTGTGTTGTGGATGTTTTTGAAAAACTTCCGCATCGTTTCGTTTATGGCGCTTGGAATGCCGGTTTCGGTTTTTACAGCCTTTAATTTATTTTATGCCTTCAATGTTTCGCTGAACAGCTTAACACTGGTGGGTTTGGTGCTGGCCATTGGTATGCTGCTCGATAACAGTGTGGTGGTGCTCGAAAATATTTACCGGCTCTCGGGGAAAAGATACGATGCCGAACTCGCAGTAACACAAGGAACCAAGGAAGTCTGGCGGTCGATTGTGGCAGCCACTATGACAACAGTTGCAATTTTCCTTCCGTTTGTGTTTTCAGCCGATTATATGGTAAAATTATTAGGCACACACATTGGCGTTTCCATTGTTTCAACTTTGGTTATTTCGCTGTTTGTTGCGCTGTTGCTTGTACCCATTGGCGCTCATATCCTGCTGAAAGGGAAAAAGGCCAAAAACATTTTCTACGAAAAGGTAACCACCAACAACCGAATCATTCAGATTTATGTGTTGCTGTTGAAATCGAGCATGCGAAATCCGGCTGGTACGATTATCGGGGCGATAGTGTTGTTCTTTGTAAGTGTTTTCATTGTGTTGGCCATCAGCGTGAATACGCTCGAAGAAGTTGAAGAAGACCAATTCTCGATATACGTTACAATGCCCACCGGTTCGACCCTCGAAAATACCGACCTTGTGGTTGCCGATGTGGAACAAAGGCTTGCTGAAATAGCTGAAAAGAAGGACCTCATCTCAAAAATTCAGGAAGAAGAAGCAATTCTGACCTTTATTTTAAAAGAAGATTACAAAGAAATTGATAACCGTTCCATGGGCGAAATTAAAGCCGACGTGGAGAAACGCGTGAATAATATTGCCAAAGCCGAAATCAGCCTTACAGCTCCCACTTCAAGCGCAAGTTTCAGGAGTGGTGGTGGCGGACGTTCGGGCACGCAGGGTTTTACCGCTTTTATGGGAATTGGCACCAACCAGGAACGCGTGGTGATTAAAGGCGAAAATTTTGAGGTAATGAAAGGCGTTGCCGAAGACCTTGAATATTACATCGAAGACCTTTCTTCCATCAGGAGTGTAAACGTGAATGTTTCGGATAACAGACCCGAAATTCACCTCTACTTTAACCAGTTGCTGTTAAACGAATATGGAATCAATCTCGGAAATATTTCTTCGGAACTTGCCTCGTTTTCACGCGAATTTACGTCGGGTGTAAACTTTAAACAGGGCACCGAGGAATACGAAATCATTATAAAACAGAAATTGCCCGAGGGTGTTGATGAAGATGAAACCGAAAAGGGAATCGACGACCTGAGAAGGCTGAAAATAAATAGTACTGCCAATGCAACCTACGATTTGCAGGATATTTCGGAGATTGTTTACGCCCGTGGCACATCGAGTATCACCCGTGTAAACCAGGAAAAACAGGTTGAACTCACCTACAGATTTGTTGATGAAGCTGAACAATCAAAAGATTTATTGGAAGCTTATCGCCTTGAGATTGATGAAATCATCGCCTCATACAAACTGCCGTCGGGAATTGCCATTGAAGTAATTCACGAAGAGGACCAGTTCGAAGAGTTTTATTTTCTGATTGGGGCGGCGTTCATTCTTATTTTCATGATTCTGGCCTCGGTTTTCGAATCGGTGGTTACACCGTTTGTATTGATGTTTTCAATACCGCTGGCTGCTGTTGGTTCGTTTATTGCCTTAATTCTTACCGGAAACAGTTTGTTTAATGCCAACACATTGATGGGCTTTTTGATTTTGCTTGGTGTGGTGGTAAACAACGGGATTATTCTTATCGATTACACCAACCTGCTGCGAAAGCAGGGACACCGGAAATCACGTGCACTGATAACCGCAGGTTTATCCCGCGTCCGGCCCATATTAATCACAGCCGGAACCACAATCGTTGCCCTGTTCCCGCTGGCTATGGGAACCGCCGAATATGTGGGCGCCATCGGGGCTCCGTTTGCCATTACCGTAATTGGTGGATTAAGTGTAAGTACCTTACTCACGCTTATTTTTATCCCAACACTTTATTCAGGGATGGAAAATGTGCTGAAATGGATTAAATCGCTGAACTGGATGCTGCAGGCCGGAATGGCCATTGTATTTGTTCTTGGCGGCTTGTACGTATATTTTAAGGTTGATGCATTTATCTGGCAGATGCTCGATTTTATGTTGCTCATCATCCTTATTCCGGGTATTGTGGCTTTTGTAATGACAAGCTTACGCAATGCCAGCGCTAAAGTAATCGACGAAAACGAACCGATAAAAATTGAAGTACGCAAGCTGGTAAAAGTTTACGACCGCGACAGCCGTTTTATGCGCGAGTGGAAATCGGGCTTAAAAATCAGGGAACGCGCAGGATTGGTCAAAGACTATAAGAAAATACGCGATTTTAACGACCTCATCTGGCAACTGCCTTTGTTCGGATTCCTTGTGTATTTCACCTTCTTCTTTGTCGAAAGTAATTTCTGGATGTGGGTGTTCTCTCACTTCATTTATTTCTTCCTCTTCCTGCTCATGGTTCCTGTAAGCCAGGTTTTGCAGAATAAATACGAAGCCACACAAAAACCACGCTTCCTGAAAATTAACAATTGGCTTAAAAACATTATTTACTGGGTAACACCAATGGTTTTCCTTGCTGTATTTTTCTTCCACTGGGACAACCTTGGGATGCTTATTTTTGTAGGTATTATCTGGTTTTTACTACTGGTAATTTACAGCTCGGGCGAATACATTCACAAAAAAGAGTTGAACATTGCACGTATCCAGGGAAAATTCAGCGGATTGCGCCGCGGCTATTTCAACATGGTACGTCAAATACCGGTGATTGGAAAACGCAAAAAACCTTTCAGGGCGCTCAATGGAGTTTCGCTCGAAATTAATACGGGTATGTTTGGATTACTTGGGCCAAACGGCGCGGGAAAATCGACGATGATGCGTATTATCTGCGGTATTCTTGAACAGAGTTATGGCAAAATATGGATTAACGGACTCGACACCCAGAAATACCGCGAGGAATTACAGGGTTTGATTGGCTACCTGCCACAGGCTTTTGGTACTTACGAAAACATGAGTGCCTGGGAGTTTCTCGATTACCAGGCCATTCTGAAGGGAATAAAAGACCAGAAAACACGCGACGAGCGCATTGATTATGTGCTCAAAAACGTACACATGCACGACAGGCGCAACGATAAAATCGGTTCGTTCTCGGGCGGTATGAAACAACGCATCGGGATTGCACAGATTCTGCTCAACCTGCCGCGAATTCTCGTGGTTGACGAGCCAACTGCCGGTCTCGACCCGCGCGAACGCATCCGTTTCCGTAACCTGCTGGTGGAACTCAGCCGCGAGCGGATTGTGATTTTCTCGACCCACATTATCGAAGACATTTCGAGCTCGTGCAACCAGGTGGCTGTAATTAACCGCGGCGACCTGAAATATTTCGGCACACCCACCGACATGGTGAATATGGGCAACGGCTTTGTTTGGCAGTTTACCGTTCCGGCAAAAGATTTCGACAACATTGCCGACAAAAAGCTCATCGTTCATCACATGCGCGATGGCGAAAACATCAGGGTACGCGTGCTTTCGCAGGAAAAACCACACCCCGATGCAGTGAGCGTTTCGCCGCACCTCGAAGATGCCTACCTCTGTTTATTAAAGGACTTTGTAAAATCAACCCGAAATGAGTAAATCATCAGATATCCGAAATTCACTGATTATTCTTGTACGAATGATCAGATACAACCTAAAAATCATTTTCGCGAACCGTTTTATCTGGTTCCTGCTGTCGGCATTTGCATTTTTTGTGTTTTTTGCCATTCAATCGGTTTTGGAAGGCAACACCATCGACGACGGGGCCATTTACAACCTGCTGATTTTCCCGGGGATACTGCTGATTTTTTACCCGTCGGCATTTGGCATTCAAAACGACGACGACTCGCGGATGCTCGAAATTCTGTTTGGCATTCCCAACTACAGGTACAAAGTGTGGCTGGTACGGTTAATCATGATTTACATTCTGATTTTCCTCATCCTCATTCTTTTTACCGGAATCTCATCGGTATTGCTTTACAGCGTAAACATTACCGAAATGGCTTACCAGCTCATGTATCCCATTGTTTTTTTGGGGTCGATGGCGTTTATGTTTTCAACCGTGATAAAAAACGGAAACGGAACTGCCGTGGTAATGGTGCTGATTGGCGTGGCGCTGATTATTTTGTCGGAAGCAGTTGAACGTACACAGTGGAATGTTTTTCTGAACCCGTTTGAGATTCCGAACAACATGAACCAGGTTATCTGGCAGGGAATTATTTTCAAAAACAGGATTTTCCTTGGCGTGAGCATGCTTGTGTTTATTTTGTACGGTTTGTACAACCTGCAGAAAAGGGAGAAGTTTGTGTAACGGAAGCCTGGCTGTTGAAAGTCCGGCTGTGTTTCTGAATTAAAATCTATTTTATAATCACTTTTATATTTGTTTCAATGACCATCATCGGGCTGAAAAGCCTGATGATGGTGCTTTGATATTCACTTTCTGATTCTGCTATTTTCTGTTAAAAAAATAACGAATAAGAAACAAAAAATAAGAAATCAGGAAGTTTCAGAAACACTTCTAACTTTCTGATTTTGATATTCCCTGTCCGAACTGTTCATCCAGGCGGGCGGTCAGGCGGGCTTATTTTGTTATTTCCTGTCTGCTTCTTCCCCAACCCTGAGGGTTGACATGTTTATAGAAATATCGGAGAAAGTGAAAGGTACGACCCCGCGGGGGTCGAATGGCGCATCGTATCATGGCTTTCTATAAATATGTGATGCCGCTGGCATCCGGGTGCCTTCAGGGAACCGTTCTTTCAAAAAGAGAAGTTCCTTTTTATTCGCCAGCACCGGCATACCGACTCATTTTGTTATTTCCACTTGTGCAATAATGAATAAGAAACAAAAAATAAGAAATCAGGAAGTTTCAGAAACACTTTTAACTTTCTGATTCTGATATTCCTTATTTTGTTATTGCTTGTTTGCTTCTTCTTCAACCCGGAGGGTTGATATGTTTATAGAAATCTACACATCCGGTTAGCAGGGGCGTTAGCCCCGACATCTTCGTAGCATAAAACATGAATATTTGAATTTAGGGGCGTTAGCCCTGACATTGAACATTGTAAAACAATAGTGTCCGGTTAAAAACAAGAAGAATAATGTCGCTACTACGTAGCTTTACTGAATCTTTATAATTCATTGACTACCATAATATCGCGACGCTGTCGCTTTTATAAAAGCAGCGTAGCTGCGACAATATGGTAGAAAATCAGAAAAAATAAAAACAAAGCCCTATCGGGGCGACACATTAGTGTACGCATTGACATTACCGGATTGTAGATGGATTGAATATTTTTTACCGGACACCAATGATTGTAAAATAAAGATTTCAGGGCTACGCCCCTCGCTTTTCAATAGAAATCGGCTTTCTACAAAGAACACAGGCTACGCCCCTGAACTTTATTATTTTCTCCCGGTGTTTTTAGCTCCGTAGGACCCGCCTGCCAGCCCGACAAGCTTGGTCTGGCGGGAATGACGGAGTCGGGCAGGGCGAAATATGGGTAGCAGTGGGTGAAGCCCCCAGTTAACTCCACGATGTTCTTTTTTGTTTGGGGAAGATTTGGAGAAACCTCCAGGCCTCGCCTTTTTGTTCCGGCGACCCGTGGAGATACCTCCACACCCCCACTTTTTGGTTGGGCGACCAATGTACTGAGTGCACACCTCCACTTTTTAATTGGGCAACCAATGTACTGAGTACACGGCTTGTTTTTTACAAAAAATGGTGGTAATCCTTTCATTTTTAACCCTCCTGAAATAATCTGATACTGGTATTTTTTTAAATTTGGGAAAAATTAACCTGACATGAACTGCCAGCCGCCAAAAATAAGCTCAGCTTTTAAAAATTTCCCCGAGGAAACAGAAGATGGTTTTGCTATGTGCATTGGGGCAACAGGAAGTTTGATAAAAAAGGATGAAAGCTTAGAGGGATTAACTAGTTATAAGCCATTTGTAAGACAGCTTCAATGATGAAACATTTTACATTGATAATATTGATTTTTTTTAGCCTAGTTTTAGGTTTGAGCCTCGGATATTCAACTAACGTAATTAAGGATTCAACAATGACAAACATACAAAAGGATACCAATGCAAAAAGTATATCTGAAATAAGAATAAAAGAACCAGTCCTAATTCAAAATATGGACTCTCGAAAAAAAACATTTTGGGATTATTTCACTAAAATCGGAGTGATTATAGGACTTTTCGGTGGTATACTTGGTTTAATCGTAACTGGATATGCAATTAATGACAGATGGTTTAAAGATGCTGAGATACATTCAAAGATAGTAAGCTTCGCATCTAGTGATGGATCTTTTGAAGTTATGAAAATCGGGAAACCAACAAATCCGCATGAAATGAAATATGGAGTTAGGTTTTTCTTAAAACTCTCATTAAATGTTATTAAAAAAGACTTGAATTACAGCGATGTTGAGGTATTGGTAAAATTTAAAAAAATTGATTCAATTTTTAAGGGAGAGATTTATAGTCCAAGAAATTATTCAGGTTGGTCAATTGATTCCATAGAATATAAACTTGAATTACCACAAGAAAGCCTGCTATATTATAAATCAGTATTAAAACAAAACACCACACATCTTGAATACATCACTTTTATAGTTTTTGATCAAGATGATAAGATAAAAAACAAACTGAAAGAAAATGATTTGATTCCTGAATATATTCAATTAGATTTCAAAAATAGCGAAGTTTCTAAATTGAGAAATAAAACTAACAGGTTATTAACTAATAAAATGAGTATTAATGTCGGGGTTGAGAAGTTCCTTTGGGAAGATGAAATTTGGATAAAAAGAACAAATAAAAACGGCTTATAATCGAGTAGGCGGCTGACGGACTAAAAGTCCCTTCGCTGGCCCAAATTTATAATTTGTGCCTCAGCCTTTGACTGAATTTTCCGGGGCAAAAAATTGGTAATATTTCTGAAGATTAAAGTTAGCGGGTTTGCGAGCGCCGGTGTTTCAAACTGCTTACAGTCTTTTTTGGGAGTGCATCAACCCCCGGGCTGAAGCACCGGGGCAATAAAAAAGAACCAACAACCAGTGGGGAAATGCCGGGGCAACTTTAAAAAACAGCAATTATTCAGCAAACGCCGGAGCCATTCAAAATTCAACCATAAATTCTTAGAAAACCAATTATGAAACGCATAAGCTGTTCAACCCTATTCATGAATAGCCCCGGTGCTTTAGCCCGGGGGTCAGTGATTCCCGATATATACCGGTCAGCAGTCCCGAAGCATCGGGAGAAAAGCCGGCCCTTCTTCTCCCGACTCCGGTCTTCCGTCTTTCTTCTTCCGTCTTTCTTCAAAAAGTTTAACTTTGCCGCCTGATTGACAACAATGATGGAGCAAAGAGCAATAGAAATTATGGCGCCGGTGGGTTCGTACGAATCGCTGATGGCAGCCATTCAGGGCGGTGCTGGTTCGGTGTATTTTGGTGTGGAACACCTGAACATGCGGTCGCGGTCGGCCAATAATTTTACCTTAGACGATTTGCGGAAAATTGTAAACATCGCCTCAAAAAACAAGGTAAAAACCTACCTCACTTTGAATGTCGAGATTTTCGACGGCGAAATGCAACTGATGCACCAGGTGGTGCAGGCCGCAAAAGATGCGGGTGTTTCGGCGGTGATTGCTGCCGATGTTTCGGTCATTCAGTTTGCGCGCTCCATTGGATTGGAAGTTCACATTTCAACACAGGTAAATATTACCAACATTGAGGCGGTAAAGTTTTATTCGATGTTTGCCGATGTGGTGGTGCTGGCCCGCGAAATGAACCTCGGCAGGGTTTGGGAAATCAGCGACCAGATAAAGCGGGAACAAATTAAAGGTCCGTCGGGCAATCTCATGCAGATTGAAATGTTTGTGCATGGTGCGCTTTGCATGGCTACCAGCGGAAAATGCTACCTCAGCCTGCACGAGATGAACTCGTCGGCCAACCGCGGCGCGTGTCTGCAAACCTGTCGGCGTGCCTACACAGTTATCGACAAGGAAACCGGTGCCGAAATTGAAATCGACAACGAGTACATCATGTCGCCCAAAGACCTGAAAACAATTCATTTTCTGAATAAAATACTCGATTCCGGCGTTTCGGTTTTAAAAATTGAAGGTCGCGCCCGTTCTGCTGATTATGTAAAAACCACTGTGGCTTGTTACCGCGAAGCAGTTGAAGCTTATCTCGACGGAACTTTTACCGAAGAAAAAGTGGAAGGCTGGAATGCCAGGCTGAGTACCGTGTTTAACCGCGGTTTCTGGGATGGCTATTATTTGGGGCAGCGGTTGGGCGAGTGGAGCAAAAACTATGGTTCGCTGGCCACCAAACGAAAACTATATGTGGGAAAATGCACCAATTACTTTGCAAACATTGGCGTTGCCGAGTTTAAACTCGAAACCTCGAACCTGAAAGTGGGCGACGAAATTGTTGTTTCTGGCCCGACAACGGGTGTGGTTGAAACTGTGGTTCAGGAAATCAGGGTTGAACTTTTACCCGTTGACGAAGGCAAAAAAGGAGAACGCATTTCAGTAAAAATCGACGAAAAACTCAGGCGCGCTGATAAGTTGTACAAGCTTGTTGATGCAAAGGAAGTGCGGGAGCGAAAATAAATAAACGGGTTATTCCACTTCTTCAAAATCGACGTATTCGCCTTTGGTCTGATTCACATTACGACCCTGGCGGTTGTTATTTTCAATGGTTACCTCACCGGGCGACCTTGTGGCGCGCTGACTCTGGCGCTGTTGTTCATACACTTTGTTTTGCATGTTTTTGATTCCCTTGTCAAGAAGTAAAGGAAAAACATATCGTGAAATAAAACGGAAAGCGTAATAAATCACCACGATGATAACAAGGGTTCGTATAAAATTGGTCAGAACTAAAAGTACCATTAATTCCATTGTTAAAAAATTTGTAATCAGAACCTTCAAACTACGACACCCGCAAATTTAAGTTTTTTGAAACAGGCAACTCACAGACGGTGTGTTTTTTAAACTGTATTAACAAAAAAAGACGGAAAAAATCCGCCTTTTTCTCGCTGTAAACTTCTATTCCCAACTATTTGCGCGACACATCGCCGCCGCTTGATTCATCAATATCTTTCACCGAAGGATTGCCATAATAATTGATATCCGCACCGCTGCTGGCGCTGGCATACAACTCGTCCGAGACATTTACCGTGATATCAGAACCGCTGCTGGCGCTGGCTTTGCAAACCACACTTTCCAACTCTTTTGCGCTGATATCGCTGCCGCTGCTCGAACTGGCTTCAAGGTTTTTTACTTTTCCGGTAAGTTTTGCATCAGAGCCGCTGCTTGTACTTACCTCAAGATTTTTATAATAAACATCAACTTCCACTTCGGCACCACTGCTCACATTGATTTTCAACTCTTCGCCTTTCAGTGTATTTTCCGAATTAACATCAGCCCCCGAAGAAGCTTCAATTTTGTTTAATTCTTTGATGGTAACATAGGCTTTGCGTGTTTCGTTGCCGGTCCAGTTAAACCAGTTGTTTTGTTTCACATAAATATGGAGCACACCGTCTTTTACTTCGGTAATTATTTTTTCAATAATATCGTCGTCGGCAATAATTTTAACCGATTCGGTTTCGCCCATGGTAATGTACAAATCAATACCGGCCGAAACATCGACACCTTTAAAATTACTGACATTGCGGGTTTCGGTTTTGTCAGAGTTCCCTGCCAGCGCTGCTAAACCGATGACAAGCGCTGCTAAAAAGAGTGAAATTTGTTTCATTGTTTTCTATTTTATCTGGTTAATTTCTATGAATGACGCCATAAAAACTGATTAGTTACAGTTCTTTCAGTTTTTAATCACATTTCCGCCCGAAGACTTATTGATATCAGTTTGTGAAGGGGTGCCGGTGTAAAAAATGTTTCCTCCGCTAGAAGCCCGTGCACTCAGGTTGCCTGTAACATTCAGCCAAATATTTGCGCCGCTGCTTACCCTCGCTTCCACTGTTCCGGTTTGCAATTCGCCGGCTTTAATATTCGAACCTGAATTTGCTTTAGCTTTCATCGATTTTGTATTTCCGCTGAGAAAAACATTCGAACCCGAAGATGCAGATACATCGGCATCGCCTTCTTCCATGTTAAAATGAATATTGCTGCCAGCTGATGCTTTGATTTCAAGGGTACTTATTTTCACCGGTGTTTCGGTGAAAAAATTGCTGCCGGCAGTTGCTTTTACCATTTCAAGGTTGGGTACAGTTACAAAAACCTTGTTTGACGTGGCATTTCGAATACCTTTGGTACAGGTTACTTTTAAAGTTCTGTCGCTGACATCGGTTTCAATGTAATCCAGCAGATTTTCATCAGCTTTAACAACCACGCGTGTTTCGGGTCCTTGCGTCACATACACATTCATTCCGCGTGTTACCGAAATAGCATCAAATTTGCTGCAATCGCGCACTTCTTCTTTTACAATGCCATTCCCTTTTTCCGTGTTCAGCATGCACGATGTAAAACCAATACCCGATAAAAGGGCCAATAAAATAATCGCTGCTTTCTTCATAATTTCCGATTTTAGTGTTAAACAGTTTATAATCAAAAGTAATTTATGGTTTACAGAACTTCACTTTTTTTCGCTGAACAGGTTTTGTTTATCGGTAAATAGAAGATTTCTGCATACCGTAAATGAACCCGAACTTCAAAAATCAACTCAAAAGTTACAAATTGAGGATGAATTGACCTCAATTTTCAGCATCGAAATAGTAATCGACTAACTTTTTGCAAAGTCGCGTGTTTAATAATTATTAACGTAACTTATTGAAAACACAGCATACTGATAATTAGCCGGAATTTATACATTTGGCGTTTTTAATAAAATAAGTACTGATTTGTATTCAGTTTAAACAGAAAGTAAGATGAACAGAAAGAAGATTTTAATAGGGATTTCGCTGGTTGCCGTAATCGGGATTGGCATTTTAGGTTTTTCGCGCGACGAAAAGAATTTTGAGGTGGCTAAAAACCTCGATATTTATTACACTTTGTTTCGCGAGCTTAATATGTTTTATGTTGACGATGTAAACCCGAACAAGCTGGTGAAAACCAGTATCGACGAGATGCTTGAGTCGCTCGACCCGTACACCAGTTATATTGCTGAAGACCAGATGGAAGATTTCAGGTTTATGACCACGGGCGAGTACGCAGGAGTAGGCGCTTTAATCAGCAAACAAAAAGACAAAATTGTGATAGCCGAACCTTATGAAGGATGTCCGGCGCAGAAATTCGGGTTAAAAGCCGGCGATATTTTGCTCGAAGTTGAAGGAAAATCTACAGCCAACATGAATACCGAAGATGTGAGTAACCTGTTGAAAGGCCCGGCTAACAATCCTGTAAAAATTAAATACGAACGTTTTGGCGACAAAAAACCAGTTACAGTGGATGTGGTTCGCGAAAAAATATCGATTCCGGCAGTTCCGTATTTTGGGATGCTTGAAAACAACACAGCTTACATCAGGCTTTCGAATTTTACCGACAACTGCAGTAAGGAAGTGAAAGATGCTTTTATCGAATTAAAGAAGAACAATCCACAGGCGCTTATTCTTGATTTGCGAAGTAATCCGGGTGGATTGCTGAATGAAGCTGTGGATATTGTCAACTTTTTTGTTCCGAAAGGGTCTGAAATTGTTAGTACAAAAGGCAAAGTAACCCAGTGGGACAAAGTTTACAAGGCAATGGCCGCTCCGCTCGATACCACCATTCGCATTGCGGTATTGGTGAACAGTGGTTCCGCTTCGGCATCAGAAATTGTGGCCGGCGCCATACAGGACCTCGACCGTGGCATTGTGGTTGGTACGCGCACATTTGGAAAAGGACTTGTACAAACCACCCGCGACCTGAGCTACAACACAAAACTGAAAGTTACCACAGCGAAATATTACATCCCCAGTGGCCGCTGCATTCAGGCACTCGACTACTCGCACCGCAACGAAGACGGTAGCGTGGGCAATGTTCCCGATTCGCTGATTACCGAATTCAAAACGAAAAAGGGCCGGAAAGTTTACGACGGTGGCGGAGTTGCTCCTGATTTGAAATTCGAAAGCGAAATGGTGAGTAGCCTGAGCATCGAACTCATTAACCAGTTTCTTATTTTCGATTTTGCCACCCGTTTTTCCGTTGAAAACCCCACAATTCCTTCGCCTGAAGAATTTACAGTATCAGACGAAACGTATAAAAAATTCATTGCTTTTGCCAAAGAGAACAACTTTAAATACGAGTCGGAATCGCAAAACGAGTTAAACGAACTTGTAAAAATGGCCCAACGAGAAAAATATTATGGTCTGGCCGAAAAAGAATTTGAAGCATTGAAAGCAAAACTGGAACCCAACTTCGATAAAGATGCCGAGGAGTTTAGTGAAGAGGTAAAAGAACTGTTAAAAGATGAAATTATTTCGCGCTATTACTACCAGAAAGGTGCTATTCGCGCAGCGTTGAAAGATGACAAAGGAGTTAAAAAAGCAATTGACGAATTAAATTCGCCAACAGCATATGCTGCCAACTTCACTCCGGGAAAGGTTATTGCTGCTAAGTAAAGCACACATAGAATCCATAAAAACAAAGAGGAAGTTTTTACTTCCTCTTTGTTTTTAAGCCATCATTTCAGGAAGGTTTTTCTTCCGTCTGAACCAACTCACAAAAAACAAAGCACTGATTACGAAAAGCGGCCCTGAAATTCCAAAATACACACTCAGCGGGAATTTGCCCCAAACCCATACAATATAAAAAACACCCAGCAGAAAGAAGGCAATTCCACCAATCCACTCCCATTTCCACGATACAACAAGTAATGCAATCAGAACGTAAGTTGGAATGAGGTGAATCAGAAATCCTCCGATTTTACGCATCAGGCTTTCGTCACCATCAAATGAATCGAGAGCAAACAGGCTGATGAAAACGATAAACAGAATCATCAGGATTCTTGGCAGCCAGAACAAAATTTTATTCATTTTACGCGTTTTAATTCAGGCTGAAATACGAAAATTTGGTCGAATATGTTTATTTTTCAGGCTGAAAAAACTAAACCACTATTTTAAAACCAGCTCACGTAACAAATGAGAATTTATTTTGCAGGTTCAATCAGGGGAGGCAGGGAAGATGCAGCGCTTTACCAACAAATCATTGCATTTCTGCAAGGATTTGGAGAAGTGCTTACTGAACACATTGGTGACCCGGACCTGACGGAAGCCGGAGACGACGGGCCAACCGACCGGTTTATTCACGACCGCGACCTGGCCTGGCTGCAATCGTGCGATTTATTGGTTGCCGAAGTTACCCAGGTTTCGCTGGGCGTTGGTTACGAAATCGGAAGGGCGGTTGAATCAGGAAAAAAGATTCTGTGTTTGCACCGTCCCGGAACAGGGAAAAAATTATCGGCGATGATTGCCGGTTGTGCCCAAATCGAACTGGTGATATATCACGACTTAAATGATCTCACTCCACAAATCACTGACTTTATGAAGAATAAATCAGGCTTTGAAAAATAAAAAACATACAGTTAAACGATTGAAAAGAAGAGATATCTAAAGCTTTTTATAAATCAAAATTTAATCACACTTAAAAAAATACTTATGGAAACTAAAAGAGATTTTCTGAAAAAACTTGGTTTATTAACCGTTGGAGGAGTTGTAGCAGGCTCGGTAAACCCGCTTCAGGCAGCCGTTTCGAATGCCAGAGCTGGTGGGAAAAGTATTGGATTACAATTGTATTCGCTGGGTCGCGAGCTTTCTGCTGATGTTCCGGCAGGTTTGAAAAAAGTAGCTGAAATTGGTTATAAAACCGCCGAGCTGGCAGGTTATGGCGGTGGCAAATTCTACAACAGTGAAGTTGCTGACTTCAAAAAAATTGCTGCCGATGCCGGACTTAAAATTACAGGGTCGCATGTAAATCCGCCGGTACGTAAATATACTGCCGAAAATAAAGCCGAAGTTGCCGAATTCTGGAAAAAAGCAGTTGACGACCATGCCAAACTGGGTGTTATCACACTGGTTCAACCCGGAATGCCAACCATTGAAACGCATGAAGATGCTGCCATTGTTTGCGAAGTGTTTAACAAAGCCGGCGAAATTGCCAAGGCAGCCGGAATAAAATGGGGATACCACAACCACAGCGGCGAATTTAAACGCGTGGTAAAACCCGAAGACAAAGAAAAAGCCACAAATCCGTGGTCGCAGGTTGGCGACATTGTGTACGATTTGTTGCTCAACGGCACCGATCCAAAACTTGTTTTCTTTGAAATGGATGTGTACTGGACTGTGATGGGACAACAGGACCCGCTCGATTATTTCGATAAATATGCAGGCCGTTTCCCAGTTTTGCATATCAAAGATCGTTCGGTACTTGGACAGTCGGGAATGATGAATTTCGAAAATATTTTCAATCGCGCCTACAAAAACGGCCTTGATGAATTCTATGTTGAAATTGAAGGAATTAAAACCGGAATGACTCAATTTGAAGGGGTAAAACAGTGTTTTGATTACCTCAACAAAGCATCTTTTGTAAAATAATTGTTGACAGATAGATATTATAAAGACCAGTATGTCCGGTTTCGGGCTGCTGGTCTTTTTTTACACAATATCTTTCAGGTCGAAAATTAAAAACAAAGGAATTCTTCTCAGTGTGTGAAATTCTCAGGTTTTATCACGAGTTCGAGATAAGGGTAAACGGGTTCGGCAAACCCATTTTTACGGTAAAGGTGTTCGCCATCTTTCGAAGTATGCAGCGCCACTTTGCCGATTCCCAGTGTCACCGCTTTTTTTAGCAGGGCATTCAGTATCAGCTGCGAGATTCCTTTTCGCCGGGCAGCCGGAACTGTGTACATATTCAGAATATCACCTTCAAGATACGTTGAAGAACTGAAATCGCCCGGAATTTCCTTAATAACCATTCCGCCGAAACTTACCACTACCCCATCAAATTCTGCTGCAAAAGCAAAAAACCTCTTCTGTCTGATGGCAGTACCGAAATAATTTTCAAGTCCTGCTCTTGTGGTTTCAATGTTCTGCACTGCCTGCTCTCCTTGCAATTCAGTAAGATATTTCAAACGGTAATCAACCAGCAACGGAACATCTTGTAATTCAATCTTTCTTATTTTTAATGCTGAAATTTCATTATTCATAGTGTGAATTTTTTAACCTGTAAACTAAAATCAGGGCCGGAAAATTATAACAAAATCGTGAGCAACTGAAAATGAGCAAATCATTTTTTCAGTAAGCTGAATATTTCACCAAAAACATCATGAATAAACGGACGGACTGGTTTTTTACTAATTTTCGGGCAATCTATTTAAAACCGTTTTTACCATGCAAAAAACCAGCTTTCTATTTACCGTTTTAACCTTCATTTTAATACAATCGGTTGTTGCGCAAACCACCGACCCGAAAAGGCAATGGTTTATGTACCGCGGCAATTATGCCAGCGGGGTACTTGACAATGCCAATTTACCCGCTACCTGGAATGCCGAAACCGGCAGCAACATTGCATGGAACACAAAAATCCCCGGCACCGGACACTCATGCCCGGTGATTTGGGACAACAAAGTATTTGTTACAACAGCAGTTAGCGAAGCCGACAAAGGCGAAGTTAAAACCGGAATTTATGGTTCGATTGAGCCTGTACAGGATTCATCGGTTCATGAGTGGAAAATCTACTGCCTCGATAAAACGAATGGAGAAATTTTGTGGGAAAGAGTTTCAACCACAGGCATTCCGGAACAAAAGCGGCACCCGATGTCGTCGCACGCCAACTGTACACCGGCCACAAATGGCGAGTTTGTGGTTGCCTTTTTTGGGTCAGAAGGTTTATATTGTTACAACATGCAAGGCGATTTGCAATGGAAAAAAGATTTTGGTTTGCTGCGTGCCGTGTTTTTTTTGGTTGAATCTGCCGAATGGGAATTTGCAAGCAGTCCGCTCATCCACGAAAATGTGGTTGTGATTCAGTGCGATGTGATGGAAAATTCGTTTCTGGCGGCTTTCGATATTAAAACGGGGAAAGAACTGTGGCAAAAAAACCGCAACGAATATCCGGGTTGGTGCACCCCAAATATCTATTTCGATAAAGGGAAAGCGCGGATTGCAGTGAATGGATATAAACATCGCGGCGGCTACGATTTTGCCACTGGCGAAGAAATATGGAGAATGGAAGGTGGCGGTGATATTCAAATTCCCACTCCAATTACAGGCGACAAACTGATTTATTTCAACAGTGCTCACGGTAAATTTTCGCCGGTAATGGCCATAAAAACAAATGTAACCGGCACAGTGCAACTTCCTGAAAAAGATACAGCCAATGCGGGATATTTACAATGGATAAAAATGCGGGGAGGCTCGTATATGGGAACCATGTTATTGTACAACGGCTTGTTATACAATTTGGCGTGGAACGGAAAACTGATTTGCTATGATGCGCAAACCGGAAAAGAAATTTATGCCGAAAAAGTGGGGAAAGGGAACAGTTACACTTCGTCGCCGGTGGCAGCCGACGGGATAATTTTTATTACTGATAACGATGGAATAGTTTATTCCGTGAAAGCCGGGCCTGAATATAAACTTCTGGGTGAAAACCCGTTAAACGAAATCTGCATGTCAACGCCTGCAATTACAGAAAACTATTTGATTTTCAGAACCCAAAACGGCGTGATTGCAGTTGGTAAAAAATAGTAAGAAATGGGTTGACTCAGTGGCGGGTGCTAAATCAAACCAAAAATGCTGTTCAATAAAAATGACTATTTTCGTTTCAACATAAAAAACTGTTGTTTGATATGAAACAATATCCGGTTAACAAATTACAAAACCTGTTTAACAACGAACTCAGCAAAATAAAAGCAGAATTACATCTTGCAAATCCACAGGGTTTATACCTGCCCATCGATTATTCGCTCGAAATGGGGGGAAAACGGGTTCGTCCGCTACTGTTACTGCTGAGCTTCAATCTTTTTTCTGATAAAATTGAAACCGCCCTACCGGCAGCCCTCGCCATTGAGGTGTTTCATAATTTCACGCTGTTGCACGACGACATTATGGACAAAGCCGATGTACGCAGAAACCGTCCGACGGTACATAAAAAGTTCAGCGAAAACAATGCTATTCTCTCGGGTGATGCAATGGCATTTCTGGCATACAAATATTTACTCTCAGCCGAAATGATAAATCAGGCAGAGGTACTTCAGCTTTTCACACAAACTGCTATCGAAGTTTGCGAAGGACAACAATTCGACATGGAATTTGAAAACCGCACCGATGTTAAAGAAACTGACTATATTGAAATGATACGGCTGAAAACCGCGGTTTTGCTGGCATGCAGTTTAAAAGCCGGAGCACTGATTGCCAATACAGGAGAAAAAATTGCCAATGAGTTGTATGATTTTGGAATAAATTTGGGTCTGGCATTTCAGCTTCAGGACGATCTTCTCGACAGTTTTGGAGAACAGGAAACCTTTGGGAAAATGATTGGAGGCGATATTGTTGCCAACAAGAAAACCTTTTTGCTGATTAAAGCGCTTGAACATGCCGACAACAGCTCGAAAACTGAACTGCTTGACTGGATTCAAAAACCAGTTTTTAATCAATCTGAAAAAATAAATGCCGTACTTGGTATTTACAACCGTTTAAACATCAAAGAACTCACGCAAAACAAAATCGATGGTTATTTTAATGCGTGTTCCGCAATTTTTGAAAAACTTGAAATTGAGACCTCAAAAAAAGAATGTCTCAGGAATATCAGTAATAAAATGATGAACCGGATTTCATAGACTTTGCAGGAGTGGCAAAAATAAGAATCAAAGATTGGTCAAACTAAAAACAATATTAAATTTGTTACTGTTTAGTTGAAAACAGCTGAAAGAAGCAACAAAATCAAATTATAAAATGGTGAAAATTACTGGTGAAATTATACAGGTTATTGGTCCTGTAGTTGATGTGAGTTTTGAAAGAGAAGGAAGCAAAATACCTGCAATTAACGACGCGCTTGAAGTAATGCGCGAAGGCAGGGACAACCTGATTATTGAATGCCAGCAGCATCTTGGAGAAAACACGGTTCGCTGCATTGCCATGGATGCTACAGATGGTTTGCGCCGCGGTTTAAAAGTTGTTGCAACCGGCAGCCCGATTGTAATGCCAAAAGGTGAAATGGCGCTTGGCCGTTTGTTAAATGTAGTTGGAAATGCTATTGACGGCATGGAACAGTTACCAAAAGAAGGGCTGAATATCCATAACGAACCACCAAAATATGAAGACCTTACAACCGAAACAGAAGTGCTTTACACTGGTATCAAAGTAATCGACCTGATTGAACCTTACGCAAAAGGAGGGAAAATTGGGTTATTTGGCGGTGCCGGTGTTGGAAAAACCGTTTTAATTCAAGAGTTAATTAATAATATTGCGCTGGCTCACAGCGGACTTTCGGTTTTTGCCGGAGTTGGCGAACGCACGCGCGAAGGAAACGATTTGTTGCGCGAAATGATTGAAGCCAACATTGTTGATTATGGCGAAGATTTTAAACATTCGATGGAGAAAGGCAGCTGGGATTTATCGAAAGTAGATGCAGAAAAACTTAAAAAATCGAAGTTGGCTATGGTTTTCGGGCAGATGAATGAGCCACCCGGAGCACGTGCCCGCGTTGCCCTTTCTGGCTTAACCATTGCTGAAAGTTTGCGCGATGGCGATGGTTCATCAGAACATGGCCGCGATATTCTGTTTTTCGTTGATAACGTGTTCCGTTTTACACAGGCCGGTTCTGAAGTATCAGCCTTACTTGGGCGTATGCCATCGGCAGTTGGATATCAGCCAACGCTGGCCACCGAAATGGGAGTTATGCAGGAACGGATTACTTCAACAAAAAAGGGCTCAATTACATCGGTTCAGGCAGTTTATGTACCTGCCGACGACCTTACCGACCCGGCGCCAGCAACAACTTTCTCGCACCTTGATGCAACAACGGTTTTGAGCCGAAAAATTTCAGAACTCGGTATTTATCCGGCTGTTGACCCGCTTGACTCCTCGTCGCGGATTCTTACACCCGAAGTTGTGGGCGAAGAACATTACAACTGTGCACAGGATGTAATCATGCTCCTTCAGCGGTACATTGAGTTACAGGATATTATTGCCATCCTCGGGATGGATGAACTTTCGGAAGAAGACAAACTGGTGGTTCACCGGGCAAGAAGGGTTCAGCGGTTCCTCTCTCAGCCGTTCTTTGTTGCATCACAATTCACAGGGCTTGAAGGAAAACTTGTGTCGATTGAAGATACAATCAAAGGTTTCAGAATGATTATGAATGGCGAAGTTGATCAATATCCTGAAGCTGCCTTCAACCTGGTTGGCACTATTGAAGAAGCCATTGCCAAAGGAGAAAAACTTTTAGCCGAAAACTAAACAGGGAAAATAAATTATGCATCTCGAAATAATTACACCCGACAAAAAAGTTTTCGATGGCGAAGTAACCCTGATTCAGCTACCTGGCAGCAAAGGTTCGTTTACTATATTGAATAACCATGCACCTATTATTTCGACTCTTGAAGCTGGAACTATTAAAGTACAAGACAGTTCAGGCAAAGAACTGTTTTTTAAAATTAATGGCGGTGTGGTTGAGCAGTTGTCAAACAAATTGGTTGTACTTGTTGAATCGGCTTAAAAATATAAACTGATAATACATCCCCGGAAATTAATACTTCCGGGGTTTTTAATTTTTATACATTGTGAAGATCCTTGTAATTCGTTTAAGTTCAATTGGCGACATTGTTTTAACCTCGCCGGTGGTGCGTTGCGTAAAAGAACAGCTTCCGAATACAGAGATTCATTTTGTTACCAAGCCGCAATACACCAGTATTGTAAAATCAAATCCCAACGTTGATAAGGTTCATATCTTCGACGAAAACCTCGGCGAAATTATCAGCAAACTTCAAAATGAACAATTCACTTACATCATTGATCTGCATCATAATTACAGAAGTACCCGGATAAAACAAGCGATAAATGCTCCCAGTTTCTCAGTTAATAAACTGAATCTGAAGAAATTCCTGCTGGTTTGGATGAAAATTAACCAAATGCCCCATAAACATATGGTTGACAGAAATATGGAAACTGTGTTGGCCCTGGGTGTAAAAAACGATGGGAAGGGATTGGATTTTTTTATCCCGGAAAACGATGAATTCAAAATGGAAGTATTACCAGCTCCTTTTCAAAAAGGATATATTGCTTTTGTAATTGCAGGCACCTGGGCTACAAAAAAACTACCGGTTGAAAAAGTAGTTGAGATTTGCGAAAAAACACCTTTCCCTGTAATTCTGCTTGGTGGAAAAAGTGAATTTGATGATGGTGAAAAGATTCTTTCCCAATCCAAAGGAAATGTACTTAATTTTGCCGGAAAGATTAACCTGAACCAGTCAGCATCTCTGGTACGCAATGCCAATGTTGTTTTAACCAACGATACAGGACTGATGCATATTGCAGCCGCATTTAAAAAGAAAATCCTTACTTTTTGGGGGAATACTGTCCCCGATTTTGGAATGGTTCCTTATCAACCACATCCTGATTCTTTTAATATTGAAGTTAAAGAACTTAAATGCCGGCCCTGCTCTAAATTAGGTTATACAAAATGCCCGCGTAAACATTTTAAATGTATGAATGAAATAGACACCAGCGTGGCACTGCGTTGGATTGACAAGAATTTTCATCAATAAAAAAGGCAGTTGCATCTAATACAACTGCCTTTCATGATTTAAACCAACAGGTTTTATTTAACTGCAACCTCGTAATTATAACTATTACTTTCAGTCGAAAGAACCACCTCGTATGAACCTTTAGGAAGTTTTGCCATGTTCAAACCATGCTGAACATTAAATTCATCATTAAAATCCCTGGCATACAACTCATTTCTGTTCTCATCATAAATATGAAGTGAAGTATTTTCACCAGCAAAATTCAGATAAGTCATTTTCAGTTCATTTTCATTAAAGAAAAAGAAAGGCTCAAGCATTTTCTTTTCTTCAATCATTCTGAGAGTTCCATTTTCAACAGCAAACTTAGTTTCCTGTTTCTCCCTGTCGATATTCACTGTAAGAAAATAATTTCCTTCTTCAAGTTTCGAGAAGTCATATGTTCTCTTGTAGTTTGTTGAAGGAGTCTGCGTTTCTTTCCAGAAAATTACTTCTCCGTCTTCATTCTTGACTTCAATTTCGAAAGTACTCAAATTGGCATTCGAAATTTCAATCACTGCCATGTCGGCACGTACACCTGTAAAGTTTACCTTCAAATTTCCCGAGGCATAAACACCTCCGCTAATTAACGTTGCCGCAGCAACTACCATAAATGATTTCATTGTTTTCATCTTTTTTGTCTTTAATTGTTTCGTAAATACAAGGAACAAGTATAGATTTTTGTTTATTGCAAAACCTTAATTATATACACGGTATCAAAAAAATGATATTCAATTAACAGATAATCAACAATTACTTAAAATGTTAAATAATTGTAAACCACACAAATAACAACATAAATTATCTTTAAATAATTGATTATTAACTGGTAGGAACTGGTTGGGTGGAACAAAAAAGCAAATGGGCATCTTTGATTCATTGAATTAACATTCTGATAATTTTTTGCCACTTCCCCCTCAATTTTGAATACAATTAGAGGTGCAGGCTAAAACAGTTTTAAAAAACCTAACTAATTGAGTTGTTCATTTTTTTTTAATTTAGAACCTTCAATAAAACTAAGATCGATGGAAAGAAATTCACTTGCAGGGCTGTTTACAAAGTCATTTGATAAACACTGGGATAACCTGGTTTTTTCTGATTACGAAGGAAAGACCCTGAAATACAGCGATGTGGCAAATACCATTATGGCGCTTCAGTTGTTTTATCAGTTACACGGGTTACAACGAGGTGATAAAATTGCTGTTTTAGGCAGAAACTCAGCCAACTGGGGAGTTACATTCCTTTCTGCTGTTTCGGCAGGGCTTGTCATTGTGCCAGTGCTACCCGATTTTAACAAAACCGATATCAACCACATCATCAACCATTCAGAATCAAAAATTTTAATCGCCGCCAAATCACTTGCCGATCAGGTTGATTTTGATTCATTACCGTTATTGCAAACTGTATTATTTCTCGAAGATTTCAGTCTGGCCCGGGCAAAAGACACCAATACCCAATACAAAGTTAACGACGCTTTTAACTATCACAAGGAAAATAAGCTGAGCAAATCGTCGTTCTCATTTTTCGAATGGCAACCTGAAGATGCCTGTATAATTTCATATACATCAGGCACTTCAGGATTTACAAAAGGCGTACTTATTCCTGAACGCAGTCTGGTTTCGAATATCGTTTACGCCCAGCAACACATGCCTTTGAAAGCCGACAACAAAATTGTGTCGTTTCTTCCGATGGCGCATGTCTATGGATTGCTTTTCGAGTTTCTGTTTCCGGTGTCAACCGGTTGCCATATCACGTTTCTGAACAAAATGCCAACCCCGGCAGTATTAACAAAGGTTTTTGGTGAGGTAAAACCTCACCTTGTGCTTTCTGTTCCGTTGATAATTGAGAAGATATACAAAAAACGTTTACTGCCCACGCTCGAAAAACCACTAATAAAGATTTTACTTGCTGTACCAGGCATTTCGTCAATACTTCTAAAAAAAATAAAAGCAAAACTTCTCGATACATTTGGCGGACGTTTTTTTGAGATTGTAATTGGGGGCGCCCCATTAAACGGGGATGTTGAAAAATTCTTCCGGCGGGTAAAATTTCCGTTTTCGATTGGCTATGGAATGACAGAATGCGGACCTCTCATCAGTTATGAAGCTTGGAACAAAACAATGCCCGGTTCTGCCGGACGGTTAGTTGACCGGATGGAAGTGCGGATTGATTCGGCTGACCCGTTTAACGAACCCGGAGAAATTCAGGTTCGCGGAGAAAATGTGATGCTGGGCTATTTTAAGAATGAACAGGCTACCAAAGAATCGTTTACACCTGATGGCTGGCTGAAAACCGGCGATCTGGGCGTTATTGACAAAAATAACTTCATTTATATCAAAGGGCGTTCAAAAAACATGATTTTAGGACCGTCAGGTCAGAATATCTATCCCGAAGAAATTGAATCGAAAATCTCAAATCAGCCATTTATAGCTGAATGTGTTGTAACCGAACGCAACGGCAAACTTGTAGCACTTATTTTCCCCGATCTGGAAGCTCTGAAATCTGAAAAGAAGGATGAAAATGCTCTTCGGCTTATTATGGAAGAAAATATAAAAAAGACGAACGCTGAATTACCTAAGTACGAGCAAATCAGCGGATTCGAGCTCTTTCGTGAGGAATTCGAAAAAACTCCCAAGAAAAATATAAAGCGATTTAAGTATCTCTGATAACGTTAAAAACACATTACCAAGCATTTTCAATTGAATTTGAAATATAATTCAACTCGTTTATTCACAACAAGTAAGTTAAAATACGTTAAATAGTTTTTTTGTGAAACAATTTGGAATTGATGTGCGTAACCTCAGTACAATATTTTGCAAATTCACTCTGAGCGTACTTAATGGATTGATTGGTTTTCAGTAAGTACAACGTAAGACGAGTAATTAATTGTTTGGTTTTTAAGAGGAAAAGCAGCGGAGGTAAATCCCTGCTTTTCTTTTTTTATCCGGAATACAACTTGTATTTAATTCATTAAAAATTAATTTAAACCTGCTCTAATTTGGTGGAATAAACAAAATACCCGGATTAACTGCCTGCAATAAAACTGTATTTCATTTTTTCGCCTATTTTTGTGCCCATTCAAAATCCACAAAAAAGATTATGGCACAGGAAGATATTTTCAAAAAGCTTGTAGCACACTGCAAAGAGTATGGTTTTGTTTTTCAATCGAGCGAAATATACGATGGCTTAGGCGCTGTGTATGACTACGGACAAAACGGTGTTGAACTAAAAAATAACATAAAAAAATACTGGTGGGACAGTATGGTCTTGTTACACGAAAATGTGGTAGGTCTTGATTCTGCCATCTTTATGCATCCAACCATATGGAAAGCTTCGGGTCACGTTGATGCTTTTAACGACCCGCTCATTGACAACAAGGATTCGAAGAAACGTTATCGTGCCGATGTGCTGATTGAGGAACAACTGGCGAAGATTGAAGAAAAAATCAATAAAGAAATTGAAAAAGCAGCCAAACGTTTTGGCGATGCTTTTAATGAACAACAATTCAGGGAAACCAATCCACGGGTTCTCGAAAACCAGCAAAAATGGGATGCCCTGCACAACCGCTTTGCAAAAGCGCTGAACGATGGAAATCTGGATGAATTGCGACAAATTATTGTTGATGAAGAAATTGTATGCCCCATTTCGGGGACACGCAACTGGACCGAAGTTCGCCAGTTTAACCTGATGTTTTCGACTGAAATGGGCTCAACTGCCGATGGTGCACAAAAGATTTATCTGCGCCCCGAAACTGCACAGGGTATTTTTGTAAACTACCTGAATGTTCAGAAAACCGGCCGAATGAAGATTCCATTTGGCATTGCCCAGATTGGTAAAGCTTTCCGTAACGAGATTGTAGCCCGTCAGTTTATCTTCCGTATGCGTGAATTCGAACAAATGGAGATGCAGTTTTTTGTTAAACCTGGCACAGAACTCGACTGGTTCGAAAAGTGGAAAACCACCCGTATGAACTGGCACCAGGCACTTGGTTTTGGCGCCGAAAACTACCGTTTCCACATTCACGAAAAGCTGGCTCATTATGCCAATGCTGCTGTTGATGTGGAATACAAATTCCCATTCGGCTTTAAAGAAGTGGAAGGCATTCACTCAAGAACAGATTTCGACCTTTCGCAGCACGAAAATTACTCAGGCAAAAAAATCCGCTACTTCGATCCGGAACTCAACGAATCGTATGTTCCGTTTGTAGTTGAAACTTCGATTGGCGTTGACCGTATGTTTCTGCAGGTTCTTTCGGCAGCATACTGCGAAGAGCAACTCGAAAACGACATGCGTGTGGTACTAAAAATTCCGCCAATGCTGGCACCAGTAAAACTTGCAGTGTTGCCACTGGTAAAAAAAGACGGTCTGCCAGAAATTGCACGCCAGATTATCGACGATCTGAAATTTGAGTTTAATTGTCAGTATGATGAAAAAGACTCGATTGGCAAACGCTACCGCCGGCAGGATGCTATTGGTACACCTTTTTGCGTAACTGTTGACAACCAGACTCCGGAAGATAATACGGTAACAATTCGCTATCGCGACACAATGGAACAGAAACGTGTAAACATCAGTGAACTTAGTGGTATTATTGGGAAACAGGTAAGTTTAAAAAATTTATTTGCGAAGATTTAATTGCCTCTCTGATATATTCAAGGCACTTGAAATATCTGAAGAACCTGGTAAATATTAAGTTCTGGAAGAATCAAAAACCTGAACTCAATATTTATCAGGTTTTCTTTTTGATTTTAAGTTTCTGGCCAATTTGCAATCCACGCTCGCTTGAAATTCCGTTTATCGTCATCAGTTCATTGGTATTCATACCAAACTGAGTGGCAATTACATTGGGCGTATCGCCCCGTTTCACCGTGTAATACTCAAAGTCAGTGAAATTCTCCGATTGAACATTTAGTACAGATGCAGTTGTTTCAGCTTTAGCAACTGTCTTTTCGAGCTTTTGTTTGTCTTTTTCAGGTACATAAATGGCAAGTTTCTGACCAGCTCTAATCAAATTCTTTCTGATGTTATTCCAATAAACCAAATCAGCCTGACGAATTCCATATTTTTTGGCAATACCGCCAACTGTATCGCCCGACCTGACAGTATAAACGATTTTTGATTTTCCTTTTACATCGTCGGGCACAAAATAGCCGGAGTTCTTTTCCTCCGGACCGGCTAACGCATTATTCGGAAAATATTTATTCCGCTCCCAGGCATAAACAGAAGTATCGCGATCGATAAACTCGCCGACTTTACCTAACGGCAACACAAGCGGATACTGTTTTTTTGTTGTGGCAGGAATAACTCCTCTCCGATACGCCGGATTAAGCGAACGCACATACTCCTGGTCTATTCCAAGTACTGATGAAACCTGGTCGAAATGAAGATACTTATTAATCATTACTGTATCAACAGCAGTCGGCATTGCTGGGATTCGAGGTGTAAGGTTATGTTCGTCGTAGTAGTTCATAACATAGGTTGCTGCCACAAACAGTGGTACATAACCCCGTGTTTCGCGCGGCAGAAAATTATAAATATCCCAGTAATTTCTTTTACCACCTGCGCGCCTGATGGCTTTATCAACGTTACCCGGGCCACAATTGTAGGCGGCTATTGCCAGGTTCCAGTCGTTATAAATACCAAAAAGTTTTTTCAGGTAAATCACTGCTGCCTCTGTAGATTTTGCCGGATCACGCCGCTCATCAACAAAACTTGTAATTTCGATGTTCAGCATTTTTGCAGTTCCGTACATAAACTGCCACAACCCAACTGCTCCTGCATGAGAAACAGCCCGGGGATCGAGCGCCGATTCAATAATTGCAAGGTATTTCAGTTCGAGTGGAAGATTGTATTTATCGAGCATCTCTTCAAACATCGGAAAATAGAAATCTGATAAACCTAACATTCGTTCCACCTGTCCGCGTTTGCGCTCGGTGTACATTTTTATAAAACCCAGCACAGCAGGATTAAACGACAATTCAACTACCTGTTGCGTATTTTGTAATCGTTGTACATAAACTGAATCGGGAATATTTTTGGGGTATTCATCAATAAGATGGACTTCGAGTGTATCAAGCCGAAATGCATTTTTTATATCCCACGACTGGCTGAAACTATCGAGCCGCGAAGAATAAATACCCATTTCATTTTCATCAATCGTAATTTTTGCCGGGCTAACCGTGTCATTAATTGTCAGTGCAAATGTATCGGTCAGGTTGTTATTGTGCTGTGCAAAAACGTTCAACACAGCCAACAATAGCAAGGTTATTATTAGTTGTTTTTTAGTCATTCTTCAAACTTAAAAATTAAAAGTGAAATTCAATCCATAAATTAACTCTTTTCTGTAAGGCTGGACGGTTGGCTGCCAGTTCATGGAAAGGTCTTCACTGATATCGAAATCAAACAAATGCGCATCGACACTTGCATCGATAATATTCAGGCCATAAAATCCGATGATGCTGATTATCAATAAGTCTCTATTTCTTCTGAAGTACTCCTGCTGCTTGTAAAGACCCGATTTAAAATTTGCATATTCAGTGGGATCATCAAGATTGTAGTATTGTGATGCCTCAATTTCCAAATACGAATCTGTTTCGGGAATGGTATCGGATAAATCGCGGTATGCAAATTTGTAAGTATTATAATTTTTATTGTTCCAGCCAATAAAATACCCGATTGCTCCGAATCCGGCATAAACAAGTGGAATTTTCCAGTATTTTTTGTTGTAAGCCTGTCCTAATCCAGGTAACACCGCCGAGTAAATTGCAGCTCTTTTAGGCGAATGCACTTTTTCCAATGGTTTTGTTATCTCAAGCTGAAGCGAGTCAACAGCAGGTTCCTGACTGTAAAGATTTGCCGAAACAAAAATCAAAACAGTAAAGACAATGATTTTATACACAGTTTGAATGCTGTTCACCTCGTAAAAAAATTTCTGTAAAAATAGAAGATAACCTTTGCCGACTGGCATTTACTTCTGATTTTCAATTATTTTAACAATCCTGTCGAGATCTGACGCTGATTTAAAGGGGATAACGATTTTGCCTTTCCCTTTGTCGTTCATCGAAAAACCAATTTTAGATCCTAATAAATGGTCGAGTTGCTTTTTTACATGTTGAAATTCTTTTGGGAACTTCTGTTTTGATGCATTTCCGGTATCGGCAGGAAGTTCTTCGCTTAAATTGCGCACCATTTCCTCCACTTTGCGCACCGAAAGTCCGTTTTTTACAATCAGCCCGAAAATGTGGGTCTGCGTATCAGCATCATCAATATTAATGATGGCACGGGCATGCCCCATTGAAATCTGCTTTTCAATAATCCCTTTCTGTATCACAGCAGGCAATTTTAACAAGCGCTGGTAATTGGCAATGGTTGAACGATTTTTTCCGATGCGGGCGCTGAGTTCTTCCTGAGTAAACTCCAGTTCGTCGAGCAAACGCTGATAACTAAGCGCAATCTCAATGGCGTTAAGGTCTTCGCGCTGAATGTTTTCAACAAGTGCGAGTTCGAGCATTCCTTCGTCTTTTGCTTTTCTGATGTAAGCTGGGATGGAAGTTAGCCCGGCAATTTGCGATGCTCTGAAACGGCGTTCGCCTGCAATTATCTGATATTTGTCGTCGTCGATTTTTCGCAGCGTAATTGGCTGAATCAAACCAATTTCGCGAATAGATGCAGCCAGTTCGTTTAACGCTTCCTCGTCGAATTTCGTACGGGGTTGAAAAGGGTTAGCTTCAATTTTACTAAGTTCAATTTCGTTGATTCCTGCGCTGTGTTGCTGCATTTTATCTGCATCATCAATCAGCGCACCCAATCCGCGCCCCAATACACTTCTTTTCACGTTTTATAAATTAATTGATAACTAAATTATTTTCCTTGCCTAATTGCGTCATTTTATTCCGTTGCAATATTTCGCGCGCCAGGTTCATGTGATTGATAGCGCCTTTAGAACTTGCATCGTACAAAATAACAGGTTTGCCGTAACTCGGGGCCTCACCCAGTTTGATATTACGTTGAATTACAGTTTCGAAAACCATTTCCTGAAAATGATGTTTTACCTCTTCGTAAACCTGGTTTGATAGGTTTAAACGGCCATCGAACATGGTAAGCAGGAAACCCTCAATTTCAAGATTTTTATTTAAACGGGTTTGAATAATCTTAATTGTATTCAGCAGTTTTCCAAGTCCTTCGAGTGCAAAATACTCGCATTGTACCGGAATAATTACTGAATCAGAAGCCGTTAATGCATTCACAGTTATCAGTCCGAGTGATGGTGAACAATCGATAAAAATAAAATCGTATTTATTTTTCAGATGTTCAATCGCATTTTTCATCACCTTTTCGCGATTAGGTAGGTTGAGCATTTCTATTTCTGCCCCCACAAGGTCGATGTGTGAGGGAATAATATCCAGGTTTTCAATGTCGGTTTTCAATATTACTTTGTCAGCTTCCACCTCGTCAACAATACATTCGTAAATACTCGATTGTACATTTTTCAGGTTGAAACCGAGACCCGACGTTGCATTTGCCTGTGGATCAGCATCTATAATCAAAACCTTTTGTTCCAAAACGGCCAAACTGGCAGCCAGATTTATTGTAGTTGTGGTTTTTCCCACGCCACCTTTCTGGTTGGCTAACGAAATTATTTTTCCCATTAGTAATTCTAATTTTTTTGAATGGTCCCAAATTTAATCATTTCAAGGAAACCTGTTTGCTAATTTTCTTCACAGCCGTTTTTTCAGTTAATAACTCGCTGTAAATTAAGCCTGAACTTACCTGTTTATAATGTTAACATTTCGCTTTTCAGTTGTTCCCTGTTTACAGGCGCCACACCTGGAATTTCGCAAACCAATCCACCGGCCAGGTTGGCAGTAACGGCCATAATATGCGGACTGAGACCGGCAGCAAGTGACAAAGCAGCTACACTAATTACCGTATCTCCGGCACCTGAAACATCGGCAATCTTGCGAAGATTCGCCCGAAAATGCTCTCCGCTTTCCCCGTAACTTACAAAAACCCCCTGCTCCGAAAGCGTAACAAAAACAACTTCAATATTCCTTTCGAGCCTGATTTTTAACGATTTGTTACCAATCGCATCAAAATCAGCATTAGAGCACTGAACACCTGTACCTTCACTAAATTCTTTGAAGTTTGGTTTAAACAGTGTAATGTTTTTATACATCCCGAAATTACTTCGCTTCGGATCTGCTGCGGTTAGAATTTTATTCTCCAGTGCAATTGCATTTACCCGTTCAAAAAGCGATGGAGTAACCACTCCTTTATCGTAATCGGCAAAAATGATAAGGTCGATTTTCTTTTCGCTGATGAGCTTTTCAAATGCCTGTACAATTTTGTCTTCCAATCCCTGATTGATATCTTCGAGCGACTCTTCATCGACCCGAACAATTTGCTGTCCTTTGCTGATGATGCGGTTTTTAACCGTTGTAACCCTGCTGCTGTCAACAAAAATTCCTTCGGTTGACATTCCTTCGCGCGATAAAATTTTCAGAAATTTTCTCCCTTTGTCATCGTCGCCAATTACCGAAAATAAAAACGGTGTGGCTCCCAGCATTTTCAGGTTCAACGAAACATTTCCTGCGCCACCAAGGCGATTTTCACGGTTTACAACCGAAACCACCGGAACTGGCGCTTCGGGCGACATACGCTCCACCTTTCCCCAAAGGTAAGTGTCGATCATGGCATCGCCGATTACCACAGCCTGCATCTGGCTGAATTGCCCGAAGATTTTATTTATTGTTGATTTTTCCACCTTTTTTACACGTTGCAAAACTATAAAAATAAACGTCAAAATTCATGTTAACTTCTGCCCTGCCATCCGGATTTCACTGCGGATCGACATCAATATTAAAAATGCAATTGCTATTCAGCGGCATTTGCCGTGTTAAACTGATAGCTTTTGTGAGATATAATTTTATTTGACCGGCATTTTGTTTACGATCAAATTTCAGCCAGATTTCCTTGTTGTACCAGTTTTTAATACGGCTTACCAGCGGATATTCGGGCCCCAAAACCAGAACCGATTTGTTTTTTCTGAGCATTGCTGCAAGTTCGGCAGAAGCCCTATCAACGGTTTCGGTAGTCTTGTGTTTTACCACTACTTTAATCAGCCTGTAAAATGGCGGATACCTGAACATTTCGCGCTCGGCAAACTGAATTTTTACCAGTTCATTGTATTCACGGTTCTTTATCAGATTAAATAACGGATGTTCAGGTTGCGTGGTTTGAATCACCACTTTCCCTTGTTTGTTTTTTCGCCCGGCCCGGCCACTCACTTGCGAAATCAACTGGTACGCCCTTTCGTGCGCCCTGAAATCGGGAAAATTTACCAGGTTGTCGGCATTCAGAATTCCAACCAGCCCGACGTGTTCAAAGTCGAGGCCTTTGGCAACCATCTGTGTCCCCACTAAAATATCGGTTTTGCGGGTTTCAAGGTTATGAATTATTTTTTCGAATGCGTTTTTATTTTGGGTTGAATCGGCATCCATCCGCGCGATGCGGGCGTTTTTAAAAAGCTGTTTTATTTCGTCCTCAATCTTTTCAGTTCCAAATCCACGTGTTTTCAACTCAGGCGAACCACAACTTTCACAATGTTCCGTAAGTCTTTTTGTGTATCCACAATAGTGGCAAACCAAATGGTTTCTCAATTTGTGATATGTAAGGCTAACATCGCAGTTCATACATTTCGGAATTGCGCCGCAGGCAAAACATTCGACAAAAGGTGAATAACCACGCCTGTTTTGAAAAAGAATCACCTGTTCTCCATTTTCCAAAGCCTTCGAGATTCCTGAATACAATTCAGGGGTAAGCATGGCATGCATTTGTTTGCGCTTGGCAGCGCGTTTCACATCGGCAGTTTCAATTTGCGGAAGCGCAATATCGGCATGCATTTTAAACAGGTTTACCAGCGCGTATTTACCGGTAATTGCGTTGTAATAACTCTCTAACGACGGTGTTGCCGAGCCAAGTAAAACTTGTGCTTTGTGATGGCTGGCAAGTACAACCGCCATATCGCGGGCATTGTAGCGCGGCGCCGGGTCGTATTGTTTGAATGAGGTTTCATGTTCCTCATCAACCACCACAATCCCGAGGTTTGAAAACGGCAGAAACAAAGCCGACCTCGCCCCCAGAATTACCTGGTATCCTTTCCCGCTGCCGGATTCAAATTGCAAAACCTTTTCCCATATTTCAACCCGCTCGGCACTGTTAAGTTTTGAATGATAAACTCCGGCCTTTTCGCCAAAAACACTTTTTAGCCGCTTAATGATTTGTGGTGTGAGTGCTATTTCGGGAACCAGGTACAGTGCCTGCCTGCCCGATTTTATGATTTCGTCGATTAAATGAATATAAATTTCGGTTTTGCCGCTGGCGGTAATTCCGTGAATCAGTGCTACCTGACGTTGCGCAAAAGCTGCTTTTATCTGTTTCAGCGCTTCTTCCTGGTGTCTGTTCAACAGGTTCAGGTCTGTCTGCTCGGCTTCTTCTAACTCAATCCGTGAAACTCTTTTTTCAAACCTTACCAACAGTTTCTTTTTCACCAGTTCCTTTACATGAGCCGATGTAAAATGAGTACCGGCCAATAAATCTTTTTGCTGAATTTCTTTTCTATTTTTTGCCTCAAAGAAATTTGTTTTGTGCAAAAAATGATACAACAAAGTTTGTTGTTTCGGGGCTTTTTTGATTTCGCTTAACTTTTGGTTTAGAACATCTTCATTCAGAATTTCGGGATGAAGTGAAACATACGATTCGGTTTTTGGCTTGTATTTCTCATCCACCTTTTCATCAACAAACACAAGATTTTTGGCAAGCAACGATTTGAGCGCAGCGTACGAGAAATCTTTGCCAAGTTTCTTCTGAAGGTCGTCGAGTAGAAAGTGGTTTGTTTCCACCTGCTTTAAAATCATGGTTTCTTTATCCGAAAGAAAATCTTCCGGTTCGGCACCAGTACTGAAAATTTCAGATTTGCTTTCGAGTTTCAGCCCGGCAGGAATAGCCGCCCTGAAAACATCGCCCAAAGTGGAACAATAATAAGTGGCAATAAACTTCCACAGTTCGAGATTGATTTCAGCAACCACCGGTTCTTCGTCTAAAAGCTGCTGAATATCCTTTATCTCAATATTTTCAGGCTTATTTTCTGTAACTGACAAAACAAGTGCTGCATACAGCTTTTTTTGCCCAAACTGAACCACCACCCGCTGACCGGTTTTAACCACGGCCTGCCACTTTTCAGGAATCCTGTACGTGAAGGAATCGTGTAACGAAAGCGGCAAAATTACCTGTGCGAAAAGTTCAGGCATGAGCAAAATTTAAGTTTTGCTTAAAAATAGATAAATTTCTGAGGCGGTCAAGCTGTTTCGCCAAACCGGGTTGTAACCCACCCGGCAAACTCTTCCATTAACCAAACCGGGGTTGATGTTGCACCACAAATTCCAACTGATTTTGCCTCCGAAAACCATTCTTCGTTCAATTCAGCAGTTTCGGCAACAATGTATGTCTGCGGATTTTCTTCCTTACAAATGGTATATAAATACAGTCCGTTTGAACTTTTTTTGCCGGCAACAAATAATACAACATCATACTTTTTGGAAAATTCGCGCAAGTGAGGAACGCGGTTCGAAACCTGCCGGCAAATAGTGTCTTTAATTTCGAGCGGCACTCCAGGAGCAATCGAAGCTTTTACTTTATCGGCAATTGCATGAAAATCTTCCACTCTTTTTGTGGTTTGGGAATACAGTGAAACCGGCCTGCTCATGTCAATTTTATCCGTCTCGGTAATGCTTTCGATAACGATGGCATTGTGATTGGTTTGTCCGTTCAGACCTTCAATTTCGGCATGACCTTTTTTGCCGTAAATCACAATCTGCCCGCTTTCGCTGGCGTGTGCCTCGTATGATTTCTTTACCCTCTCCTGAAGTGTTATCACAACAGGACAAGTGGCATCGATGAGCTCAATGTTGTTTTTCTTTGCAAATTCATAAGTTTCGGGAGGTTCGCCATGAGCGCGAATTAATACTTTGCAATTTTTCAGTTTGAAAAATTCTTCTTTGGAAATCGATTTTAACCCCATCTTTTCGAGTCGTTCCACTTCTTTGCCATTATGCACAATGTCGCCCAAACTGTATAGGTTTCCTGCCTTAGCCAATTCGGTTTCGGCTTCGCGGATGGCATTGATTACACCAAAACAAAACCCCGATTTTTTATCAATATCAACAATCATTTGTTTTCAGTAATTGCTTTTACTTTTTTTATTACCCAGGCTAATTGTTCTTCGCGCGTGAGATTGCTGTTGTCTAAAACAACTGCATCATCAGCTTTTCGGAGCGGACTGGTTTCGCGTGTTGAATCGATTTTATCACGTTCAAGAACATTTTTCAGAATATCTTCGAAATCAACCCGTTGTCCTTTTCCTTGTAACTCGTCGAAGCGCCGTTTTGCCCTGATTTCGGGCGACGCTGTCATAAATATTTTCAGTTCGGCACCGGGGAAAACCACTGTTCCAATGTCGCGGCCATCCATTACAATGCCTTTATTTTTCCCGTTTTCCTGTTGCTGCTTTACCATCTCGGTGCGTACTCCGGCAATTGTACTCACGGGGCTTACATTTTCTGAAACAGCCGTTTGCCTGATTTCTTCCTCCACATTTTCGCCATTGAGGTAAGTTGTATTTTTTCCGGTTTTTTCGTCCCAGCGGAAAGTAATTTTAACCTGTTTCAGCGCTTCGATTAATTTCTTTTCGTCGGGAATTTTGTTGGTGATGAGTTTGTTCCTTATTGCGAAAAGTGTTACAACACGGTACATTGCACCGCTATCGATGTAAATGTACCCCAGCAATTTAGCCAATTCCTTGGCCACAGTACTTTTCCCGCACGACGAATGACCGTCAATAGCTATTATTATTTTTTTTGTGGTCATCTTTTCCGTTCAATTTGTAAAGAATTTTTTCTTAGTACTCTGTACTAAAGTCTAATTTTCTAAAATGACAAAGATAACCGGATTTTTCAAATCGGACACTTTAGTCTTTTAAGTGATTCGGGTTAAAACTTATTATTGATGTTCACTGTAAGCGAAAACAGGTTAGAAGAACCGGCGATATGGTATTGCGAAATGGCGTAATCGAGCCTGAACCGTTTTATTTTCAACCCAAAACCAGCCGAAAGCCCAACCATTGCGGCACGGTCGTTAAATTTAAGTTCCTGGCGGCGCTGATAATTGTACCCGGCACGGATAATGAAATTTTCGGAAGGCAGTATCTCAACACCAAAAACCAAATGCCGCATAATTTGCTTGGTCAACGCTTCTTCCTGCTCATAAAAATCGTTGGTCTCGCTATCACTCTCAACTGTATTGCCTAAATCCCAGTGGTTTAAATATTGCATATTCAACGATAAAAGTATTGGTGCATGTTTCAGTCGCTGGCTGATTCCGGCTTGTAGATTAAACGGAATTTTTTCGCGTTCACCACTGTCGTAATATGTTGTAATCTGCCCCCCGATATTGCGCGCCACCAGCGAAACGTTGGTAAACTTTCCTTTGCTGGCAAAACTAAGTCCCAAATCGGCAGCCAACCCAAACGACTGGTAGCTTTCGAACGATGAAAGCACGGGTTTCAAAGCTGCCCCGTACCTGAGCCGCTTGTAGTTGTTCGAATAGATGAAGTGAAAAGCATATTCTGCGGCTTTAAAAGTACTTCCTGTAAGTTCGCCCAAATCAGTTGCCTCGTCAAATTTCCCGTAATTTATGTAATGAATGCCCAGCGCAAAATTGCCAATGCTGTCGAACGATTTTGCAAATGAGGCATACCCGTAATTTACATCGGCCAGGTAATTCACATAGTTAACAAGAATTTTATCCTCCATTGATTGATGAAGCGAAGCCGGATTATGATACGGAAGATTAAGGTCGGTGGAATCGGCAATGGCAATCTGGTTACCACCCAGGGCAGCAATGCGTGCCGAGTTGGTTAACTCAAGAAACTGGTAGGTGTTTTCACCACCAATTTGTGCCTTTGCAGAAAAAATTGCAAAACAAAAAAGTATTGCCAGAATGTATTTTCGCCTCATTCTAAAAAATCCGGTTTTCAGTAAAACGACAAATGTATTTAATTATTATAACCAGCCTGAATCTGAAATAATTTTTAATTTAACCCGCAAGGTGATATTTAAAAGTAAAACATCCATCATCACAATTTATGGTTAGAAATAAAAAAACCTGCTAAATTTGTGAACTACACAGGGTTCCTGGATTAATGAACATTAAAAATATGGAAATGCAGACTATTCAGATTGAACTTACGAATAACAGTTCATTTCAGGCGTTAAAAGAACTTGAAAATAAAAAACTGATTCGTATTATAAATAAACCTACTCCTAAAAGTTATTCATTACCTGGCGAAGAAATGAGTGAAGATGATTTCAGAAACTGGATAGCTTTAGCAGAAGAAGCACCATCAGTTGAATTTAATCAGGCAAAAATGCGATGGAATACCCAATCAGAAAAACTCAAAAAGTATATTCGTTAAAACTATCGCTCAACGCAATCAGCAATTTTGATGAAATTACCGGGTACATTGCTTTCAACAAAAAAGAACCATTAAGCGCGATTGGTGTTGGCGGTAAAATTTTCAATGTGATTGAAAGAATCGGAAAAAATCCGTTTGCTTTCAGAGAGTGTGAAGAAATCAAAACAAAAAGCAGAATGTACAGAAAAGCAGTTTGCATGAGCTGGCTTATCATTTACAAAGTTTCAGGTACAGAAATATTAATTCTTGGAATTATTCACAGTAGTCGCCAACCCCTGACAATAAAAAAATTAAGAAAAACAATTTAATCAATTCTACCAATTCACCCGTTTCAGTTCTCCAAAAATTTCGAAAACCACAGGACAGGTTTCGCAATTTTTGTGCGACAATGGCAGAATCTGGTAAAAACGGGCCCGGTCGGTGTGCGGATATTCGCGGCAGGCTTTTGGCCGGCTGTCGTAAACCATGCAATAATTGTCGGGCAACAGGAACGGGCAGGGATGTTCGCGAAAAACATAATCACCATCTTCATCGGTTCTCACGTACTTTTCAGTAAAATCAGCCGGTTTCATTTTCAGGTGTTTCGAAAGCGTGGCAATGTCCTTATCAGTAAGTCGCGGCCCAATAGTTTTGCAGCAATTGGCACAATCGAGACAACTAAATCTTTTAAACGCCTCATCATGTAATTCATGAACCACATTATCCAGATTTTTTGGTTGCCTGGCTTTCAGCTTTTTTACGAAGGCAGCTGTTTCAGCAAAACTTTTCCGGGTTAACCGGTTCAGTTCATCAGGTGTGCGGTATTCAACCTTTTTCATCTCAGGGCATTTTACAAGTTGTGTTCTACCTCTGCAACTTCACGATTGCCGGGTTTTCGTTTTATTTGTGCTAAAAACAAACCAGCCACCACAATCACAATACCTGTAAATTTTTGAAGATTAAGGCTTTCGTTTAAAACAAAAAACGACAAAACTGCCACAAAAACGGGGATGAGATTGATAAACGAGTTGGAACGATTGACCCCGATTTGCCTGATACTTTGTGTGAACAATACAAATGCGAGCAACGACGAGAAAACGGCTAACAAAACAATTGCCCTGAACGCCTCGGAATGAAATGGCCGCTGCAGGAAGTCGTTAAAATCGGCATAAAGCCAAACCGGCAGAAAATAAAAAATGCCGATGATATTCTGGTAAGCAACTATTGAAATTGTATTGTATTTTGTTACAATCTTGCGCAAAACCAGCGAATACCCGATTGCCGAAAGAACCGCAATAAACTCAAGTCCAACTCCGAGTGGTGAAGCATCAAACTGAAATGAGCCGTTGAGCACAACCAGCGCAACGCCAAAAAACGAAAGCGAAAGCCCGGCCACATTCATCCATTTCAGTTTTTCCCTGAAAAAATACCAGGCAAACAATGGCGAAATCAACGGAATTGTGGCCACAATTACAGCAGCCACAGTTGACGAAACGTACAGCAACCCATAACTTTCGCCTAAAAAATAGATAAACGGCTCGAACAAAGCCATCAGCAAAAACAGCCAAATGTCATTTCCGGTGGGTTTTTGCAGTCGTTTTAAAAACAAACCGATGGTGGTAATAATCAGCGCCGAAAGGGTTAATCTGAAAATAACAACAGTAATCGGGTTGTAACCTAAATACGCGATTTTAAACCAGATAAACGAAAAGCTCCAGAAAAATGCAGCGCCCAACGCTGACAAATAAGCCAATAAATCTTTGTTCTTCATGAAGAAATTTTAATGCCGCAAAATTAGTAAACCGTATCAACCAAAGGTTTAAAGCACAAAGAAATGTTCACAAAAGTTTCTGAAAGTAAAATGAATGGGTATTTTTGAATTTCAGTTTGAAATCAATTTAAAACCAAAACAAAAGTGATTATGAAAAATCTTAGTTTGAAAAACTTACTGATTACAGGCCTGGCAGCTGTTGCATTGCAGGGAATGGTTGCCTGCACATCGGCGCCAAAACAGCCAGCTGCTGAGGAAAAATCGGCCGAAAAATTTATCGGGCTACAATTGTGGTCGGTAAAAGATAGTATGACAAATGTAGCCGGAACAATTGCCGCCGTTGGACAAATGGGATATAAATTTGTTGAAACAGCCGGTTATGACGATGGCAAGATTTATGGTCTCGACCCTGTAGAATTCAAAAATCTTTGCGAACAAAACGGACTTCAGTTTTTAGGAGCTCATACCGGGCAAGATGTACCTACCCAGGAAAAATGGGCCGAAACCATGGCGTGGTGGGATACTTGTATTGCTGCTCACCAGGCTGCCGGTGTAAAATGGATTGTTCAGCCCTGGATGGGCGCAACAGGTTACGAAAGTCTGGAAGGACTGAAAAACTATTGTGCCTATTTTAATGCTGTTGGCGAAAAATGCAATGCCGCAGGTATTCGTTTTGGCTATCACAACCACGACAAGGAATTTTCGACACTGCTCGAAGACAAACCTGTTTACGACTGGATGCTCGAACTCACTGACTCTGCAAAAGTGATGTTTCAGATGGATTTGTACTGGACAGTGATTGGCGGAAAAGACCCGATTGAATATTTTAACAAATACCCGGGCCGTTTTGAGTTGTGGCACATTAAAGACAAAGCCGAAGTTGGCGGTGCCGGAACCATGATGAATTTTGCACCCATTTTTGCTGAACGTGCCAAAGCCGGTGCAAAATATGGCATTGTTGAAGTTGAAGAATACAACTTTCCACCGCTCGAAAGCTGTGCAAAAAGTATTGAATATCTGAAAGCTGCTGAATATGTTGATTTGGCTGAATAATTGATATTTGTTTAAGTAAAAATGCCGCAACCTGATTCAGATTGCGGCATTTTTTATCGTCAAATTTCAAGATCAGAACTTGCCAAATTTAAAGGTAAGCCCAAAATTAAATCCTTTCAGCGCATTTTCATCAACCTGTTGTAACTGAATTTTTGAAGTATGGCGGTAACTCACAGCCGCGGCCAGTCTGAAAAAACGGGCCATGTTAAACTCGAGTTCCACCCCGGGCTCAATCACAAAATAAGCATCGTAATCATATTCGTAACCCGGGGACGGGTGGCCCCAATAATCACCATTATACAAATCAACAAGCGAAACGCCGCCACCGCCAATTAAAATCGGGAACGAAACATGCACCGGCGATTTTCCGGCAATAATGGGTTCAATCAGCAAACCTCCGTAACCACCAGCCAGCGACATATCGCCATTTACGGGTTGTTGATTGTAATAGTCGTAATTCAGGTTATTCACAAAACCATAACCTCCCAACCCAATGGCCAACACGTGGTCGAAAATAAAAGCACCGCGACCACCGGTTACAAGCGCATCGTAACCGCCGATATTTGAATAACTGATGCTGAAAGCACCGTAACCACCGTTCGAACGATTGCGCGAGAACAAGGTTTTCACTTCGTCGTTTTCATACAATTCCTGGGCGTTTGAGGCAAAAAAAGCCAATCCCAATAAAAGGGTAAAAAGAGTTTTTTTCATCGCTTCGTTGTTTTTAAATTGTTTTCTGAGCTATTGTTTTTAGAAATGATATTTGGCGGTAAAGGCAAAATCGAAAATCTGGAAATCGAACATTTCCTTTCCGAATAAATCGAAATATGGTTTAGCCTCGAGTCCCAGAGAAATGGGCACTTCCTGAAACATATATTCAAGACCGGCTAATCCATCGAGACCGGCAATAAAAGCGGTTCTCGTTTGGTAATAAACTGAATTGTATGTCACATATTGCTGGTCCCAGCGTTCGTAACCGGCATGTAAACCGGCGCCAAAAACAAAATTCAGCTGGTCGGTAAATTCAAAAAGTTCATACCGGTGGAACTCACGCAAGGCGTGTACAATCAAACCCCTTTCGCGCGAGCCGACCAGAAATTTATACGAATTCAGTTCGTCAGTATAAACACGGTATTCAAACCCTGCGGTAAGCCCGGCCCTGATTCCAACAGCCTGTTTAAAATTCTGGGCAAAGATTGACGACGTAAGGAACAGAAACACTGCGCCGAGAATAAAGCGATTCATTTTCAGTTTTGTTTTTTGTTGGTACTAATTTTCCCTGATAACTTTTCCTGAACCTGAAACGTGGTAATCCACTTCGGGATTGCCTTTGTAATACACATTTCCGCTACCCGAAATATCGGCCCGTAAAGTTTCAACGGCAAACACACGCATATTGCCTGAGCCTGAAATAAATGCCTGACAGTTTTCGCAAGCAAGGTTATTTGCATAAATATTGCCCGACCCACTGATGTTAAATCTGGTATCGCCAGCATCGCCCGAAACTGTAATCTTTCCTGAACCTGAAACCCGGGCTTCAACAAAACCGGAATTTAAATCAGCCGAAATACTACCCGACCCCGACACATAAAGATCCATATCGCCGGTTTCAAAATATTCGGCTTCAATAAAACCCGAACCACTCAGTTGTAATCCTTCCAGTGCTGAGGTGGTTACAAATACTTTCATCGGGCGGTGGTTGATTACGGTATTCCACCCCTGAATATCGATGTGCAGTGTGTTGCCCGAAACTGTGGTTTCGATGTAAGGAAGAATGGTTTGTTCGGCTTCAACAATCACTTCCGGCGTTTCTCCGTGAGTAATATAAACCTCAAAATTACCCGATGATTTTACTTTTGAGAACGAAACCAAGTCGCGTTCTTCTGAATTAACAATTCTGTTTCCTTCGATAACAAAACGGTCGATACAACTTGTGGACGCCAAAACCAAAAGCGCCCCAAAAATGAGATGTTTAATTGTTTTCATGACTTATTAAAAATGTTTAATCGTTTGAATTGAATTTTTTCTGTTTCTGTTTTCTGTAAGTAGTAAGACAGCCAATTTTTTTACTAGTTGCAAAAGGCGATGAAATAGTAGGCTAATTCAGAAAAAAAAAATCAGTACTCACTGATGTTGACCGAACCAGAAACCGCATTCACGGTGAGTTTTGGCGATTTCCCATTTTCTCCGAAAATTCCGGTTAACTTTACTTTCTTTTCCTTTTCATCCAGCGTTTCTGTTTTCTTTATTTCAATACCCGGTGCGAAGCTGGTTTGTGTTTTTGTGCCTGTAATTTCAAAACCAAATTCCGAGGTTTCGCTGAATCCGAGGTTGATATCGGTTGATTTTGATTCGAGATAAACAGTTCTGAATTCATTTCCGATTTTTTGAATATCCACATCGCCATATTCAGTTTTAATATTGATGTAATCGGTTATTTCGCCAACTCTGAAATTGGTAAAACTACTTTGGGCAACCAGTTTTTTAGTTTGCTGAATACGAAATTTATCGCGGCGTGAATCAACATCCAAGTCAGTAACTTCAGCCAAATCGAAATCTGTCGATTTGCTTATAATCGTTAGTTTTTCAGCATTTTTCAAATAAACATCGCTGTAGTTGCAATTCAACCGGGCGGTTTTAACCTGGTTGATTGTGGCGTCGGCAAAACTGAGCGTTAACTTTGTTTTGCCTTCGAAATTGTGCGATTTCAGGTTTCCGTTTGAGAGTAAAATTTCAATTTCGCCCGAATAGTCGTCAATAAAAATATCTCCGAACTTATTTTCCACTTTTAGTTGATTAGATGCAGGCATCCAAACCGTGTAATCGATTTCGATTTTGCTGCCGGTTAACATGAGCGTTTCCTTCAGGTTTTGCACTTCTTTCTCAAAGCTGCTGCTTGTTTCGCCCACTTTTGTGCGCACAATCAGAAAATGTGTATTGCTTGTAATATCGAAATCGATACCGCCGATTGTTTTTTCGAGTTTCGACAGTTTCTTATCTTCAACCCTCACTTTTATATCGAGCATAACCGAATCCTTATTCCATGTATTTATTTTTATTTTTCCGTATTTGTTGGTGATTTCAATACGGGTCTCGGGCGAAACTTTAAAGCGGCGGTTCACCGATTTTGTTTCGGTAAACTGTGCCCAAACCGCCATTGGGACTGCAACAACCAAAAGGAAAGCGGCTATAATTATTTTAATTCTATTCATTTTACAGACGTTTAGCAATTGATTTGTTCCAAAACCTCATCAACCATTTTCAGCCGGTGCCGGTTGTTTTCAATCATAGCTTCAATCACTTCCTTTTTCGAGATATTCTCTCCAAGGTCGGTTTTCAGCGTATTGTACATTTCCTGAAGTTCATTTAAATCGGCTTCCACATCATCCTTTATTTCCGGAAAAGTATCGTAACATTTCTCAATTTCTTCCATTTTTTTACTTACCTGCCCCGCATAATAAGCTTCCGCTTCAATCAGTTCAACCATTTCGGGGTCGATATTTTCTGCTGAATTTCTGTTTATTGCAAATTCATCATTATTCATCATCAAAACTGAAAATATAACTGCAAGAACCAGAACTGCAGCCACTTTAAAAATGGGATGTTTCAGCCAAACAGTTTTTGTTTGTTTTGATTGCGATGCAATTTTTGCCCACACCTCTGGTGAAGGTTCCAATTCATCAAAAGCTTCGCGATTACTTTTTATAAATTCTTCCAAACGGTCAGTTTGCATAACTTCCTGTTTTTTGTTCGTTTAAAATTTCAATAATACGGCGTTTTGCCCTCATAAACTGGCTTTTCGAAGTTGATTCGGTAATGTTGAGAATCTGCGCAATTTCACCATGGTCGTACCCTTCAAAAAGATAAAGTGAGAAAATCATTCGTCCGCCTTCCGGTAATTTTTCCATTGCTTTTGAAATTCCCTGAACTGTAAGTTGAATCAATTCTTCATTATCATCAGTTTCGGCTGGCGAATCGAACTTGTGTAAATCTTCGAATAAGGCCAGTTCCACTTTTCGTTTGTTTTTTGCGTTGATGCAGGCGTTTATCACAATTCTTTTCAGCCAGGCTCCAAAAACCGACTCATACCTGTACGAATCGAGTTTCATAAATGCCTGTGTAAAAGCATCTTGAAGTATATCCTCCGCTTCCTCCCTGTTATTCATCATACGGTAACACACATTAAACATGGCTTTTGAGTACAACTTATAAAGCTGAAACTTCTGCCTTTCGTCGCCCCTTTTACAAGCTTCGATAATTGATTGATGTATGTCGGCGTGATGCTCCAATTTTTCAATTTCAGTTTAAATGACAACAAAAAAAATAAAGGGTTGCAAAATGATAATATCTTTAAAATCAATCAGCCAATTTTCTTTTGAACGTGCTAAAACCAGCATTAAATGCCGTTAATTCGAATTTGAAAGTTTCGTGAATAAAAATAAATATTATATTTGCCCCCGCAAAAAAACATGGTGGTTGTAGTTCAGCCGGTTAGAACGTCGGATTGTGGTTCCGAAGGTCGTGGGTTCGAATCCCATCATCCACCCGATAGAAGGTTCAGAAAATTCTGAACCTTTTTTTTATATTCAATCCTGACCCGAAGTTGGAATCATCCAACCGCTACTAAAAGCTCTGGAAAATCTACAAAGCTTTTTTGGTTTCTGCTGGAAATCCACGCAAAGAATAATTCAATTTAATGATTCCAATTTAATGTCGTTTAGTTAAGGATTTGAAGAATAATACCAATTAGAGGGATTGCTTCGCTGTGCTGCCAATGACAGATTTTAAAAATAAGACCCTGAAACAAGTTCAGGGTGACGTTATGATATACATTGTTAGTTAGAACGTCATGCCGAATTCATTTCGGCATCTCCCTGTCATTTCCTCATTATGCCCAAAAATTTATTTTTGGGTGAAGCCTCGCAATGACGTTGCATAATTTAGCACAGGGTGAGATTTTTTGCGGCTTAAAAATCTCACCACCTCCATCTCAAAGTTCCCGTCATTGCGAAGGAGCCCCGAGGCTTCGGGGGACTGAATCAATCTGCATTGTACAAAGAGTTTCATTAACTGAACTAAACTGATTCCAATTTCTCACTTTTGCAAACATTTTCACCACTATTATGTTTATTCCTTGAAAAGTCGGAAATGAAAACAGCAATTATTCTCAGCTTAACTTTTCTTCTTCTGTTCGTACTTTTTCCTGTTTCAGGAAAAGACACCACCAATATTTATGAAATACTTCAGGCGAAACCCGATACAAATAAAGTAAAATCGCTGAGCGACTTATGTTGGGAATACAGGTCAAAATCGGCTGATTCGGCAATAATTTTTGGAGAACAGGCCCTTGAACTGGCTCAAAACCTGAATTTTCAGAAAGGAATTGCTCAGGCTTACAACGATCTTGGAATTATTTACATCGACAAGGCTAACTACCGCCGCGCAACCGACTATTTTTATAAAGCGCTTGCCATTCGCGAAGAAATAAACGACTTAACCGGAATTGCATCCATTCACAATAAACTTGGGATTATCGACCAGAAACAGGGCAGACTGAAAGACGCCCTCGAACACCAGATAAGCGCCCTGAAAATTTACCAGCAGCTCAACCACGATAAATGGATTGGTTACAGTTTAAACAACATCGCCATTATTCACAACAATTTGGGCAACCTCGAAAAATCGCTCGAATACCACCAAAAAGCGCTTGAATACAGGATTAAACTGAATGACAGGGAAGGTGAAGCCACTTCGTACGGAAACATGGCAAACCTTTTTGCAAACATGAAAGACACGGTGCAAGCTGTTGACTATTACAAAAAAGCAATACGTCTTTCGCGCGAACTGCAAAAAGATGACCTTTTGAGTGCCAACCTGAGCAACATGGCCAATATCTTTATGGCGCGCAAAAATTATGGCGAAGCATTAAAATTATACAATGAATCGCTCCGGATCAGGGAGAATACAGGCGATTCAAAAGGGATTTCTTCAACGCTTTCTAGAATAGGAACGGTGTACACCGAAACCGGAAAATACCGCGAAGCTGCAAAAGCGCTAAACAGGTCGTTAGAAATTGCGCAGGACATTTCGACCATTGAAGAGCAACTGAGTTCGCTGCTGGGTTTGGCCAAACTGAAAGCAATGACCAATCAGCCCGACAGCGCAATTTACCTGATGAAATTGTACATCGCCACAAAAGATTCGGTTTACGATGCACGCATCAAACAACAGATTCTCGATGTCCAAAGTCAGTATGAAACTGAAAAACTTGAGCAGGATCTCGAACTTGTAAAAAAAGAAAAAGAGTTTACCGACGCTAAACTTCAGAACCGGAAAACGCAGTTATTGCTGCTCATTTCACTGTTTTTTCTGGCAATTGTTGGTGGAGTATTTTTGTTTTACCGGCACCAGCAAAAGCAGAAATCAGTTGCGGCTGCCGAACGGATTCGGGAGCAGGAAATAAGGATGAGCGCTGTTTTTGAAGCTCAGGAACAAGAACGTCGGCGAATTGCCAAAGAGCTGCACGACGGTGTGGGTCAAACCATTACTGCCATCAGGCTGAATTACCAAAGTTTGGCGATAAAAGCCGCTGAAAATGAGCTGAAATCTGATTTCGCAAAAATTGAAGAAATGCTTGACAGCGCCGGTCGCGAGGTACGCAGTATTTCGCACCAGATGATTCCGAGAGAGCTGGAACAGTTTGGATTAACAGCCGCCATTGAAGGAATGCTGAACCTGAACCTCGAAAAAACTCCCATTCAGTTTCAATTCGAACATTCAGGATTTAGCGAACGTATTAACCCGCAAATCGAGCTGGTATTGTTCCGTATTTTGCAGGAGTTAATCAGTAATGTTATCAAGCATTCAAAAGCCACCAATCTCAGTGTTCAGCTTATTAAACTCAAATCGCATGTTGCGCTAACAGTAACCGACAACGGAATTGGCTTTGATTTGGAACAGAAAGAGAAAAATGGAATTGGGTTGTTGAATATTGCCAGCCGTATTGACGGAATAAAAGGGCATCTCAGGTACGAAACATCACCGGGGGCCGGAACCACAGTAACAATCAGAATACCAATAGCATGAACGAAATAAAAGTACTTGTCACCGACGACCACCAGATTATTGTGGATGGGTTGAAATCGTTGCTAAACAACTCATCAGATTTCAAAGTGATTGGCGAAGCAAACAACGGTCGCGAGGCTTTGAAAATAATTGAAAACGTTGAAGTTGATGTTGTTTTAATGGACATCGACATGCCGGTAATGAACGGAATTGAAACTTTGAAAGAAATCCGCAGGCGGCGACTGGAGGTGAAAGTGATAATTCTTTCGATGCACCATGAAGCCGGAATGATTAAGAGCCTGATTGACCTGGGCGCCATGGGATATTTGCTGAAAAGCTCGCCGCAGGAAGAGCTGGCGACAGCCATCAGAAAGGTAGCAGCCGGGCAGCAGTTTTTTTCAATGCAGGTAACTTTATCGCTGCTGAATAAACCACAAAATTCAAACAATACTGAAAGCGGGTCTGCCGGATTGCTGACTGAACGCGAGACTGAAATAATAAAACTCATTGCCGAAGGTTTCTCCAACAAGGAAATCGGGGCAAAACTGTTTATCAGCCACCGCACGGTTGATACGCACCGCACCAACCTCATGAAAAAGATACAGGTTGAAAACATTGCAGGATTAATCAGTTACGCCATTAAAAACGGAATCGTTTAGTTTGGCTGATAGCTGAAGAAATCAGAAATCTCAGATTTATAATTGCCCTTTTTCATACCCACGGAAAACCTCAAACTCGTTACCTTTCAGAATTCAAAAACAACTTATTTGCTTAAAAATACGGTAAAAGTCGTAGATAAATACGAAAATCACCGTATTTCCCCGATGCCTGAGTCACCCTAAATTTGCTCATGTACTTGCTAATATTATTGAACAGAAAATTGTAAAGCACACACATAAGACTTTTAACAGGGTTTCCGGGCAGGTCTCTTACACTTGGGTGTTTCGAGGTAATATTAGCAATTACACTGTCTGGAAGCCTTGTTTTTTTAAATGAAATTTTAAGCTGAAAAAGATGGTTGGAAAAAGGGAAATACTAAAAAAACAAACTGCAGTTTTTAAACCGCTCACAAGCTTATTCTTTGTCGTTTTTTGCCTTTTCCACGGACAACTTTCGGGGCAAACTTCAAATTCAGATTTCGAGCGGATAAAACTGAATTATAATGGAATTGAATTTTCAGGAATTGCGCTGTCGCCCGACCAAAAAAACATTGCCATCAGCACAAAAGATTTGTCACCGGTGCTGATTCTTGACTGGAAGAGCAAAAAGATTATACATGAATTTAACGCCGGGAACTGGCATTCGGGATCAAAAATATCATACTCTGAAAACGGGAAATACCTGTTGCTGCAGGAGTTGGAATACAGAGATTTCAGTGTAAACAAACCCCGGAAAATTGCCTTCGAAATTATTGAAGCTGAAACCGGAAAGCAAATCCGAAAATTTGAAAACGTTCAGGATGTACTGATTTCAGCCGACGAAAAATACGTGGTTAGTCTTGAGGAAGAAAGTGTGAATTTTGTGCGTTTGGCTGATGGCTCAAAAGAAAAAGTGATACATGTTCCGGAAGCAGTTAATGCTATTGCGCTTAGTCCCGATGGCAAGTTACTGGCTGTTTCACAAAAAGTAAGTCCCGAGATTTTAAAAAGCACGTTCTCCGGCGATAAGAAAAGCGCAAAAGTTGCCGCAAAAACAAGGCAAATGGTGAGCTTTTACGATGTTGAAAAAGGAACGATAACTAAAACTGTTTCTGAACTTTACGAGATAATCTACAAACTCAGGTTTTCGGGCGGTGGCGAATTACTTACTGTAAGCCAGACACCGGAAGTCAGTACGCAGGTTGCGAACAAAAAAATCAGCTATTTCAATCTGGTTGATGCAGCAACTGCTGAACCTTTACGAAGAGGATTTACATCCATGTCGGTAAATCAACCTGCCATTCATTTCAGCAACAATGGAAAATTCTTTGCAATCAATTCGAAAGGACAAAAATTTCAGGAAATCCATCTGTATGATTCGGAGACCGCCACGCTGCAAAAACGTTTCGAAATGGGCAAACGCATTTTTGAAAAAGTTGAAGGCGAAAAACTTTTCAGCGATTCGCGCCCCTCATTTACTTTTTTACCCGACGACGAATCGATACTTATTGCAATGGGCAACCAACTGATTATTTGGAATTTCAACATTAAAGAATAGAATTATGAAGACTGCCATTATCATTTTAACACTGCTGTTTTCGCTGCCTGTTCTGGCACAAAAACCTGAGCTAATCGAATCAAATGAAGAAGTTATTAAACGGGCTATTCTGGAGCTGGACCAGGCGATGACACCTCCTGAAGGTTTGCTTTACAAATTCGGACAGAAATACAAAATTACCGGAGAATATACCATGGACATTACCATCAGGAATAAAGGTGAAGTGGTAACCGTGTTTATTTCCGACAAAAAAGATTGGAACATCCCTTCGCAGAATAACCTGAAAGACAAAGTAATGGATTTTCAATTCAGCTTTAAAATGCCAAAAAATAAAGACTATAAATTCAGTTATACATTTAAATTTTAAAAAACTATGAAAAAATTATTGCCTTTAGCTTTTTTGCTGCTTGCAGTTTTCTGGGCAAAAGCACAGGAAGACATGACCACCGTTTGGGAAACCAAATTAGGACACCAGATTTTATTTGCCGGAACTTCTCTTGAAGGAGAACACAGCTATGCCGCATCGGACAAAGAAATGAGCCTGTTCGACAACAACACCGGAAAAGTGATTTGGGAAAAAAAGTTTGGCGACATAGCACCCAAACTGAGAAAAATCGACGAACTGATTCCTTTCTGGGAGTCGAGTACAATCTTCCTTTTCGAACGTAAAATGGGAAAAGACCAGATTGCCTGCATTAAGCTTGAAACAGGTGAGAACCTCTGGACAACCGAAAAATACCAGGATTTGGACGAAAGCTCCATTAATTATATTGAAGAGGAAGACTGTTTTATGATAACCCTGAAAAAAGAGCTGGTTTACGTAAGGGCTCAAACTGGTGAAGAATTGTGGAGTACCGAAAAATTTAAAGGAGTTGTTGGACAATATCATTTTGATGGCTCAGACCACACGCTCACCATGGTAAATTTTGTACCGAGCGCTTTGGGTGCATTGCTTACCGGGTTTAAAAACCAGATTGCCAAAATTAACCTTTCCAATGGCGAAATTGTTTGGGAAAACACCTATATCGGCCGTGCAGAACGTAAAGTGATAACTAAAGAATTCTTATTCGATTTGAATGTAACGGATAACAAAGTTTTTCTCCGCATGAACGGGATGCAGGTTTATGATTACAAAACCGGTGCAAAAATATGGGCTGCAGCTTACGATTATACGCCCGATATTGGTGGCAAACCTATTGGTGCCAAAGCTTTCGGGGTATATGGTGTAGTGGCTGACCCGGTGATTGAAGGAAACGATATTTATGTGATTGACATGCAGAGCAGAAGCAAACAGTATGTAAAAAAGTACGATTTGCAAACCGGAAAACTAATCTGGACATCGCCGGAGATTGATAATGCAAAAGCAATTCCCGGCTTGAAAGTAGTGGACGGAAAAGTTTTACTACAGATTGGCGGAATCGTTGAAAAACAATACACAAAAATTGAACGCACAGGCGAAGCTACCTACATAGTTTCGGTTATTGACTACGACAACGTAAAACCCTGTGGTATTCAGGCACTGAATGCCAGCGATGGTAAACTGGCCTGGGAATCGGAACGTTTTAAAAAAGGAATTACCAACGGAATTTCGTTTAACGGGAATACTATTGTTTGCAGCGGAAAAGACCTTTACTCGCTGGATATAGCAACAGGAAAGGAAAAATACGAAGTTCCTGTGGCAAAAGGCGGAGTTGGTTTAGCCACAATGATTCAACCCTTTAAAGACAATATAATTGTGGTAATTGGCGAAAAAGGAGTTTCAACATTCAATGCAGAAAACGGCGAATTAATTAACTCGGGAAAATACCGGACATCACTGCTCGAAGACCGGGTTGACAACATTGTTGTTATGAAAACCGACAAAGCCGATATCGGAACATTCGATTTGAATACATGTAAATATAAAGATTTTAAAGCCAGAACCGGTGCCATAACCACCTTGTCGAGAGACGGCAAATTTGTGTATGTATATGAGAAAAAGCTGGTTACCAAACTCAGTACGCTTTAATTTCATGGATTCACTAACAAATACACACTGATTAAAAGGGCTTTGCAAAAATGCAAAGCCCTCCCATCAAAAATTTGCCTCTACTTTACTTGATTACAATGAATAGAAAAAATCACTATTTATGAAAAACAAAAAGCTACTTTACTCACTGGTTGCGTTAATGATTTTTTCATCCTGCTCGAACCCCAAGGATGAAGTACCGGATGAAACATCGGGCAGCACAATCGCACAGGAAATTGCTCCGGCAAAAAAATTCTATGCTGCGACGGGTGCTGAGTTTAAATTCCGCCTTTATCAAATGCCTCCGGTTGAAGGCGAAACAAGCAACAACAACAATCATGCTGCCACCATTTACAAAATTATGGACGACAAAGGATTTATTTCTGTAATAGCCGATTACTGGAATCTTGCTTTTTCAGGTCCGGGAGCTGTAATTAACTGCCAGGGCGATTATCTGAAATCACCGGAATCAACTTTTGTGCCTGTGCAAAAAGCCAATTATGCCGACGATTTTGAAATACTCGACAAAACCAGGCTGGTTTCCTATCGTTCAACCGGCGGGGCGCATGGTTCATACGGATTTTCTGGGTTGCAGGTATTTGTACACAATCCGTCGTATTTCTCAGGGGCAGTATCAGCAAGTTCAAATCAGGGGTACATGTTTACCATCAACGACCGGAATTTCATGTTAAGCATGGGTTACAATTCAAATTATGGCCATCCGATGTTGTATAATTATATTCCCTCAAATTATTCATGGGCGGGCGATGTTGTTGCTGCAATGGATTATGTACAAGGTAGCGGGAAAAACTTACCTGCAACAAACGACGCTTCAAAAGTGGGTAATCAGGATAAAGTATTCTGGGCCTGGCTGAGTTACGACACCAATCAGGACAACGGAAAGGTGAATATCATCAGCTACAACGGAACCAGTTTTAGCAACGTAACAACGCTTGGTAACATCGGAAGAATTGGTCAGGGTTTAAGCATGTACAGCCACTCAATAACACTGCACAAAAATCCGGACAACCTCGACAATCCGTATATTGTTGTTCGACATTACGATGCTGATATTCTGGATATTTACAAGTTTACCGGTTCGGCAATCGCGGTTGTAAAAACCGGAATTACACTGCCAACCTCAATCCCAATTATTTCGGGCTCACTCCGAACTTTTAAGGAAATAAAATTCACCGGAAACAATGTTTATCTGATTACCGGAAACGACAAAAATCTTTACAAGTTGTCGGGCTCAACGTTTGTTATTGACAAAGCTGGCTTAACGGTTGAAGGTGAAGAAATATCAGCGATTGAATCAACATCAACAGGTTTATTAATGAGTGTGGTAAAAACGCTCCCCACCCAACCTCAGCCTAAAACTGTTTCAGATGTAATTTTAATTTCAAACTAGAAAAAAATGAAGACAAGAATATTAACACCTCTTTTATTTAGCTTTTTGCTGATTGGCAACACAGGCTTTTCACAAAATGAAAACAATACATTATTTACCGATAGCTTGCTGAAAGATCTGGCAGCAGCCCTTGAAGATTTGTCGGATTACTATGTGATGAAGGTGGAAGATTCAAAATTCAAGGTTGAAACATTAGAGGGCGACGACATTACATTGGAGGTAAACGCACTAAAATCGCCCAATGGTGCCGATTTGCTGATATATGACGCTGAAGTTGACTGGACTTCAATTTGCTATGATTTCTACAGTGCGATAACGGTTAATGATGAATGGATACCCACTGAATTGATGCCCGAAACACCCACCGGAATATACTGGATTTACAGCAATAACAGTGAAAGCTACTACTTCATCCAGTATGGCAAATACCTCGACATGTCGAAATTCTCGCTGAAATCTGCGGCAAAAAACAATAATGACGTAATTGTTTCAGAAAATGGTGTTGAGAAATACATCATTCGCGATTTAGCCGGAAAAACTCGGGATGAATTTTATCCGCTGGAACTGTTGGTTAATTAGCCGATTTTTATTGATAACCGAAATAGCACTTTCCTGCAGGAGCCGGTGCTATTTCGGTTTTTATGAATTTATTTGAAAAGCTATTCAATTACAATACAATCTACCTTCTCCTCCAAACAGTTCGTATATTCCTGTCAATCTGATATTTTAAACAAGCAGATTAATCTTCACCCCGATTTAAAAAGCGTTAACTTTTCAGACATTTTTCTACTTTTGCCCTATGCAAATAACCGCAATAATACTTGCCGGTGGTAAAAGTTCCCGGATGGGAACCGACAAAGCGCTGATAAAAATCGAAGATAAAAACCTCCTCGAAACAACCATAGAAATTTGCAAATCTGTATGTAAATCAATTATTATCAGTTCAAACAACCCGGAACATGGCAAATATGGATATCCGGTGGTTAATGATGAAATTAAAAATTGCGGCCCAATTGGAGGCATTTATTCCTGTCTCAAAAAATCGGAAACCAAGTGGAATTTTGTAATCGGTGTTGATACGCCATTTGTAACCAGCGACTTTATTTTATATCTAACCACTCAAACAGGAAATTATGATGCCATTGTACCTGTACATTTTAGCGATAAAGAACCATTGATTGCCCTTTACAACAAAAATTGTCTGCCTTCAATTGAGAAACAGATTTCAATGCAGCAATTCAAAATCCATCATTTAATTGATCTGATAAATACCAACTATTTAAACGTTGGCCGATGGGTTGAAAGCAATACACATTTTTTCAGTAATCTGAACCGCCCCGAAGACCTTCTGAGGTAAGAATAAAACACTTCAAGGTATTAATTTACAATCTGTTCCGAAAATTACAATCTGTTTGGAATCATTATAAATTTCGCAAAATCACCACTTTAATAATTATTTTCCTAATAAATACGTTATAATTTGAATTTCTGAACATTACATATCCTTCAATCATTTATTATCAACTTATGCTCATTTTTCCTTAAAGCCGCCATCCTTGTATCTATTTTCCAAGATATGTCGATATGAAGAAATCTGTATGTTTGCCAAAAATTATCAAATCAGTATGTCGAATTCCAGGCGTGATTTTATCAAAATTACATCGCTAAGTGCAGCAGGACTGGCAATTAGCGGTAAATATCTGTATTCGGCCCATGCATCACAATCGGCTCAGCAAACTTTAACTGAAAGCGCCGCCGCTGAAATGGTTCGCACTTCAACTTATTGCGAAGTTTGTTTCTGGAAATGTGCCGGATGGGTTTACAAAAACGAAGACGGAAATATTCAAAAAATTATTGGCAACGACGACGACACTAATTGCAACGGACGGCTTTGTCCTCGCGGAACTGGTGGCGTTGGCATGTATTATGACGAAGACCGGCTGAAAACACCGCTGCTCAGGGTAACCGGCGCCGATGGCAAACAAACGTACAAGGAAGTTTCGTGGGACGAAGCGCTTGATTTTGTTGCAAAAAAACTACAGCAAATTAAAGCCGAACACGGACCTGAATGTACTGCGTTATTTACGCACGGTTCGGGGGGACATTACTGGGGCAACCTGTTGAAAGCTTTTGGCTCAACCAACATTGCAGCACCATCATATGCACAATGTCGCGGCCCGCGCGAAGTGGCATTTCTGGCAACTTTTGGCGAAAGTCTTGATTCGCCTGAACCAACGGACATTCGCGATACCCGCTGCCTGGTTTTAATTGGCTCACACATAGGTGAAAACATGCACAACGGCCAGGTTCAGGAAATGTCGGACGCCATTGATAAAGGCGCTGCCATTATCACGGTTGACCCACGCTATTCAACCGCCGCCAGCAAATCGAAATTCTGGCTGCCCATAAAACCGGCTACCGATATTGCACTTTTATTGTCGTGGATTCGCGAAATCATCAACAACAATTGGTACGACCGCGAATACGTTGAAAAATATACTTACGGTTTTGAAGAACTGAAAGCTTATGTTCAGCCGTTTACGGCTGAATGGGCCTACGGAATCACCACCATCAAACCCGACCAGATTAAGGAGTCGGCCCGTGAAATGGCCGATGCAGCCCCGGCAGTAATTATCCACCCCGGAAGACACGTAACCTGGTATGGAGATGATACCCAGCGTTTACGTGCAGTTGCTATATTAAATGCGCTGCTTGGTTCGTGGGGTCGTCGCGGTGGTTTCTACAAACCCGAAAAACTGGATGTTCCGGAATATCCGCATCCGCCATTCCCACCGGTTACACGAAACTGGAGAATGGCCATGGGAGGAAAATACGCCCTTGCCGATTTAGCGCTCGCTAACGGCGTTTGCGATGCCACAATTCCTTCAACTGAACTGGATTGTAATATTAAAGGCTGGATTGTTAACGGCACCAACCTGATAATGACTTTGCCTGACAAGAAAAAAACCATCGACGCAATTAACAACCTCGAATTACTGGTTGTGGTTGATACCATGCCGATGGAAATTACAGGATACGCCGATGTGGTTTTACCAGAGTGTACTTATCTTGAAAGGTGGGACGATTTGCGTGTAGTGCATGGTCGGGTGCCAAATGTTGCACTGCGCATGCCGGCTGCCGAACCAAAATACAACTCAAAACCTGCATACTGGATGGCGAAAGAACTGTCAAAAAAAATGGGGTTGCAGGATTATTTTGCCTGGGAAAATTTTGAAGACATGCTCGACTGGCAGCTAAAACAAGTTGGTTCATCGCTTGAAGAAATGAAACGCATCGGTGTTAAAAATTATCCTCGTACCGCCGACGACCTCTATTTTACCCCGGGTGAAGAAATTGAATTCAGCACAAATACAGGTAAAATCGAGTTGATGTCAACTGCATTTCAGGACGAAGGATTCGACCCGTTCCCTGTTTATACCCCGCACATGGAGCCGCCGGCAGGTTTTTACTACCTGAATTACGGCCGCGCGCCAATGCACACTTTCAGCCGAACAGCCAACAACCCCAACCTCACCGACCTGATGGACGAAAACAAGGTTTGGGTAAACCCGAAAGTGGCCAAAGAGTGGGGATTGAAAAACGACCAGTTGGTTTATCTTGAAAATCAGGATGGAATTATTTCCGATTTCCAGGTGAAAGTGCGTGTAACCGAGCGTGTTCGTTTCGATTCGGTTTATATCGTTCACGGATTTGGACACTCCGATAAAAAACTGAGCCGTGCATTTGGCAAAGGAGTAAGTGATTCACAATTAATAACAAGGGTTTTGGTTGACCCGATTATGGGCGGAACCGGGATGAGAGGGAATTTTGTAACCTTCAGGTTCGAAAATGAAAGTGAGGTGAAGTCATGAGATACGCAATGGCGATTGACACTAAAAAATGTGTGGGCTGCTCCGACTGTGTGGTTGCATGCCAGACTGAAAATAATGTACCCATTGGCTACTGCCGCGACTGGATTGTGGAAGTAACCGACGGAACTTACCCACAACTTGAAATCGAACTCAGAAGTGAACGTTGCAACCATTGCGATAATTCTCCGTGCGTGCGTTGCTGTCCAACCGGTGCAAGTCATTACGAAGATGGTGGTATAGTAACTGTTACACACAATGAATGCATTGGGTGTGGCGCATGTATTACCAGTTGCCCGTACGATGCAAGATATTCACATCCAGAAGGTTATGTTGACAAGTGTACTTTCTGCCTGCACAGGGTTAAAAAAGGTCAGCAACCGGCTTGTGTTGCAGTTTGCCCCACAAAGTGCATGTATTTTGGCGATTTGGACGACCCGAACAGCGAAGTTTCGGTAATTATGAAAAAACGCAAACACAAAACACTGATACCCGAAGCCGGTACAAAACCGCAAGTTTATTACCTGATTTAATACTGAAACAATGAGAGAAGAAATCATAACATCAGGGAGATTAAATCCAAATATCGACCCGTATTTGCAAATCTGGCACTGGCACATTCCTTTATACCTCTTTCTTGGTGGATTAGCCGCCGGTATTATGTTCTTTGCCAGCCTTTATACTGTTTTAGGAAAAGAAAACAAATACAGGGGAGCTGTAAGACGTGCCCCGGTTATTGTACCCTTTCTTTTAATTATCGGGTTAACTGCACTGTTTTTCGATTTAAAACACAAACTCTATTTCTGGCAGTTATATACTACCATCCGAATTCAATCACCCATGTCGTGGGGTGCGTGGACTTTGATGGCCATCACGCCGCTGTCGATGGTTTGGGTGGCTATTCACATCCGCGAATTTCTGCCCAAATGGGACTGGAAATTCGATATCTTAAAAGACCTTGAAGCTTTTTTCATCAAATATAAAAAGCCGCTGGCCTGGGTTATTCTGTATTTCTCAACCATTCTGGGGATTTACACAGGAATCCTGTTTTCGGCATTTAACGCACGCCCGCTGTGGAATACTTCCATTTTAGGGCCGCTTTTCCTCACTTCGGGATTGTCGGCTGGTTCCGCGGTTATTATCCTGTTTTCGCAGCGCCACAAAGAGCGGATTAATTTCGCTAAAATCGATATCATGTTAATTGGCATCGAGTTGTTTCTGATTATCCACATGTTTATGGGTTTCCTGGCCAGTACCGAAGTGCAGATAGAAGCTGCCAATATGTTTCTGGGTGGACCTTATACAGCGCCGTTCTGGATTTTCGTGGTAATTATCGGGATGATTGTTCCGGCAGTTCTCGAATTTCTAGAATTGCGGAAATTTCATATTCCGGTGATTATTCCTGTGGTACTGGTGCTTTTCGGCAGCCTGATGCTGCGGTTTATTTTTGCCTATGCCGGACAAATGAGCCGTTGGCTTTATTAGTTTCAGGCTCAGAATTTCGAGTCCGCTTGTTTTAAAAGAGGAAATAAATAAAAGATTTAAAAAATAATAGTAATTACAATGGAATTGGTTGAACTGAATAAAGAAGTTTTTGTACTTCGGTCTTCAGTCTTCGGTCTTCCGTCAATTTCTTAATTATGGAACAGAAAAAATACATGAATCCCTATTTGGGTGGGGCATTGCTCGGATTGGTTTTGGTTGCGGCGTTCTGGATTTCCGGGCGCGGACTGGGTGCCAGCGGTGCTGCAAAAAGCGTTGTGGTTACAGGCGTTAAAACTGTAGCTCCGGCTCATGTCGAAAAAACGGCATTTTACCAGGATTATCTTTTGACACACGCCAACCCAATGAAAGACTGGCTGGTTTTTCAGATGCTGGGTGTGGTTGTAGGAGGTTTTTTGTCGGGTGCAATTGCCGGTCGTCTGAAATTTAAAGTAGAAAAAGGCCCGGGTATTACTAATAAAATCCGGTTGATTTTTGCAGTGCTCGGAGGCATTTTCTTTGGATTCGGCTCGCAATTGGGGCGCGGATGTACCAGCGGTTCTGCTTTAACAGGCATGGCAGTACTTTCGTTGAGCGGCTTTTTGTCGATGGCAGCCATCTTCGGTACTGCCTTCGCTTTAGCCTACTTTGCCCGCAAGCTTTGGATTTAAATAATAATTAATCACTCATAAATAATAATTCGAAATGGGACCATTAGTTGTTTACGAAATAATATCTGAGAATGTCAACCTGTTCCTTGCATTTATCATCGGAATCGGGTTTGGATTTGTTCTCGAATCAAACGGATTTTCATCAAGCCGCCGATTGGCCGGCATGTTTTACGGATACGACACCACCGTTTTAAAAGTATTTTTTACCGCTGCCCTTGTGGGTTCGGTTGGCCTTTTATTTCTCGGCCTTTTCAAATGGATTGATTTAAGTTCAATCTATATTAACCCAACTTACCTTTGGTCAACACTGGGAGGCGGCGTGGTAATGGGCGCTGGTTTTATTATGGGCGGTTATTGCCCGGGAACCTCGTTCTGTGCGGCATCCATCGGTAAACTCGATGCATTGGCTTTTATCGGAGGTATGTTTATTGGCATCCTTATTTTTACCGAAGGCTACCCGTTGTGGGAAGGATTTTACAACGCCAAATTTATGGGTTCCCCTGTAATCAGCGAAATGATTGGAACATCACGCGGATTTTTAACCCTGCTGATTATTCTGGTTGCGCTTGGCATGTTTTGGGTTGGCGAATGGGCTGAAAAGAAATTTGCCCGCGACGACTACAAACTGAATCAAAAATAATGCGTAAAACAGATTTGAAATAAATTAAAAGAAGGTTTTAACTTCGGACTTCGGTCTCCCGACTTCCGACTAATTTTTAAAATATGAAAGCACGAATGATACTCGCAACAGCAATAATTCCACTCGGACTGATTATTGCCGCAGTGCCCGAAAACACCACCAAACCTTATAAATTAACCGCAGAGCAACTGCTCGAAGAAGTAAAGAGCGGCACGCAGTTTATGCAGCCCGACGAAATTGCAGACATGATAATTGCCAAAGACCCAACCCTGCAACTGATTGATGTACGTGCAGCCGATGAATTTGAAAAATTCAGTTTGCCGGGTGCAATCAATATTCCGCTGGTTGATATTTTGAATCCTGAATGGGAAGAAACCATCAATCAGGATGTAAAAATGAATGTGTTTTATTCAAACGGCACCAACGATGCCAACGAAGCATGGATGATTACACGCCAGTTAGGCTATCAGAATAACTACGTTTTGCAGGGTGGCGTGAATTACTGGGCCGAAACCATCATGAATCCTCAGGTTCCACCAAGCACAAGCCCCAACGAAGAAATGGCAAAATACGATTTACGCAAAGGTGCCGGCATGGCATTGGGCGGAGCTGCTGTAACCACACAACCTGCAGCCGCAGCAGCCGGCGGAGGTGCGAAACCACCTATTCAGAAGAAAGATAAAAAGAAAAAAGTACAGGGAGGTTGCTAGAAAAACTCTATTTACATATGAAAAGCCCGGTTTCGTAAAGAGACCGGGCTTGTTTTTTCACGTATAATACAACCATGGAGAGCTAATCGAGTTCAATTTCATTATATGGTAAATTCCTCATTTATATCTAATATAAAGCCTTCCATTCCAATAATTTTGTTGCCTTCGTAAACCGGATTTGCCGATAGAATATGTTTTCCTGTGGTTCCATCCTTGCAGATTCTGATAGCTAACGCACCACTGATAATTTCACCCTGCATTACTTTTGCAAAAGTCTCTTCAAGTTTCACAATTTCGGTAACCGGACGGGTAATTGAAAAATGTTTTCCTGCAATTTCGGCAACCGAAGTGTATTTGTACATTTTCAACCAGGCATCGTTAACCGTTTCAATAATTCCTTCGCTATCGAGCCTGTAATAACCAGCTCCACTGTCCTTTATTGCGTTGTACAAATATTCGCGCGATTCTTCTTTCTGGTCGATATTGATGATAAAACCTTCAACTCCCGAAATTTTGCCATCTGTATATACCGGGTTAGCCGATAAGATATGGTACCCGAAACTTCCGTCCATGCATTTGCGGCGGACAGTGACACCGGTAAGAATTTCGCCTTTCAGCACTTGATTCAACTGGTTGGTAAAACTGGTTAAATCAGCTTCGTCGCGGGTGATATTATAATGTTGCCCGATTACTTTTGTGCGATCGCTACATTTATACATGCCCAGCCAGGCATCATTCACATCTTCAATAACCCCATTTGCACCCAATCGATAATAACCTGCAACGCTTTTATCGACTGCCTTATGCAGATTTTTAAGGCGTTCTTCGTTTTCGTCAACATCAATTTCTTCCCAGCCGGTAATCATGGCTTTGATTGCCGAAGCCGGTGTATCGCCTGTTGTTGTAAGATAAACATGGGCAATTACAAAAGCCAGGAGCAGAAATGCTCCAAAAGTGTGAAGAATTGCAATGTTGCCAAGTCCTTCAACATGGAGGGTTTCGTTGGGGTAAATATAAGTCATGTAAATAATTCCGGTAATTACCTGAACAGGAATAACCAGTAGTTTCAAACCCAGATAAATCAGGCGTTGTAACGGGTTAAATTTGTTGTACACCGTTTTGTGTGTCGGGTGTGGCGCTCCGCGAAAAATTCCGGTGAGATAGTAGTCCACCTGTGCTTTAATAAATTTTGTTGTGGGAATGTATTGTTTCCATTCGCCTGTTACAAAATGCCAGAAAATGGCAAATACAATTAGAACCAGAAATGCCCAGGCGGCGAGATTATGCCACCGCACCACATTTTCGAATCCGAAAATTTTAAACGAACCATGCATTTCGAACCCTGTAAGTGCAAGAAAAAATATGAGCAACGCCTGGCTCCAATGCCAGAACCGTTCGAATCCGCGATAGATATAAGCTGACTTTTTCATTCAGAACTGATATAAAGGTGAAAACTACTTTTTACTACTTTTCAACATGCGCAACATGGCATGCACAAAAACCCCGGCAATGGAAAAGATGATGAGAGCAACCCCGGCAAAGTCCAATGTTTTGCTTCTGTCGCGTCCAACCAGATAGAAATCGTTGAGGGCGGCAATCCTGCTGTTTTTGCCATGGCAGTCGGCACATTGCAACGATTCGCTCATAGGTGCAACCATATGGTTTACCGGCCATGACATTTCAGTTTCAGCAAAACCGTATTCACCGCTGAAAGGCAAACCAACACTGTCCATTCCGGTTTGAGCTGCCTTTTTCCAATCGTAATTTTTCCAGTAAGCTGTGCTGTCATTACCAAACAAATGAGGATTGATGAGGTAATTATTTCCAGAGTCGTAAATCTGTTTTGCGCGATGCACCTTAACAGGAACAATTTTCGACCGGTTATCGGCATATCTGCCCTCAAGGTCGTTCAGTCTTACAACTTCGGAAGTATCGATTTTATCGCCTATTACATAATGTTTAGCCCGACCGTTAAACCATTGATACTCAGGAGCAACATTCTTTTCCCACACAAACGCCCCTTTCATGGTATGGTATGTTACATTTCCCATGCTGTCTTTTACGATTTTATAACCGCCGTCTTCCTTAAACTGTCCGGCAGTTGACCAGTCCCACGACATTTTGGTAGCACTCACTTTTGCAAACTGGGGAATGTGACAGGTTTGACAGGCTACTTTTTTTGAATGAACATTCAGAATGTTGTTTTTATGAGGGATATCGGTGTGACACATGCTGCAACTAACACGGTTGGTATCGGCCGAAGCAATGGAGTACAGGTTACCTGAAATATTGTGCCGGTGTGTTTTATGGCAATCAACACAATCCATGTTGGCCCCGTCAACACCCATGTGAACGTCAACTTCGCGGGTTACCTGTTTCATTTCGTTGGCAATGTCGCCGTGTTTTACATTGTTTCCACCGCCACCGGTAAAATGGCAGGCTCCACAATTGTCTTTACCGGGCGTGCCCACATTTGCTGCAATATGCTGGTAATCGGGCGGAAAATAAGTTACACCATCAGATACTGTCTCTTCGGTTGCGGGGTAACCGGCACCAGACGGAAATTTTTTATATGTACCGGTTTTATCGTGACAAATAAGACAATCCACACGGTTTTCATCTTTAAAATCGAATTGACTGTTTTTCCAGCCATAACCAATATGGCAACTTGTACAACGCGGTTCGTTCGAAGGTATTCCGATGCAGAAGTTATTGAGGATGTTCTTTTTCCCCAGCTTAATGGTGTCGCCTGTTTCGGTAACATAATCGCGGTCCCAGTTCCAATGCGCGGTTTTCATCACCTCTGCAGCCGTGTAATTATGGCACGACAAACAGGCTGAGGTTACTTCTTCGGGCGTTTTAAACTCGTGTTGCAAAGCGGCAAATTTCGAATGATCTGCTTTTGGCGCTTTATCCCGTTTATAATTTACCAAAGTAACCGTTGTGGCCTTGTCCTCGTTTTTGGTTTTGTTGATATAAACAATACCTGCAACCCAGGGTAACACGATGGCTACAAACAAAATGAGCTGTTTCAGAAAATATTTTCCCGATTTTTTTCCAGAATTCATTTTATAATTAATTAAGTTTCAACAATATCGAATATGAACTTATGGTTATATCTACAATGGCAAATATATAAATATTTACATATTACTAATTACATAACTTATTTATTTAAAAATATTTATTCTATCCTTTTTTGAATTTTTGTTCAATCAAAACAAACACAACACAATAATTTAAGTACATTATCCGACAATAAAATCAGTGATTTATATAGTGAGTGGGATGAGAAAAAACCTGCACTACTTTTGCCAGGTATAGCTGAATATTATTGAGATAAAAAATGAAAATCAGGACTGAAGTATTTCAGCCAATCTCGCTGATTCGTTTCAGCAATGGCATATTGATGATTTCAATGTTGCCATCATCGTTTTTAATGATTTTGTTGTCTTTGAAATCCTTGATTACTTTCACCACGCTCATTGCCGACATGCCCGTGAGTTCACCCAAATCGGCACGCGAAAGCGAAAGTTTAAAAGTGTTCGATTTATAAATATCTTCTGCAAGATAAATAAGCGCATCGGCCAACCGGCCATTGAGTTGTTTATGCGTTAAACTGATAAAACGTGCAAAAGTGGAATTTGAACAATAATTCATTGTTTTAATTACTTCGGCAGCAAACTTTCCGTTGTTTTCAATCAAAGCTTTTATTGTTTCATTCTCAATAATACAGATGGTTGTATTTTCGATGGCAGTTGCTGTGTAAGTATAAACTTTGTTGCCGTAAATCGATGGCAATCCCATTAAATGACCGTTTGGAAGAATGTTCAGCACAAGGTTTTTTTCCGAATTTGGAATTTCCATGTACAATTTCACCAATCCTTTTTTTACAAAATGAACATGGTTGGCAAACGAACCCTGTTTAAAAATAGTTTCTCCGGGTTTAAAATTAAGTTGCACCCGATGCTCGTTACTTAAATCCAACTCACTGCTGTTAAGCTGTTTAAAACACGACGATTTGTTCTGACAAAACAGGCATGAATTTTTTTCCTCAACAGCTTCCGTCATGTTATTCATCTTTTCAATTGCTCTTCAAAATTTCGAGTTTGTAAATATATCAATTCTCAATTCTGTATATCTGAATATGTAGTTCTATTTATACGAAAAAGTTGGTGTGCTTTATAGTTGCTAATTCAATTATGGATTTTCTCGCAGATAACTTTGCAGCCAACTGAAATCAAAACAGAGATATGAGAATTAAATCATTTCTAATTTTAACCATCACGTTATTTACCATCTGGGTTATTCTGAATGGCAAGTTAACACCTGAAGTTCTTCTTACCGGCGGATTGGTGGCCATTGTGGTGAGTTTGCTTTTCTGCCGTTCATGCAAAGTTTTCGCCGAAATAAAACTTACACCAAAAGCCGTTTTATACTCAGTACTATATGTTTTCGTTTTTATGCGCGAACTGGTAAAGTCGAATCTCGATGTAGCCGGTCGTGTTGTATCACCCAAACTACGCATAAATCCGGGTTTTGTTGAAGTAAAAACAAAACTGCATTCAAAAATTGGCCGTATGATTCTGGCTAATTCCATCACACTCACCCCCGGTACTTTAACCGTTGAAATAAACGACGACAGGCTGTTTATCCACTGGATTGATGTGCAGGGCGGAAATATTGAAAAAGACACAGAAATGATAGTTCAAACATTTGAAAAATACCTGGAGGTAATATATGGCTAATACAATTTTACAAATTGCCGGCGGAATCATGCTGCTGAGCCTGGTTTTGTCGCTTTACCGCTTTTTCAGGGCGGGGTCGCTGGTCGATAGGGTTATCTCTTTCGATATCATGACCATTATTTCAATTTCAATGATTGCACTGATAACCTGTACTTCGGGCAGGGCCATTTACATTGATGTTGCTTTGATTTACGGATTGCTGAGTTTTCTCGGTGTGGTTATCGTAGCCCGTTATCTCGAAAAAAGTTTGTAATTATGGAAACATTAAAAATAATCGGCGCTTTTGTAACGCTGGCCGGGTCAATTTTCCTCTTACTCGGGAGCATCGGGCTGATTCGCATGCCTGACGTTTTCACACGAATACAGGTAGGTACAAAAGCTTCTACTTTGGGAACCATACTTTCGCTTTTTGGCATCGGACTGATGTTTACTGAAATTGCCGGAAAAATTTTTCTGTTAATCATTTTTATTTTGATTACAAACCCGGTATCGTCGCACATGCTGGCACGTGCAGCACATTACATCGGCGTTAAAAAAGCCGATATCACTGTTGTCGATAAACTCAGTGAATTCAGGGAAAAACAACCAGAAAATAACACTCAAAAACCCGAAGCAGAATGAACCTGATAATTGTAATTGTATTATGCCTTCTGATTGTGGCCATGGCGGTTACTGCCATTATGCATAAAAAACTGACTATTGCGGTGATGGCAGCTGGTGTGGTAAGTTTACTTGCCTCGGTTTTGTACCTTTTATTGGCCGCTCCCGATGTTGCCATGACCGAAGCAGCCATTGGCAGCGGACTTTCCACCATTATCTTTTTTTATGTGTTGAATAAAATACGCAATGTAAAATGATACGCAACTTCTTTATACTGATACTTGTTGCCGCATTTGCAACCATTTTTGTAAGTCTGTTTCTGAATTACGGAAGCAGCGAAACGCTTACACCACTTGCCACTTATTATGCCGAAAACGGCGCAGCAGAAGTTGGCGCACCCAATCTGGTAACTTCAATTGTGGTTACTTACCGCGGGTTCGACACACTGGGCGAAGTAACTATACTTTTTGTTGTGGCTTCGGTAATTGGCTTTTTCCTGAAAAAAACAAAACACAACAACGAAGAACCTGCCAAGCGCGAATCAAGCGAAATTATTGTAACCGCCTCGAAAGTACTGGTGCCGGTAATTATTGTGCTGGGTATTTATGTCTTCATTAACGGACACCTTACACCGGGTGGAGGTTTTCAGGGTGGTTCGATTGTGGCCACTGCATTTATAATGCTGCTCATGGCCAATCCAGCTTTCGAAATTAATCACCGGATAGTACATGCAGTGGAATCAATTTCGGGAATAGGGTTTGTTTTGATGGGTGTTTTCGGGCTGTTGTTAGCCGGCGGTTTCCTCGATAACCGGGTTTTACCACTCGGCACGTTCGGCAATATTTTCAGCGCCGGTGCAATTCCGGTAATCTACTCACTTATCGGGTTAAAAGTTGGTTCCGAAATGTCGAACATCCTTTCCAACTTCCAGGCAGTTCAAAACGAAAAAATGTAAATCATTATGGCAATTGAAATTATATCATTAATAACATCTTTTGTTCTGATGCTGATTGGGTTATATGGCCTTCTTTCAGACAAAAACATCATCAAAATTATTGTGGGGTTTTCGCTATTCGATACCGGTACACACATTTTAATTGTAACCATCGGGTACATAAAAGGCAAAACGGCACCAATCCTCGATAATGCTATTGGTTTGACTGATGTTCCGCAAAAAATTGTTGACCCCATTCCGCAGGCGCTTGTTTTAACTGCAATTGTGATTGGACTGGCAGTAACAGCGCTGATGCTGGCTTATGCCCTGAAAATGTATCAGGCTAAAAAGTCGCTGAACATTGGTGATTACAAAATGCTGAAGTGGTAAATTATTAATCATTTAACTATGGATTTAATTTCTCCGATATACATTATCGCTGTTTCGCTGGGAACCGGTTTTTTCATGGGTATGCCCGGAAAAAACCTGCAGCGCTTTTCGTTTTACCTGTTGATGGCAGTGCTGTTGTTCAACACCGCTGTTTCGCTGCAATGGTTGTACGCACTGGCAAATCAGCTTACCGGACCGATGCAGGTTTTCACCGCAGGTTTTCAGCCGCCCTTCTCCATTAATTTACTGATGGGTTTGAATGAAGCGGTTATTACTTCGATGGTAAATATTGCCGGTTTGTTTGGTGCAGTTTACATGTATTCAGTTCTCAGGAAAATTGGCACAGGCGGACAGGTTGTATATCTCATACTGCTGCTGAGCCTGAATGTAATTGTTTTGTCGCGCGATATTTTCAACATTTTTGTTTTTCTCGAAGTAGGAAGTATTGCAACGGCAGGCCTTATTATTTTTCAGAAAGGAATAAAAGCCGTTTCGGCTGGTTTTAAATACATGTTGGCTTCGGGGGTTATCGCGGGTCTTTTATTAATCGGCATTATTTTTATTTACCGTTTTACAGGCTCGCTTAATATCGATACGATTATTCAGGAAAACCCGGTTTTTAAACAAGGCGCGCTGATTTCGGTTTTTCTGATACTGATTTCGGTTATTCTTGAACTAAAACCATTCCCCGCCAACGGTTGGGCGCTCGATGTTTACCAGGCTTCTCACCCCGGATTTTCGGCCATTTTGTCGTCGGTTATCGGCACTGCCAATTTATATGTACTTTATAAATTCTCAGGCCTTGCCAGCGAAACTTTGTTTTACTATCTGAGCCTCATCGGTTTGGTTACTTTTGTGGGGTCGAACCTGCTGGGGATGAACCAGGACAATGCCCGGCGTTTGCTGGGTTATTCATCGATTGGCCAAATCGGGTTACTGGTGGCTGTTTTGGGTTTGATTCCACAAGCAAACAGCAACTTTAAAATCATCTTTTTCGGATTGCTTATCAGCCATTATTTTGCAAAGGCAGGGTTGTTCTGGATTTCGGGAATTGTAAAAAAGAGCGGACTGAAAAGCTGGTCGGCTTTGCGCCAAAAACCTGTTCTGCTGTTTCTTTTTATCAGTTTTATCCTGGCGCTTACAGGGTTCCCTCCTTTCCCATCGTTTTTTGGAAAATGGCAACTGGTTCTTGAATTATCGGCACAAGGCAACATTGCCGCGATAATTGCAATTCTGGTGGGTTCGTTTTTCGAGGTGGTTTATCTTTTGCGGTGGGCAGGCTACGCAATTAAACTCGAACCAGTTTCAGCATTGAAAATAAAATGGGTGAAACTCATCCCGGTTTTGCTGTTCGGTGTTGGATTGTATGGGGCCGGCTATTTTGTTTCGCAGGCCATTCCAGGCGGAAACACCATCAATTTTATTCCGCTTGCCATTGTGGCGGTTCTTTTATTGCTCGATTTTCTGCCGGCCTATATAAAAAATATTATTTCAATTTCGGCAACCGCATGGTTTGCCTACCTGCTGTTTCCCGATGCCAGTACTTTTAAAATTATATTCATTGTAATATTCCTGGTTGGGGGAATTCTGACCCTCATTCCCGGGTTTAATATGAAAGGCAAACGCGAAGGTTTTTACCCATCGGCAATGCTCATGTTTGGCGGATTGGCGCAACTGATAGAAGCGGAAAACCTGCTTCAGTTCTTTTTCGCCTGGGAAATCATGACAATCGGTTCTTATTTCCTGATTATCAGGGGTAAAAAATCGATGGTACATGCCTTGAGTTACATGTTGTTTTCGGTGGGCGGTGCTTACCTTATTTTGCTGGCTTTCGGTTTGGTTTCGATGGGAAATACAGGAATCGGGCTCGAATTGTTGTCGGAGATAAAATATTATCCGGGTATTGCTTTGGCTTTGCTTGCAGTTGGTTTTATGACCAAAACCGCTTCGCTTGGGTTACACATCTGGTTACCTGGTGCACATGGCGAAGCCGAATCGGACGTATCGCCCATGGTTTCGGCTATTTTACTGAAAGCCGGTGTTTTCGGCTTAATTTTAATAATGCTGGCTGCGGGCGGCGAACAAAACAATTACCAGTGGCTGTTCTACACACTGGGCTGGATTGGCGCTTTAACAGCGTTGGTGGGTAACCTGGGCGCTATTTTCCAGGAAGACGCAAAACGTTTGCTGGCTTATTCCAGTATCGGGCAACTCGGTTACATACTGTTCGCATTTTCAATGATGTCGCACATGGGTTGGTTAACCGGATTTACGTACACCATCAACCATTTTATGTTTAAAGCCATTCTCTTCCTTGCCATTGGCGCAATTGTGCTGAAACTGAAAACCCACAATATGTACGAAATGGGTGGACTTATCAAAAAAATGCCATTCTCGTTTATCGCGGTTTTAATCGGTATCATCACACTGGCAGGCATCCCGCCGCTTTCGGGTTTTGGCGGTAAATGGCTTTTCTACAACGCCGTAATTCTGAAAGGCTGGTATTTTCAGGGAGCCATTGTTTTCTTTGCCGGAACCATCGCCTTTTTGTACTGTTTCAAACTTATTTATTCCATATTTCTCGGTCAGTTAAAAGACAATCACCGCAACGTTACAGAAGTTTCGTTCTGGTTTCTGTTGCCGCAATATATTCTGATTATCGGTGTGATGGTATTCTCAGCCCGCCCCGATATCATTCTGAAACCGCTGGGAGCAACCCTTTCAAACGTTTTCCCGGCCGAACAGCTTACCTGGAACGGCACAACTGCCCTGAGTAAACTCGGCTACTGGGATGCAACCACCATCATGATGGTAATCGGAATCATGTTTGTTATTCTTTTCAGTTGGTTGTGGTTTATGAGCCGCAAGGCACAACCGGTAAAACAATTTAACATGGTTTATTCGGCCGAGCGCCCCGAACGTCCAGAACTGACTCATCTTTCGCATAATATTTATGCCGGATACAACAAAGCACTGGGATTTTTGGTAGCCCCCGGAATTACAGCATTCTGGAATTATGCCACCAATTTCTTCGAATCGGCTGGAAATTTTATACGCCGCATCTACAGCGGAAACGGACAGAGTTACACCATTCATGTGGTAATTTATACTGTTGTTGTTTTTATCATTTATTTAAGCACTATTTAAATGGAATTTACGGTTAGCAAAATACTATGGACCCTTTTGGGTTTGTTTATCGTCCTCAACTGGGGACTGATAATGAGCGGAATTATGCGTAAAATTGTGGCCCGCGTGGGAAAACGATATGGCATTCCGCTTTATCAGCCCTATATCGATTTAATAAAAAACTATGCCATCCGTTCTCAGATTACTCACGGGGTGATGTTTTATCTCGGCCCTGTTTTCAGGCTATCGGGTGGTGTAGGTATTTTTCTTTTTCTGCCACTCATTTTCGGGTCCGAACACTGGAGTAATTTCTCATTTTCAGGCGATTTGGTTTTAATCCTCTATTTCCAGTTTTTTGGAATGTTAGGGATGGCGCTTGGCGCCGGCGAAGGCGGACACCCCAATTCGGCAATCGGTATCAGCCGCGGGTTATCGCAGTTTACAACCATCGAAGTACCGATGACACTGGCTGTAATCTCGCTGGCAATTCAGTACAAAACACTTTCAATTGCAGAAATAGTAGCTGCCCAGCAAGGTGGAATTGCCAACTGGACCATGCTCACCAACCCATTTGCAACCGCGGCAGCCATGTTATCGCTGCTGGGTGCATTCGGCCACTCTCCATTCAATCTTGTAAAAGCACCTAACGAAATTCCGATTGGCCCGCCAACCGAATATCATGCAACCTTTCTGGGGGTTTTGCGGACCAACGCCGCCATTTTGCACGTGGTTGAGGCAGCGCTGTTTATGAACCTGTTTTTTGGTGGCGCAACCAACTGGTTCGAACTTATTCTGAAAACTTTCCTGATTTATTTCTGGAGCGTTTTTGTGGGAGTGGTTTTTCCACGGTTCCGGATTGAACAATCAATCCGCTGGTTCCTGAAAATACCGCTGGCGCTTGGGATTATCGCAATAATTGTAATGATTTAAGAAAATTAAGTTTAAAATGAAAGAGACTGATATTCATGATAAATTCCTTCACGAGGAAAACAAAAAGCGTGAAGTTATTGCGCCCGATGGCAGCATCATCGAGATTGACCCTTTACAGGATTATTTCTGCGACGCACGTCCGCAGATAAATGAACCTTTCAAAATAAAAGTAATTGAAAAATTTCTGAACTGGGCCCGTGCCGAATCGATTTGGGTGTTGGGTTTTGGAACCGGTTGCGGAAGTATTGAAATCCCACCGCTGGTAACACCACGTTTCGATGCTTTCAGGTATGGTGTTCAAATGCGTGCAACACCGCGCCAGTCGAACGCTTTTATCATTTCGGGCTACCTCTCGGTAAAAACCCTGAAACGCGTAATCCGCAGCTACGAGCAGATGCAAAGTCCTAAATATGTGATTGCACTGGGCAGTTGCACCATCAACGGCGGTATGTACTGGGACAGCTACAACACCATCAATCGCCTCGACCATTATCTGCCGGTTGATGTTTACATTGCCGGTTGTATGCCCCGACCCGAAGCTTTACTGGCAGGTTTTATGAAACTGAAGGAATTAATTAAAGCTGGCAAAGCCGAAAAAGCAAACGAATACATCGAAAACCTCGACTGGTACAAAGCCAATCAGAAAAAAATTATCAGGGACTGGAATATGCCCGATTATAACTGGTAGAGTATGAAAGAATTTATCAAAGATTTAAGTTTCAGGTTTAACATCACCGAAATTGAATACCAGCGCAAAAACCTGGCATTTGTGAGTGTTGACAAGGAAAGTGTTATGCAAATGCTCTCGTACCTGCGCGATACCGAAGGATTCAGCCATTTTGTGCTGATGACTGCTGTTGACTGGATTGAAGACGGGATTTTTCAGCTTACCTACATCCTTAATAATCCCACAAAAAAAATTGATTTGGCCATCCGTATAAAAATTCTCCGCGAAAATGCCGAAATGTATTCAGCCCATCATTTGTGGAACCAGGTTGCAACCTACCAGCGCGAATTAAAAGAGATGTTTGGCATTAACTTTCCGGGAAGCCCGCGCGTTAACGAATCATTTTTACTCGAAGGCTGGGACAACATCCCGCCGATGCGCCGTGATTTCGATACAAAAAAATATTCCGAAGAAACGTACTTCCCCCGCCCGGGAAGAGGTACGAACGACCCGGCTCAACATATGAAAATTAAATTATATCCCAATGAATAAGCATTGGCTCAACATAGGTTACGACCGCAGCAAATACCCCGAAACCGGCGTTGACGGCAATCTGGTAATTGACAAAACAGCGCACAAGTTGGTTAAGCTTTGGCAGGGTCCCAATCACCCCGGTGTTACCGGAAACATGTCGATTGAACTCACCATCAGCGGCGACGAAATTGTAGAGGCAAAAACGCACGTGGGTTATCTGCACCGCGGGTTCGAGAAACTTTTCGAACGCCGTAAATACATCCAGGTTTTTCCAACCTGCATCCGTTTGTGTGTTGCCGAACCCGATTACAACGAATATAATCTGGCTGCCAGCGTTGAAGAATTGAGCGGAATCGAAGTTCCGGAAGTGGCACAATGGCTGCGAACGCTGGTTCTGGAAATGGCGCGTTTGCAATCGTTGCTTCGCGTGGTTCCCGGGCAGGGCGGAACAACCGGTCTCGGAATCGGCGTTCAATGGGGCGTTTACCTGCGCGATTTGATTCTCGACCGTTTTGAGGAACTTACCGGCGGGCGCGTTTACCACATGTATATCATTCCTGGCGGTGTTCGCGGCCTTTTACCCGAAGGTTTTAAAAAACGGTTAAAAGCCACGTTGAAAGAAATTGATGAATTTATTGTGAATATCGATAACCTGATGTTCAGCAATGCCGTGTTTAAAAAACGCACCATCGGCGTGGGCCACATCGACCCAACCTGGGTTGACAGTTATGGAATTGTTGGCCCCAACGCAAGGGCGGCGGGTTTTAAACGCGATGTCAGAAAAGATTATACTTACCTGAAATACAATGAACTTGAGTTCGACCCGCAGACAGCCACCGAATCGGACATTTACACCCGTTCGCGAATCCGCTGGCACGACCTGAAAATGACGGTTGATTTAATCCGTCAGATTCTCGATAAAATGCCCGACGATGGGATTATCAGGGCCCAAACACCCAATGTTTTACATTGGAAAATTCCGAAAGGCGAAACTTATGTGCGCTCAGAATCATCGCGCGGCGAATACGGGTTTTATGTGGTTGCTGACGGAACTGAATATCCGCGGCGCATAAACCTGCGCGGGCCAAGTTACACCCACGCGGTTTCGCTGCTCGAACACATGCTGATTGGTGCCAACATTGCCGATGTGGCAAGTATTATGGTTTCATTGCAAACCTGTCCGCCGGAAATTGAACGCTGACACATTTATGATTTATTGTTGATTAATTTCTGTTGAAAAATTTAGCAAAGATGTCGGAGAAAATGACTGAAAACGCAAAAAAAAACAACAACACCGAAGAAATGCGGAACAAAAAATCAATAATAAATAACGATTAATAACTAATAAATCGAAAAAGATGAGCTCTCTTAAAGATATTCTGATGCCGTTCACCGCCTGGAAAAACGTGTTTAAAGAACCGGTATCAATCAAAGACCCGCTGAACGAACGGCCCGGCGCGCCCCGTTATCGTGGTTTTCATAAAAACGATGTAAAATCGTGTATTGGTTGCGGCACCTGCGAATCGATTTGTGAAAACGAAGCCATCGATATGGTTGCAATTGCCGGGTTCGATGCCAAAAACGGCGACAGCGGACTGCGACCAAAAGTGGACTACGGACGTTGCTGCTGGTGCGCTTTGTGTGTGGATGTTTGTACCACAGGTTCACTCTCTTTGTCGAACGAATACAAATGGGTGGATACCGATTCTGATAATTTCAGATATATTCCGGGTATCGACAACAAACCCTGGGACAACAACGAACTTGGCTGGAAGAAACCCGGCAACGGCTATGAATTTTACCAGCTCGAACGGGTTAAAATGGAAGAACTTCATCCTGAAGACAGGGATAAATCGTTTGTCGAAATTATTCAGGGGTACTCAAAAGAACAGGCCGAAAAAGAAGCCGACCGCTGTGTTGAATGTGGCATTTGCACAGCCACCTGTCCGGCTCACATGGGAATTCCGCAATACATAAAAGCCATCAGAAACAACGACCTCGAAGAAGGTTTGCGCATTTTATACGATACAAATCCGCTGCCCGAAATCTGCGGACGTATTTGTACACACAAATGCGAAACAGTTTGTTCAATCGGCCATCGTGGCGAGGCGCTTTCCATCCGCTGGCTGAAACGGTATATTGCCGACCAGAATCCATCGGAGAAATACAAAACCATTCTCGAAACCGATTTTATTCAGAAAAACGGAAAGAAAATCGCCATTATCGGTTCCGGTCCTGCGGGTTTGTCGGCTGCACACTACCTTGCCAAAATGGGTTACGAAGTCGAAATATTTGAAAAACTTGCCGAAGCAGGAGGAATGATGCGATATGGTATTCCCGAATACCGGCTGCCATACGACTCAATTGATAAAGACATCAACTATATTCTCTCGCTTGGCGTGAGAATTCATTATAACGTAAACGTTGGTAAAGACATCAGGCTTGAACAATTGGGCAAAGATTTCGATGCAGTTTTTGCAGGCACTGGTTTACATTTGGGGAGAAGCACCCGGATTGAAGGCTCCGACCACAAAAATGTGTACCAGTCGATTGAACTGCTGCGGAAAATAACACAGGGAGAAGAAATTCATGTGGCAGAAAAAATTGTGGTGATTGGTGGTGGTAACGTGGCAATGGATATCACCCGTTCGCTGGCACGCCTGCAAAACCAGAAATACGGGAAGGTTCAGATTATAACCACAAGTTTGGAAACCGAGGAAAAAATGCCCGCTGACCGCGAAGAAGTTGTGGAAGCCCGCGAAGAAGGAGCCACAATCAATCCGGGATGGGCACCACAGAAAGTCGAAATTCAGGATGGCATTATAAAGGGATTGCATGTGGTACAGTGTATGTCGCTGTTCGATGCCACAGGCAATTTCAACCCACAATGCAACATGGAAAATGCCCGTTTTTTTGAAGGCGACATGGTGGTTGAATCCATCGGCCAGGGCATGGATTTAAGCTACATTGCCGAGCCTCTAAAAGATGACATTGAAATGGGCCCGCGCGGAAGAATAAAAGTGAGCAGCGATTTTCAAACCAGTGTACCGTGGCTGTTTATGGGTGGCGATACTATTCAGGGCCCCGATGTAATTCACGGGATTGCCAACGGACACCGCGCTGCAATGGGAATCGACAAATATTTAACTGAACAATAAAACCAACATCATGGATATTTCGACCAGTTACATGGGGCTTAAACTGAAAAGCCCGATTATTGTGGGAAGTTCGTCGCTAACCGAAAGTGTAGAAAATTCGGTGGCTTATGAAAAAGCCGGGGCCGGTGCAGTTGTCCTGAAATCGCTTTTTGAGGAACAAATTATGCACGATGTTGACGAACAGCGGCTGAACAATATTTACGGTTCGTTTAACGACCAGGAATATTACGCCATGTATTTCAGCAAAAAACACAACATCACTCAGTACACCAACCTGATAAAAAGTACCAAGGCAGCAGTGCAGATTCCGGTTATCGCCAGTATCAACTGTGCTTCGGCTGAAGGATGGATTTCGTATGCCAAATTAATTCAGGAAGCCGGGGCCGATGCACTGGAAGTAAACCTTTTCATGCTTCCGGCCGATATCAATCTTGTTGGTGAAGTAAAGGAAGGTATCTATTTCGACATTATCGAAAAAATCAGCAATGCGATTACCATTCCGTTTTCGCTGAAAATCAGTTACTATTTCTCAGGGCTGGCCAATTTCATTTATCGTATTTCGCAAACCAAAGCTTCATCAGTGGTACTTTTTAATAAATTCTTCAGCCCCGATGTAAATATCGAAACTGAAAAAGTAGTATCGGGTGATGTACTGAGTTGCAAGGAATTAAACACAATGAGCCTCAGGTGGATTGGCATTTTATACAACAAGGTGGATATTGAATTGATTGCCTCGCGCGGGATTTTTACCGGCGAACAGGTAATCAAAAACCTGCTTGTTGGCGCCCAGGCAGTACAGGTTGTTTCGGCGGTTTACAAGGAGGGGCCAAAAATTATTGAAGTGATGCTTCATGATTTAAAAGACTGGATGTTCAGGCATAAATATAATTCTATTGAAGAATTTCGTGGGAATGCCAGCCAGATGCACATTAAAAAACCTATTTTGTATCAGCGTACCCAGTTTATGCGCTATTTCTCTGATGCCGGGTATTGAAAAAACAAACCTTTTTATTGAAAATCCTGAAGAGAAAATCTTCAGGATTTTTTATTGCCATTTTTCGATTCGAATATAAATAGGGCTATTTTTGGAAATCGAAAATAATAATCTGATTATTTATGTCACGCATCCTTGTAATTGACGACGAACGCAGTATCCGCAACACTTTGAAAGATATTCTTGAGTACGAGAAATATGAAGTTGACCTTGCGGAAGACGGAATAAAAGCCCTCGACAAAATAAAAGCCGGCTCGTACGATGTAATTCTTTGCGACATTAAAATGCCAGGAATGGATGGCATTGAAGTTTTGGAAAAATTCCAGGAAATGATTCCCGACACCCCTGTGGTTATGATTTCGGGGCACGGAAATATTGATACAGCCGTTGAATCGATTAAAAAAGGGGCGTTCGATTATATCGAAAAACCACTGGATTTAAACCGGTTGCTGATTACCATCCGCAATGCAATGGACAAATCGAATCTGGTTGTGGAAACAAAAAATCTGAAAAAGAAAGTCAATAAAAAATTCGAAATTGTTGGCGAATCGGCTGCACTGAAAGCTGTGGTTGAAATGGCCGATCGTGTGGCAAAAACTGATGCCCGCGTTTTGATAACCGGCTCGAATGGAACAGGGAAAGAACTGGTGGCACGCCGTATTCACGACCAAAGCAACCGCTCAGCCGGACCGTTTATTGAAGTAAACTGCGCGGCCATTCCTTCAGAATTAATAGAAAGTGAACTTTTTGGCCACGAAAAAGGAGCTTTTACTTCGGCGGTAAAACAACACATCGGCAAATTTGAACAGGCGAACGGTGGTACACTTTTCTTAGACGAAATTGGCGATATGAGTCTTTCTGCACAGGCAAAAGTTTTGCGTGTGTTGCAGGAAAACATCATCAGCCGGGTAGGCGGCGACAAACACATAAAAGTTGATGTACGGGTAGTTGCAGCCACCAACAAAAATCTTTCGGCTGAAATTGCCGAAAACAATTTCAGAGAAGATTTGTACCACAGGCTGAGTGTTATTTTGATAAAAGTTCCCGCATTAAACGAAAGGCTTGAAGATATTCCGCTGCTCGCCAATCATTTTATTCAGCTTATTTGCGACGAATACGGAATGCCAAAGAAAACGATTACCGACGACGCGATTGCCGAGCTTCAAAAAATCAGTTGGACGGGTAATATCAGGGAGTTCAGAAATGTAATTGAGCGATTGATTATACTTTGCGATTTGCTGATAACCGGTGAAGATGTAATCCGTTTTGCCGCGCCACTAAAATAAACACACACTTTCTAATTCACATTTTCAATCACTGACCACTGATTACACAGATTTGCCCAGATTAATAAAAAGGCCTTATCTGTGTCCATCTGTGGTATTTGTCGTAGAATATCAGATTTTTATCTGCCCCCCGAAAACATCTTTTGCATTCCGTTGTTCAATAGAACATAAACGACGGGAAAGAAATAAGGATACAGGCCTCTGTTTACGGAAGATTTTAATTTGTCATGGTGTATTATTAATATTTTCGCAGGAAAATATTACTTCCGTTTTCAGGGGCTTCTTCTATTCCTTTGGTTACTCTACTCTTTTGCTTTTGGAATCCTGTATTTTACACCAACGCTGAAACTGACACTGTTAATTTTTGAAGTTTTCGGAACATCGTCACTTATAATTGGCTTATCGATGTAATCTGAATGATAAATGTTCAACCTCGAAAATACCGAGAGATTATTAAAAAATACATTTTTTAGCTCCATGTCGATAAAGGCGCCAATCCCAAATTTGTTTTTCCTTTTTTCGGTTTCATTATCTGTATGAAAGTATATAATCTCATTCCTTTCCTTATCTAAACCAACTGAAGTAATTTCAAAATTCTGATTATAATAATTTAACCCTGCATCGGCGCCAACCGAGAACTCCATACAATCGAAAGTAACAATTTTCTGCCCAGCACCAATATTCACACCCGAAGTGGAAAAACTACCATTTACTGATTCAATTCTATAATATCCATTCGGTGAATAATCAAAAGATGTAAATGAGTTATTCCCCTTTTTTGCAGTTTTCAACTCCACAAAAACAAATTGCTTTTTAAAATGATGGGCATAAGCAAAACTAACTCCCGGTGTGTTCTTGTAAAAGTTTGCATCGCTTGTGGTGTATGTTCCTGCCAACTCAAAAGACTGTGCTAAACTATTTTTAATTGAAAAAAGAAACGACGAACAAATCAGGATAAAGGCCAGGATTGTTTTCATTGATTGGTTTTTTGGTTTAACTAGTTCATCTGAAAATCAGGCGTCTGTTTAAACGATTGAATTGGAATTACTTAAAATGTTTACAAATCATTCAAAGGTAAAAAAAAAAAAAACAGACTATTTTATGTTATTAGCATAAAAATTACCGAGGGAAAAAGAAAAACCAAATTTTATCAGTATTTAATCTTCATCAGGTAGAAAATGGCATTCAGCAAAATATAAACGAAAATCACCAGCGCCAGGCCGTAAACATTGAGTGTTGCAATGAGCACAACAGCCACAAAAGCAAACAGGTAGCGATACCAGTTGTCGGCAAAGCTCAGCGATTTTGCCTTGAGCGAAAACATGGGCATTGTAATCACCATCACACCGGCCATAAAAATACCGAGCAAAACAAGCGTTCGCACCGAATAAACCAATTTCAACACTTCGGCATATTTTGGCATTTGCAGCATTAAACCCATTGCTGCCCAGAAAAGACCATTGGCTGGAATGGGCAAGCCACGGAAAAAGTTTTCGTTTAAAGTGTTTGTATTAAAACGTGCCAGCCTTATCGCACCAAAAACCGGCAGTAAAAACGAAGTGGAAAGTATCATCCACTCGTACCAGCTCGCTCCGATTTCGTGAATCGGCTGGTTTTTTCCAAACAACGCAATTTCGAGCAAAGTAAAAAGAATGGCGCCCGGTGCAACACCAAACGACACCACATCGGCCAGTGAATCAAGCTCTTTTCCAATTTCGGAATAAGCTTTCAGCAATCGTGCTGCAAAGCCATCCATAAAATCGAGCACGGCAGCCAAACAAATAAAAATGGCTGCCCAAACCAGATGACCATCAATGGCAAACATCGTGGCAGCAACACCCGAAACGAGGTTCAGCGATGTGATTGTATTGGGAATTTGTGCGATTATCTTTTTCATATTACAACGTACTACAATTTGTACTCACCCCCTGCCCCCTCAAGGGGGTAATTGTCGCAAACCAACAATATCGAATGTTTGAAGTAATTCTCCCCTTGAGGGGATAAAGGGGTGAAATCATTATCCTTTTCATGTTACATTTTTAAAGGGTGGCAATCACTGTTTCCCCACCTACGGTCTTAACATCCATTTCAATTGTAACCTTTGCCGTCAACGGCAAAAAAACATCCACACGCGAACCAAACCTGATAAAACCATACTCTGCACCCTGTTCAATTTTATCGCCGGGTTTTACATAAAAGCAAATGCGGCGTGCAACAGTCCCTGCTATTTGCCTCGACAAAATTTCGGTTCCGTTTTCGGTTTTAAAAACAGTGGAACAGCGCTCATTCAGTTCTGATGATTTCTCAACAAACGCCGGATAGAAAGCTCCGCGGTGGTGTTTCACGTACAAAATATCCCCACTCACCGGCGCTTTGTTCTGGTGCACATTCAACGGCGACATAAAAATAGAAACCTGAATCCGGTTGTCTTTGAAATACTCTTTTTCGAATACTTCTTTAATCTCCACAATCTTACCGTCGGCCGGAGCGATTACATGTATATTGTTTTTCTCAGTTGTACGTTTTGGAACGCGAAAGAAATAAACAACCAGCCCAGCCAAAACCACCGATGCGCCAATTAAAAGGTAGCTGATTAAAAACTCTTTCAGAAAGAACCAGATCAGCAAATCAAGTGCAGCAAGAATCAGCAGGGCAACAGGAATAACTTTAAAACCTTCCTTATGTATCTTCATTTTTTTAAAATTTTGCCAATAAATTAATCCACACAAAAATTGCCGGGGTTACAAAAAGCAGCGTATCAAACCGGTCGAGCATTCCGCCATGACCCGGAAGAATGTTCCCTGAGTCTTTTACTCCCGCTTCGCGTTTTAGTTTCGATTCAAAAAAATCGCTGGCAGTTCCGAAAATAACCACGAGTATTGCAGTTACCATCCAGTCGGCTATGCTTAATTCATCAAACATCACCGAGTTTCCAATTCCCATTAAAACGGCGAAAACTGTCCCTCCGATTAATCCTTCCCACGATTTTGCAGGCGAAATGCGTGTACAAATTTTGTGTTTTCCGGCAAGCGAACCAACTGCATAAGCAGCCGAATCGTAAACCCAGATAATAAAAAATACGCCGGCAAGTACCCACGGGTAAAACTCAGGATGCTCCACACACCGGGGTGTTTCGATAAAATTCAGGAGGCTGAAGGGCACCGAAACATAAACAATTCCGGCCAGCGTAACCAACCCGTTTTTAAAGCTTGAAGTACCCGAAGAGAACAAATCGGTAAGCAAAACCATTAAGGGAATGAGTACAGCAAGACCCAAAAACTGAGGTGGAATAAACTGGTTTGCTGTAAGAAAAAACAGAGCAAACAAGAGTAAACCTCCCGCTAAACCAACAATCTTTGCAGGTTGAAACCCAAGTTTTTCAGCAAGTTTATAGAATTCGAAAAGCGCCAGGGTCATAAAAACTGAAAACACAATGGCAAAAACTACCGGATGAATAATTATACCAGCCAGAATAAGACCAACAATCAGCATCCCGGTTAAACTTCGTTTCAGCAGTTCTTTCAATTTTTCAGTTTTTAATGACAAAAATGCCCTTCATCGTAATGGTGCAAAGGTAAAAAATAAATGAAAGTTGAAAAGGGCTAAAAACCATTCCTCTTCAGGCAATCATCACCCGCAATTCGCGTGGTCCGTGGGCACCCAAAACCAATGTTTTTTCGATGTCGGCTGTGCGGCTGGGGCCTGTAACCAACACAATTTGTGAGGGTAACCCGTCTGCATATTTTTGCTGAATCATTGAATAAGCTTCTTCCAATGTGGCAACCAGTTGATTTTTATTAGCAATTACAATATGCACCGGCGGAAAAACATTCATTTGCCGTCCGCCTCCCTGCGCCGAACTTACCATCACCGAGCCGGTTTGTGCCACCAGAAATTCGCAACCGGTAATACCCGCTTCCATATTTTTTGCATCGCCTGCATATTTATTGAACCCGATTTCAAACTTAACCAGGTCCTTCATAATTTCAGGTTCGCTGCAATAAACATTTTCAGCTTGAAATTGCAGAAGTTGAGTTTTCAGCGAATTAAAAAGTTCAGTTTCTGATTGAAAAATAAAAACCTTGCCGTTAATGGCTTCGAGTTGTGATTTAAATGCCTGTTCGGGGGGAAAAATAACGGAAGGAAATACTGGTAACTCAGAATCGGGTGGTTCAGGAACCGGATGAACCGAAGTGCTGAGCTTTCTTAGTATTTCCTCCCGTGCAGTGAACATTAAAACAATGTTTTTGTATCGGCAGGTGGCACCTGTTTTGGTGGTTTTGTCCGTGGTTCAGCTTTTGTAACTTTCCCTTCGGGCCTGATTTCAGGTTCTGCCGGTGCCGCAGGTTTTTCTTCCTGTTTTATTTCGGGTGCAACTGATAACTCAACAGGTTTTTCCACTTTCACTTCGGGTTCTTCTGCTTTTTCTGAGCCTCCGTTTTCAGGAATCACATGTTTTTTGTCCCACGGGCGCTTCCCAAAAATATCTTCAAGGTCCTCACTAAAAATAACCTCACGTTCGAGCAGCAAATTGGCCAGTTTTGCATGACCAGCTTCGTTTTTCTTTAACACTTCAAGGGCACGAACATACTGTCCATCTATTAGAACTTTTACCTCGGCATCAATCAGTTCAGCAGTTTTTTCGCTGTAAGGTTTTGTAAACGAGTAATCCGATTGCCCGGTTGAATCGTAATAACTTACATTGCCCACTTTTTCGCTCATCCCGAAAATACTAACCATGGCGTAAGCCTGTTTGGTAACTTTTTCGAGGTCGTTTTGAGCGCCTGACGAAATTTTATTAAAAGTAAGCTGTTCGGCTGCACGACCACCAAGCGCCGAACACATTTCGTCTAACAGCTGTTCTTTTGTGGTAATCGACCGTTCTTCGGGCAAATACCACGCAGCACCCAGCGCTTTACCACGAGGTACGATGGTAACCTTTACAAGCGGGTGCGCATGTTCCAGCAACCAGCTGATGGTGGCGTGACCGGCTTCGTGAAAAGCAATTGTCTTTTTCTCTTCGATGGAGATTATCTTATTTTTCTTTTCCAATCCGCCTACAATCCGGTCAACTGCATCCAGGAAGTCCTGTTTGTCAACAGCTTCATGATTTTTACGGGCAGCAATTAAAGCTGCTTCATTACACACATTGGCAATATCGGCACCCGAGAACCCGGGTGTTTGTTTGGCAAGAAAATCAACTTTCAAATCAACAGCCAGTTTTAACGGACGAAGATGAACGTTAAAAATATCAGCTCGTTCATTCAGGTCGGGCAGTTCAACATGAATCTGGCGGTCGAAACGGCCTGCACGCATCAGCGCACGGTCGAGAATATCAGCACGGTTGGTGGCAGCCAGAATAATTACCCCGGTGTTTGTATCAAAACCGTCCATTTCGGTAAGCAACTGGTTGAGTGTATTTTCACGTTCGTCGTTCGAACCCATATTGGGGTTTCTGCCACGGGCACGGCCGATGGCGTCAATCTCATCGATAAACACAATACACGGCGCTTTTTCCTTGGCTTGCTTAAAAAGGTCGCGAACACGCGAAGCACCAACACCTACAAACATTTCAACAAAATCGGAACCCGACATTGAGAAAAATGGTACGTTGGCTTCACCGGCCACAGCTTTGGCAAGTAATGTTTTACCTGTTCCGGGAGGACCAACAAGCAGCGCACCTTTCGGAATCTTTCCGCCAAGACGCGTAAATTTTTCAGGACTTTTTAGGAATTCCACAATCTCAACCACTTCCTGTTTGGCTTCAGTAAGTCCGGCCACATCTTTAAAAGTTGTCGATACTTTCTGGTCTTTATCAAATATTTTTGCCTGCGATTTACCCACATTAAAAATTCCGCCGGCCCCGCCAGCGCCACCCCGGCTCATCCGTCTGAAAATCCACCACCAAAGCAGAATAATCAGAACAAACGGCCCGATTGTCCAAAGCACTTCTCCGGCCCAGTTTCGTTCTTCTTTGTATTCCGGCGAAATGGCCTCTGGATTATCAGCCTGTGCTTCCTTCAGGTTTCTGGCAAACTCTTCGGGCGGACCAATATTAAATTTAAAATGCGGTCCTCCTTCCGCTGGTTTCGAAAAGTTTTTCTCAAACTGGTCTTTATATTGACCGATGCTATCTTTTTTGATATAAATTGTTGCCACTTTGTCGTTAATCACCACGATGCGTTCAACATCGTTACCTGCCAGCATTGTCGATTTTACTTCGTCCCACTTGGTTTCCACTGGTCCTTTGCTGGTACTTAAATAAAACTGAATAACGATAAAAATGATAGCTATAATTCCATAAATCCAATATGCATTGAATTTGGGTGCTTTACCATCGTTTTTCCTGTTAGGATTTAACTGGTTAAACGGGTTGTTCGGATTCTTGTTTTCTTTGTTTTCCTTTTTATCTGTCATGATATATTTCTGATTCTTCTTTAATTACTGTTGTTTTAGCATCGGCCCAAAGACCTTCGAGATTATAAAAATCGCGGGCTTCTTTCTGAAATACATGAACCATCACATCGCCATAATCGAGTAAAATCCAGATTGCATTTCTGTAACCATCCTTATGCCAGGCATCAACACCTGTCATTTCTTTTACAGTTTCTTCAACCGATTCAGCAATAGCGTTTGTTTGTGTTGATGAGGTTCCGTGGCAGATTACAAAATAACCACACTCAGTATGATGGATGGAATTTAAATCAACTATAGTAATCTCCTTTCCTTTAATCCGTTGTATCCCTTCCAGAACCCCGTCTAATATGTTCTCTGTCGAACTCTTGTTTTTCCTCATAAATAATTAACCACAAAGATAATCTTTTTGCTTTAGCCTTATTTTGTGTATTTTGCGTTTTTCTTAAATATTCTTTAGTCCGTTTTCCAGTTATAACCATTGTAAAACCGGTTAACGAATAACAAAAGAAACAAGCACCGGTTTACCATGAATAAGAACTTTATTTTTTTGACCGAAACAGAATCGACCAACAACTATGCCAACCAACTGCTTCTGACGAAAGCGGCAATGGAGGGGACTGTCGTTATGACACAATTTCAGACCAAAGGAAAAGGTCAACAGGGAAACTCATGGGAAAGCGAACCCGGAAAAAACCTTTTGGTCAGTTATATTCTTCAACCAAAATTTTTGAAGGCTGCTAACCAGTTTTACCTTTCAAAAGCAGTCAGCCTTGCCCTGACAGATTTATTAACAGAAGAAAACATTGAAGTTTCGATTAAATGGCCCAACGATATTTATACCGGAAATAAAAAGATAGCAGGAATCCTAATCGAAAATACCATCATGGGGCAAAACCTGTATACATCAGTTGCCGGGATTGGGCTGAACCTGAACCAGACTGTTTTTATTTCAGACGCTCCGAATCCGGTTTCATTAACGCAACTGACCGGCAAAAATTACAATGTTGAAATTGTTGCTGAAAGATTGTGGGAGAATCTAAAATTCAGATATAACGAATTGAGATCAGGCGATTTAAAAGAAATTGAAGTTACTTACCTCAGCCGGCTATTCCGTTATCAGACATGGGCTTTTTATGCAAAACAGGGAGTAGTTTTTGAAGCTCGGATTACCGGAATTGGTCAGTTTGGACAGCTCCGGCTCGAACACAGGAGCGGAGAAATCTCAGAACACTTGTTTAAAGAAGTTGAATTTGTGATTTAGAAGCTCTCTCGCATACACTATTAGGAGAATACCCGGATGGGGCATTCTACTGATAAGGCAGCGATGCCAGCGTATCGGCAAGTCTGTCGATGCCTTCTCCAAGTTTATTTCCGGCTAACATTTTTATCATCATACTCATTTCAGCATGTAATGTTAATCGCATTTTTGTATTGAAGTTATCGACTGCCATCAATTGTATCCAAAACGTCAGGCTGATGGGTAACCCACCCGAACTTTCTACTTTAATGGTTTTAAAAGGCTCCCGATTTACAACCCGAATTTCGGCTAAACCCAAACCAGTAATATTAAACTTACACGAATCGCGGTCTGACGAAAAGTCGGTAATTTTTATCTGTGGTACCTTTTCAGTTATTTTTTCAATTAATCCAGAGTTGAGGTAACCTGAAAGATTTTCGAAATTTGAAAGATAATTATAGACAACCTGTTCGTTTTGGTTAATCAGCTTAACCTGGCTGGTGTATTTTTCTAATGACATTCTTGTTGATTTAGGAAAACTTATATAGTCTTAATTCAGGGATATATGTAAAGTGTTTCAAATTCAATGTAAATAATTCGATATTGTTAGCAATTGCTGTTGAAGCTATTAATGCGTCAGGAATTCCTAACTTATGACTTAGCGAATATTGATTCATTAAACTGTAAAAAATTACAGAAATTTCTTCATCGATATTTTTGACAGTAAGGCTTTTAACATCATTTTCTATTTTCTTTAATTCACTCTTGTTTAGTGCACCAAAAAATAACTCACCAACTGTAACAATGCTGATTGCAATATTTTCCTGCCCCAATTTCTTAAGCTCCGAAATAATTCTGTTATTATTTCGATACAATTCAATGATAATATCGGTATCACAAAGAATCATTCTCCCCTTTTCCAAGCTTCTTCACGTAAATTAAGCTGTGATGTGTCCCTGCTCTCCCAAATACCGGCCGAGTCAAAAATCGAATGTTTTGTGACCTTTTTTACCTTTTCTTTTTCTATTTCAACAAAATCGAATTGGGCAAGTAGTTTCTTTAGAAAACCCACTTTCCTTTTATCCTTTATTTTTAGAACTAACTCTTCCATAATTTTCAATAATAATATTTCTTATTTTCCCCACTCAGCCGGATTTTCGCGCCATTTCATCAGCGTTGCCACCTGTGCATCACTCACACTTCCGGTGGCAACAGCCGTGTCGATTAATGCGTGATAATTGCTTAATGTTGTCAACTCAATTCCTGCCTTTTGAAAATTACCAATGGCGTGAGGAAAGCCATAAGTAAAAATTGCCACCATTCCGAGTACATTTCCTCCGGCTTTAACAACTGCTTCAGCTGCGTTCAGACTGCTACCGCCTGTCGAAATCAGGTCTTCAACCACAACCACTTTTTGTCCATTGTGCAAAACACCTTCAATCAGGTTTTCAAGTCCGTGGCCTTTTGGCGCCGACCGGATGTAAATAAAAGGCAATCCCAGCACTTCTGCAACCAAAGCACCCATAGCAATTGCACCCGTGGCAACCCCGGCAATCACTTCAGCATCAGGGTATTTTTCGCCGATTAATTTTACAAAAGCATCGCGCACAAACGTGCGTGTGGCGGGATATGAAAGAATCTTTCGGTTATCGCAATAAATAGGCGATTTCCAACCCGAAGCCCAGGTAAACGGATTTTCGGGCTGAACTTTTATGGCGCTTATTTCGAGCAATTTTTTTGCGACAGAGGTCTCAACTGTACTCATTTTTTCTGCATTTTTAATTCAAAAAACAAATGTATAAGATTTTTTTAAACGACAGGGAAATCGTGATTGCGCTGCCTGCCGACCAATACATGTTTCAGCACTTCGAAATATCTGAAAACCTGCAAACAATGCCCGAAGTAAGAAACTGGTTTTCACGGTTTATCAATGAAACTAAAACAAACACCCTGATGATTCAGGATAATCCTGATGAATTTATGACAGCTGTTTTCAGTCAGGCATTTACACAAATTGAAGCAGCCGGCGGAATTGTAAAAAGAAACGGCCAGATGCTGTTTATTTTGAGAAACGAAAAATGGGATTTACCCAAAGGAAAAATCGATGCCGGTGAAACCCCTGAAGAAGCCGCAATTCGCGAGGTTGAAGAAGAGTGTGGGATAAATAAACACAGGATTGTGAAATCATTACAACCAACGTGGCATATTTACCAATCAACCTGGAAAGGTTCTGCCGGGGAATGGATTTTGAAGAAAACCCACTGGTTTGAAATGGAATATACCGGAACCGAAAACGGAACACCGGAAACGGGGGAGAACATTTCTGAAATCAGGTGGTTTGAAAAAGAAGATTTCGAACTGATATTGCAAAATACTTACTCAAATCTGAAAAGCATCATACATCTTTACTACTAAAGACCTGATATGATTTTACTTACGCCTTAACCATGCGCCAGCCATTCTCAATTCTCCGTAGCTGAATTCATCGCCAAAATAATTCTTGGCTTCTCCAACAAAGTTGGCTTCGCTTGCAGGTTTAAATGCTTCCAGCTTTTTAAGTTTTTCTTCCGATAAAAAAGTATGAATATCCAATTCGCCGTTAGCAATAAAATGGGCCAGATGACTTTCAATTGTACCCACCACCAATTGGCGTATTTCGGCAATTTCAGCTATGGTTTTACCCGATTTGTAAAGCTCAAAAGTCTCCTTTTTTGTGTCGGGCTTTTGTGGTTTTTCCTTCCTCTCCTTTTTGTTGGTTGGCGACAATGCCGCTGGTTCCAGTCCTTTTTCAGTACAATATTTTTGAATGATGGTCAAAATTTCTGTTCCGAATTGCGCTACTTTTTTGTGGCCAAATCCGTTGATGGCATACAGTGAATCGTTTGTAACCGGTAACAGGTTGCTCATTTGCAATAGCGCTTTTTGCGAAAAAACCAGATAAACCGGGACCCCAGATTCTTCAGCTTTTTTGTTTCGCCAGGTGCGTAACAGTGCATAAAGAACCGGATGTCCTGATACGGTTGGAGTTGATGCCTCGGCTGCTTTTTGTTTTGTGTGTGTCTTTTCGCTTTCAGGTTCCATAAGCAGTTTTGCCCTTGCATCAAGAATTTTTTTGATATTGAAACCTGATTCACAGATTTTGTATGCTGCTATTTTTTGGTCTGAATCGTCGGTTATGGCAGCCACCTGGTTTTTCAGCCTTTTCCGAACTTCTCGGTTATCAATATCCAAATCAATGTTTTTCAATGGATTAAGGACATGCTGATTTAATTTTCCGGCAAAATAAACTGCTGCTTTCGAAATGCGTTCCTGCAATTTCAAATTAGTTTCAATATCGGGGTCAGCCACAAGCAATTGTTTTACCTGCAACTGAAACTTATCGGCTACATCTGCAATTTCGGGTTGAAAATTTTCCTTCATCAAGCCAAAAATATTTTGCACTTCAACCGGAAAACTGCCTTCGTTTTCTTCGGCAAGTTTTATCACTGCATTAACCATGTAGCTGATTAGCCCAAACCTGAAAAGTTCGGCTAACATTTCGTGCTGGTATTCGGTTTTTGCTTTTAACAAATCAGTGTCGCTGGGCTGGTTTTCCTCAACCTGTTTGATAAATCCGCCAACAGTATTATCAGAAATTATGCTGCCGGTTGAAATTGGTGTACTCAGCACCATGCCTTCGAGCGATTTGCAACGACTGAGCGCCACATAAACCTGCCCGTGTGCAAACGACGCTTCGGCATCAATCACAGCTTTTTCGAAAGTAAGGCCCTGACTTTTATGAATGGTTATTGCCCAGGCAAGTTTTAGCGGCAACTGTAGAAAAGTGCCCTCCACTTCTTCTTTAATCTCCGCTGTTTCGGTATCAATTGAGTATTTTATGTTTTCCCACAGCAGCGCTGTAACGTCAATTTCCCCGGCTTCGCCAGGGCACAAAACATTTACCGAATCTTCGTGAATTGAAACTATTTTACCGATTTTTCCATTAAAAAATCGTTTCTCCGGCTCGGGGTCATTTTTTACAAACATCACTTGCGCACCCACTTTCAGATTTAGCTCAAAATCGGTAGGGTAAGCATATCCGGGAAAATCGCCTTCGGTTTCGGCTCTGAAAATCGTTGGTTTTGCAGAAAGGCCCTTCAGTTTGAAATCGTTGATTTGCGCTGCCTGTGCATTGTGTGTGCAAAGGGTGATATACCCTTCGCTTTCGTTCGGCCTGAAACCTGGGATAAAGCGCTGGTTCAGCGCATCGAGCGATGGTTTATCGAGACAGTTGTCGCGCACTTTGTTGAGAATTGCAATAAACCTGTCGTCCTGCTGGCGAAAAACCTGCGTGAGTTCGATACTTACATACGGCGTTTGCTTCAACACTTTGCTGCTGAAAAAGTAGCCGGTTTCGTATTCGGTTTTCAGCAGTTCCCACTCTTCTCGTTTTATTACCGGCGCCAATTGCTGGAGGTCGCCAATCATCAACACCTGCGCCCCGCCAAACGATTTCTGGCGATTTTTAAACCTGCGCAAAACACGGTCAACTGCATCTAAAACATCGGCCCGCACCATGCTTATTTCGTCAATTACGAGTAAATCTAGGCTGCGGATGATATTGATTTTGTCTTTATTGAAACGTTTCTCTTTCCATTGCTCGCTGTCGTTGCCAATTTGCGGTGCAAACGACAACTGGAAAAACGAATGGATGGTAACCCCGCCCGCATTGATGGCAGCAACTCCTGTGGGAGCAACCACAATCATTCGTTTAGGTGAGTTATCCTTCAGGCTTTTCAGAAAAGTTGTTTTGCCGGTACCTGCTTTTCCGGTCAAAAAAATGTTTTGATTGGTGTATTGCACAAATTGCCAGGCAAGTTCAAGCTGCTTGTTGGTTTTCATTGTTCAGAAATTTTTGATTTAGTTGTTCTTATTTATCAGGTTAACTACTACTTTCACCATAGTATCTTTTTCTTCAGGCTTGCTGACAGCAATCATTAATGTAAGGGCAACCAACGCATTATCAGCTACTCTTTTAAGCCCATTTTCATTATAAAGAATTCCGTTTTTCTCCATAAAATACAGAAATAAAAATGCTGCAATTCTTTTATTCCCATCAGTAAACGAATGGTTCTTTGTAATAAAATAAAGCAGATTTGCCGCCTTTTCTTCAATGCTCGGATACAAATCCAATCCGTCAAAAGTCTGGTAAATTGTGGTTATCGAACTTTTAAAGGAATCGTCTTTTTCGTTGCCAAATAAACTGCTGTTGCCGTAATATTTTCTGGCCAATTCAATCTGGGCAATTGCTTCTTCATAAGTTAATCTAAAAATATTGCTTTCAGATATCGAATTTAACTGAAGACTCTGATAATCATACTGGTCAAGGATGTCCAGAGCATATGCATAATTTGATATAATTTCGAGAAGACCATTTTTTTCAGAATTGGTTAACTTCTTTTCTTTTAAAACATTCCCCAATATTTTTACAGATTCCTGTAGTTCTTTTAGTTGTTCGTTTTGTTGTTGCAGTTTCCTCTCATTCAATGCATAACCCTTTATAAGATACTCTTTCAATACCTTATTTGCCCAAATCCTGAATTGTGTGCCTCTTTTCGAATTAACCCGGTAACCAACTGAGATTATTGCATCAAGATTATAAAATTTTACAATCCGGGAAACGTTTCTGCGACCTTCCTTTTGAACTACCGAGAATTCCTCGGTAGTTGAATCTTCGTTTAATTCATTTGATTTGAAAATATTCCTTAAATGCAGGCCAACTGTATCAGTATCTTTATCGAAAAGCTGTGCCATTTGCCTTTTTGACAGCCACACGGTATCATTTGATAAATTTACCTTTATCTCTGTATTTCCGTCTTCCGTTTTAAATATTTCAATTGCTGACTGGTTCATACTGAAAATTTCAATAAAAATAAGAAAAATCAGTATCACTGACATTCAGTGTTTTATACAAGATTTTATTATTCTGTGATTTTTAGTCTTGAATTTCTCAGACAATCAGATTCTGAATAACACTGAGGTCAATATCGGGTTCGGTGATTTCGAATTTGGCCTGACTATAAAATGGACCTCGCTTTTTCAGCATTTCATCAATAAAATACGTAAGCTCTTCTTTCGATTTTCCTTTTATCAGCGGGCGTTCAGTTTTTGAATTCATCAATCTGTCGGCCAGAATTGCCGGATCGATATTCATGTAAATGGTTGTACCCGTGTTATTCATCAGTTCAATATTATCGAAAAAACAGGGAGCGCCACCACCTGTTGCAATAACGATGTCGCTGAAATCGGCAAGTTCTTCGAGTGCTTTCCGCTCTTTTTTTCGAAATTCAGTTTCCCCCTCTTCGGCAAAAATTTGCGGAACAGTTTTGTGATTACGCATTTCAATATAATGGTCCATATCCACAAACTGCAGATTGAGGTGTTTTGCCAAACGTTTTCCCAGCGTCGATTTTCCACAACCCATATAACCAATCAGGTAAATTTTCATAAAGCCCCCTTCTCATTCCCCCACAGGAGGAAAGATTTGAAATACAAGTTATTGTTCTTAAATTCCAAGTTCAAAATAGTTCTAAAACGTTAATCATCATACTCTGTTTTTTTCTCCCCTCCTGCGGAGAGCCTGTCCCGGTTTATCGGGAGGTCGGGGGCGGCTCCTAAAAAAGTGTCATTTGTGTTGGGTCGGGCGCATCTTTTGGCGGTCGTTTTATTTCGAACGGAATATCGCTGAAATCAGGTGTTTCAGGCCATTCCTGTTTTTCATCAGGCTCATTCTCCAAAGGTTCTATGGCATCGTCAGCTTCCGGTTTATCATGTTCGTCTTTCACCACTGGTTCAATTTCAAGAATGTTGGCCACTTCGTAGTTCGACAATCTTTTCCCTTTGGCTTTCCACGATTTCACCCCGATAAACTCGGCCACTTCGATGATTTCGTTTTCACGGCCTTCGTTTTTACCTCCAAAACGCAATTCGAGCCGCGGGTACCGAACCCAGGTTACACTCACCAGTTTATTGCCGGGATGTTCGCCAACAAAACGAACCAGCTTGCCTTCATCTTCTTCTATTTCAAATCGTTTCACATAGTAAAACTGTTGTTCGGCATCGAAATAAACTGCTGATAAAACTTTGCCCGGATCAAATTTTTCGATGGTAAGTATATCATCCTCAAAATGATTGCTTAAATCGTAATTGTAAACCTGGTATTCACCTTTTTTGTAAAGCACAAGAATTTTGTCGTCGCCAGCAAATTCGCCAAGGTATTTTCCACGGCCATCCGCGTTGAGACGAAGTACATCCTCATCGAACCAGATTTTTCGTCCACCCAGCGTTGATAAACCTTTTTCCTTTAAACTGATTTTATGCACCTCGAATTTGGTAAGCAAATTCCCCATCGACTGCCTGCCTTTGATTGCCAGTTCGCCTAAATCAACTTCGAAATTGAGTTTCTTGATGCGCGGTTTTGGTTTCAGTACAATTTTCAGTGTTTCGGCTTCACCATTGGGGTTGGCTGAGAAATAAACCACTCGCGAACCTTTGGTTTCCATGGTAAGGTTGTATTCTTTGTCACGCGTAACGCCTGTAACAGCAAAGCGTTTCATATAATAAAACCCCGACTCGCCGTCTTTGTAAACCACATTGTAAACTGTGCGGTTATCGCCCTTTTTGAAAATCTCGACATGCAGGGGGTTTTTGTCGATAAACGCTTTTTCCTGAACTTTCGAGACGAAGTAAGTACCGTCGCGGCGGAAAACAATAATATCGTCGATATCGGAACAGTCGCAAATGTACTCGGCCTTTTTCAACCCGTAGCCAATGAATCCTTCCTTTCGGTCGAGGTATAATTTTTCGTTACGAACCACCACTTTTGTAGCTACAATATTTTCGAAACTGCGGATTTCTGTGCGGCGCTCCTTCCCTTTTCCGTATTTATTTTTGAGGTGCGTAAACCATTTGATGGTGTACGGAACAATATTCACGATATCATTCATTACCGCAGCAATCTCATCCTCAATGGCTTTTAGTTGTTCATCGGCTTTATCCTTGTTAAATTTAAGGATGCGGGCCATTTTAATTTCCATCAGCTTAAGAATATCGTCGCGGGTGATTTCGCGTCGCAGTTGTGGTTTCCATGGGTCGAAACGCTTATCGATATAAGCAATCGCGTGGTCCATATTTTCCGAATCCTCAAACTTTTTATCCTTGTACATCCGCTCTTCGATAAATATCTTTTCGAGCGATGAATAATGCCATGCTTCCTCCAATTCCGATTTACGGATTTCGAGTTCAAGTTTTAAAAGCTGCAACGTCGCATCAGTAGAACGCCTCAGAATTTCCTTTACCCCGATAAAAATCGGTTTATCGTTTTCGATAATTACCGAGTTGGGCGAAAGCGAAACCTCACAATCGGTGAAAGCATACAGGGCGTCGATTGTCTTGTCAGACGAAACACCGGGAGCCAAATGCACCTGAATTTCAACATGTTCCGCTGTATTATCATCAATTTTCTTGACTTTTATTTTGCCCTTTTCGTTGGCTTTAATAATGGTTTCAATAAGAGAACCTGTGGTTTTTCCGAATGGAAGTTCAGAAATAATCAGAGTTTTGTTGTCGCGTTTTTCAATTTTGGCGCGCACTTTTACTGTTCCGCCGCGCAACCCATCGTTGTATCTGCTGAAATCGGCATGTCCGCCAGTAGGAAAATCGGGAACCAATTCAAAATCTTTTCCTTTCAGATACGAAATTGAAGCATCGCACAATTCAATAAAATTGTGCGGAAAAAGTTTTGAAGCAAGTCCAACCGCAATACCATCAACACCTTGTGCGAGCAACAGCGGAAACTTTACCGGCAGCGTAACTGGTTCGCGTTTACGACCGTCGTACGAAACTTTCCACTCAGTGGTTTTCGGATTAAAAAGTACTTCGAGTGCAAACTTCGAAAGCCGGGCTTCGATATAACGTGGGGCAGCTGCGCCATCGCCTGTATGAATATTTCCCCAGTTTCCCTGGGTGTCGATAAGCAATTCTTTTTGCCCGAGCTGAACAATGGCATCGCCGATGGAAGCATCGCCATGCGGGTGATATTGCATGGTTTGCCCGATAATGTTGGCCACTTTGTTGTACCGGCCATCGTCCATTTCGCGCATGGCGTGCATAATGCGGCGTTGCACAGGTTTCAAACCGTCGTTGATGTAAGGCACTGCCCGTTCGAGAATTACGTACGAGGCGTAATCGAGAAACCAGTTGCGGTACATTCCCTGCAGGTACACAATCTCCTCAACCACTTCCTCTTCAGGTTCCTGCGGTACTTCGGGCAACTCTTTTGCTTCTTCAGGCAGTTCTTCCGGGTTGATGTATTCTTCTGACATTTTCGATTTTTGCTGTCGGTTATTTACAAGGTTGAGTTTAACAAATTTATTGCATCAATTTATCTGGATTTCTCCTTGTGTCCCAAATTCGAAGGATTAATATTTTGTCTTTAAAAATCTCATATACAATAAAATAATCCTTCATGATTATAATTCTGATATTTGGGATATCAGTTTTCTTTCCAATATATGGATATTTACCTACAAGAACGGCTGAATTTTTAAAAAGCTTATTTAACTTCTTGCTATATGTTTGTGATTTATTTCTGTCATCCCAATAACGTAAGATTTGCAACTTGTCGTCAATGGCTAATTGAACCCAGACTACTCGCCTTCCCATTCTTCAAAAAGTTTATTTGCCTCTGTGTTGCTTAAATATTCTCCGCGTTTGTATTGTTTTCGAGCCTCTTCCACCGAATCCCTTTCTTCTTTGGTAAAACAATAAATATCTGATTCCTCATCGCCAATACCTGCTAAACGCAACATTTCATGAAGCAACATTTCATCTTCAATATTACTAATATGATTGATCAACTTCTGCCTTAATTCCAATGTCGTCATAATCCTTCCTTTACTTTTCAAAAATACGATATATTTCAAAAGTAGTTGTCGGATGAAATCCAATCTTAAGCCACTTCATCCTTTTCAACATACAGGTTTTCGATAATAAAATCCTGTCGCTCTGTAGTATTTTTACCCATGTAATATTCAAGCATCTGTGTCACCGATTCGTGCTTTTTCAATATAACCGGATCGAGGCGCATATCGGGGCCAATAAAGTGTTTAAACTCATCGGGCGAAATCTCTCCAAGCCCTTTAAAACGGGTAATTTCATGCTTTCCTTTCAGTTTCTGAATAGCTTTCTGTTTTTCCTGTTCCGAATAACAGTAAAAAGTTTTCTGTTTGTCGCGCACCCTGAAAAGCGGTGTTTGCAAAATATAAACATGACCTTTGCGAATGAGTTCAGGAAAAAACTGTAAAAAGAAAGTAATCAGCAGCAGGCGGATGTGCATCCCGTCAACATCGGCATCGGTGGCGATGATTACTTTTCCGTAACGAAGATCATCCAGGCTTTCTTCAATATTCAATGCGGCTTGCAACAGGTTAAATTCTTCGTTTTCGTAAACCACTTTTTTTGTAAGTCCGTAAGTATTCAACGGCTTTCCCTTTAAACTGAAAACGGCTTGCGTATTTACATCGCGCGATTTGGTAATTGAGCCGCTGGCTGAGTCACCTTCAGTAATAAAAATGCAGGTTTCCTCGCGTCGCGGATTTTTTTCTTCATCGAGATGAATGCGGCAGTCACGCAGTTTTTTGTTGTGAAGGTTCGATTTTTTTGCGCGTTCCTTGGCCAGTTTTTTTATTCCTGAAATGGCTTTTCGCTCACGTTCCGACTCAACAATACGTCGTAGCAAAACTTCAGCGATATCCGGGTTTTTATGCAGAAAATTGTCAAGTTCTTTTTGCAGGAAATTGCCCACATGCGTGCGAACCGACGGGCCATCGGGGCCGATATCCTTTGAACCGAGTTTTGTCTTGGTTTGCGATTCAAAAACCGGTTCTTCCACTTTTATACTTACCGCCGCAACTATTGATGCACGGATATCCGACGGGTCGAAATCTTTTTTATAGAAATCGCGGATGGTTTTTACAAGCACCTCACGAAATGCCTGCAGGTGTGTACCGCCCTGCGATGTATGCTGTCCGTTTACAAATGAATAGTAATCTTCGCCGTATTGATTTCCGTGGGTGATGGCCACTTCAATATCCTCGCCTTTCAGGTGAATGATTGGATAAATTGGCTCGTGGTCCATGTTTTCCTCAAGCAGGTCGCGCAACCCGTTTTTCGAGAAGAACTTTTCACCGTTGTATTCCATTACTAACCCCGAGTTGAGGAAAGTATAGTTTTTTATCATGTTCACTACAAAATCGTTCATGTAGTGATACTTTTTGAAAACCGACTGGTCAGGTTCAAAAATTACTTCAGTTCCGTTGGGCTCGTCTGTATTGCCGAGATTTTCCTCACCGGTTTTTACACCTTTGCTAAAATGGAGCACTTTGGCCACTCCTTCGCGAAATGCTTTTATGGTAAAATCGATGGAAAGCGCATTCACAGCCTTGATACCTACCCCATTTAATCCAACCGATTTTTTAAAAACCTTTGAGTCATATTTGGCGCCGGTATTCATTTTGCTGACCACATCATCGAGTTTCCCCAAGGGGATTCCGCGGCCATAATCACGCACCCGCACCGTTTCCTGGTCGATTCCGACAACTATTTTTTTGCCAAAACCCATCATAAACTCGTCGATGGAGTTATCCAGAACTTCTTTCAACAAAACGTAAATACCGTCATCCGAAGCAGTTCCGTCACCGAGTTTGCCAATATACATCCCCGGCCGACGGCGGATATGCTCCTGCCAGTCTAACGTTTGTATCGTTCCTTCGTCGTAATTCTCTACCATTTTGCCCAACAATTTGGCACAAATATAACCAAACAAAGGTGGTTTGAACCTTTTGCAACTGACCAAATAACTAACAAAATCCGGTTGAAAAGAGGGGGGAAATGTTGTCGGGGTTATCGGAGCAAAATGTTGTCGGGGTTGTCGTGGTTGTCAGGTTATGGTGGTTGTCAAAATAGCTCTGAATCACTTTTGAGCTGGACAATTTTTTCAAAAACTGTCAACAACGAAAACAACAACAACAATGACAACTTCTTCAATTACAATGACAACTTCTCAGATAATTCCCATTTTCCGCATTAGAAAAGTGGCATTCATGGTTTGGGTTACACCGTTGGAAAGTTTGTAATCGAAAACCATTTCGTTGTTTTCTATCCTGATTTCGAAACACAGATTTTCAACCTGTTTTGGAAAATCAGCTTCCATTTCGCTCAGTTTCAGGTCGTGTGTGGCAATGAGCGAAACCGCCGGAAGCTGCAATAATTTTTTTACTAATTCCTTCGAACCGTTGAGTTTATCCACCGAGTTGGTTCCTTTCAGCATTTCGTCCAAAATAACAAAAACAGGCAACCCGCTTTCAAGTAACTCAAGCACTCGTTTTATGCGTTTCAGTTCGGCAAAAAAGTAGGATTCTTCTTTTTGGAGCGAGTCGGTGGTGCGCATGTTGGTGAAAAGTTGCACCGGTGTAAAAACCATGTTTTGTGCACAAACCGGCGCCCCACATTCAGCCAGAATCAGGTTTATGCCAACCGTTCGCAAAAAAGTACTTTTGCCGGCCATATTTGCCCCTGTTATTATGACTGCCTTTGACCATTCGGCAACAGCAAAATCGTTTCCAATCCTTTTGTTTTGTGGCAATAATGGGTGTCCGAGTTGTTCAGCTTTAAAAGCAAAATCATTAGTTGTAACTTCGGGATAAACAAAACCGGGATGATTTCCTGCGAAACCGGCAAAACTGACCAATTCATCAAAAGCAGCAATTGTGTCAAGCCATCCGGCAATTTCACTGTGATGTTGCTGATGCCATCGCCAAAGGTGAAACATACAGCGAATGTCCCAAAGCAAAATCGAGTTCAGCAAAAATGCAACAATAATATTCTGTCGGTATTCAAACCTGTCAACCCAATTTTTTAATTCTGAAAAAGTTTTTCCTGCCGGTTTTGGATGAATTACAGAATGCTTCATCTGAAGCAGTTTTTCTGACTTAAAATCACCTTTCCCAATGTAATCGAGTAAGGCCATATATTTTTCGAGCAAGGCCGATTTCCTGCCAAAGAACTGAAAATATTGTTTTATCTGCTTTCTGAAAAAATATAGAAAAATCCATTGGACAAGAACCATGAACTTAAAAAACAGGTTTGTAACTCCCAAGGCAAACGGAACAATTGAAATCAAAGTCAACAAAGGAATAGCAAATAAAATCCATTTAACAGTGACTGCATTTTTAAACTTTAAATCCAATTCTGTCCACGCCCTGATTTCGTGATTCAGTTCTTTATTTTCTTCAAACATCAGCCCGGTAGCCCTGAAATGTAATCGCCATTCAGGATGCTGAGCAAGTTCTTTAATCGCTTTTTGCCTTTCTTTAATTTCCTCTTTTTCGAAAGGCGGATGACCTAATGTTTTTGCCAGCAACATTTCACCATCCACTGTTACCGTGCGATTGAGGTACTGAAACATTGAACCTTCGCCAAACAAATCGAGGTCGTAAGCATAAAAATGGTCGGGGTCGGTGTATTCAACCCCATTTTTAAAATGAGAATACTTGTGTTTTAGCGCTAATAATTCATCCTCACAAAGCTTTTTGAGAATGGCAGTTTCTTTTTTCCGCTTTTCAACCTGAATATTTTTTTTAACAAGAAATAAAAACAAAACAAGCGCAGTTGCGCCAGCAACAAATGTTACCGGGCTTTTCAAACCAAAAATAAAGGCTGGCGCCGGTATCAAAAAAAAAGCAAAAAAACGGAACCAGGCAAACCGGCGAAGATTGGCTGAAACAACTTTCAGCTGAATTGAAAATTCGTCAGCCTTTTGCTGATAAAAGATTTGGGCAGATTCCATTTTACAAATAGTTGTAATGATGCAGAATTGAGGTAACTGCAAAAACAGTTACCATCAGCACAGTGAAAACAAGATAAATAATAATTGCCTGGCTGGTTGAAAGAGATGCAGATTCGTCGCCCTTCAACCGAGAAAACCATTTACGGCCAACAGCAAATAAATAAACCCTGAAAAATCCTTCGCCGATAAGCAGCCCCAGCAAAGCGCCGCCCACAATATCGAGCGGATAATGAACGCCGGAGTAAATGCGCGAATACGAAAACAGTACCGCCCAGAAAAGCAAAAGCAACGAATACCAGCGATTTTTAAAGAGCCTGCATGTAAAAGCAAAAATGGCAAACGAATTGGCAGCATGCGACGAAACAAAACCGTGCAGCCCGCCTTTCCGCAAAACATTGTGTACCAACGGCCCTATTTCAGGGTCGTGAACCGGTCGCAACCGCTGAATACTTTCTTTCAGCAAAACAGAAAACTGGTCGGAAGCTACCACAACCAACGCCACTAAAAGTAAAACCGGAAGCGCTTTGCCCCGGTAATTTTTTATGATGTAAAAAATAATGATTGCATAAAACGGAAGCCAGGTTTCCTTGCGGGTAATCATCAGCATTATTGTGTCCCAAAAATCGGAGTGAAAACTGTTTAAATACAAAAACAGTTCCTTGTCGATTTCAAGGATATTTTGCAGAAAGCCCATTTAACTGTTCACCCCCAGCCCCCTCCAGGGGGTATTAGTTGCCAACTTAATCAGACTAATGTAAGAACCAATTCTCCCCTTGAGGGGAAAAAGGGATGATGATTGCACACATGACATCATGACGTTCATAATGCTAGCTATTTAAAATTTCCCAGATTTTGTCTTTCAACTGCTGTAAGTTGTAACCTGTTACCGATGAAAAAAACATGTGCGGGATTCCCTTTAATTCTCTGCTGATTTCTTTCATCAGGTCCTCGTCGAGCATGTCAGCTTTGCTGATGGTCAGGAAACGTTCCTTATCCAGCAATTCAGGATTATACTGTTCCAGTTCATCGAGCAGAATGTGATATTCTTTCAGGTGGTTTTTACTGTCGGCCGGCACCATAAAAAGTAACATCGAATTGCGTTCGATGTGCCGCAGAAAGCGTAATCCAAGTCCGCGTCCCTGGTGCGCACCTTCAATAATTCCGGGGATATCGGCCATCACAAACGAATGTTTTTCGCGATGGCCAACAATACCGAGGTTCGGAACAAGTGTGGTAAACGGATAATCGGCAATTTTCGGTTTTGCCGCCGAAACCACCGAAAGCAGTGTTGATTTACCGGCACTCGGAAAACCAACCAGGCCCACATCGGCAAGTACTTTAAGTTCAAGAATATGCCAGCCCTCCTCGCCGGCTTCGCCAGGTTGCGAAAAACGCGGGGTTTGAAAAGTTGCCGATTTAAAATGGTCGTTTCCAAGTCCGCCCCTGCCCCCTTTCAAAAGAATCCGGCGTTCGCCGTCTTGCGTAATTTCGAAAAGTACCTCACCGGTTTCGGCATTTTTGGCAATTGTACCCAACGGAACTTCGATAATAATATCTTCGCCGTCGGCACCAAAGCTGCGTTGCTTTCCGCCGGGGCCGCCGTCTCCGGCTTTTATGTGTTTCTGGTATTTCAGGTGAAGTAAAGTCCACATGTTTGTACTTCCCTGCAGAATAATATGTCCGCCGCGACCACCATCACCGCCATCGGGACCACCAAGCGCTGTAAATTTCTCGCGCCGCAAATGGGCTGAACCGGGTCCGCCATTGCCCGATTTACAATAAATCTTTACATAGTCAACAAAATTCGATTCAGCCATTTTTTATCATTATAATTTTTCAATCACTTCATCCAGCCTGTGCGCAATATCTTCAATACTGCCCATTCCGTTTATTCCAAAATGTTTTCCCTGCGGGCGATAGTATTCAATTAACGGTAGCGTTTTCTGATTATACACGTTAATCCGGTTTTCTATCACTAAGGGGTCCTGGTCGTCGGCACGTCCCGAAACTTTACCCCGGCTTACCAACCGGTCGATAAGTTCCTGTTTTTGAACTTCGAGACTAAGCATTCCCGAAACCGGCGTTCTGTTCTCGTTCAGCAAATTATCCAATGCTTTTGCCTGGTCAACTGTCCGCGGAAATCCGTCGAAAATAAAACCTTTGGCATCTTTTACTGTATCGAGTTTGCTTTTTATCATGCCAATAACAACTTCATCGGGCACAAGTTCGCCTTTATCCATGTAGCTTTTGGCCTCAAGTCCAAGTTTGGTACCCGCATTTATTTCACTTCTCAATAAATCGCCAGTCGATAAATGGATTAAATTGTACTTTTCTATCAGGAATTCAGCCTGAGTTCCTTTCCCTGCTCCGGGAGGACCAAATAATACAAGATTCAGCATAAGTTTGATTTTTTATTCGTTCACAACTGTGTATATATTAATGAGGTTGCGGCCAAGTCCATTATAATCGAGACCATAGCCAACAATAAAATCGTTCGGAATTTTGATGCCCACATAATCGAGTGGAACCTCCTTTTGCAGCGCATCAGGTTTTAATAACAGTGTGGCAATTTTTATTTCAGCAGGTTTCATTGCTTTTAGCTGTACCAGAATATTATCAATAGTGATTCCGGTATCCACAATATCTTCGAGAATAACAACAGTTCGACCTTCAACTTTTTCGTTAAATCCGATGAGTTGCTTAACATCGCCAGTGGTTTTGTCGCCATGATACGAAGCCAGTTTTACAAAGGTAATCTGTGCTTTCATCAGCTCGATTCGTTTGAAAAGTTCGGCGGCAAACATAAACGAACCGTTCAGAATACAAACAAAGAGCGGGTCTTTATCTGCAAAATCTGTGTTCATTTTTTCGGCCATTTTTTCAATTACCGAGCGGATTTTCTCATAGGGAATGTACAACTCAAAAGTTTTGTCGTGAATTTTTACCTGCTTCATTATCGAATTTTTGATTTTTGATTGTTCTTAAATTGCTGTATTTTCATCCTTTAAAAAGAAAGGCACAAATTAACAAAACTATTCGGTTAACTAAAAATATTAAAGTAAAACAATGAATCCAAAAGTAAGTATTATCATGGGCAGCACCTCCGATCTGAAGGTTATGGAGAAGGCGGCGCAACTGTTCGATGAATTTGAAATTCCGTTCGAAATCAATGCCTTATCGGCCCACCGGACTCCCGACGAGGTTGAAGTTTTTGCCAAAGAAGCTAAAGCCCGGGGCATAAAAGTGATTATTGCCGGTGCCGGAATGGCGGCTCATTTGCCAGGAGTTATTGCCGCGATGACACCGCTTCCAGTGATTGGTGTTCCAATCAATGCCAGTCTTGCAGGGTTCGATTCCATATTGGCAATTTTGCAGATGCCTCCCGGAATTCCGGTGGCTACAGTGGCTGTTGATGGTGCGCTGAATGCCGCAATATTGGCGGTTCAAATGATGGCTACCGGCGACGAAGAGCTGATGGAGAAACTTATTGACTACAAACGAAGCCTGAAACAAAAGATTGTAAAAGCAAACGAAGAACTGGCAGCTGTAAAATTCAGGTTCAAAACCAATTGACAAAAAGTTTTTTTGTTGTAATTTAGGAGAGGTGAATTTTAAAAATCCACCTCTTTTATTTTTTTATGCTGAAAACCTGCCTTACAATAACACTATTCTTTTTCATGGCCGCCAAACTGTCTGCCATCGAAAAATATCCCTCCGGAGCACGGTCACTCGGGCTTTCAAATGCTGTCGTTTCAATACCCGATGTTTGGGGAACATTTCACAACCAGGCAACATTGGCGACACTCAACACTTTTTCAGCAGGTATTTTTTATGAGTCCCGATTTATGGTTGATGAGCTTTCGCACACTGCCGGGACACTTGTAATACCTGCAAAACCCGGAACTTTTGGCGTTAGTTTTTCTCAATTCGGAAAAGGAACTTTTGCAGCACATCAGCTCGGACTTGCTTTTGCCCGGATGCTTGGTAAAAAGATGGCTGCTTCGGTGCAGTTCGATTATTTCTCAGCTCGCTTCCCTGAAAACGAAAAAGCCCGCGGATTCGCCACTTTCGAAACCGGGATTTTATTCCTGCCCTCAGAACAAATAAGTCTGGGAGCGCATCTTTTTAATCCTGTTCAGGCTGGCATTAAAACCAGCAGTGGCGTTCAGAAAATGCCCGCTATTGCAAGGATTGGTGGTCACTACCAATTTCCCGAAATGGTCTTAATTGCCTTCGAAGCCGAGCAGCAGTTTAACGGACCACTGCTTGTGAAATCGGGGATTGAATTTATGCCGGTCAAAAATCTGGCGTTGCGTTTTGGCGTTTCCGGGAAACCTGTAAACTACACGGCTGGTATTGGCTATCGCACGGGAAAAATTATTACCGATATCGGTTTTGGGTATCATGGGAATCTGGGAGTTACACCTTCAATTTCAATACAAATTGAATTATGAAACAGGCAAAGCAAATACTAACAATGTTTTTGCTGCTTTTGCCCGTGATTACAATGTCACAGGAAAAAGACATCAGCCGGCTGATTGAATCGATTGTTGAATCGCACCTGGATATAATTGACGAACAAACCGATGCCGCTCTGATGATTGAAGACCTTGAAGGTTTTGCAGAAAATCCTTTGAATTTGAACGCTGCAACGCCATCTGAGCTTTCGCGTTTGTATCTTTTAAACGATATTCAAATTGCAAAACTGCTTGAGTATGTGAATAATTTTGGGCCGGCATACAGTATTTACGAACTGCAAAGCATCGATGGTTTTACACCCGATTTGTTAGAAAAACTGGAACCTTTCATCAGTTTTGGCCCTCGCACCGAAAAGAAAAAACTTGCCGATGCTTTTCATTATACCAAAAACCAACTGATGCTTCGAAGTACCGGCACGGTACAAAAAGCAAAAGGATATCTCCCAAATGATGAAGGAGTTACTCCATACGAAGGAAATCAGTACAGATACTACAGTCAATACAGGTTTAATGCCGGCGACCGGATTCTGGCTGGCATTACCGCCGAAAAAGACCCCGGTGAAGCATTTTTTACCGGTTCGAATGCTGCTGGTTTCGATTATTATTCGGCACATGTTGCGGTAAATCTGAATTCTACATTTGAGCAGGTTGTTGCGGGAGATTATCTGGTTCGGGCCGGGCAAGGACTTGTATTGTGGCAGGGATACACTTCGGGGAAGTCGGAAAATGTGCTCGAAATTTCAAAAACCAACCAGGGAATCAGGCCATCCACAGGCGTTGACGAAAACCTATTTTTCCGTGGAGCAGCCACAACAGCAAAATTCGGGAAAGCACGAATCAGTTTGTTTTATTCGCAAAAAAAAGACGACGGAAATCTTGCCGGAAACGATTCGACAGGAGTTTATGTCACTAGCCTTCAAACCTCTGGTTATCATCGCACTGCCAGCGAAATTAACGATAAAAACGCAGTAAAAAACATAAATTACGGTGCGGCCTTCTCACTGATTTTGAACAATCTGAAAATTGGTGCAACTGTTACCCGTCAGCAGCTGAACCCGCCGTTTTACCCCGCCGAAGAATTGTATAACCGTTATCGTTTCAGTGGCAACGAAAACCTGAGCGGTGGAATTGATTACCAGTATGTTAATGGCAAATACCAGTTATTTGGCGAAGCTGCCATTTCAAAATCGGGTGGAAAAGCAGTGGTACAAGGAGCAGTTATCCGACTGAACGACCAGCTTGGGTTTTCTGCGCTTTTCCATCATTTCGACCGCAATTACCAGGCGTTGTGGGCCAACACTTTTGCCGAGGGAAGCAATATGAGCAATGAATCGGGGATGTATTTCGGGGTACGTTTGCTGCCGGTAAAATTCGTAACACTTTCGGCTTACTCCGATTTTTACCGTTCAGGATGGATAAATTACTCCACGGCTGCGCCGTCAACAGGTTGGGATGTAATGGCACAGGCAAACGTGGTTTTATCGGGAAAAACAGCATTTTACCTCCGTTTTAAAAACGAGGAAAAAGAGGTAAAATTTATTCAGAATGAACGCTACGTAAACCTGCCTGAACAAACACAAAAAATAAGATTGAACCTGAATTACAAAGCGACCGAAACTATTTCGCTTAAAACCCGTGTTGAGTATGCATTTTACCGTGGACTGACAAGTGAAACCGGATTTATGGTTTTTCAGGATGTTCAGTACAAACCCATAAAATTACCAGTAAGTATTTCGGGGCGTGTGGCATGGTTCAATACCGGGAGCTACAACACAAGAATTTATGCATACGAAAACGACCTGCTTTACACTTTTTCCATCCCGGCCTATTATGGCAAAGGCATCAGAACCTACCTCAACCTGCAATACCGGATTTCACCAAAAATTGATTTCTGGTTTAAAATCGCCAACACCGGCTATACCGACCGCGATGCAATCAGCTCGGGGTATAACGAAATTGACGGGAGCCACCGCACCGAATTAAAATTTCAACTCAGGGTAAAAATTTAAAACTGAAATTTGTTACTTTGCCTCGTTTTAAATTAAAACACCGTAAATGAAGCATCTTGATTTCGAAGATATACGACCTTATACCGACAAGGAAGTTAAGCGGAAAATTGCAGAAATGGTAAAAGACCCTGTTTTCGACGAGGTACTTTTGCATGTTTTTAAGTTCAGACCAAAAATTGAGATGGTAAAACTGCAGTTGCGGATGATAAAATCGATTAAACAGTTGCAGGGAACTTTTATCTACGATTTGCTCCGTTCGGTGATTAACAAAACTTCGAATGGATTAATCTGTACCGGAGTTGAAAACCTTGATAAAAAGAAACCCTACCTTTTTATTTCGAACCACCGCGACATTGTGCTTGATGCTGCGCTACTCAATTTTCTGATTTTCCAGAAAGGGATGAACACCACGCTCATTGCCATTGGAAATAACCTTTTGTTGTACAACTGGATAGAACATGCGGTAAAACTAAACCGGTCATTTATCATCAAACGTAATCTTCCGCCACGCGAACTAATGGAAGCTTCGATTAAGGTTTCGCACTTTATCCGCAAATCAATTACCGAAGACAAACTTTCGGTTTGGATTGCACAGCGCGAAGGCCGTACAAAAGACGGAAACGACAAAACCCAGCTTGCGGTGCTGAAGATGCTGAACATGAGCAACACAAAAAGTCTGGCCGAAGGTTACCGGGAACTGAATATTGTTCCTGTTTCTATTTCGTATGAATTCGAACCCTGCGGCCTGGCAAAAATTAAAGAACTGATAAAAAAAGAACATTACGGGCAAACAAAAACAAGCAAGGACGATCTGAAAAGTATGGCGATGGGCATGTTTAACCCAAAAGGCAGGATGCAGTTTTCGTTTGGCAAACCCATTACAATTGACCAGGAATACGAAAACCCAAAATCGAAAGAAGTACAAAACAGGATTGCACAGGACGTTGCCGATAAAATCGACCGGCAAATTTATACCAATTACAAGCTTTGGCCCAACAATTATATTGCCTACGACATTCTGATGCAGGAACACAGGTTTAAAGATAAATACACACACGCCGAGGAAAAAAGGTTTGAAATTATGTTTGAACAAGCGATGGTTCACATCGATTACCCGATTACCGATATTTACGAACGGGTGCTGAAACTATATGCCAACCCCGTTATCAACATGCTTAAAGTGCAGAATTCATAAATGAATACAATCATTTGGGACTGGAACGGAACGTTGCTGAACGACACTGATTATTGTGTAGGCACGATGAACTCGATGTTAGTCGACCGCGGCCTGCCTTTGTTGAACAGGGAAAAATATCGCGAAGTTTTTTCGTTCCCAGTAAAAGATTATTATCAAACCATCGGTTTCGATTTCACAAAAGAAGATTTTTCGATTCCCGCACATCATTACATCGATTTGTATAATCGCGGATTTGACCAATGTTCGCTGCAGGAATCAGCTGTTGAGGTTCTAAACTTTTTCAAAACAAAGGGAGTGCGGCAATTTGTGCTATCGGCCATGGAACACGAAATGCTTGAGAAAACACTGGACAAGAAAGGCATTCTTCATTTCTTTGATGGTGTTGCCGGGTTAACCGATCATTACGCTGTTTCGAAGGTTGACCAGGGAAAAATGCTGATGAAGAATTTTGATATTGAACAGGCAAAAACCTTGCTGATTGGCGACACAATTCACGATTTTGAAGTAGCAGATGCTTTGGGAATTACCTGTGTTTTGGTGGCAGACGGTCATCAGTCGGCAGAAAGATTGCACAAAACCGGTGCTAAAGTTATCGAAAATCTGCGGAGATTGATTTCTCTTGAATTTCAATTTATTACGAAATAAATCCTACGGATTACGTCCCCAGAAAATCCCGCTGTTTGATGTCTTTGATGTACAGTTGCAGGTTGGTTTTGCCTCTGAATTCGTTTTCAGCAATGGTAAAACAGATATCAAACGGCGAGCCCGAGGTAATCAAATCGAAGGCATGCGACTGGTTAAAGGCAATGCCCGTGAAAATGCCCGAGTTTACATCGGGTTCAACCAAATCGAGTTTCAGGTGCTCCTGGTTTTTACCCACCAAACGGCTGGTACCGGCATCGTAAACATCTTCGGTAACAAAAACAGGTGCCATATTGTGCGGCCCAAACGGAGCGAACTGTTTGAGGATGCGATAAAAACGGGGGGTAATTTCGCTCAACGTAATTTTGGCATCCACTTCAATGGTTTGCGTTTGCTGTAGGTCGGTTATCTGTTTGGTAACAATCTCTTCGAAACGTTGTCTGAAAGGCTGGATATTTTCAATTTTCAGTGTCAGCCCGGCGGCATACATGTGTCCGCCATAAGATTCGAGCAGGTCGCTGCATTTGCCAATGGCTTCGTATAGGTCGAAATCGCGTACCGAACGTGCTGAACCCGTGGCTAATCCATTCGATTCGGTTAAAATAACTGTCGGACGGTAATATTGCTCAGTAACCCGCGATGCAACAATTCCAACAACTCCTTTGTGCCAGTCGCGGTTGTACAACACTGTGCTGTTTTTCGATTTCAGTTCATCGTTGTTTTCAATCATCTCGATTGCTTCGAGGGTGATATCGCGGTCCAGCGTTTTTCGAATTTCGTTAAACGAGTTAATCTCCTCTCCTATCAAATCCGATTGGCTTTCATCGTCAGAAACCAGAATCTGCACCGATTTTTTCCCGTGTTCAATTCTGCCCGAGGCATTCAAACGTGGCCCAATCTTAAAAACGATATCGCTGATGGTGATTTCAGTTCCGGCCAAACCAGCTAAATTGATAATGGTTTGCAGGCCGATGCTAGGGCTCGAATTTAGCTTTTTCAGTCCGTAGTATGCCAAAACCCGGTTTTCTCCCTCAATCGGAACAATATCGGACGCTATACTTACGGCTAGTAAATCGAGCAGTTCAAAAATTTCGTCCTGCTCCAGGTTATTTTTCAAACAAAATGCTTGCAGCAATTTAAAACCAACACCACATCCTGAAAGCTCCTTATTCGGATAGTTGCAGTCGGGACGTTTTGGGTCGAGAACTGCCACCGCGGGAGGAATCCTGTCGTCGGGGTTGTGGTGGTCGCAGATAATAAAATCAAGTCCGCGGTTTTTGGCGTCTTCAATTTTATCGACAGCTTTTATCCCACAGTCGAGTGCAATCACCAGTGTAAAACCGTTGTCAATGGCATAGTTGATACTTTGCGGAGAAATACCATAACCCTCACTGTAACGATCGGGGATGTAATATTCAATCTGTTCTATCCGTGGTTTAAGAAACGAATACATCATAGCTACTGAAGTGGTGCCATCCACATCATAATCGCCATAAACAATCACTTTTTCCTGACGGGCAATGGCCTGCTCAACACGCGCCACGGCCAAATCCATATCTTTCATCAGAAACGGGTCGAGCAAATCGCTTAGCCGCGGCCTGAAAAATGCTTTGGCTTCGTTAAAAGTTCTGATGCCACGTTGTACTAACAAACGTGCTATTATCATGTTTACATTCAGCGCAGCCGAGAGGTGTTTCACCTCGTTTGTATCGCCTTGTTTTTTCAGATTCCATATTTTATCCATACGCTTTTGTAAAAATGATTGTGTCAGAAGAAGACAAAGATATAAAATGAGCATTCATAAACGCGAAATGTTTAACCGCTGAACATTAATTTTTTCAGCTCCTGCCGGTCAACGCAATGCTGAAAAAAGTGGTATCGTATCTTTTATTATCTTTGCCCCGTTAAAAAAAAAGGGTTCACATCAATTATTAAGACTGTAAAAATGAGCATTCAGGAATTAAGCGAACAGGAAATTATCAGAAGAAATTCGTTACAAAAACTGCGCGAACTGGGTATCGATCCATATCCGGCTGCCGAATATCCCATCAATACTTCATCAGCCGAAATCAAAGAAAATTACAGAGCTGAAAATAACAATTTTCAGGATGTGGTAATTGCTGGCCGCATTATGGGATTCAGGATTATGGGAAAAGCAGCTTTTGCCGAATTGCAGGACCACACCGGGCGTATTCAGATTTATGTGAACCGCGACGAAATTTGCCCTGGCGAAGACAAAATGCTCTACAACGATGTTTTCAAAAAACTGCTTGATATTGGCGATATTATTGGCGTTAAAGGCTATGTTTTCATTACCCAGACCGGTGAAATCTCCGTTCACGTAAAGGAGTTTTCGGTGCTGAATAAATCGTTGCGCCCGCTCCCAATTGTAAAGGAAAAAGAGGGCAAAACCTACGATGCTTTTACCGACCCGGAACAGCGCTACCGCCAGCGTTATGTCGATTTAATTGTAAATCCGCAGGTAAAGGATACGTTTATGAAACGTACAAAAATCGTAAATACCATGCGGCAAATGTTTAACGAATATGGCTATTTTGAAGTTGAAACCCCGATTTTGCAGCCAATTCCGGGTGGCGCCACAGCTCGTCCGTTTATCACGCATCACAACTCGCTGAATATTCCGTTGTACCTGCGCATTGCCAACGAACTTTACCTGAAACGCCTCATTGTTGGCGGGTTTGAAGGTGTTTACGAATTTGGCAAGGATTTCCGTAACGAAGGAATGGACCGTACGCACAATCCTGAGTTTACGGTGATGGAAATTTATGTAGCCTACAAAGATTATAAATGGATGATGGGTTTCACCGAAGAAATTTGCGAACGCGTTGCACTGGCGCTTCACGGAACAACCAAAGTTCAGGTGGGCGAAAATATCATCGATTTTAAAACACCTTACCCCAGAGTTACTATGACCGAGGCAATTAAAACGCACACGGGTTACGATATTTCGGGGAAGACAGAACAGGAATTGCGTGAAATCTGCAATAAACTGGGTATTGAAACCGACCCGACGATGGGAAAAGGAAAACTCATCGACGAGATTTTTGGCGAAAAATGCGAGCACAATTTCATTCAACCCACTTTTATAACCGATTACCCAGTTGAAATGAGCCCGCTTACCAAAAAGCACCGCGAAAACACTGAACTTACCGAGCGTTTTGAATTAATGGTGAATGGTAAGGAACTGGCAAATGCCTATTCTGAGCTGAACGACCCGATTGACCAGCGCGAAAGATTTGAAGACCAGCTGAAATTATCGGAAAAAGGGGATGACGAAGCGATGTTTATCGACCAGGATTTTCTGCGGGCGCTCGAATTCGGGATGCCGCCAACCTCAGGAATGGGCATGGGAATAGACCGTTTAGCGATGTTTATGACCAACAGTCCATCAATTCAGGATGTACTTTTCTTCCCGCAAATGAAACCCGAAAAGAAAGCAGTAGAACTGACGGAGGAAGAAAAAGCTGTGATGGCTTTGTTAAAAGAAAAATCTCCGGTTTCGCTTACCGAAATCAAGGAAAAATCGGGCTTGAGCAACAAAAAATGGGATGTTTCGATAAAAAAACTGACCAGCAACAAACTGGCAACTGTAACCAAAAACGGCGACGATTTGGTGGTGGAGCTGGTGTAAATTGTAACTTAAAAATCAAACTTTATGAATTCAACTGCAATAATTACAGTTTTTATTGTCCTATTTGTTATCACAATTGGACTTTTTTTATTGTTCAGATCGATTATATTATGGTATTTTAAAATCGATGTTAGAGTTAGACAAAATGATCAAATCATCTCTTTTTTAAAAAGAATTCCTGTAACATCAAAAGAGGAAGAATCTTTTGAAAGATTTCTAAATGAAACGTCTAAAAAAGAAAAGGAAAAAGAAGTAAATAATTATTTCATCTACAATCAGAAAAGAGTTGATCTCAAAAAAGGATTTAGATATCTTGTGTCAACCAATAATGGTAAAGGCTTGCATGATTTAATTTTGACAAATACTGATCAAATAAAATTTGACAATGAATCAAAACAATTTAATGATTACCAGCAAGAAGTAAGTTTTATATTGTTTCACTTTGAAAGCACATCGGATAAAATAGTCCATGATGGTATTTACATTATTGATAAAAACAATATAAGTGCAGAAATTACAATAAACCAGATTTTTAATTCAGATAAAACTGATTCCATTAAATTATCATCAGGTGAAATAAAACTTAAAGAATGGAATGAAATCTATGAAATTTCATTCAAAGGGATTCTTGAAACGAATGAAAGAATTGAAGGTAAATATGTTGGGGAAATTAAACGATTGCCTAATTTAGAAAATTGGTAATTTATTAATGCCTAAATACTCGCAGCATGGCAAATCGGGTGGAATCCCTTTAATCTGAAACTTACCCCGAATGTCTTAATTCCTTATTCAATCTATCCTTCAAAAATATCTTTATCAATGACTGATATGGAACATCTCTTTTTCTGGCCATTAACTTTAATTCATCCAGAATATGTTCAGGTAAACGCAAAGAAATAGTCTTGGTTGATGGCTTCAATTTTGGAAGAATAACTTTTTCAGATTTCTGCCAATCTACAAAATCAGTAGAATCGTTTTCCGCCCAAAATTTCCTCTCCTCATCTTCTGAGTTAAATACCGGTATTTTTTTAAGTTCGTTCATTATAAACCTCTCTCTCTTTTTTATTCATATCCCTAGCCGATATAATTCTTATCTTGTTTTCTCGAATAGTAAAAACAACAAATAAAAATCTTTCGCTATCCGTTTTTCCTAACAAAAACCAACGACTTTCTACCTGTGAATGTTTTATATCAGCAAATACCACAACAGGTTCATTAAAAAATACTTGCTCGCATTCGCCCTGCATTACCTGATGACGAATCCAGTTTTTTTCGGAATTCCCAAAATCCCACTCAAACCCTTCACAATTAAAAAGCTGGTTATTCATGTATATTGCAAATATATACTACACCAATTGCAAAATAGCTAAAATTGTACATTTATTTTCGAATCTCTTTTTATGTAACTGAAAATTCAGATTATCTTCTAAACGTGTAGTAAAGGATTGACCAATTGATAGTCCCTAATCCTGATAAAAATTGATGTACAAATCCGAACTATTCAATAAAACGATGAGCAGCCTTTCGGAAGAACCGGGAGGCTTTTTATTTTATTCCGTAATGATCTGCCAGAATTTTGCTGAATAGTTTTCCGGGGAGAATTTTTTTGATGAAAACCGCTAGTTTTTGTTCAAAAGAGGCGATAATATAACGCTGACGCGGGTTTTTGCAGTTCACAATTTTCACCATTTTTTGAGCAAGAATTTCCGGATTCCAACCCTTGTTTTCGTCCTTCTCAATTACAGCAAGGGTCTTTTCAAATTGTACCTGATACGCATCGTTTTCTCCCGATTCAGCCAAAAATCCACGACGGTTTGCAGTATTATTGGTATGAAAATCGCCGGGATTAATTACCACAACCTTAATTCCGAACTGTTTTACTTCCATCCGCAACGCCTCGCTGAACCCTTCAACTGCAAACTTTGAAGCTGAGTAATAACCCTGGAATGGCAATCCCATCAATCCGCCAATCGAGCTGATGTTGATGATTGTACCACTCCCCTGTTTTCGCATCAAAGGCAAAACTTTTCGCGTAAGTTCAGCCAATCCAAAGAAATTGGTTTCAAGTTGCCTTCTGATATAATCGTTGGGGGTTGTTTCAAGCGGACCACCGGTGTGCATTCCTGCATTGTTGATGAGCACATCAATCCTGCCTTCGTTCTGAAGTATTGTATGAACTGATTTTTCGATGGATTCAGCATCCAATAAATCCAATACCAGTATATTGACATTGTCAATCGATTCTGATTGTTTGCGAACAGTTCCATAAACTGTATGCCCATTTTTAGCGAGTAAAACAGCGGTTTGTTTTCCAAATCCCGAGGAAATCCCTGTAATCAGAACTACCTTTTTTGACCTGTTTCCCGGGTTCATACTCAGAAATCAAAGTGATGTTACCTCTGCAAATTCGGGCGATAAAATACCCAGCTGTTTTGCCGCTTTCGTAATTTTTTCAATCGAAATTTCTACTTGCTCTTTTGTGTGTGTGGCCATCAGCGAATACCTGATTAAAGAATCTTCTTTGGGAACTGCGGGTGCAACAACCGGATTTACAAAAATGCCATCTTCAAACAGTATTTTGGTAAGCATCAGTGCTTTAACATCATCACCTACAAAAAGCGGAATAATCGGACTTTCAGATTTACCGGTATTGAAACCCTGTGCTTTAAATCCATTCAATGCGTAATTCGTAATTTCCCACAGATTTGCAATTCGTTCAGGTTCGTTTTCCATTATTTCAATGGCTGCCATTACAGTAGCCACCGAAGCCGGTGTCATACTGGCACTGAAAATCAGCGAACGCGCATTGTGTTTTATAAAATTAATCACTTCCTTGCCGGCAGCAATAAAACCCCCCAGCGAAGCAAACGATTTAGAGAAAGTTCCCATAATCAGGTCAACATCATTTGTAAGCCCGAAATGCGATGCGGTACCAGCTCCTTTTTCTCCGATAACACCCAATGAATGAGCGTCATCAACCATCACTGAGGCATTGTATTTTTTTGCAAGTTGTACTATCTCCGGTAATTTCGCGATATCGCCTTCCATCGAAAAGATTCCATCAACAACAATAAGTTTTATAGAATCTCTTTCACAGTTCATTAATTTTTTTTCAAGCGAAATCATGTCGTTGTGGGCAAATTTCAGCACTTTCGAAAACGATAATCTGCTCCCTTCGATTATTGATGCATGGTTCAGCTCGTCTAGCAGAATATAGTCTTTGCGACCTGTGAGTACAGAAACAACTCCCAGATTCACCTGAAATCCTGTACTGAAACACAAAGCCTGTTCTTTGCCAACAAGTTTTGCCAGTTTATCCTCGAGTTCGAGATGAATGTCTAAAGTTCCGTTTAAAAACCTCGAACCGGCACAACCAGTACCGTATTTTTTTATGGCTTTCAGGGCTGCTTCTTTAATCAGCGGGTGATTGGTGAGCCCAAGATAACTGTTCGACCCGAACATCAGTACCTTTTTCCCATTCATGATAACTTCGGTATCCTGATCGGATTCAATCGCCCTGAAATAGGGATATAAACCGGCTTGCATTGCACGTTGAGGTGCGTCGTACTGTGCTAATTTATTTTTTAAATTTCCCAATTTGATGATAGTTAGATTTATATTAAAAAGTGGGCAAATATACTAAAACTGATAAAATAAAAGCAACGCGAGAATCTATACCTGCTCCCATCCATTCCTGTAGGTGTGCCTTATCCATTCTTCAGCCATTGCAAGGGCTGGTAAAGTTTGGTATTCCTTTTTAAATTTCGGATCACCATTTTGAATTTCGAACTCATCTTTTGATATTACCCTGATTTTATCGGCTGACGAAATATTTGTAAATTTCATGTTCGGCCCATCCCAAAGCAGTTTATAACCAAGATTTTGCAGCCGCACAGCCAGAACCCCCAACACCACAGTTTCATTTAACAGACCTGCATAATTAAAATTTGATGAAGCTTCAAGTCTTATTTCACGACTTTCCTTGCAGGCACGAATCCAGTCCTGTTCATGACCTCCATCCATGGCATTCGAAATACGCCTGATTGTTTTCTGGGGCTGAACAAATGTTTCCATCCGATTGGCGGGCAACAAAGTTGGATTTTGGGCATACGTTCCACACATTATTTTCCCTTTCGATCCATAAAAAATACAACCGCCGTCGTTGTCACCCATTTGTTCACCATGAGCAAGTTCATCAGGTTTCGGGGGCATCAGGCCACCATCGTACCAGTGAACCGTAACCGGAGGCATACCCACTCTTGGCAGGTTGTCGCGTTGTGGAAATTCGTACCGTACCAACTGCGCGTTGGGGGCCGAATCCATATTAAAAGGAGTGGAACTTGCCTCAACAGCCACAGGATATTCCAGCATCAACGCTTTAAAAACAGGATCGATAATGTGACAGCCCATATCGCCAAGTGCACCGGTGCCAAAATCCCACCAGCCACGCCAGTTCCAGGGGTGATAAGTTGGGTGGTATTCCCTGAACTTTGCAGGCCCCACAAATAAATCCCAGTTCAGGGTTTTGGGGATGCGTTTCCCGTCTTTCGGGGCGGTAAGTCCCTGTGGCCAGATGGGACGGTTGGTCCAGGTATCAACATGGGTTACTTCGCCGATAGCACCACTCCAAATCCATTCACAAATCAAGCGGATTCCTTCGTCAGAATTTCCCTGGTTCCCCATTTGTGTGGCAACGCCGTAACGTTGAGCAGTCTCCTTTAGGATTCTTGATTCGTAAACCGAATGCGTGAGTGGTTTCTGAAGAAAAACATGTTTCCCCTCGCGCATCGCAATCAGAGCCGGAAGTGCGTGTGAATGGTCAGGAGTGGCAATCATCACGGCATCAATATCTTTTTGTGTTTCGAACATTTCGCGATAGTCGGTATATTTTTTTGCAGCTGTCCACCGGGCAAAGGCATTTCGTCCGGCATATTCCCAATCCACATCGCAAAGTGCCACAATGTTATTTTCTTTCTCCATGAATTTCAGGTTGGTAAATCCCTTCCCTCCAACACCTATTCCGGCAATATTCAGTTTATCGCTTGGCGGAGTTTTCCCAAAACCTGCAATAACTTTTGATGGAAGAATGCTGAATGTGGCGGCCGCCATTATAGAATTACCTATAAATTTTCTTCTGTTGTAACCGTGATTCGTATTTTTCATGAATTTATCTTTTCAACCTTTAATTCTACAATCTTGTAATATCGCCCTTTTTAAGTGTTTCAGATTTTTAATATTTTCTATATGCCCATATTTTGCAGTGTCCATTTCTGGTCGGTTTACTGCCGCCAAATGTATCTGTTTTTAGTAATTACGATATTTGCATTAAAGTAAATTAACAAAACTCAAAGAAAACAAATACCGATTTATTTGCAGCAACTTTTGTTATAAAAGCCTTCAAATAATACCTTTAGAATTATTGTTTAATAAAAACATTTTCAGGATTACAAATCCGGAAAAAGTCTATATTTACACATCAGAAACTTTAAAACAAAATGACCAATGAAAAAGTTAACTTTTCTCATTCTTTTGCTTGTAGCAGTTGGGGCAGTTAATCAAGCTATTGCATCATCTTATTCTGTTGATGAACAAGCTATTGACCAACTCTTTGAAAATGCTGTTGAAACAAGTATGGTACTGGCTAATTCAGCAGAGTCGGGTTTTCTTCCGGCAAGTCTTTCTCCTGCAGTTATGGGAGCAGCCAATGAAAAAGACGCGGTTGTAGCCATCGTTCTCGATTTCTTTCTTGGAGGATTGGGTGTTCACCGTTTTTACCTCGGAACTGAAACGCTGACCGGTATAGGTTATATTTTAACCTGCGGAGGTATTTTCGGGATTGTACCGTTGATTGATTTTGTTGTTTTAATTATCGACAACAAAGATATCAGCCCGTACATCGACAATCCCAAATTTTTCATGTGGAACTAATTTTACAGAATTTAAAATCGAGGTGTCTGGTTATTAGCTAACCAGACACCTTTTTCTTTTATTATGAATTTACCTTATCAGAAAATCTTTCAGATTCTTTGTCTTTCTGTTTTCAGTGTTTCTCTGAACGCCCAAAACGGAAACTTTATATCGATGAAGCAACGTACCGAGATTCTTGAAAACAGGAAAAAACTGACCAATGACGTTGATTTATATTATGACAAGAATAAACAGACTATTACAAAATATTATCACTCGTCACCCGGGTTTATAATGAATATAAACGCATTGGGTGAAATAAAAACGTATTATCCCAAAAGTAATGAAGTTGGATTTAAGCATGTACCCGAATTGTCATCAAAAAGGAACCTTATTTATTATTTTATAAACAATTTCACCGATCATTTGGGGCTTGCCGATGAAGGATTTCAATTAAGTTCAAATACCTACGAGAACCAATACAATGTAACCGTATGGAAGGCTCCTTCATATTTAAAAAATATTGAATCGGTAAAGATGGTTTTTGATAACGGGCTCCCGGTTTTTGCCGAATATCAGGCCAATAAAAAGAAAATTATAAAGAAAATTTACTATACAAATTATAAAAACTTCACGCAATTCAGGTTCCCTCAAAAAATAATCGAAATCAGCTATTTACCCACAGGTGACTCTGTTGTCAACCGAACTGTTTTCTCTGAAATTTCGATTTCTCCGACTACCGACAATCCGTTTTTTAATTTCAAAATACCCAGCGATGCAAAGCCCATTGAAGTACCAGAAAACCATTAGTACAGGATTATTTCTGTTGCTATTTGCCGTTTCAGGATTTGCACAGTCAATTGATTTGTCTGCGGATTTGATGTTAGTGGATTCTGTTTCAAAGCAACAAATTCATCATCACGAAAGGCGCGATTTCATATTCAAAAATCAGCCGAAAACAGTATTCAACAGCAATCCTGTGAGTTTATTGTATGGCAGTTCATTGTACATTTATCAAAACTTTATTACACAACACTTTTCGGCAAGTTGTCTGTACAATCCGAGCTGCTCTGAGTTCAGCAAACATGCTGTTAAAGAGTTTGGCATTTTAAAAGGAGGGTTATTAACCTTCGACAGGCTGAACCGATGCAACCGGATAGCTGCAACAGACCTCGACATTGGGACAATTGATTTGAAAACTCACAGATTTAATGATTCAGTAACAAAATATAAATGAGAGGTTTATTCCTTTTTCTTATCATTTTTAAAATCAGCTTCGCTACAGCGCAGAATAGCCATGAATTGAAGTTTATCAATTACCTGATTAATAAAGGTGATTATAATGAGGCACTTTTTCTAGCAGAGAAAAGCATTTCACATCTTAATCCTGAACAACTTGACTCGCTAAACTACTTTAAAGGATGGGCACACTATTCAGTCAAAAATCTGGAACTTTCAACGCTATCGCTTTTAAATGTAAGCAAGACTTCCCCTTTTTACACTAAATCAAGATTTTTTGCCGGATATAATCAAATCTATCTCGGAAATTATAACGACGCCAAAGAAATCTTTAACCAAACTGTAGTTACTGAAGAAACTAATCTATCTCTTTTACTATTTGAATCGGGCGGAATAGAAATGTTGGAGGGGAACTGGTCTGAAGCAAAAAATCAGCTTAGTGCGTTAAACCAGAATATTGCATTGATAAATCAACAAATTGCCACCCTCAATAAAATCTGTGATGAACAGGCGAAACATCGCCCGAAATCGCCTGTACTTGCAGGAATAATGTCAGGAATTGTACCCGGCTCGGGAAAGATATATGTGGGAAAAACGGGCGAAGGAATTGCCTCGCTAATTACCACTGTTGGGTTTGGGTTTATAACCTGGGAAAACTACAGGAAACTTGGCATCACTGATTTTAAAACCATTTTTTTTGGCGGAATCTTCGCAGCTAATTATATTTCAAACATTTATGGAACTGTTATTTCAGTAAAAATTATTGAAGATGAGTATCAAAGCAGTGTACACAATCAAATTCTTTTTCAGCTTCATATTCCTTTGCGGAATTTTTTTGAATGAAAAAGCCGGAGCTACAAATGCCGATAGTTTGTTTTTATCGGGCAATTACTTTGAAGCTTCGATTGAATTTGAATATTTGATTTTTAAGGCAGAACAACCCGACAGTGTAAATCTGTTCAAATACAAAAAAGCGCTTTGTTATAAAAAACTTAACGATTTCAACAAGGCTTTGGAAGAGCTGCAATCCATTTATTTTGATAATCCCGGGAATGATTCATTATACAGATTTGTCAGTTATGAGCAGTCACTCTGTTTTTATCTGAATGGCGAACCCCAAAAAGCACTCTGGAAGATTGATGAATATTTTCATCTCAATTCAGATTCTGCTTCGTATGTTGATTTTATGCCAATACGCATATTTTGCCTCAACGAAAATTTTCAATGGAATGATGCCAGACAGTGTTTGCTGGCATTTGTACAAATGCAGGATTTAACCCCGGAAAATAAAACAGAACTGGAACATTTAATTAACGAATTGTATCACAAGAAAAACGTTCCCAAAATAAGGTCGGTTAAAAAGGCAGAATTGCTTTCGCGCATTATACCCGGAACAGGACAAATATATGGTGGGATGACCGGAGAAGGAATTGTCAATTTTCTTATCAATGCCTCTATTATTGCTTTTACCGCACATCAGGCATATAATGGCTTTTATATCACAGGATATCTTGCCGGATTAGGATTTTTCAACAAAACATATCATGGAGGTATAAAACGTGCTGAGATTATTGCCGTGGATAAAAACAAAGAACTTATTGCAAATTTAAACAGCTGGATTATTACATTAATCAGCTCCGGAAGTAATTCAAACTAACTTTTCGGTTTAAGATTCCTGATAATCTGAAACAAACAAGGGTGCTCTTTACAGAACACCCTCGTTTTTCAGAAAACCACTTCTGGTTATGCCGGCATATCGGGCAATTTCCAGGGTTCGCGGTAAGTATGTTTAACCAGTTCGGCAGCAAATGCTTTTGCTGGAACCGGATCAGTCCATGTTTTCTTGAAAGTTGGGTGACCGTCATGAATTTCAAATCCGTCTTTAATCACGGTTCTGATTTCTTCGGTATCCGAAAGATTGGTGAATTCCATTTTTTCGCCATCCCAGTCAAGCACTTTGTTGAGCGACTGTAAACGAACGCCCAAAACTCCCATTACCACCATTTCGTTGAATGGTCCGGCTTCAGCGAAGTTCGATGCAGTTTCAACACGGTTTTCCGGGCTTTCTTTGCAAGCGCGAACCCAGTCCATCTCGTGGCCACCCTGAGTGGCTTTTTCAATTCTTCTTCTGAATTTCGGAGCTTCAGGTACACGGCCTGAAAGCAACCATGGGTTTACACCATAACATCCGCAAACCAAAGTATCTTTTGTTCCGTGGAAAAGAACTCCACCACCCTGATCATTTGGATTTTTACCTGCTGGCCAGTTATCAGGTAACATTGGTTTAATACCGCCATCGTACCAATGAACATCAACCTGTGGTAAAACAGCGCCTTTTTTAGCGCCTTTCCATGCACGTTTTGGTGCGCGTGACGGGAAAGTAAGTTTTACCGATTGCGAAACCGGAGCACAATCCTGTAACAATAAACTTGAATTTCCCTGGGCATGAATCGGATAACCTAATTCAAGACCAACAAAAACAGGGTGAAGGATGTGGCAGGCCATATCGCCAAGGGCGCCTGTACCGTAATCCCACCAGCCACGCCAGTTCCATGGATGATACAATGAGTTGTAAGGACGCATTTTTGCAGGTCCTGTAAATAAATCCCAATCCAATGTTTCCGGAACCCAGTCGCCTCTTTCAGGGGTGTTCAAACCCTGTGGCCAGATGGGTCGGTCGGTGAAAGCTTCCACTTTGGTTACTTCGCCAATTTCGCCGTTGGCAAGCCATTCGGTTGTTAAATTAACACCTTCGCCCGACGAGCCCTGGTTACCCATTTGTGTGGCTACTTTGTATTTGGCAGCCAGTTTGGTGAGCAAACGCGATTCGTAAACCGAGTGTGTCAATGGTTTTTGCACGTAAACGTGTTTACCCATTGTAATGGCTGTGGCAGCAATGATGGCGTGTGTATGATCGGCAGTGGCAACAACAACACCGTCGAAACTTTTTCCCAGTTCGTCATACATAATACGCCAGTCTTTGTACTTTTTGGCTTTCGGGAAACGGTCGAAAACGCCATTTCCAGCGGTGTATTTCCAGTCAACATCACACAAACCGATGATATTTTCCGATTCAAGATTTTTGAGGTTAGCAAAACCCATACCGCCAACACCAACACCTACGATGTTGAGTTTGTCACTCGGAGCTTTGTGTCCCAGACCTGCCACTGCATGACTCGGAACAATCGTGATTCCGGCTGCAGCAACTGCTGTAGTCCCCAGAAAAGCCCTTCTGGAAACTGAAAATTTTTCTGATTTGTTTTCCATAATAACTTAAAGTTTTAATTGAATAGGTATCTTTTTATTGTTCGTTTTTTAAAAAAGCAGCTAAATATAGCGATATAAAAACAACGGTCAAACAAATACGAAACGAATTACAAGTACTTTAAAACATAGTTTTCAGGCAAAGAGAAAGTAAAACATAACCCATCTCTAATTTAAGTTTATTGTTTTTCAAAGCTTTAACATTGCTCAAATAGCTTTTGTCGAACGGGCTTAAAAAAAATCAATTTGATGAAAGGGGACATAAAACCTATCTTTGATTTCAAATATTAATTCAGTCTAAATTATATTAATCGATAAAAACAGAAATTATGTTAGGAGTAGGAAAAAAATTCCCCGATTTTAAAAAGAAAGCCGTGGTTTCGCTTGAACCCGGTAAAGAGTTTGAAACGCTGACGCGTTCAGAAGTATTAAACGGAAAATGGACTGTGTTTTTCTGGTGGCCGCTCGACTTTACGTTTGTGTGCCCCACCGAAATCAGTTCGTTCAACAACCATTTCGATGATTTTGTAAAACGCGATGCCAACCTCATTGGCGCTTCGATCGACTCGGAGTTTGTGCATCTTGCCTGGAGAAATGCTGACCCGAACCTGAAAAAACTTCGTTTCCCGATGTTGGCCGACACCTCAAAATCGCTGGCCAAAGATTTGGGCATTCTTGAAAAAGAAAATAAAATTGCTTACCGTGCCACTTATATTATCGACCCGAATGGCGTAATCCAGCATGTTTCGGTAAACGGACTGAATGTGGGCCGCAATGTGGCAGAAACGCTGCGTTTGTTAGACGCTTTCCAGAATGGCGGACTTGTGCCGTGCGACTGGCAGCCGGGTGATCCAACGTTGTAAAAGCCTCTCCCCTGCCCTCCCGAATAATCGGGACAAGTTCTCCAAAGGAGAGGGAGAAAAGATTCATTAAAAAAAATAAGGGAAAAGGAAAAGGAGCTGCAAGGCTCCTTTTTTGGTAACAATCTCTGTGATTCTCGGTGTCTTCTTTGTGTCCTCTGCGTTAAAAAAACTAACCACAGTGGACACAGAGTTACACAAAGACAGTTCTACTGCAAAACAAACCGTATTCTGAAACTTACCGTTTCGCCTGCCAGTTCCGGAATATTCAGCGGAGAAAGCTGCTCAATTACTCTTTTTGATTCTTTTATCAACAAAGCCAGGTCTTTGCTTTTTTCTGAAGTCACAGTTTTTTCACTTTTATATGAAGTAACCACAACTTCATCAATATTAATAATTTTCCCTTCCAACCTTTTATCTGAAATATTGCTGATTGTTCCGTCTTTTTCGATGAAAGCCCAGATATCAACAACTCCCTGCTGGTTGTTCTCTTGCGCTGCAACGGGGTATTTGATATTTTGGGCAATAGATTTCCGAAGAGATAAATAAGTTTCATTTTTTAGCTCGTCATTTTTTAGAGTTATTTCAATCACCCCGTTTTTCCCTTTTTCACCGTATTTTTTATTGGCTTTTTCACCTTTCAAAACGATTACCGTTTCAATTGTTGCAGGGTCGATATTATTTAAAGTTTGCCCGGATTCCTTGCCATTGACAAAAATAACCGGCTCAGATTCGCCTGAATTATACTTTGTTTTTGTATTAATCAAAACAACTCCATTCTTTCCTTTGTCTCCATATAATTTAAAACCTGATTCTCCTTTTAAAACATCTATTCGTTCAATGTTTTCTGCATCGATTTCAACAGTTTTCCCTTCATATTCTTTACCATCAACAATATAGAGTTTGTGATCAACTTCTAATTTTACATCTATATTTTTTCTGCCATTTGTTTTCACATCCTTCATTTCAAAACCATCTTTTCCAAACAACAGAGTTTCAATCTCTCCTTCAGACCTGATTTCGTAATAGCCTTTGGTATCAGTAACAGTACCGGTCATTTTACTTTTATCAACAACAGAAACCCCAACAAGCGGTTCTCCTTTTTCGTCGGTTACCTGTCCTTTTATAGCTTCTTTTTGCATATAATTGGTTTTTGTTGTTATCAATATCACCCCGTTTTTCCCTTTGTCGCCATACACGGCGGTTGCGGACTTGTCCTTCAAAACTTCAATGTTTTCAATTTCTTCAGGATTGAGATCTTCAATGTTTTTTGCTTCTGCTCCATCAACAACGAAAAGGGGATGATTTTTTGGGTCGCTACCCGATTTGATGGTTAACCCGTTTTGTGACGAAGGGGTAATTGTAAAATTTTCGCTGCCTTTTTGCATCGTCCCATTCATCCCGCCCGAAATAGAGTATCCTCCCGGAGACGAACTTTCTGCCTTTTGAGTTCCATATCCAACCACCACAATTTCATTAGGTTCAGAATTTTTGTCAAATTTAATTTCATACGAATGTGGAACCCCATCATTTCTAAGAGCAATTTTAAACTCATAAGTTCCTTCTAATTTCACTTCTGTCTCGTCATAGCCTGCCTTCGAAATGATTAATGCTGGAGTTCCATTTTCAACAATTATCTCAAAGTCACCTTTTGAATCAGTTATTGTACCGGAAGTTGTTCCTTTTACCAGTACATTTGCCCCTGAAAGTGGTTCACCTTTTTCATTGGTAACTTTTCCGGTAACTTTAGTTTCTCTTTCAATTGCTGAATTAGCAGTAACTCTTTCAACCGTAATATTCAAATTATCATTGGTTCCGTAATAAACTACCTCGTTAGTGTAATATTTCTTTGCTGAAACGGCCATTAAAAGTGGTTTTTCGTTTTTCCCAAATTCAATCTCATAAAAACCATTTATATCAGTAGTTGCTTCAATTTTCAAATCTTCCATCATTATTCGGGCATCAGCAACAGGAGAACCAGTAATCTGGTCGGTAACTTTTCCTTTTATTGAATTATGCGGTTTAACTACATGAATAAATCTATTTTTCGAAGCTGAGACGGTTTGATTAGTTTGAACAATCTCTGTTTTCACCTCCTTATTAGACAAACCCATTACAAGGATTGCCAGAATTGGTAGCACAGCCAGTTGTTTTACAATGGCAAATTTGTTTTCTGTTTTCTTTTTCATCATGACTATACGGTTTTTAAGTTGACTTCCGTTTAATGCGGTTAAAAATGGCGCAATCCCCTGTTTGTCGGCCAGCGTAACCATGGCAAGCTGGTAGGTTTGCGGATTGTAATGTTTTGCAATTTCGTTGTCAGTAAGGTATTCGAGGTTGTTTTTCACGGCGTCTTTCAGCAACCAGGCAAACGGGTTGAACCACTGCAACAGGAACAGGACTTCGGTAAAAAGAATGTCGAGCGTGTGTTTTTCGCGGACGTGAATGTTTTCGTGGCTGACAATCATTTCCAGATCGGGGTGCGTAAGTGTTTTTTCGGAAACCACAATTTTGCTGAAAAACGAAAACGGGTGGACATCTTTTTGGGTGATATTCACCAGGTTGTTAAATATTTTCTGAATTCGGCTTTTTTTAATGATGTTGATGGCTTTGAGGTGGCCCAGCAAAAGATGAAACAGGAATCCGACTACTCCGAGCAGGTACAATCCAAACAAATAATGGTACCACTCAAAAACAAAGTCCGGTTGCTGCGGAATATCGGCAGTCGCGGGCAAATACGCAAAACTGCCCGAATCAGGAATTGTAACCGGTTCGATGTATTTTATGGTGGTGAAAGTAATCAGCGGAATTACAAAACTCAACGCCAGCGAAACCGGCAAATAAATGCGGTTAAACGTAAAATGTTTCTGGTTCTGGAAAAGCAGCAGAAACGCAATGTAAAAAGCGCCGGCAGCAATCGCAGCCTTCGCGATGTAAATGAGGTAAGTTTCCATTATTCCTGCTCTTTAATCAGTTTTATCAGCTCTTCCAACTCGGCGGGCGACAAACCTTTTTCCTTTACAAAAAAGGCAACCGCGCTTTTGTACGAGTTGTCGAAATAATCGCTCACCACCTGTTTCATAAAGGTGCCGCGGTACTCTTCCTTTGTCATCAGCGGAAAATATTCGTAGGTATTTCCGTACTGCGTGAAGCCCACAATTCCTTTGTCCTGCAGCAAACGCACCAGCGACGAAACCGTGTTGTAATGCGGTTTCGGCTCGTCGTACTCTTCAACAATATCTTTTACAAAAGCTTTTCCGAGCTTCCAGAGGATTTTCATTACCTCTTCCTCTTTTCGTGTCAGTTTTTTCATGATGCAACTTTTTTATGAACGTCATTCCGAACTTGTTTCGGAATCCCAAACTTAAGATCCTGAAACATGTTCAGGATGACGAAACAAACATACAACTGATTTTTCAGTTTTACAACTGTTTTATCAGTTTATCAACTGATTTTACAGTTAAAGAATATAAAAAGAAAAAAGGCAATTCAGAATTAATGGATAAAGCCTTGTTTTTATGTGCATTGACTAACCCCAGACTTAAGTCTGGGGTTATTTAGAAGACCTAAAAAAATTGGGTTTTAACCCTTAAATTGAATTTTGCTTCGAAAAAGGATGCCATCCGTTTTTTAAACAACTCACACGGATGGCATCCTTTTGGAACTAACTGTTTTTTCAGTTAAAGAATGTGAATAACAAAAAATGCCACCCGAAAGTGGCATTTGTCTAAACTAAAAATGTATGGAAAAAAAAGCCCTCTTTTTTGACCATGTCAGTCAGACACCGCGCAGTTCAATAGGTTTAACCTGCAAACTGAAAAAATTGTGTTTTTAACACTTTTCTTTTCGTTTGCCCAAATTTTTCAGATAAACACGTGCCCAAACATTAAAATTCGGCACCGCCCATGTCCATTCCGCTACCACCGGCTTCTGAATTTCCTCCGCGGCGGTCTTCTTTAAAGTTATTCAGTTTGTAACTTAAAGTTAGCATCACAACCTGTGGTTCGCGTTCGAACTTAAACCACGATTTAAAATTGTCGCCATACGACAGACGCTCAAAACGTGCAGTGCCTAAAGGGTCCTGCACACTCACAGTGGCCGTGAGCTTCTTTTTTAAAAACTCTTGGCGGTACGAGATGTTGGAGAAAAACATGGCTTTTGATTCGCCCTGTACCGAAACCGATGGACTGCGGTAAAAACTATTTATCTGCAAACGTGAGTTATCGGCAATTTTGAAAGTTGTATTCAACCTGCCATTCCAGTTGGTGCTTTCGCGGTCAATTTCACCGCTGTTTAATTCGCCTTTAATCCGGTAATTGTAAACCGAAACACTGGCATTGAGCAATAACCATTTTGTTACGTTCAAATTACCCGTTACTTCAACACCTGTCGAAAAATCTTTTCCGATGTTATCGGGCGAGCTGTAAAAAATTCCGTCGGTGCCAATTGAGTCAAGTCGTTCGATTTTGTTGTGTGTTACGCGGTGAAAACCGTCGAGCGAAACATAATTGCCATTAAAACGCTTCAGAATACCGAGTTCATACGAGTCGGTATATTCAGGTTTCAAATCAGGATTCCCCAAACGGATAGTATATCGGTTCCAGTAGGCTGGATTTGGGTCAAGATCTCTGCCGTTCGGACGACTAATGCGCCGGCTGTAACTTGTCATCAGTTCGTTGGTTTCCTTAATTGCATACGAAAGGTGAAGTGTCGGAAAAACATCGAAACGGTTCAATACCGACGACTGAGTAAATTTTGTATTCTGAATTTCGCGCAGGGTGATTTCGCCGCGCAAACCTGCCATGTATTGCAAATTGCCCCATTTGCTGCTGAAAGTGGAGTACGCAGCATGAATATCCTGTCGGAAATCTGTGGTGCTCGAAAAATTTTCGTCGGTAACCCACGAGTCAGAACTTGTATCAAAATCCTTAAAAGTGAACGCTTCCGTTTCGCTTTCGAACCTGCTCAGCAAACCTGCTTCAAGTTTTGAGCTTTTGCTGATGGGGTAAACGTAATCGAGTTGCAAACGAACATCGTTTTCGTTTTCCGATTCGGTTGTCGAAATTCTGCCAACATAATCACTGGTTGGATTGTATGTTTCGTCTGCAAGTATTTCATCTTCCTGCTCATTGTCGTCCGATTTTCTGCCCGACACAAATGCCGTGGCTTCAAGTTTATGCCCTTCAGAATTGAAATTGTGAAAAAAACTGACCTGACCGCTGTAGAAATCGCTTTTGCGCCCCGAAACCTCGTCGGTTACAGAATAAACACCGGTGCTGACCGGATTGGTGTAAGCGTGCATTTTACCTGCGCCTTCCTCGTTGTTTTTTTGCTTTCCAAGTTCACCCGAAAATGCAAGTGTCGATTTCTGCGACAAAAAAAGTTCAAGCCCCGATTTAAAAGTATTCCCCGTGCGAACAAAATTACGCGAACCTTCCAGGTCAAGGTAACTTGTTGTGTCGTTAATTAAGGTTTCGCGTTCCGACATCATGCTGCCGTAATTGGTTTCGTCGCGCCAGTTGGCGCCAACGGTAAAATTTAATTTGTTTGTACGATAACCCAGCGAAAAATCGCCACGGTACTTGTCGCCTGTGCCCACCGAACCATTGACAATTCCACTCAGCCCATTCAGCGAATTCTTTTTCATTACAAGATTGATGATTCCGGAGTTGCCATCGGGTTCGTATTTTGCCGATGGATTGGTGATAACTTCAATACTCTGCAACGCTGAAGCGGGAATCTGTCTCAAGGCATCGGTTCCGCTTAAAACACTGGGCCGACCATCGATTAAAACCGTAAAATTGGTTGAGCCGCGTAACTCCACATTGCCTTCAATATCAACCTGAATGGAGGGTGTATTTTCGAGCGCATCGACAGCTGTACCACCAGCTGCGCTGATGACCTGACTTACATTCACTACTTTTTTATCGAGTTTGAATTCCACCGGACTTTTATCGGCGACCACATCAACACCTTCAATTTCAACCGTTGATGGCGAAAGCACCACATTGCCCAGTTCGGCCAACCGGTTTTCCTTGTCGATGGTAATTCCATCGATTCTGCCTTTTTCGAAACCGATAAAATTGGCTTCAATATAAAATTCGCCGGTTACAATTCCTTTAATTTCGAATTCGCCTTTGCTGTTGGTTATGCCGCCCGAAACGAGTGTTGCACCTTGTTTTTCGTACACCGCCACATTCACAAATTCGAGTGGCTGCCCCGATGTTTTTTCGGTTACCTGACCACGGATAATGCCCGGTCTGTCGTCGTCGTTCTCAAATATTGCTGCTTTGCTTTGCACCGACCCAATAAAAAGCAGGGTCAAAAGAATAGTAATTCCATTACGGAGTTTTTGCTTCATTTTCTGTTTCTGTTATTGTTTTCGCATATTAAGACAATATTGTCCTTTATTGGTTTAAATAATCAATTGTTAACAACTTGTTAATGCAAGTTCAAATCGTTGAAATTGAGAGAAAATATTTTGAAACTGGTTCCATTTATTTTCGGAGTTTCAGGTTACATTTGCGAAAACCGTTTTAATAACCTAAAAACTTTAAAAATGAACGAACAACAAATCAATCAACAACAAACACCTCCTCCGAATTATCTTGTTTTTGCCATCCTTACTACAATTTTCTGTTGTCAAATACTCGGTATAGTTTCAATTGTTTTTGCGGCACAGGTAAATTCGAGATGGAACTCGGGAGACATTGCAGGGGCAAATGATGCGAGTAGAAATGCAAAATTGTGGGCATGGATTGCATTTGGCAGCGGCCTGCTAATTGCGGTGGTTGCAACACTGTTAGCTGTTTTAGGCGTGTTTGCCGGAATTATGAGTGGCGCTGGATTTTAGAAGAAGCCCCTCCCTGCCCTCCCCGGGGGGAGGGATAGGAAACTAAAAAAGGGAGTAGCGCTATCAACAAATTGTAAATGAAAAAAATTCTGAATACAGGACTGCTTCTCGGTTTTATAGGATTGGCAGTCCTTTTTTTTCTGCTCGACCCCGCCAAACACGAAATTTTCCCACGGTGTATTTTTAATTCAATCACAGGTTATTATTGCCCGGGGTGTGGCTCGCAACGGGCAATTCACAGTTTGCTTCATCTCGATTTTGCCGGTGTGGTGAGCTACAATTTTCTTTTTATTCCGGCATTTCTGCTAATATTTTACCATTATTTGCACCCGGTTTTCAACCGTTTTTTTGGGTGGAAACTGCCCAATGTTTTCTATTTCAGCCGTACGCCGTGGATAATTTTCGGAGTGATTGTGCTTTTCTGGATTCTCCGGAATATTCCGTTTTATCCATTCTCCGTGCTGGCGCCGGGATAAAAAAGTTATTTGATACTGGATACTTGATTGAAAAATCGATACCGGATACCGAATGCCGGGATGACTGCCTACTGCTAACTGCCGCTTGATGCTGGATAATGTTTAAGTCACTGGTTAAAATTTGAACGACCTAAATTGATATCCCTTTTTTGCAAACGTTGTGATTAATTCATCCAGTTTCAGATAAAACTTGTCGGTTCTTGATTCTTCGGTTCCGGGGTGAATCAGCAAAATGGAGCCATTCAAACCTTGCGGTTCTTTTGCCTCAAAATCCGTCAGCCAATTCATGAGTTGCTCCGACGATTTATAGTTGGGCATTTCAGGCGTGCTGTAATCGGCGTTAGTACCAGTGCCAGGCGTGAAATTTACAAGATTGAGCCCCAGTTCCCGGCTCCAGACGGTAATTTCGTTGTTGTACCATTCGTATGGAGGAAGAAAGAACTTCGCATTCTCAGGTTCCACTCCAAATTTCTGCAAAGCCAAAAAATTCGCTTTCAGGTCGGCCTGAAATTCTTCTTTTGAAACCAGGGTGGAGTCACGTTTTTGCCAGTCGCAATACAACAAATGCTTGTTTGAATGAGCGCCAACAAAATGCCCCTGTTTTACAATTTTTTCTGTTATACCTTCAAATTCAGGATTTTTCAGAAAATTTCCTGTAAAAAAGAATGAGCCTTTTATCCTGTTTTTCTTCAAAGTAGTCAGAATATGTTCACCTCCTTCAAACCTTTTGTCGGCACTAAAAACAAGGTAAATCACTTTCTTTTGCTGATTTATCCTGACGGTGGCGCCTTCGTTTTCCTTCATCATTGCAGGAGCAGCGGGTTTCCTGCCTTCGTTTTCGAGCGCAGCAAGATAAAAACTGAGGCTGGCTGTGCCATCCATTGTTGGTTCGTTGGTGGAGTAATCGCCGATATCGTCGTGATAAACGGCTTTACCATTATTGAAATCTGCATATTCATCGGGTTCGAGCAAAGTAATTCCGATGAGGCTTTTGTTTGTTTCGGTGGCAATCGGTCCATCAACCAAGCCGCCGGGCGTAGTTTCGCCGTACAATACTGTGTACGATGAATGTGGTTTTGCCGGCGAATCGGTAACGCCCGGAAGTCCGCAAATCATGGCCGTTCCCCACGGATTGCAGCCAAAAAGCCAGTCGCGAAGTGAAGCTTCCATTTCGGCAAAACGAAAATCGCCAGTGTGTTCGCGATACAACCGCGCCTGCGTAATTGCACCAGCCAGCAAATTATTAGAGCACCAGATAAAGGGCAATCCATGAAAAAACGGGTCGTTTTTTCCGCGCTCAAGCAGCAAGTTCAACCCATCGGCATAAAAACCTGCAGGCAATTTTTCGTTGTTTTCAATCTGTAAATAATGACCGAGATTGACAAACGGGTAACTTTGGTAATGACGTGCAGTTCCGTTTTTTATCCAGGGTGAAACAGGTTCCTGCTTTCCCCAGTAATTTGCTTCTTTCAGAAAATTCGTGTCGCCTGTAAGTTGATAAAGTTGGGCGGCGGCAAGTTCAAGGTCGTCGGCAAAATTGCTTTCTTCGTAAAAATAGGGCGAAACATTGCTGGCTGTTTGGCAATAGCCGGTGTCAGAAAGCGCAAATTCCCAGGCTTCAAGTGCTTTCTGTTTTATCGCTGAGGCAAAAACAGGGTCAGATTCCCTGAAAATTCCAGCCCCAAGCGCAAAACCCGATGCAAACTTGCCTGCTATTGAAGAAACGCCTGTCGATTGATTTTTGTATTTCGAAAGTCCCTGTGGTTTTCCGGTGACAAAATAAACCGGCCGGTATTCGCCCAATTCATAATTGGCTTTGTCGCCTACTGGTAACCGGAATCCGATATGGTCGCGATCGTCGGCAATCTGGTTGTACATTTCGCCGGGTGCCGGATTCATTTTCAGCATCCATTCAAGGCCCCATTTTATTTCATCCAGAATATCAGCAATCCCGTTGCTGCCGGGCATTCCGTTTGCATCAAAATCATCGCCGTAAACTTCAGGAAACTTTTTGTACGCAAACATCATCTGGTAAACCGTATTGATGGAAGTGGTTGAGTATTGCAGGTAATCGGTGGCGTCGTGCCAGCCGCCTGTTACATCGATAAACTGTCCTGTTTTGGTTGGATGGTCAACAATAATTCCGTCGTGCGTGTGGCAAGAATCGTTTAAATACGGATTAAAACCACACCGTTGCTGACGCAGGTAATTCAATATAAAATCGGCAGTTCCCTCATAAACATCATTGTCAATTCTGAAATTTGGCGAGCGGGTTTCTCCTGCCTGAATATAATAGCCTCCCGGAACTTCGAGTTTTGAAAAGTCGAGACGAAAAGCTGATTTCATTCCCCAGTTTTCGGCTGGTTTTGCAATCGTTTTACCGGTAAAAACAACTTTTCCAGTCAGTGCCTGATGAACTGTAAACTCTTTAACATCAGTTTTTTCCGACGAAATAAACACTGCCACTTTCACCGATTGCGGAAGATATCCAAGTTGGTTGACACGAATTACTTCAACAGCATTGGTTTTTGAAACAAACGTTACAACCATCAAAACGGTGAGCGCTAAAAAATTTGTCTTCATTAAATAAGGTTTAATCGTTTAAATAAATCCCGGAAAACTTTTCATATCAGATATTTATCGGCTTAAAAAGGATTGAAACCACAAGCCCGAGTCCTTAACAATTCGTTTTTGATTTTGAATATCATTATATACGATTCCATAGCGCATTTTAAATCCTTCAGCCCATTCAAAATTATCGATAAAGGTCCATGCAAAATATCCGTTAACAGGAATTCCACTTTGTTTTGCTTTTAAAATCTGCGACAAATATTGCTGAAAGTATTGAACCCGCAAAGGATCGTGCACGTTTTCGCCGGTTACATTATCATAGAAAGCAGCCCCGTTTTCCGAAATCAGAAATTCTTTTACAGGGTATTTTGCAAAACGTTGAAGGATTTTAAAAATCCCTTCAGGATAAACTTCCCATCCCATATCGGTAAACTGCACATCGTTATAATCTGGTTTATCGTTTTTGGCCCGGATAAAAGGAATCAGGGAAGGTTTCCCGATAATTCTGAAATAATTCTGCAACCCAATAAAGTCAAAATCGAATTGAAGCTTTTCAAGGTCGCCGGGGTGCATAAATTTCTCAATCTTTTTTAGAAATGGCAACGTATCGGTGGGGTAACCCAACCCCAGTACTGGTTCAATAAACAACCTGTTTATCAGCGCATCGAGCCTTTGAGAAGCCTTGTAATATTTTGGTTTTGATTTCTTTGCATCAATCCACGAACAGGAAAAAGTGGTACCCACTCTTGCCTGTTTTACATTTTCACGAATTATCCGGCCTCCGGCTGATTGGCAAAGTGCTGCATGATGCACTGCTGCCAGAAATTTATTGATGCTTTTGTACCCCGGTGCATGAATTCCGGCCAAATATCCCAGACTTGTAAAAGAAAGGGGCTCGTTTAAAACTATCCAATTCTTCACACGGTCGCCAAAATGAACGGCGCAAATTCGTGAATATTCACTAAACCAATTAACCACTTCGCGGTTTGCCCAGCCGCCTTTTTCTTCCAAAGCCAATGGCAAATCCCAGTGATAAAGACAAATCCAGGGTTCGATTCCCAACTCAAGGCAGGCATCGATAACCCGGTTATAAAAATCAATTCCTTTTGTATTTATTGTTCCGGTGCCTTCAGGCAGAATCCTCGACCACGCAACTGAAAATCGGAAAGCACCGAAGTTTAAACTTTTCAGCAACTCCAAATCTTCACGATACCTGTGATAAAAATCACATGAAACATCGCCGTTTGACTGGTCTTTTATTTTTCCGTTTTTATGCGAAAAATCGTCCCAAATGGAGGGGCCTTTCCCTTCTGTATTGTTTGCGCCTTCTATCTGATAAGCTCCGGTAGCCACTCCCCAGGTAAAATTACTCCCGAACAAATCTTTGTTAAGCACATTGGGATTTGCAATTCCGAGTAATTTCTCAGGGAAAAATAATAAACCTGAAGTTGACGTTCCAAGAATACTTAAAAACTGTGCGCGTGTAATCATGTCGATTCAAATTGGCTGAATATAACAATTCAAGCTTTTCAAATTGTTTAGCATTGTTACATTTTCATGAAAAAACAAAAGGACTAAAATGTATTACTACAATTTAATCCTTTTAAAAGTCGGCCTGCAGTCCCGACCGAAGCGTCGGGAGAACCCTGGGCCCTCCCGATAAAATCGGGATGAGCTGCAATTTATAAACAAAAAGAGAATTAAACTTTTTAGATTTAACTCTCCTTTTAAAAGTCGGCCTGCAGTCCCGACCGAAGCGTCGGGAGAACCCTGGGTCCTCCCGATAAAATCGGGATGAGCTGCAATTTATAAACAAAAAGAGAATTAAACTTTTTAGATTTAACTCTCCTTTTAAAAGTCGGCCTGCAGGGACTATCACCCTTGAAAATTCATGCAATATCTTTAAATCAATTGACTTATTCAAAGATATGCTGAAAGCACTGATTTATATGGATAAATAACAACATTAAAAATATTATTACCTCATCAAATATTTTCAATAAGTTTCAATTCTTTTAATAAATGTTGACATATTGTTGACATATAAGTTTATCTTTGTTATGAACTTTTAATCAGATGTTATTATGGCAGCAAAAATCAGATTCTTTGTTACTAATCCAACAGGGAAAACCAAAACAGAAAAAAAGGTAATTGAGGTTAATATTTTGGTACATTTTACCAATGGCCGACAATTTAATTTAAAAGCAAAATCAGGGAAACAGATTAAACCGGAATTTTGGAATAATGAAACCGGTAAAGTCAAAAATGTTGCAGCCTTTAAAGATTCTGATAAATTTCAGGATAAATTAAATGAGTTAAGGGATTTTATTCTTGATGAATTTAAGGCAACACCCGATAAAACCAAAATTAACAAGGAATGGTTAGATTCAACCATTGATAAACATTACAACCCTGATAAATATTTGCAGGTTAATAGCTTATTTGGTTTTATTCAGCAATTTATAGATAACGCTACAACAAGAATTAATCCTGACACCGGTAACCCGATAGGTTATAAAACAAGAATGGAATATGAAGCAACTTTCAGCTATTTAAAAGAATATGCTGTAAAATTTGGGGAACCTGATTTTATTGATATGGATTTGGAGTTTTATCAGCAATTTGTGGACTTTTTAAGGAACTATGAGGAAAAGGACAAAGACGGTAAAATAATCAGAACAGGATTAGCCATTAATACAATCGGGAATAAAATCAAAACATTAAAAACTATCCTTAATGCTGCAACTGAAAAGGGTTATAATCCATACACCAAATTTAAAAGTGAAAACTTTAAAAAGCTATCAGAGGAAAGCGACAATATTTATTTAACCAAAGACGAACTAACCCAGTTTTATCAGCATGATTTTAGCGGTAATCCTCATCTTGAAAGGGTAAGGGATTTATTCATTGTTGCAAGCTGGACAGGGGTTAGATATTCAGATTTACAGCAAATAACACCTGAAAAAATACAAGGTGATTATATCAGGTTAAAACAACAAAAGACAGGCGATCCGGTTGTTATTCCAATAAGAAAAGAGGTTAAAGAAATATTGGAAAAATACAATGGTAAACTTCCTCAATCAATAAGCAATCAGAAATACAATGACTATTTAAAAGTTGCTGCAGATGAGGCAAAGTTAAATTCTATATTTGTTAAAACCATTTCCCACAAAGGAATGAAACTTGAAAAAAAATATCCAAAACATGAATTAATTAGCTCACATTCAGCCCGGAGAAGTTTCTGTACCAACGCCTATAAAGACGATATACCAACGTTATCTATAATGGCAATTTCAGGCCATAAAACAGAAAGAGCCTTTTTAAAGTACATTAAGGTTGAAGGAGAGGAACACGCTAAAAAAGTGCTTCAAATGTGGCAAAGAAGCGGGGATTATATGAACATTGCTAAATAAATTTAATAATATGAGTAAAACAGGGAAAGAGATTTGGTCATTAAGACAATTATCCTCTATAAATCAGACCCCTATTAGGGATAGGCTTAATAAAAAAAGTTATGCTGAGTTAATAGAATGGGCTATTATTGAATTTAATGCTAAAAATGTAGCCTATGGGTTTATTTTGGAAGAGGACCATTTAAATTCTTTTAGTGATTATGTATCCAGAAAACCAATGTACAACTGAAATTCACGAAAACGGATTTCCGATAACGACTTATTATCAATGAATGTTGTAGTAACTTTTTAACATTGAATCATGAGTATTGATAACAATAAGAATTTAGTAACAGACCGGGTTAGGATCATTGGGATAAACAATGTTCCAGCAAAGGCGGGTGTATTGTGGTTTGAGGTTGAGAAAAGGTTAAAACCATCATCGAAGCATAATGACATAAACGAGAAAATATTACCCCATGAGAGAATAAAGGTTTTAAAAAAAAGTAGGGATGAGGTAGGGGAAAAAATAAAAACGCAAGATGATATTATATACCAGGCTTCAAAAATTTCCTTACATGAGTTTGTGAATTGTAACAAAATCAAGGCCTATTCAACAGATGAGGACAGGGAAAGAAGCACTAATAATCAATTAAGCTGGGAGTATAGTTTTGTACAGAATTATGCCTTTATATTGGCTAAAAACGATATTAAGAAACTTAACGATTGTGCAGATAATCCCAATGGTACTACACACAAAGAAATTGTTAATCAATTGGTTAACGCTATTGAACTTATAAATGAGTATAATAAGCTAATTAAGGATATAGAGGATACTAAGGCTTCAAAAAAAATAGAGGATTTGAAAAAGGAAATGGATACCAAAGACGAGGACAATAAATACTATAAAATTCTATCCAGAGAATTGAAAACTCAGTTGGATGAAGTACAGGCTCAAAAACAGAATCAACCCAAACCAATAACAGGATTGAAATCTAATATTTCAGTTGACAAAGCCCAAAAATTGTGCAGGATACTAAGGGGTGAATACATTCCACAGGAAACTTCAGAAATTAATTTTGCAGCCGTTTTTTGTGAAGAACCATTGCCAGCCGGTTTTACTATTGTTGAGTGGATAAAAAAGCAAAAGAGAAATAAAGCGGAACGCAATAAAAAGGCTGTGTTTGATTTATTGAAACTTGCAGGGATTAACCTAAATAATACCGACTTACCAACGATAAACCGGTTAATTTGTGGAGACCTTACACATAGCAACTGGAACGGAAACAAAGGAATCAACTCTAAATCAGAGGCATACACTGAATTAAATAACATTATTTCTCAATTGTAAATTCATTTAAGACTAAAGTAAACCTTACATAGCTTATTTAGCTATGTAAGTTATTGATATGTAGTCTCATGAGGTTTATCCTTGCATCATGTTTTGCAAAGCATGATAAATTATAAATCTTAAAAATTAAGCAAATGAGTTTACAAGAATTAATACTAAACAATCCCGGAATCAACATAACAGTTAAAGCCGGTGAATTGATGGAGTTTGGTCAAAACATAGCAGACCGGGCAGTTAAAACTGTTCTGCAAAAGCATGATGAAAAAGTTTACACCCGGAATGAAGTAATTGAAAAGTTCAAAATCTGTTCTGCAACAATTTGGAGATGGCAGAAGATGAACCTGATTGAAAGTAAGAAAATCGGAAACAGGGTTTATTTTTCTGAATCGGAAATCAAACGGTTAACCAGTCAGAAAGGAGGTGAACAATGATTTTAACAGATTATTACAAAGGAGAAAAATTAACCGATGCCAAAAGTCGGTTTGATATTACAGCATCATCTGGTGAGTATGATTTATTTGAAAGTCTTTTGATTAACAAAACCCGGTTTAATATCGGGGGACTTTCATTTAATTGTGTAACCCGACCCGACCGATGGAAAAGGAAAAATTCAGATTTAGCTGTAAGCAAAGGCAGCCACAATATTACAAGCCTCATAAGACCTGATTTAAGCCTTAATTATGCCTTTGGTGACATTAACCATACAAAAGACGGTTGTATAATAATATTTAATTCAGACCATAAAGAAACCGGAATTACAGCAATTGAAATATTTATTGCAAGAGGGTTAAAAAATGATGTTAACAGCCTTTGGGATTTGCTTATTGATGAGGAACTAAACCCGGAAATGGAAATTTTGAGAGGGAAAGCGGTAACAAAAAATGTTACCCGATAACTTTAACAGAAAAGGGGTGAAATATTCCCCTTTTTCTATTTCACTATGTTAAGATGTACTTTGTTACCCATTTTTGTTACCCATGTTTGATAATACCGATTTTAACTATAACAATACAGCAACCCCCGGAATCAATTTTCTGGAATCAATTCCACAACATTTAACCAAAGTTACAAGTAATGGAATTACAGATTTTGGGGAATATGTAAATGGTTATTTGGATAGCCTTAAAGTAAAAGTAACTGAAAACCGGGTAATTGTTAAAGATAGCAGTATCTGTAAATATTATTTGGGTGACAATTTCAAAACACTTTCAAAGGGTGACTACAAAAGAGCCATTGAGAAAATAAGTGATAGTTTGCATTTACCTTTTCATTTGGCCCATGTTACCCGGATTGATTTTGCTCAAAATTTCATCATGCAACATGAATCAAATTTGTATTACCCTTATTTGGGTGAATCACAATACTACAAGCGGTTAGAACAAAATAACGGTTTATATTACAACAATAAGAAAAGGCAATTGCTTTTTTATGGTAAGGTGCAAGAGCAAAAAGATAAAAGGCAGTCAATCCCGGAATTATACCAAAACAGGAATGTATTGAGATTTGAATTAAGGTTTTTACACCGGTTAACCAACCAGTTTAATCAACCTGAAATAACAGCAGGTTTATTGTATGATGAAAACTTTTACCGGGATTTGGTTAAACGATGGAAAAATGAATATTTCAACATTCAAA